>NZ_JAGHWZ010000004.1:21229-340047 GCF_017746015.1 Xanthomonas sp. A1809 | reverse complement strand
GTGGTTTTGCTCTGTGGGTTGCGGCAGCTGTCCGCGCCGCAGGAGATTTCGAGCGCCCGTCTGTTTCACCGCCGCCGCGGGTCTGTGCGTTTCAGGTGCCGCGTGGTTTTGCTCTGTGGGTTGCGGCGGCTGTCCAGGGATCATCCGGCCACGGATGCCTCGGATACCGCCCCTTCATCTCTTTTTTAACGTCCGGATACGTATTCGCCCAGAAACTCTTCAAGTCCTGGGTCACCTGCAACGGCCGCCCGCCGGGCGACAGCAGGTGCAAGGTCAACGGGATGCGGCCGTCGGCGATGCGTGGGGTTTCGGCCAGGCCGAACAGTTCCTGCAGTTTGACCGCCAGCACCGGCGGTAGCGGTTGGCCGGCGTGGTCGAGGGCATAGCTGATGGGGCGCTCCATGCCGGAGGGCACGCTGATGCGGGTGGGCGCATGGCGGTCGATCCACTGGCGGCGCTCCCAGGGCAGCGCGCTCTTCAGTGCTTCGCCCAGGCTGGCCTCATCCAGCGCGTCCAGGCGGGTCTTGCCGGCGAAGGCCGGGCGTAGCCAGGTGTCCAGCGTCTCCAGCAGTGTGGCATCGGAGAGATCGGGCAGCGCCAGCTCGGGCATCCATCTCTGCAGCGACTGCACGCGGGCGCGCCACTGCTGCAGGTTTTCTGTCCAAGGCAGGGCGTCCAGGCCGAGTTGACGCACTGCGTCGGTGAGCGCGGCTGCGGCGTGTGCCGGGTCGACGCGGCCGGCCGGGCGGCTGTCGAGCACGATGCGGTCGAAGCTGGATTGGCGGCGGGCGACCAGGGCCCGTTTGTCCGCGTCCCACTGCACCACGTCCTGCTGCACGAAGCGCTCAGGCAGGCTGCGACGCAGGTAGGCTTCATCCACCGGCGCGGCGCGCAGCAACAGCGCATCCTTGGCTTCATAGCGCAGTTCGCTGGCCACCAGCCACGGTTCGCCGCGCAGATCGCTATGGTCGAACAGGCGCGCGCTGCGGCCGTTGGCGAGCAGGTAGCGCAGCGGGTCGGCCGGATGGCGTGCGGCGATGCGATCGGGAAATGCGTGCGACAGCAGGTCGCCGAGCGCGTGCGCCTCCACGCTGGATGGCGGGGCGCTGTCGCAGCGCAGCCGGCGCCGCCATTGTTTGGCAGCGCTGTCGATGGCAGCCAGGCCGCCACGATCGGCGTCGGCCGCGCTGCGGCCCTGACGAAATGCCGCCAGCGCCCGCCAACGCGCGGCCAGCCCATCGCCACCCTGGCGCAGTGGGTCGCGCGCTTCCAGCAGCGCGGCCAGGTCGCAGGCCAGCGCCACACGCGGCGCATCGCCGGCCTGCGCCAGCATCGCCGCCAGGCGTGGATGCGTGCCCAGCGCGAGCATGCGCCGGCCGAGCGTGGTGATGCCGCCGCTTGCGGTGAGCGCGCCCAGCCGCTGCAGCAGCTCGTGCGCGGCGGCCAGTGCGCCACTGGGCGGCGCATCGACAAAGCGCAGTGCGCTGCTGCCCCAGGCAGCCAGTTCCAGCGCCAGGCCGGCCAGTTCCACCTGGGTGATCTCGGCACGGCGCTGCGGTTCCAGCCGTTGCGACTGCGGCCACAGCCGGTAGGCCCAGCCGCTGGCGACACGTCCGGCGCGGCCGGCGCGCTGGTCGGCCGAAGCCTGCGCAATGGCGGTCACGTCCAGCCGCGAAAACCCGCTGTTGGGGTCGTAATGCGGCTCGCGCGCCAGCCCGCTGTCGATCACCACGCGCACGCCGGGCAAGGTGACCGAAGATTCGGCCACGTTGGTGGCCAGCACCACGCGGCGGCGGCCTTGCGGGTCGGGCTGCAGTACCTGGCTTTGCGCCTCCACCGACAGCTCGCCGTGCAGCGGCAGCACCTGCACCGCCGGATCCAGCGCATCCTGCAGTGCGCGATGCACCCGCGCGATCTCGCGCTGGCCGGGCAAAAACACCAGCACGTCGCCGGGATGCGTGGACAACGCGTGCTCCACCGCGCGCCGCGTCTGCGGCTCCAGCGCTTCGTCGCGGCGCGCCGGAAAGTGCGCAATCTCCACCGGGAAACTGCGCCCGGCACTGCTCAGCCGCGGCGCTTCCAGAAAGCCGGCCAGGCGTTCGCCATCCAGCGTGGCCGACATCGCCACGATGCGCAGGTCATCGCGCACCTGCGCCTGCACATCCAGCGCTAGCGCCAGACCCAGGTCGCCGGCCAGATGGCGTTCGTGGAATTCGTCGAACAGCAGCGCGCCGACGCTTTCCAGCATGGGGTCGTCCTGGATCAGCCGGGTCAGGATGCCTTCGGTGACGACTTCGATGCGGGTGCGCGCGGAGGTCTTGTTCTCGAAGCGGATGCGGTACCCCACCGTTTCGCCGACCGGCTCGCCGAGCTGGCGCGCCATGAACTGCGCCGCGCTGCGGGCCGCCACGCGGCGCGGCTCGAGCATCACGATCCTGCGGCCGGCCAGCCACGGCGCGTCCAGCAACGCCAGCGGCACCTGGGTGGTCTTGCCGGCGCCGGGCGGGGCTTCCAGCACCAGCCGCGGATGCGCAGCGAGACTGTCGCGGATCTGCGGCAACAACGGGGAGATCGGAAAAGCAGGGTCGGTCATGCGCGGGAAGGATACGTTTGTGCTGCATAGAGTGCGACAGAGACCTGTGCGCGACTGCCGGCAGCCCGCTGCGTTCCGGCTCACCACAATACAGCGCACGAAACGCTCCACGCTGCAGCGAAACATTGGGTGCGAGAGACGTAATCGCAGCGCTAAATCGGAAATCCCCGTATCCCACTTGGTCAAGGTCTTTCCACAATCGGCAGGCCACTCCGCCAATCCAGAGACGCTATGAACGACTACGGTTCTTATCGCTACCTGCCTGCCGATGGTTGGTACGCTACCTATCCCCAAGTGACCGATACCGACCAGGTGCGCGTCTTCCAACGTGTGGCGCTATGGCGGGTTGCCCCGCACGGTACCATCGTGGGTCTGATCTCCTCGCCCGACGGCGACCAGGAGGACATCGAGTCGCAGCTTCTCAGTGCCCCGCGCGGACAAGGCGTCCACTACATCCACATGGATGATATGACAGAACAAGAACGCGAGCAGATCCGCAACAGACGTTTCAGCTGATCGCACCTGCTGCGTTTTGGGCGCCGTCACGCGTGATCTGACGACGACGGTACGGATGGCGCATGGTCATTCGTACCGTGGTGGCGATTTAGAGCGTGCGTGCGGTTCTCAATGATGCTCTTGCACCGAAAAAGGGCATCCGCTGGACAAGCGCCAGCGGCCAAGCGTGTGCGCTGAAGATCATCCCGCTTCGCGCATCCGGGCGGTCAGGCCCTTGAGGAAGGCGCGCAGCAGCTGGTCGCCGCAGGGGCGGAAATTCTTGTGGCCGGGTTGGCGAAACAGTGCGGAGAGTTCCGGCTTGGACAGCGGGAAACCGGCGCTGGCGAAGATGGCGTGCATGTCGACGTCCTTCAATTCGAAGGCCACGCGCAGCTTCTTCAACACCAGGTTGTTGCCGACGCGGGTTTCCAGCGGGCGTGGCGGCTGGCTCTCGTCGCGGCCGCGGAAGCGCAGCACCAGGCCGTCGAGAAAACGCGCCAGCATCGCATCGGTGCAGGGCTCAAAGCCCGGCTCGTCTTCCTTCTTCAGCCAGGCCTGTACCTGCGGCTTGTCGAGCGCGAACTCGGGGTCGGCCAGGTGGGTGATGTCCACCACCTTGTCGTCGCTGAGGTCGAGCATGTAGCGGATGCTGCGCAGTACATCGTTGTGGATCATGACCGTTCCGGTGCCCCGGCCTGTCGCCGGAAAGCGGCCATTCTACGGGGCTTGAGTGAAACCGGTCTGACACCGTGCGCAGGCGGTCATGCGCACCGGCAGCGATGGAAGCGCAGGCCGTCGTGCAGACGGGCCCGAATTGCCTGCACTGCGGCACGACGCAGCGCTCAGCTGCCGCGATAGGTGGAGTACCCGTACGGGGACAGCAGCAGCGGGACATGGTAGTGGCCGTCGTCGGCGATGCCGAAGGCGATCGGGATGCAGTCCAGGAACGGTGGATCGGCCAGCGCCATGCCGGTTGCCTGCCAATAGCGGGCGAGGTCGAATTCCAGCCGGTAGCGGCCGGGTTGCAGCGCGAGCGCGGCCAGGTCCGGGCAGCGGCCGTCGGGATTGGTGACACCCTCGAAGTACAGCGTCTCGCTGGCGAAAAGCCGCAGCGGTACGCCGGCGGCGGGGCGACCGCTGGCGGTGTCCAGCACGTGCGTGGACAGCGTGCTCATGCCACCGCCTGGGTGGGCTGCGGCCATTGGCCGACGAATTCGGGTTGGTCGTAGGCCAGGTAGCTGTCGACGATGGCCTGGCGGTCGTCCAGGAACAACTGGTCGGCCACTGCGCGGGCCAGCCGCGGCAGTGCCACCTTCAGCCCGGACAGCGCGGCGGCCGATGGGCCGTGATTGATCAGCGCCGAATAGTTGAATGCGAACAGCCCATGCAGCAGCGCGGCATCGTCAGGCGTGCGTGGCAGCAGTTCGAACCCGGGGCCCAGATAGGGGTGTGCGTCCAGCACCGGATTGGCCTGGCCCGGCGGTGGCCGATAGCGGTCGCCCCAGCAGGCGATGCGCCCGGACAGCGCAGCCAGTTCCGGACGCAGCTGCGGATCGGTGACCAGGCCGGTGGCGATGGCAAGGAAATCGAAGCGGTGTTCGCGCTGCGGCGTGCGCACGACGATCTCGCCATCGCGTTCGGCCACGTCCAGCCACGGCGCGCCAAGATGCAGCGCGAAGCCGGCATGCGCACAGGCGCGCTGGAAGGTATCGTTGGTGGGCGGTTGATTGTGCGCGAAGAAGCTGGCCATCATCCGATACTTGTCTGCATCCGGCAGCGCCAGAAAACGCGGAATGATGCCGGCCTGTTCCATGTGCCGGAACGGATTGATGCGCGGCAATTCGCTACGCCGCACGAACACCTCGGCACTGGCCAGGCCCTGTTCGAGCGCAAAGCAGGCATTGTCGAAGGCCGAGGCGCCGCCGCCCAGAATGCCCACACGCTTGCCGGCCAGTGCGGCGAAATCGATCTGGCCGGACGTGTGCGCGTAGCGATGCGCGGGCAGGGCGCGGCTGATCCACTCGGGCACCACCCACTGGCCCCCGCCCTGGATGCCGGTGGCCAGAATCAGTTTGCGCGTGAGCAGGGGGGCGCCCATCGCCAGATGCAGGCGATGGATACCCGGTGCGAAGTCCGGCTCCACGCGGACCAGGCGGGTGGCGTTGCGCACCGGCAAGCGCAGCGTTGTGCGATACCAGCGCAGATAATCCATCCAGCGCGCGCGCGGAATCTTGTCCAGCGCATCCCATGCGGCGCTGCCGTACTGCGCTTGCCACCACGCGCGGAAGGTGAGCGATGGCACGCCCAGATCGATCGAGGTGATGTGCTTGGGCGTGCGCAGGGTCTGCATGCGCGCGTAGGTCACCCACGGACCTTCCTGGCCCGCCGGGTTTTCGTCGATCACCAGCAGGTTGTGCACACGCTCGCGTTGCAGCGCGAACGCCGCCCCCAGGCCGCTCTGCCCGGCGCCGACGATGATGACGTCGTAGACGTGCCCGCTCGGATGCACGCGCGGTTGCACCCAGGCATCGCCGCCGTGGGCCAGGCATTGCAGGTCGTGGGCGAGGGTACGTTCGAGGTGGGCCAGGCTCATGGCAGTGCCTCCAGGCGCAGGTGAACGATCTTGCCGATTTCGGCGATGGCGGTGGCGATCTCTGCATTGCGCGCGGCCCCCAGCCGCTGCGCCAGCGCGGCCAGAATGCCGGCCTTGTCGTGCAGCCGCACGCAGATCACGAACGGAAATCCGAAACGGTGGCGATAGGCCTGATTGAGCGCGTGGAAGCGCTTGAATTCGTCCTCGCTGAGCCGGTCCAGCCCGGCCGAAGCCTGCTCCGCGGCCGATGCCTCGGTGAGCGTGCGGTCGATCGCGGCCCTACCGGCCAGCTCGGGGTGGGCGCGGATCAGTGCGACCTGATCTTGCGGCGATGCGTCGTAGACCACCTGCATCAGGCCGCGCTGCACATCGGCCAACGGCCGCCGCCGCAGCGCACGTTCAACCACCCACGGCGAGTGCTCGAACAGGTCGCGGTAGCGCGCCAGGAAGGCGGCATCGTCCAGCGCGGGGTCGTCGACCACGCTCATGCGTGCGTGCCTTGCAACGAGACATGCGCGGCCACCACTTTCCAGCCGTCGGCAAAGCGCACCCAGCTCTGGCTTTGCCGCCCGCGTGCACTGCTGCCCTCGCGAATGAACTCTGCGTGGGTGGTGGCAAAGTCATGCCCGAAGCCGTGTACCTGCACATGTGCGAGCTGGCGTTGCGGCGAACCACCGCGGCCGCTGCGAAATGCGCGGATCGCATCGATGCCGTACAACACTTCGCTCACGCCATAGCGCACCGTGCTGGGCGCTGCATGAAACAGCGCATCCATCGCCGCGATGTCGTCGCGCATCAGCGCGGTTTCGTAGGCATGGAAGGCGGCCGTCACTTGCGCGATCACCTCGGGCAGATCGATCCGGGAGGCGGCAATGCTCATGCCGGGTGCACCTGCAGCCAATGGCGCGCAATATCGATGCGGCGCGCAATCCAGGCATCGCCGCTGGCCAGTACATGATCGACAAAGCGCGCCAGCGCCGCCGCGCGTGCCGGCTTGCCCACGATGCGCCCGTGCAGGCCGATCGAAAGCATGCGCCCGCCTTCGCTGCGCAATTGTTCGAAGCTGTCGCGCAGATAGCGGAAGAACGGCTCGCCATCGGCAAAGCCGTTATAGGCGACGAATTTCATATCGTTGGCATCCAGCGTGTACGGCACGATCAACTGCGCACGGCCGTGGCGGTGGTCGTAGTACGGCACATCGTCGGCGTAGCTGTCGGCGTCGTAGACGAAGCCGCCTTCCTCGGCAATCAGGCGGGCGGTGTTGGGGCTGGTGCGCCCCTGATACCAACCCAGCGGGCGGCTGCCGGTGACGCGCGTATGCACGGCGATGGCCTGCGCGATATGCGCGCGTTCGGTGGCCTCGTCCACGTGTTGATAATCGATCCAGCGCAGACCGTGACTGGCGATTTCCCACTGGGCCGCCTGCATCGCGGCCACCGCATCCGGATTGGATGCCAAGGCCTGCGCCACCCCGAACACCGTCATGGGCACGTTGCGTGCAGTGAACAAGCGATGCAGCCGCCAGAAGCCGGCGCGGCTGCCGTATTCGTACAGGCTTTCCATAGCCATGGCGCGTGCGCCGGGGTGCGCGTGTGCACCGACCATTTCGGACAGGAACGCTTCGGACCCGGCATCGCCATTGAGCACGCAGTTTTCTGCGCCTTCTTCGTAATTGATCACGAACTGCACTGCGATGCGCGCGCCGCCCGGCCATTGCGCCGCGGGCGGCGTGGCGCCATAGCCGAGCAGGTCGCGCGCAGCGTTCATGCCTGCGCTTCCGCGTGCCAGGCGGCCAGTGCCGCTTCCACCGCCAGGCCGTGCGTGCAGGCATCACCTTCGGCGCGCAGTACCGCTTCCAGTGCGGCCAGGGTGATCAGCACCTTGTGCTTCATGGCGTTGTAGCCCATCGCGCCGATGCGCCAGATCTTGCCCTGCAGCGGCCCGAACGCGGTGCCGATCTCGATCTCGAAATTCTCGCGCATGCGGCGGCGCACCGCCTCGCCGTCGATGCCGGGCGGAATCACCACGCCGGTGACATTGGTCATGCGATGCACATCGTCGCCGAACACTTCCAGCCCCAACGCGCGGATACCTGCACTGACCGCGCGCCCGGCCGCCGCGTGGCGCGCGCAGCGTGCATCCAGGCCTTCCTGCAGGGCCACGCGTGCGCATTCGCGGGCGCCGTACAGCATGGTGGTGGCTTCGGTGTGGTGATTGAGGCGCTTGTCCGACCAGTAATCCATGATCATCGCCAGGTCGAAATAGTTCGAGGCGATGCGCGGGCCGCTGCCGTTGGCGATGTCGGCGCGCACGATGCCGCGTTCGACATGGCGACGCGCGAAGATCGCTTCTGCGGCGCGCTCGGACACGGTGATCGGCGCCGAGCCGGATGGCCCGCCCAGGCATTTCTGCAAACCGCCGGTGACCACGTCCACCTCCCAGCGGTCGCTGGCGACGGGCATGCCGCCGATGGTGGCGGTGGCGTCCACATAACTCAGCGCGCCAGCTGCGCGGCACAGCGCGCCGAGGCCATCGAGCGGCTGGGCCATGGTGGTGGAGGTGTCGCCGTGCACGGTGGCCACCAGCTTGGGCGCCACGCGCTCGATCGCCTCGGCAATCGCGCCCAGCGGCAGCACCTGGCCCCATGGCGCATCCACCGTGTGGACCTCGGCGCCGAGGCGGCCCAGGATTTCGGTGAGCAACAGGCCGAAGCGGCCGAAGTTGAGCACCAGCACGCGCTCGCCCGGGCTGACCAGCGACACCAGCGCCGCTTCGATACCGGCGCGCGCGGTGCCATCGACCAGGAACGTCCAGCGGTTCTCGGTGCCGAACAACGGCCGATAGAGCGCCATCACCTCGTTCATGTAGGCGGTCATTTCCGGATCGAACTGCCCCAGCAGATCGGCGGCCATCGCACGCAGCACGCGCGGATGCGCATTGACCGGGCCCGGGCCCATCAACAGGCGCTGCGGGGGATCGAGTTCGCCAAAGGTGTGCAGCTGACGCAGATCAGGTGACAAGGGGTTCTCCCAGGTGTTCGATGAAATGGCGCATGACCGCCAGTGCAATCTCGGCATCGGCCGGATCGACATGCTCGTCCGGATGATGGCTGATCCCGCCGGCGCAGCGCACGAACAGCATCGCCGTAGGACACAGCGCTGCCATCACCATGGCATCGTGGCCCGCACCGGAGACCAGCAGGCGCGGTGCAATGCCTTGCGCGGCAACCGCATGTTCCAGCCGCGTGATCAGTGCCGGCGCGCAGGGGCTGGCAGCCAGTGTCTGCAGTGGCTCGATGGCGATGGCGATGCCGCGGTGGATGGCGATCTGCGCCAGTGCCTGTTCGATCTGATGCACGGCGGCATCGCGGCTCGCGTCGCTGCCGGCGCGCACGTCCAGCGTGCAGTCCACACGCCCCGGCACCACATTGGTGGCGCCGTGTGCCACCTGCAGCGTGCCGACGGTGGCAACCAGATCGCTGCTGCCTACGCGCGCGATGCGCTCGATGGCCAGCAGCGCTTCGGCGGCGGCGCTCAACGCGTCGCGGCGCAGTGCCATGCTGGTGGTGCCGGCATGCCCGGCGCGGCCCTCGAAGCGCAGCGCGAAGCGCCGCTGCGCGGCGATGGCGCTGACGATGCCGAGCGGCAATCCTTCGGCTTCCAGTACCGGGCCTTGTTCGATATGCGTTTCCAGATACGCCAGCACGCTGCCCGGCGCGCGGGCGGCGCGCTGCACGTGGGCGATGTCCAGGTTCCACGCGGCCAGGGCGCTGGCCACCGTGATGCCGGCGGGGTCGGTGACCGCCAGCCTGGCGGGATCGAGCGTGCCGGCCACCGCGCCGCTACAGAACATGGACGCGGGAAAGCGCGAGCCTTCCTCGTCGCCGAAGGCGATGACCTCGATGGCGAACGGTAGTCTGCGCCCCTGTGCATGCAGCGCAGCGACGCATTCGATCCCGAGCAGGATGCCGAGCGGGCCGTCGTAGCGCCCGGCATCGCGCACGCTGTCCAGGTGGCTGCCGATCAGCAGCGCCGGCGTGTCTGGCCGCGTGCCGGCGTACCGGCCCACCAATGTGCCGAGGGGATCGATGCGCACCTGCATGCCGGCCGCCCTCATCCAGGTGCCCACCTGTTCCACCGTGGCGCGGTGGGCAGGACCAAGCCAGCCGCGGAATAGCCCGGTATCGCTATCGCTGTAGGGCGCAACGCCCAGCGCGTCGCAGCGTGCCACCGCACGCGCACCGCCAGGAGCGGTGAGGTCGGCGGTCGCTTGGCGGGACGGCAGGGCAGCGGGCATCGACAGGACCAACGGGGCTCGCGGAGCCTTCAACAGCGGTCCAGGAGCAGGCGGGAGAGGTGACGCTTGGACTATAGGGAGGCAGTCCTGTCGCCATCAAAGAGTTTTTTCGCGGGCTTGTGCTGCAAAAAATGCAACGCGATGCCTGGCCCGATGGCATGGGGCTGCCGGCGGCAGGCGCGCCCTTGCGAGAACCTCATCCGGCGAACGCGTGCGCATGCCAGCGGCACCTCGGCCACGGTCGTGCCCGCACCGGTTGGCGGCAACGCCGCGAATGCACCGCAACGCCGTGGGTGCTGCGTCACGCGCAGCCCATGCGCCACACGCCGCGCGAAGGAACACGCCGCGCGAAGGAAAACGTCGGAACATGCTCATGGGGCGGGGCGGCTGTTCATACCGTCCGGGATGATCGCGCTGCAACTGCATCGGCCGATCGACTGCATGGCGCTGCTGCGGTCAGGCGCGCCTTCGCGCGCGTGCGGCAGCCAACGGCATGGCGGGGCTGCCTGGCACCACTCAACCGCCGTCCGCACATCCAAGATCGTGCCGCAACGCAGCCACGCACTCGTCCACGAAGGTGCGCACCTTCGACGAGCCGCGGCGGCCTTCGACATGGACCACGTGCACCGGTTCGGGCGCGATCTCGAAGGCATCCAGCACGCTGACCAGCGTTCCGTTTTGCAGGTGTTGGCGAACCTGGTAGGACGGCACTTGCGTGAGGCCCCACCCATCCACTGCGGCAACGATGGCGGCGTTGAATGCGCTGACGCTCAGGCGCGATGCAACGTCCACCTCATGCGCACGGCCATCCAGACGAAACGCCCACTTGGGCGCGCGTTCGGCCGCGGAGGTGGAAATCGTTGCATGCTGCGGCAGCCTGTCCGGGTGCTGCGGTATGCCGTGTTCTGCAAGATAGCCGGGCGAGGCACAGACCATGCGACGGACGCTGCCGACCGGGATGGCAGTCAGCGACGAATCGGGCAACGTGCCGATCCGGATCGCCACATCGATGCCTTCCTCCAGCAGCGGCACGACGCGGTCCACCAGCAGTGTCCGTGCGCGCATCGCCGGGTAACGGCTGAGGAAGTGCGCCACGACAGGTGTGACATGCAGTGCACCGAACATCTGCGGGGCAGTCACGGTGAGCAAGCCGCTGGGGAGCGTATGCAGCCCAGCGGCGCGGCTTTCGACATCCTCCAGCTCGGCCAACAGGCGCCGGCAGTCGCTTGCATACTGCTGGCCTGCCGCGGTGAACCGCATGGTGCGTGTGCTGCGCACCACCAGCAGCACGCCCAGCCGCGCTTCCAGCTGCGCGATGGTGCGCGTGACTGTGGCGGTGGAAATGCCGAGACGGCGTGCGACACCCGCAAAGCTGGTGTGCTCGGCCAGCGCGGCAAACAGCGTCATTTCCTGGATGCGGTCCACCTGCGCCTCGACTTCGACAATCACCTTCGACCGGGCACGCAGCCTAGCAGCCCGATGTGAGCAACCCCTGGATGCCGCATGCGCCATGCAGCGCATGCAAACGCAACAGTGGCCGCGGCATTGCGTGCGATGCAATGCTCAATTGAACCCCAGGGTGGTTCTCGTGCTGGGCCGGCGCACCTAGCATGGCCGCCATTCCACACGCTTTGCCGCACCAACATGCGCGCAGCCCCGCGCATCAATTCCCACCTGCAACATGCGCCGGCGTTACACGGGCGCCGCTCCATCCTGCGCCTGGGGTGGATTGGCACCGCACTGGCCCTGGGGGCCGGCAGATTGCGTGCAGCCGACACTTCCGGCGCATACACCCCACCACTTGACGGAGGCAGCATGTCCCACGACTCCACCCAGCGCATCAGGTATCGCACCCAGCAGGTTGGCGATGTCCAGGTGTTCTATCGCGAAGCAGGGCGCAAGGACGCACCGGTCCTGTTGCTGTTGCATGGGTTTCCCAGTGCCAGCCACATGTTCCGCGACCTGATGCCGCTGCTGGCAAACCAATACCGTCTGATCGCCCCGGATCTCCCCGGCTTCGGCATGACCAAGGCACCGCCGCGTGGGCAGTTCGATTACACCTTCGAGGCGCTCTACAAGGTGATCGAAGGCTTTACCGACGCCTTGGGGCTGACGCGTTATGGCCTGTACCTGTTCGACTACGGTGCACCGGTCGGCTTCCGCCTTGCGGCCGCGCATCCGGAACGGGTGAGCGCCATCATCAGCCAGAACGGCAATGCCTACCTGGAGGGGTTCAGCGACCAATGGGACGCCTGGCAAGCCTACTGGCGTGAGCCAAGCGCCGCCAATCGCGAGGCCTGCCGTGCATCGTTGTCGCCGCAGACCATTCGTGAGTGGCAGTACGGTACCGGTGTCGCGCCCGGGGCACTGTCGCCGGATGGCTACATGCTGGATATCGCCTACATGGCGCGCCCGGGCGCCGAAGAGATCCAGCTCGACCTGATCCTGGATTACCGCAGCAACGTGGCAGCGTACCCGGCATTCCAAGCGTATTTTCGTACCCATCAGCCGCCATTGCTGGCCGTGTGGGGCAAGCACGACCCAGCCTTTATCCCGGCCGGCGCACAGGCCTACCGCAAGGATCTGCCAAAGGCCGAAGTGCACCTGCTGGACACGGGGCACTTCGCACTGGAGACGCATGCGGTGGAGATTGCGCACTCCATCAGTGAGTTCTTGTCGCGTACGCTCGCGCCGTCTGTATGACGCGTGGCCGTGGCCGTGTTGATGCCACTGCATCGCCAACGTGCGCTGAGGTCCAACGGCGCTGCCTGACACAGGATCGCCAAATGCTGCCGTTCTGGAGCGGCCTTGCACTGCCTCGAGATGTGGTTGGTAGTCCAGTGTGAGATGGCGCGCACTCACACTGGAGCAGACGGTAAGGGGCTTGGAGCACCTAACAAAAACGACTGCGCCGCCGCCAGGCGGGCGCGGCCTGTTCCCGGAATCGGCATGTACCACACGTACACTGCGGTTCTGAGCGCGCCTTCCGCGCCCGCCTGACGGCGGCGCGCGACTTTTTTGGGCCGCGCTCAGTCTGCCGACAGCGACCCAAGGGTGAATCCGGAAACCGCATTGACCTTGCCACGCCACAACACGCCACGGTTGCTTGGCAGCGGCTGGCCGCCCGGTGAGAAGCAACGCGCATCGATCAGGTGGATGAACTGCGGCGGCGTGCTGCTCTGCTGCGCATCGTCTTCGGAATCGTAGATGCTGGCGTGGCTGGCAAACGCGCGACGGATATCTTCTTTTTCATCGGCCGCGCCGGGGTAGGCCGCAGAGAACTCCTGCGCAAATGCCTCGAAATACCGCTTGCCGCTGACCAACTGGCCGGAAATGACGATGCCTTCGACAAACAGCGTGACGCCGAACTGCACGTCCGAGGTGTTGGCAATGCCGACCAGCTTCTGCAGATACCAATCCACGCTCTGGCCATCGAACGCCAGCTTGACGTCTTCCAGCGACGGTTGATGTTGATCTTGGTCTGTCATGTTGCTCTCCTTGAGTGGATTGGACGACGCGTTAGCCGCAACGCAGATGTGGATGGCGCGCCGTTGGCGTGCCTAAGCATGGCACACGGATCGCCAAGGTTGCCGTGGTTGGGTTCGCTACGAAGGCTCCGGCACGACGGTCTTGCGACACCTGGACACTTTCACCCGGTGCATGCCCATGGCGCGCATGGGGCGAGCGACCGCAGCGGAACGACCGCCCTAGTCACCACCCCGCCACCACCCCATCGGAGCGCGGATCACTGGCGCCACTCAGGACGCCATCGACCTCGCGCACCAAGGCACCGGCATGCCCCATCACCGCGCTGTACGCCGGCAGCAGTTCCACCGCATGCCCGGCGTTGCGCAGGGCTTGCACGACGGCCGGGTCGAAGCGGTCTTCCAGCTTCAACGCCGTGCTGTCTTCGCCCCAGGTGCGGCCGAGCAGCCAGCGCGGTGCGCTGACCGCCTGCTGCAGCGGCATGCCGAAGCGGGCGTAGCGGGAGAACACGGCGGCCTGGGTTTGCGGTTGGCCTTCGCCGCCCATGGTGCCGTAGGCCATCACGCGGCCATCGTCGAAGGTGGCCAGTGCCGGGTTGAGGGTGTGGAAGGGTTTGCGGCCTGGGGCAAGGGCGTTCCAGCCATCGGGGGCGAGGCGAAAGCTGCAGCCTCGGTTCTGCCAGGTGATGCCGGTGCGCGGCAGCACCAGGCCGGAGCCGAATTCGAAGTAGGTGGACTGGATGCAACTGACCGCGCGGCCGTGCGCGTCGATGGCGCCGAACCAGACGGTGTCGCCTGCTTGCGAGGGATGTGGCCACGGCAGTGCGGCGCTCATGTCGATGCGTGCGGCGAGCGCATCGAGTGCGGTGCTGTCGTCGAGCAGGGCTTGCGCGTCGAGCGTCATCCAGGCGGGGTCGCCCAGGTGTGCGTCGCGGATCAGGAACGCCTGCTTGCTGGCTTCGATCAGCCCGTGCAGGTGTGCGTAGCTGTCTGCGTCTTCCACCTTCAGGCGATCGAAGAGCGCCAGGATCAACAGCGAGGCGAGCCCCTGCGTGGGGGGCGCGTGGTTGTAGAGGCGCGCGCCCTGGATGACAACCGATAACGGCACGCTGACGTCGGCGCGATGGATCGCCAGGTCGTGTGCGCTGAGCGGGCTGTCCAATGCCTGCAGGTCTGCGGCGATATCGTGTGCGATCGCGCCACGATAGAAACTCTCCAGCCCTTCATCGGCGAGCCGCTGCAGGGTGCGCGCGAGCTGCGCCTGGTGCAGCAGCGCGCCTTCGCCCAGCGGGACGCCGTGCGGCTCGAAGATCTCGGCATAGGCGCCGGGTTGCAGACGCAGTTCTGCGCCCTTGCTGGCGGCGATCTGCGCCCCGCCCAGCGTGACCGGCACGCCGGCGCTGGCGTGATGGATCGCATCGCTCAACAGGCGTTGCAGCGACACGCTGCCGTTTGCCTGCTGCAGGGCCAGCGCCCAGCCGGAGACGGTGCCGGCCACGGTATTGGCCGCGCCTGGCCCGCGCCACGGAACGTGGGCGTGGCCGCGATAGAAATCCAGTGTTGCCGCCTGCGCCGCGCGGCCGCAGGCATCGATGGCATGCACGCGGCCATCGGGTTCGTGGATGAGCCAGAAGCCATCGCCGCCGATGCCGGTCATGTGCGGGTAGACCACCGCCAGGCAGGCGGCGGTGGCCACGACCGCTTCGACGGCATTGCCGCCGTCGCGCAAGACATCGCGCCCGGCCTGTGCGGCCAAGTGGTGCGGTGCGACCACCATGCCGCGGCGCGCGCGCAGGGTATGCACCATCAGCGTGACTCCGGCGGCGGGCTGAAGGCGAGCAGGCCGTCGCGTTCGAGTTGCGCGGCCAGCGCAAACAGGCGGTCTTCACGGCCGGGCGCGGCGATCAGTTGCACGCCCAGTGGCAGGCGCCCGGGACGCGGCAACGGTGCGGCCAGCACCGGGCAGGCGGCCAGGCCGAGTGGCTGGGTAAAAATGCCCAGGTTCGCGCGTGCGGAGACGGGCAAACCGTCGATCTGGATGGTGTCCTGGTCGATGCGTGGCGCCACGCACGGGGTGGCCGGCGCGATGAGCACCTCCACCTGGTCCCACAGCGCGTGCATGGCATCGGCAAACCATTGTGCGAAGCGGTGCGCATCGGCCACCGCGCTGGCGGGCAGCTGCAAGCCGGCGAGCAGGCGGTCGCGGGTGGCCGGGTCGAACTGCGCGCCGTGCGCGGTGAGTGCGCTGCGGTGACGATGCCCGCCTTCGGCAGCGGTCAGGACGAAGGCAGCGGCGCGTGCGCGTTCGGCCTCCGGCAGGTCGATCGACGAAAGGCTGTTGCAGGCGGTGAGCAGGGCCTGCAGCCCGGCCTCCAGATCCGGATCCAGATTGCGTTCAAACCAGCCGCCCAACCGCGCGACACGCAGGTTGCCGGCATGGCACGAAGGCAGCGGCTGCCCGCGCAGTACCTCATAGACGCGGCGCAGGTCGGCCACCGAGGTGGCGAATGGGCCGGCCACGTCCAGTGCGTCGACAAACGGGAACACGCCATCCAGGGGCACGGCGCCGTGCGTGGGGCGCAGGCCGTAGATGCCGCACAGCGCGGCCGGCACGCGGATGGAACCATTGGTGTCCGAGCCAAGCGCGAACGGCACCAGCCCGGCCGCCACCGCAGCCGCCGAGCCGCCCGACGAGCCGCCCGCCAGGTGCTGGAGATCGTGCGGATTGGCGGTGGTGCCGTAATGCGCGTTGACGGTGGCAAAACCGTACGCGAATTCGTCCATGTTGGCGGTACCCACCAGCACGGCCCCGGCGTCGCTGAGCCGTTGCACCACCGCCGCATCGCGGCTGGCCGGCGGGCAGTGCGCACGCACCGCGGCGCCGGCGGTGGTGACCTGCCCGGCGACGTCGAACAGGTCCTTGACCACGAATGGCACGCCGGCCAACGCGCCCCCGTCGCTGCCCCCGGCAAGCGCGGCCTGCACGCGCGCGGCATCAGCCGCGGCACGCGCCGGCAGCAGGTGGGTGATGGCGCACAGGCGGTCGTTGGCCTGGTTGATGCGCGTCAGCGTCTGGGTGGCCAGTCGCGCGGCCAGCGTGGGCTGGCTGCGCGTGGTGCTGACGATGGAGGCAATCTGGCCGCGCGCACCGCCGCCCTCGTGTGCCGTTGCAGGCGGCGCATGGAAGCTGGCCAGCAGCTGCGCGTGCCCACGCAGCACTTCGGTATTGCGATCGACGCCTGCCTGCCATTGCGCGGGGAGTTGCATGGATCACCTGTTGGAAGCGGGGATTGGGGAGTTGAGATTCGCTTGTGTGCTTGGCGTGCGGGTCGTGCAAACGTGCTGGCTGATGCGTTGAGAGCCGACACGAGGCTGTCGGGATTGCGCGTCACCGTTACGCGGTCGTTGTGACCGCAAAGACCGCAGACGTGCAGCTTCCGGCATTCGATCTAATCATGCAGCAGCGTCATCGCGCGTCTTTCTGTCTCACGTCCTGATCGAACGGCTCTCCCGCGGAGCGAGAAGGCACGGTTTGCGCGCCACCGGTGCGCGTGCATGGGAGCGTTCGCATCGCAAACGCGGGCTGGGGCGCTGGCGGCGTTGGGCGAGGCTGTCACGGCAGTTGGAGATGTGCCAGGCATTTGTTTCCACATTCCTCACCAGCGACTCTACCGATGCAGCACTGTCATCCGCATATCGAACCTTCATTCGCCCTGCGGGCACCTTGTTCCATCAAGGGGACCGAGGTCCGATGGGAAAAGGGGAAGTGGTAACCCCACTGCCGGTGGTTGCGGCGCGGTGAGGCGGTCGACCAGCAGCTGTTCGAATGCCGGCACGTCCACCGCATGCACCACCGTCTGCGCCTGCTCGCCCAGCCCGGGCTGATACCCCGGTGCCCACGACAAGATGTCGCCGTACCCGGCATCGAAGGCGGTGTTGGTGTCGACGTACAGCGTTTCGGTGCGGGTGGCCAAGTCGGGGCGCAGCCACACGGCCGTGGCCAGTTCGTCCCACATCGGAAAGCCCGGCTCGCGGCGGCGCAGTGCATGGCCAATCGTGGTGTCGGCCGCACTCATGCGCGCCAGCAACTCGGCGGTGAGTTCGGTGGCGGTGGAGGGGTCGACCGGCACCATGGTGATCTGCCGCCACGGCGCGCGCATGACGATGCTGGCCGCTTCCGGGTCCCAGCGGATATTGAATTCGCGTCGCGGCGAATTGACGAACTCGCGTGCGAATTGCTGCGCACTCACGCTGTTGCGTTGCTGCCGTGGATTGAGGCTGCCACCCATGTAGACCAGCTCGCGCGCCAACGTGGCAAAGGACGGGTCCAGCGATTGCGCCAGTGCCAGATTGGTCAACGGGCCGGTTGCAATGATGCTCACATCGCCCGGGTATTGACGCACCATGCGCAGCATGAACAACGCGGCCGGCTCGTCTGCGGGGCGCACCACGCTGGGATTGCCCAACGCCAGCTCGGGCACCACATCGTGGGCGTGATAGCGCGGCGCGCTTTGCACGGTGTCGCCGTCCACCCAGTGCCTGGTCCACGCGCCCTTCCAGACGAGTTTGCCGTACAGCGCTTCCCAGCGCTCGGTGGCCAACTCGCTGTTGAGCAGCGGATGCACCGGGCCGGGAAGCACTGGAATCTGCGGATGGCCAGCCAGTTCCAGCAGGCGGCAGGTATGTGCCAGCGCCTCATCGCGCCAGATATTGCCGCTGACGGCACTGATGCCCAGCACCTGCACGTCGGGCGATTGCAACAGCAGCAGCTGTGCGGGCGTGAAGCCGTCGATGTCGTCTTCGAGAATGACGCGGCGTCTGGATGAGGGGCGGTGCGGATCGGTCATTGCGTTCTTGTCGTGGAAGATTGAAGGCGTTGCAACGGCGATGGAGAGAGGCATTTGTAGGAGCGTGCCTGCGCGCGACGGTGCGTACCGGTAAAGTGCGTTCGTGCTCGGGCGCGCTCCTACGTTGCATATGTCATGTCGTTGTCGGTGCTATCTGTGTTGCAGCAATAGCGTGCGCTCGTACTGGGCCAGGTCGGTTTCCAGCTGCCATTGCAACCGCGCCTTTTCGCTGCTCTGGCGGAATGCGCGACAGGCAGCGTCATCGGTTTCGCGCTGCAACGCCGTGGCGCAGGCCTGCGCAACTTTACCGTCGGCATCCCACAGGCTGGTGCCCGGCAGGAAGCTGTAGGTGAGGCCATTGCGGGCCAGCTGTTTGAGCGTGGGGTAGTCGAGGCCTTGTTCCTGCATCGCGCGTTGGTACTCGTGGGTCATGTCCGCACGCGAGACGCCGGCATCGTCGGTGGACAACACCACCGGCACGCCGGCACGCAGATACAGCGCCAGCGGATGCGCCATGCCCTTGACGCCCAGGATCACATCGTTGCTGGTGAGGTTGATCTCCACCGCAACCTGTTCGCGTCGCATGCGTTGCAGCAGTGCTTCGGCATCGCCCTCGTAGGGCAGGTCCACGCCATGACCGATGCGGCGTGCACCGGCATCCACCGCCTGCCGAATATGCGAGCGCAGCTGCGCCGGCGGCACCAGCCCCAGCGCCAGCTCGCCGGCATGCAGCGACAGCGGCACACCGGGATAACGCGTTGCGAAGAAGCGGAACATCGCCATGTGCCGCGCGTAATCGGCCAGCGCCACTGGATTGTCTTCCGGCGCGACGATGTTCAGCGCCACCGCGCGGCTGCCGCCGGCCGCGATCAGCGCATGCGCCAGCGCCATCTGCCCGAACACCATCGGCTGCGGCAGCACGCGCAGCACATACGGAACATAGCGGTACTCGACCGTGCAGCCGGGGCGTGCATCGGCCTGGTCGCAACGCAGTACGCGCCGGACCTGCGCGTCGATGTCGGCAAGATCGCGTTGCGCGGCCTGCACCAGCGGCGCCAGGTCGGGCTGCAACGCACGCAGATTGGCTGCGTCGTCCTCGCCCTTCCACGGCAGTAACTGCATGCGCTTGGCAGCCTGATCCATCTGCGGCGGGTTGGCGATGATTTCCACATACGGCACGCGGTCGCGTGCGGCCTGCTCCAGCACTGCGGCGACGGTGTCGGCAACGCGGGTGCGGACCTCCGCATCGAACTTGCCGAAGGTGCTGAAGAACTGATCGTGGCCGCTGGGGTGCGTTGGGCCTGGCAGGAAGTTGCGCATCGACAGCGAATTCACCATCCGCCCGTACAGCGCGGCATTGCGGGTCGCCAGGCCGCCCGCCGGCTCCTGGCCGGCCCCGCAGGGCGGCGCGCGCAGGCTCAGGTCGTCCAGTTGCACGCAGGCGCCATCGTCGCTGGCCCACTGCAGATAGTCTTCCGCATACACCGAACCGGAGAGGTGGTTATGCAGGTCGCCACCTTTCGGCATGGCCTGCAGCCAGGTGCGTAGCTGTGCCGGCTGCGCGGCCGCCTCACGGAACAACTGCGCCACCTGCAGTTGGCGTTGTTGCGCAGGCGCAGGTGCTGGTGTTGGCCGTGCGTGCACGGCAACGGGCAAGCACGCCCACACGCTCAGGATCAGACAGCGGCGAACAAATGGCATGCAGGAGACTCGTTTGGAGAGACGGTGGCGTGCGACGGCCGGCGGCCCCATAGCTTGCCCACCAGCGCGATCCGAAGCCACCCACGTACGCGCCGGCAAGCAGGCCTGGAACACGTGGAGGCACGCATCATTCCAGCGCATAGCGCAGCACGAACAAGCCCGCGATGGCCCAGGTGGCCGGGTGCACCCCACGCCAGCGGCCGCTGCCGAGCCTGAGCGCGGCATAGGTGATGAAGCCGAACGCAAGCCCCGTCGCAATGGAATAGGTCAGCGGCATGGCGAGCATGCAGATGGCGGCCGGCAAGGCGTCGCCCACATCGTCCCACTGGATCTGCGTGCATTCGCGCAGCATCACCGAGGCCAGGTAGATCAGCGCGGGTGCGGTGGCGTAGGCCGGCACCATCGCGGCCAGCGGCGAGAACAGCAGGGCAAGCAAGAACAAGGCGGCAACCACCAGCGCGGTGAGGCCGGTGCGCCCGCCCACCTGCACGCCGGCGGCGCTTTCCACATAGGCAGTGGTGCTGGAGGTGCCGAGCAGCGAGCCGGCCAGGATGGCGGTACTGTCGGCAAGCAGCGCGCGGTCGAACTGGCGGCGCTGCGCGGGCGTGTGCAGCAGGCCGGCGCGTTGCGCCACACCCATCAGCGTGCCGGTGGCGTCGAACATTTCCACCAGCACGAACACCAGCACCACATGCAGCACCGCAGCGAGCGCACCGCCGCCGCCATGGCCGTGCAAGGCGCCGACGATATCCAGCTGCAGCAAGGTGGGCGCCAGGCTTGGCGGCAGCGCCAGGACGCCTTGGTAGCGCACCAGCCCCAACGCCAGCGCCGCGCCGGTCACCGCAAGAATGCCCAACATGGCACCCCGCACGCGGCGCACTTCCAGCACGCCGATCAGCAGTAACCCGGCCAGCGCAAGCAGCGGCTCGGGCCGGTGCAGATCGCCCAAGGTCAGCAAGGTCTGTGGATGCGCCACCACCAGCCCGGCCTTCTGCAGCCCGATCAGGGCCAGGAACAAGCCAATGCCCGCCGCAATGGCGCTGCGCAAGGTGGGCGGAATGCCATCCACCAACCAGCGCCGCGCGCCGGTGACGGTGAGCAGCAGAAAGAGGCAGCCGGAAACGAACACCAGCCCCAGGGTCTGCTGCCAGCTGTAGCCCAATGTGCCGACCACGCTGAAGGCGAAGAATGCGTTCAGGCCCATGCCGGGCGCCACGCCGATGGGGTAGTTGGCCAGCACGCCCATCAGCAGCGAACCCAGTGCTGCAGCCAGGCAGGTGGCCACGAACACCGCGCCGTGATCCATGCCGGTGGTGGCCAGGATGTCGGGATTGACGAAGACGATGTACGCCATCGTCAGGAAGGTGGTGGCACCGGCCAGCAGTTCGGTGCGCACGCTGCTGCCGTTGGCGGCAAGCGCAAAACCGGGCCAGCGCATCAGCATGCGCTCGGGGCGTACAGCCGGTTGACGGCAGGACAAACGAACATCGGCAGAGATCTCATCGATATGGGGCGGGGTGCGTGGCAGGGCCCGCACGCGGGCGGCCCATCTTGCCCTGTTGCGCTGCGCTTGCCACGGGCATCGGGCACGGATTGCGCTGCAGGTGCGTTTGCACACAGGTGCGCGGAAGCGTCACGCGGCATCGCGCATCGTTGCGGCGCATGCCGCGCCGCTGCTGCACGCATGGCAGCGCACGTGCCGTGGGCGATGGCGCGCTGTGTTGCCTGCCGTCGTGATGGACAAGCGATGGCAGGCTGCGTGAGGTGACTGACAACCGCAATGGCGCTGCGACGACCGAGCTCAAAGATCCAGCACCAACCGTGGCGAGCGGCTGCGCGAACAGCACACGGTGATCTGCCGGTTGGCGGCGCGTTCGGCGTCGCTGAGCACGCTGTCGCGGTGATCTGGCGTGCCAGCCAGCACGCCGGTCAGACAGGCGCCGCACATGCCTTGTTCGCACGACAGCGGCACCTCGATACCCGCATCGCGCAGGGCGCTGGCGATGCTGCAATCGGCCGGCACCTGCACCACGCGGCCGCTGGCAGCCAGTTCCACCTCGAACGCGCTGTCGGCATCGTGGGCGAGGCTGGGCGCGGCGGCGAAGTGTTCGCGATGCAGCTGTGCCGCCGTCCAGCCATGCGCCTTTGCCAGCACGGTGAAGTGGTCCATGAACGCCGCCGGCCCGCACAGATACAGCTGATCGCGCGCGCCTGCCTGGCGCAGTTCCTCGGGCACATGCACGCGTGGACTCTGCCCGCCATCGCTCAGGTGCAGGTACACCTGCCCATGCGTAAAGCCTTGTTGCAGCCGCTGCGAAAACGCCACATCCGCATGCCGGCGTGCGTAGTAGTGCAGCACGAAGGGCTCGCCGCGCGCTTCCAGTGCTTGGGCCATCGACAGCAGCGGGGTGATGCCGATGCCGGCCGCCAGCAGCACATGGCGCTCGCCGGGGTGCAGCGGAAACAGATTGCGCGGTGTGGAGATGCGCAGGCGGTCGCCGGTTGCGAGCTGTTCGCACAGATGCCGTGAGCCGCCACGCGAGGCGTCTGCCAGCTTGACGCACAGCAGATAGTGGTCGCGCACATGCGGCGCGCTGGCGATCGAATACTGGCGAACCAAGCCATCCGGCAGATGCAGGTCGACATGCGCGCCGGCCTCGAAGGCCGGCAATTGCGCGCCCACCGGTTCCAGCCGGATCGCGCGCTGGCGGTGACCCTGATCGACGACGTCGGCAACGCGCACTTCATGCAGGCTCATGCGGGTGTCCTCGGCCGTCAGCGCAGGAAGAAGTCGCTATAGCCCTGGCTGCGCAGCCCGCGGCGATAGGCGATGGAACTGCGATCGGCGGGAATGTGCACTTCCAGCAGCGGGTCCAGCGGCAAATACTCCGGCCGCTGCGCTTCCACCATGGCGCGGTCTTCTTCGAACACGCGCAGGTTGAAGGCGTGCACGTCTTCCACCGGCAGATGGGTGTCGAAATTGCGCGCGATCGGCACCAGCAGCCGGGTGGCGTGCTTGGACACCGGGCTGGCGGCATTCATGATCACCAACCGCTTGCCCGGTACCGGGAAGTGGATGGTGAGCGTGGCGGTGAAGGGCAGATGCACTTCGAAGTGGCGTAGCCACTGGAAGTCCGGCGCCACGTCGGGCAGCGGCATGTCCACCGAATAGTTGGCCACGGTGCTCAGGTAATCGGCGTTGAAGCCGGTCGGCGTTTCGGTGGTGGTGTAGGCCGGCACTTCGCGCTTGTCCGGCTGTGCGAACGTGGCGGTGTGCACGAAGGCGAAATGCGCCACGTCGATGAAGCCTTCCAGCTGCCGCGCGGCGCTGCCGCCGATGTCGAAGGCCGGGCAGACGATCTGCTGGAAGCCGTCTTCGTCCCAGCCCGGC
The DNA here is from genome assembly GCF_017746015.1 of Xanthomonas sp. A1809. Classification (NCBI taxonomy): domain Bacteria; kingdom Pseudomonadati; phylum Pseudomonadota; class Gammaproteobacteria; order Lysobacterales; family Lysobacteraceae; genus Xanthomonas; species Xanthomonas sp. A1809. The sequence continues at coordinate 316,646 of NZ_JAGHWZ010000004.1, read as the reverse complement.
ATCGGTGGAATCTGGATGTCCGCATCGCTCACCCCGGCCGGCTTGGCCAGGCACACCCAGATCAGCCCGTAGCGTTCGGCCACCGCATAGGTGTGCAGACGCATCCTGGCCGGGATGTTCTGGCTGGGGCTGGCCGGGATATGGTTGCAGCGCCCGCCCGCGCCGAAGCGCAGGCCGTGATAGGCGCACACCACGCCGCCGCCATCGGCCGTGCCCATGCTCAGCGGCACCCCGCGGTGCGGGCAGACGTCGCGCGCGGCCACCAACTCGCTGCCCAGCCGGTACAACACCAGCGGCTCGTCCAGCAGGGTGGCCTTGAACGGCGCTTCGCTCACCTCGCTGCTCAGCGCCACCGCATGCCAGTGCCGGGCCAGGCGCTGCCAATCGGCGGCCTCGAAGGTGCAGTGCAGCGGCAGGGCGGGGACGGCGACATCCATGGGCGGTCTCTGGCGTGGGGCGGGAGCGGTGCCGGATTGACTCTAGGAAGCCGGGGGTGTGTGATCAAACATCGTTTTTCCGCCAAGCCATTGCAAAAAATGCAACGCCAACCGAGCCCCGCCGCATGCTGACCTTTTCGCGCTTTACCCGGTATTTCATCGAAGTGGCCCGCTGCGGCAGCATCCGCAAGGCCTCCGAGGTGTTGCACGTGTCGGCGTCGGCGATCGACCGGCAGATTCTCAAGGCCGAGGAAGAACTGGGCGCCCAGCTGTTCGAGCGCCTGCCCGGCCGGTTGCGGCTCACCGCCGCCGGCGAGCTGTTGCTGGTGGACGTGCGCGGCTGGGAGAAGGCCTACGCACGCACCCTGGAGCGCTTCGACGAGCTCAAGGGCCTGCGCCGGGGGCATGTGGAGATCGCCATGATCGACGCGCTCAGCGAAGGCGTGGTGCCCGCGGCGGTGGCCGCGCTGGTGCAGGAGTACCCGGGCATCACCTTCAACCTGTCCACCGCGCGCAACCAGCGGGTGATGGAAATGGTGACCTCGGCCGATGTGGATATTGGCCTGCTGCTGGACCCGGTCAGCAGCGTGGACCTGGAGGTGCGCGCATTTGCAGACATTCCGCTCGGCATTGCGATGCCGGTGGGGCACCCGTTGAGTACCCGTACCGAGCTGCAGCTGAGCGAGACGTTGGAGCACCGTCTATTGCTGCCGGCCGCGCCGCTGATCGTCGGCGAGCACGCCAAGGTGCTGTACCAGCGCCAGCACATCGATGTGAAGCGGCTCACCCACTGCAACGACGTGCGCACCCTGCGCGGCCTGGTGCGTGCCGGCGCCGGCGTGGGGCTGATGTCGTGGCTGGACGCCGCCCCGGACGTGGCCGACGGGCGCCTGGCCTTCGTGCCGTTTCGTCAGCACCTGACCAAACCGATGACGCTGGCGCTGTGCGTGGCCCCGCAGCGGCAGCTCTCGCGCTCGGCGCAGCTGGCGATCCAGGCGCTGGCGGCAAAGATCGATGCGATGGCGGTGCCGGCGGTGGGGTGAGTGTGTCGCGCAGGCGGCCCTCATCCCTGCCCCTCTCCCGCAGGGGAAAGGCCGTGCGTTCGTGCAGGCTCGTGGCTGCAGGCACCGCTGACCGCATGCAGATCCCGTTACGGATGTTCTTTCCCCCGCCTGCCGGAGCAGGTGCCCGCAGGGCGGATGAGCAACCTCACCCAGTACAATCACCCCCTGTTCTTTCAGGCGATACCGCAGCATGCAATTGATCGATATCGGCGCCAACCTCACCCATGACGCGTTCGATCGCGATCGCGATGCGGTGCTGCAACGCGCACGCGATGCCGGGGTGGCGCAGCTGGTGATTACCGGCGCCAGCCGCGAGCATTCGCCGCTGGCCCTGCAACTGGCGCAGCAACACCCCGGATTTCTCTACGCCACCGCCGGCGTGCATCCGCATCACGCAGTGGAATTCACTGCCGAATGCGAAGCGGAAATGCGCACCCTGCAGGCGCATCCGCAGGTGGTGGCAGTGGGCGAGTGTGGGCTGGATTACTTCCGCGATTTTGCGCCGCGCCCTGCGCAGCACAAGGCCTTCGAACGCCAGCTGCAGTTGGCCGCCGACAACGGCAAGCCGCTGTTCCTGCACCAGCGCGATGCGCATGAGGATTTCATCGCCATCATGCGCAGCTTCGAAGGCCGCCTGGGTGCGGCGGTGGTGCACTGCTTCACCGGCACGCGCGAAGAACTGTTCGCGTATCTGGACCGCGACTACTACATCGGCATCACCGGATGGCTGTGCGATGAGCGCCGCGGTGCGCACCTGCGCGAGCTGGTGCGCAACATTCCGGCCAACCGGTTGATGATCGAAACCGATGCGCCGTACCTGCTGCCGCGCACGCTAAAGCCGATGCCCAAGGACCGCCGCAACGAGCCGATGTTCCTGTCGCACATCGTCCAAGAGCTGGCGCGCGATCGTGGCGAAGATGTCGCGGTGACCGCCGCCAACAGCACGGCCGCGGCGCGTGCGTTCTTCCGCTTGCCGGAGCCTGCCAGCGCCACGAGCGGCTGACAGCATTTCGCAATCGTGCTGCAATCGCGCGCTGTTACCGCAGTGCACGCGTGCCGCACCGAGCCGGCCGTATCTGCCGGCGGTGAGCGCAGTGCTGCTGTGCGCGGAAGTTTACGCGGCCAGCAATTCCCACCCCTGCGCATCGCGCAGGCGCAGGCCGGGTTCTGGCGCGTCCACGCTGATGCGCAGGCCGTCGGCCCAGGGCAGTTGCCGTTGTTGCGGAAACCACCGCCGGCGCTGGTCGACTACGATCAACAGGCCGTGGTCATCGCCCAAGGCCGCAAAGCCCTCCAGCGGCGGGGCGAAGGGTTGCAGGCCGAAGTGATGCGCCAGGCTGCGCGTCACCACCTCGACATTGTTGCTAGGCAGGCCGATTTCGCTCAGGCACAGCAGTTCTTCGCCGCCGAACTGGCCTTCACCGACCGGTGCATCCTGCAAGGCATTGCGCGCGATCAACTCCAGCACTGCGCCATCGGGCCCGGCGAAGTACACCGAGTGCGACTGCCACACGCCGTCCAGGGCGAAATGCTCGCGACCGTGTGCATCGCTCAGCAAGGTGGCGCGTGCGCCAATCCACTGCGCAGCGGCTTGGAAGCGCGACGGGGCTACGTTGAAGGCCAGATGCACGCTGCCCACCGGCCGCTGCGCCTGCACGCATTCCAGTGTGCTCCAGCCGATGCGCACCGCGTTGCCATGGATGGGCAACTGCAGTACATCGCGGTAGAAGCGCAGGGTCAGGTCGGGGTCCAGGCAGGGCAGTACCAGATGACGCAGATGCATGGCGGCAATGTCGTTGGAAAACCGGCATTGAACGACCTCAAGCGCAGTTGAGGTCAAGCGTTTCACTCTGCGCGTCGTAACCGGTGGTGAGTAAGTGCCGGCCTGCGGGCTGACCTGGCTGAGTTTTGCCTGCAATTGCTGGCATCGATCAATTTCAATGTTCACAGCCACTCGTTAGTTGCCCGACAGTTCGCTGCTTCGCAGGCCGGGCCTTCGCATACGCAAGCGGGATTTCCATCGGCGTGGACGCGGCGTGCGCATCATTGCCTATGCTTTAGAAAAGCATGGGAGATGTACAAATGGGAAACTGCCTACGCATACCCTCTGCAAACATGGCGCCCGCGTTGCCGGAGCATGGCACTGCCGAAGTGTCCACCAGCAACCCCATGCCGCATGCAGGAAATATGACGGCTGGGCCGCAGGAGCACACTGCCGTCGAGGGTTGCGCAGGACGCCAGATTGCCGATATGTGGCTGTCATCCCTGGAGCGACCGGCCCGCAGACCCTCCGGGAGTAGGAGCCAACCCACCGCCCAGTCGCGCCCCCAATCGAAGTTGGAAAAGTTGACCGAGCAACGCCAATCGATGCTACAGCGCGCGATCATTCTGGAAGACCAGTGGCGGAGTCTTCAGGAACGCTGCGCGAGAACAGGTGTTGGCGGCCGGCAAGCATTCAATCTCGATATTCTCAAGGGAATCATTGACCGGGACAAACAGGCGTTGGAGCGCATGGGCGGTGAAGGTAGCTATATCGCTGAGCGCCACCTTCACCGAATCGAACGCACACTGCTGGATTTTGAGAAAAAAATCAGCAATCAAAAAAAACTGGAATCGCATCTTGCAAAAGCGAACGATTTCCTGGCCCGGCTGAAGCTGCTGAAAGACGAGCTCTCAAGCCGAGGCGAAAACAAGGATATCTTGAATGATATCGATTTAAATATAAAAGATTTGGAAGGCATCTTGAATGAACTGACGAGGATTGATGCCAATGGTGCCGGCATCGAATACGACGGCTGCCGTGGAGGTGCCATCGCGTACTTCGATAGTGTCACTATATCGCTTGAAGCGATGCTTCGAAGTCAGGATTCGGGCTATTCTGATTATCTGCGGCCTGCGCTGGCCAATGTCCTACAGGATGGTTACTCACCAAGCAGGCGGAAGGCGGTAAGCGATGCTGGGATGCGCGGTGGCGCCAGCGATGGCATCTTTTGAAGAGCGAGCCCGCAGAGTCTCAATGGTCTCCATAGGACGGCGATTGGTCTTCCAAAGCGCAGCCACGCAACGTCTGCCTCGGTGTTCCCTGCGCGAGTAACAACCTGGCACTGCCCAGACGTCGATGATCTGGGAAACGATGGGTTGCTACTCGAACGATGTCTGCAGTGAGCGCCGGCCCCTCGCGGTCGGTGTATGCGGTCGGCAATGATCAGGGCCTAGGGTCAACATCGTTCCAACGGCATCAAGCAGGAACGTCGCTGTATCGTAGGTCGTGTGGCCAGCGCTAGATCAACTTGGCCAGCGCCCACAAATGCCGCACCAACGGTGTGGTTTCCAGTCCACCCGGCGCGGCGGCCAGGGCCAGTCGCGCCAGCGGCATATGGCCTTCGATATCCAGATAGCGCACGCCGGGCCGCTGCAGCTGCGCGGTGGAGGCGGGCACCACCGAAACGCCCAGCTCGGCGGCCACCAGATTGATGATGGACGACATCTGTGGCGCTTCCTGGGTGATGCGCAAGGTCACGCCGGAGTCGCGGCAGGCGGCGAGGATTTCGTCGTACAGGCTCGAGCCGAAACTGCGCGGAAACAGGATGAAGGGTTCCCCGGCCAGCGCCGCCAACGGCGCGCTGTTGCGCGTGGCCAGGGGGTGCGCGGCGGGGACGGCGATCTTCATCGGCTCGTCGGCAAAGCGCAGCAATTGCAGATCCGGTGGCGTGCTCAGCCCATAGCGCACGAACGCCGCATCCAGACGGCCATCGGCCAGCCCGACCAGCAGGCTGGCAGTATTGGTTTCTTCCAGCAGCAACTCCACCTGCGGCCACTTGCGGCGGAAGTCGCGAATCAGGCGCGGCACCACCGGGCTGAAGGCGGCAGAGGCGGTGAAGCCCAGGCGCAACCGTCCGGATTCGCCACGCGCCACCCGGCGTGCGGTTTCGGCGGCGCGTTCCACATCGGCAAGCACGCGCCGCACCTCGCTCACAAACGCCTCGCCAGCCGGAGTGAGCTCGGCGCCGCTGTGGGTGCGCCGAAACAACGGCGTGCCCAGCTCGCGTTCCAGGGTCTGGATCTGCTGGCTGAGCGGCGGTTGGCCAATGCCCACGCGGGCGGCGGCGCGGGTGAAATTGCCTTCTTCGGCAACCGCAAGGAAATAGCGCAGGTGACGCAGCTCCATCCATCTGTTCCAGATATGGCAACTGCCAGCATCATATATTGGACAGGGGGTGGCGGCAGGCGAATACTCCCCTTCCCACGTCACACGTGCACTGCCGTGTCTTCCTCCGATCATCGCCCGGGTTTGTCGCCTGACCCACCCACCCGTTCCGACCCCGACCCCGACGCCGACGCCGACGCACCTGCAGCGGTGCGCATTCGCCTGGCGCTGTTTCTGGCCGGCTTTGCGACCTTTTCGCTGCTCTACAGCGTGCAGCCATTGCTGCCGGAATTTGCGCGTGCCTTCAAGGTGGACCCAGCGACCGCCTCTCTGCCGTTGTCGCTGGCGACCGGTGCGCTGGCGCTGGCGATTTTTGGTGCTGGCGCAGTGTCGGAAAACCTGGGCCGGCGCGGATTGATGTTCGTGTCGATCGCATTGGCGGCAGGCCTCAATCTGATTGCTGCGTTCCTGCCGCACTGGGGCGCGCTGGTGGTGGTGCGTACCTTGTCCGGCATCGCGCTGGGCGGGGTGCCGGCGGTGGCGATGGTGTACCTGGGCGAAGAATTGCCGGCCAGCAAGATGGGGGCGGCCACCGGCCTGTACGTGGCCGGCAATGCCTTTGGCGGCATGAGCGGGCGCATCGTGATGAGCGTGCTGACCGACCACACCGATTGGCGCACCGCATTGGCGGTGTTGAGCGTGTTCGACCTGCTGTGCGCGCTGGCGTTCTTCTGGCTGCTGCCGCCGTCGCGCAATTTCGTGCGCCGGCACGGCATCAACCTGCGCTTCCATCTGCGCGCCTGGGCCGGGCACCTGCGCGATCGCAATCTGCCGTTTCTGTTCGCGCTGCCGTTCCTGTTGATGGGTGTGTTTGTGTGCCTGTACAACTACGCCGGCTTTCGCCTGGGCGGGCCGGAATTCGGCTTGAGCCAGAGCCAGATCGGGATGATCTTCAGCGCCTATGTGTTCGGCATCGTCAGTTCCTCGGTGGCCGGTGCGGCATCGGACCGGTTCGGGCGCGGGCCAGTGGTCACGATCGGCATCGTGCTGTGCGGGCTCGGCGTGGCGCTGACCCTGGCGCACGTGCTGGCGTTGGTGGTGGCCGGCATCGTGGTGGTGACGATCGGGTTCTTCATCGCGCATTCGGCCGCCAGCGCATGGGTGAGCCGGCTCGGTGGTGCGCATCGCAGCCATGCCGCGTCGCTGTATCTGCTGGCGTATTACGCCGGCTCCAGCGTGATCGGCGCGCTCGGCGGCTGGTTCTGGCAACACGGCGGCTGGGCCGCGTTGGTCGGCATGTGCCTGACATTGTTGATGCTGGCGCTTGCGTCGGCATACGTGCTGCGCCAACGTGCCGACGATGCACGCCCCTATGGCCGGTTTGCCCCGCATCCTGCGCGGGGCGAGTGATGCAGCGCGCCCGACGCTTCTAGCGCGCCCGCTGGCGCCGTGTGGCTTGCGCGGCTGAAGACGTGGCGGCCGTTGCATCCCCGGCTGCCTGCGCCAAGGTTGCCAACAGATGCGCACGCCGCCGCTCCAGATCGGCCAGCTGGCGCTCGATCAGTTGCAGGCGCGCGCGATGCGCCGGCGCGGTTTCCGGGCACATCTGCGCGCCTTCCACCAGGCGCATGCACTCAGGAAAGCCGACAATCTCATCCAGGTTGAAACCTGTTGCAATCAGGCGCTGTATCTGGCGCACCTGTGCAATGCATGCGTGAGGAAAGACCCGGTAGCCGTTGGCGCTGCGCGAGGATGTCAGCAACCCGTGCGCATCGTAATGACGGATCGAACGCACGCTGGCGCCGGTCTGTTGCGCCAGCGCACCAATGCGCAGCAAGGGTTCAGAGCAAGCGGCCATGCGCCAAGCATACGCTGCGCGCACGGCTTGACCCTCACATTGGTGTGAGGCTGCACGATCACGGCTCTTATTCGTCTGGAGCTCACCCGATGTCCGTTCGCCTGTTGCCCGGCAGCCGCATGCTGCCGCTGCGCTACCTGTTGGCGTGTGTGATGTTGATATGTTCGATGTGGGCGACAGCCAGCCCGAGCGACATTGCGACCGCACGCAGCTATACCGTCACCGCACCCGATGGCGTGCGCCTGGCGGTGCAGGAGCACGGCGCCACCGATGGCACGGCCATCGTCTTCGTGCATGGCCTGCTCGGGAGTCGCATCAATTGGGATGCACAACTGGCCGATGTGCGCCTGCAGCGGTATCGGCTGATTACGTACGATTTGCGCGGGCATGGCGCTTCCGGCAGGCCGGCTGCCGCATCGGCGTATCAAGACGGCATGCGTTGGGCCGACGACCTGGCTGCCGTGTTGAAGGCCGCAAACGCGCGCCAGGCGGTCCTGGTGGGCTGGTCCCTGGGCGGCGCGGTGATCAGCAACTACCTGAGCCGATATGGCGATACCGGGCTTGCCGGCGTGGTGTACGTCGACGGTGTGATCGAACTGCGCGCAGAGCAGTTGGGCGCGCATCCGGCGGTCTATCGCGATCTGGTTTCGCCCGATCTGCGTACGCATCTGCAGGCGGTGCGGGATTTCCTGCGGCTGTGCTTTGCCACCCAACCGCCGGTGCCGGTGTTCGAGACCTTGCTGGCCAACGCATCGCTGGCCTCGTGGGATATGCAGCGTGCCGTGCAAGGCATGTCGATCGATGTCGGCGGCCTGCAGCGCACGCGCCTGCCGGTCCTGCTGATGTACGGCGCGCGCGATGCCCTGGTCGCCACCGAGCCGACCGTGGCGCGTGCGCGCCAGCTGCAGCCGCGCGCGCAGACCGTGCTGTATCCGGATGCCGGGCATGCGCCGTTCCTGGAGGACAGTGCGCGTTTCAATCAGGATCTGCTGCGCTTTGTCGAGCACTGAACGCGCCGCGCATTGAGCGCCGGCAGCCACAACATGCCCCACCGCGAACGGCTCGAAACCACCTGCGCGGCCATGGCGTGATGCCGTACCGTCTGCGTGCCCGCATCCAGGGCGGCGCGTTGCGCGTATTCGGTGTAAATCTTCACTTGTCGACGACGGTGTGATGTGCACAGCTATGCGCGAACAAGCGCGCCGGTCTGGCGGCCGACACGGCGCCGCGGCGGGCCGGGCACGTGGCGCTGGCGCAACGTGCTCCCATGGCTTTCCGGAACTACCACATGACCGCTGTCCCTGCCCACGACGATCACCCGCTGCAGGACTTCATCGCGCGCCATCGGCGCCTGTTCGTGCTCACCGGTGCCGGCTGCAGTACCGATTCGGGCATTCCCGATTACCGGGACCTGCAAGGCGGCTGGAAGCGTCCACAGCCGGTGACGTTCCAGGCGTTCATGGGCGAGCTATCCACGCGGCAGCGCTACTGGGCGCGCAGCCTGGTCGGCTGGCCGCGCTTCGGCCAGGCACAACCCAATGCCACCCATCACGCGCTCGCCGCGCTGGAAGCGCGCGGCCAGTTGGAAGTGCTGCTCACCCAGAACGTGGACCGCCTGCATCAGGCCGCTGGCAGCCAGGCGGTGATCGATCTGCATGGCCGGCTCGATGTGGTGCGCTGCATGGGCTGCGAGCGCCGCATGCCACGCAGCGAATTTCAACTGTTGCTTGAGCAGGCCAATCCGGGCTGGGCAGCGCTTGAGGCCGCGCAGGCGCCCGATGGCGACGCCGATCTGGACGATGTGGCCTTCGAGCATTTCGTGGTGCCGCCGTGCCCGGTGTGCGGTGGCGTGCTCAAGCCGGATGTGGTGTTCTTCGGCGAGAACGTGCCGCGCGAGCGGGTGGAGCGCGCCTTTGCGCATCTGCACGCTGCCGATGCAGTGCTGGTGGTGGGTTCGTCGTTGATGGTGTACTCGGGCTTTCGCTTCGTGCAGACCGCCGCGCGCAACGGCTTGCCGATCGCCGCGCTCAACTTCGGGCGCACGCGTGCGGACGCGCTGCTGACGTTGAAGGTGGAGCAGTCGTGTGCGCAGGCGCTGGCGTTCCTGCACGGGCCGACGGACCTGCCGCGTGTACGTAGCGTCAATGACGCCGGTGCGCGCTCTGCATGACGCAGTGATCCATCGCAGCGGTTGTGCCGGCGCGCGCGGCGCAGTGCAATAAGCACCCCATGTCAGCTGTGGATGCCGCCTTGAGCCAGTTGTTCTCCCCCATCACCTTCGGTCCGCTCGCGCTCGCCAACCGGATTGTCATTGCGCCGATGTGCCAGTACTCGGCACAGGACGGCCGCGCCAGCGATTGGCACCGCATCCACCTGGGCACCTTGTCGCAATCGGGCGCCGGCTTGCTGATTCTCGAAGCGGCGGCGGTGGTGCCGGAAGGGCGCATCAGTTACGCCGATCTTGGTTTGTACGACGATGCGACCGAGCAGGCCCTGGCCGAGGTGTTGCACTCGGTACGACGCTGGTCGCCGATGCCGATCGGCATCCAGCTGGCGCACGCCGGCCGCAAGGCGTCGACCGATCTGCCGTGGAAAGGCGGCGAGGCCATCGCACCCGATCATGCGCATGGCTGGCAGACCGTGTCTGCATCGGCGCTGCCGTTCCGGCAGGGACAGCCGGTGCCGCAGGCATTGGACGAGGCGGGGATCGATGCCGTGGTGGACGCCTTTGTCGCATCGGCAAAACGTGCCGAACGGCTGGGCCTGGAGTTGATCGAACTGCACGCCGCACATGGTTATCTGATGCATCAGTTCCTGTCGCCGCTGAGCAACCAGCGCAGCGATGCGTATGGCGGGTCGCTGGAAAACCGCATGCGGCTGACGCTACGCATCTTCGATGCGGTGCGTGCGGCAGTGTCCGAAAAAATCGCCATTGGCGTGCGCATCTCGGCCACCGATTGGGTCCAAGGCGGTTGGGATGTGCAGCAGAGCATTGCCTTGTCGCAGGCGCTGGATGCACGCGGCGCGCATTACATCCACGTCTCCAGCGGCGGGCTTGATCCACGCCAGCAGATTCCGTTGCAGGCGGGCTATCAGATTCCGTTCGCACAGGAGATTCGCGCGCAGGTGAACACGCCGGTGATTGGCGTAGGCTTGATCACCGAGCCGGCGCAGGCCGAGGCGATTTTGCAGGAAGGCCAGGCCGACGCGATCGCGCTGGCGCGTGGCATCCTGTACGACCCACGCTGGCCGTGGCATGCCGCCGCGGCACTGGGCGCATCGGTCACGCCGGCACCGCAATACCTGCGTTGCGAACCGCGCGATGCGCGGGGCGTGTTCGCCAACTGACTTCACCTGACGTCATACCGAACAAGGACACCGCATGCCGATAGGATTTCTGGGCTTGGGCACGATGGGCCTGCCGATGGCGCACAACCTGCTGCGTGGCGGGTTCGCGTTGAGCGTGTGGAACCGTTCGCCCGAACGCGCCCAGCCGCTGCACGACGCTGGCGCCACGGTGGTGGAGCAACCGCACGATACCGCGCACGGCCCGCTGCTGTTTTCGATGCTGGCCGACGACGATGCAGTGCGCCAGACCGTGCTGGAGCGTGGCGTACTGGACGCGCTGCCGGCGGGCAGCGTGCACGTCAACATGGCCACCATTTCGGTGGCGCTGGCACACGAGTTGACCGCGCTGCATGCCGAACGTGGCGTGGCCTACGTGGCCGCGCCGGTGCTTGGGCGTGTGGATGTAGCCGAAGCCGGCAAGCTCAATATCCTGGCCGCCGGCGATGAAGCGGCCGTGGCTCGGGTGCAGCCGATGTTCGATGCGCTGGGGCAGAAGACCTGGTACATCGGTCGCGCACCGGAGCAGGCCAATGCAGTGAAGCTGGCCGCCAACTTCTGCCTGGCCAGCGCCATCGGCGCCATGGCCGAAGCCAGTGCGCTGGCACGCGGTCACGGTGTGGATGCCACGCAATTTCTGGGCATGCTCACCAGCACCTTGTTCGCCGCGCCCGCCTACCAGGGCTATGGCCGGCTGATCATGCAGCGCCAATACCTGCCGGCGGGTTTCACCGCCACGCTGGGCCGCAAGGATGTGGACCTGGCCATCCAGGCCGGCGCCGACAAGCAGGTGCCGATGCCGTTGGGCGAACTGCTGCGCGCAGGGCTGGACGAGGCCATTGCGCATGGCGACGGCAACGCAGACTGGGCGGTCCTGGCGGACGTCTCGGCGCGGCGGGCAGGGCAGGTGGCCTGATCACCTTGCGCAACGCGGATTGAGCCCTGCGCAAGGCACTTGGCTTCATGCCACGACGGCCCACCGCTTGCTCACCCAAACATGCAGCGGACCTTCTAAAATGCCGGCTCGTTACAGCCGCCGCTCCAGGGAGGATGCGATGCGACACCTGCAGATCACGCTCGGCTTGGCCGCGCGCGCGCCGCGCGCACGGGCTTGCGCCGGTGGCACGCGATGACCGACGCACCGGTCATCCACCAGGGCCCGGTGGGCCCCGACCATCCCGAGCACCCGGACCACTACCTGTTCGCACAGATCCGCGAAGCGGTCAGCGTGCTGGACGCCGAGTTAGGCAAGCCCGTGGACCAGGCAAGCGAGCGCATGGCCGCGCGCCTGCTGCCGCTGGCCAAGCAGCATGGCTTCGACCAGGTGGACTACGTGGTGCTCAGCCGCCATCTGGGCGAAGTCGGCGAGAACGTGTTCCTGGTGCGTGGCGAGCTGTCCGACCCCGCGCATCTGCGTGCACACATCACCACGCAGGAAGCCATGGAAACATCGGTGGACGCATCGCTTGCGCAGCTGGAGGAGATCAACCGGCGGCTGATGCTGCGTTTGCCGCCGCGCTGAGTGCCGATGCCGGACGTGCGTGGCGGTGCCGCGCATCCGGCATCGGTGCATGCATGGCCCTGCCGGGCGACACGTGATGTTGGCTGCACGTCATCTTGCAGTACGAGCGCAACGCCGCCACGGTCAGAGCGTCAAACATCGGCTGGACGGCACGCCGGTTTTTGCACCCGTTCGCACTGCAAAAGTTACCGACGCAAGCACTGCGTCGGTGATGTCGCGCATTGGCTATCATTGCGCCGATGCGCTCCGACTACATCCTCACCCTGTCCTGTCCCGACCGCACCGGTATCGTCTATCGCGTGACCGGGCTGCTGTTCGACCTGGCCTGCAACATCCTCGACGCACAGCAATTCGGCGACGACGAAAGCGGGCGATTCTTTCTGCGCGTGCATTTCCACAAACCGGCAAAGACCGACATTGCCGCGCTGGAGCAGCGCTTTGCCGTGCTCGCTGGCGAATTTCAGATGACATGGCAACTGCATGACGCACGCCGCCGCGCGCGCCTGCTGGTGCTGGTGAGCAAGCAGGGCCATTGCCTCAACGACCTGTTGTTCCGCATGCACAGCCGGCAATTGCCGGTGGACATCGCTGCGGTGGTCTCCAACCACACCGACTTCGCGCCGTTGGCAGCCTCCTACGGCATCGCCTTCCACCATCTGCCCGTGAGCGCCGACACGCGCGCCGCGCAGGAAGCGCAGCTGCTCGCCCTGGTCGATGATCTGCAGATCGATCTGGTGGTGCTGGCGCGCTACATGCAGATCCTGTCGCCGCAGCTGTGCCGGGCACTGGCCGGGCGCGCGATCAATATCCATCACAGTTTCCTGCCCAGTTTCAAGGGCGCGCAGCCGTATCACCAGGCGCACGCGCGCGGGGTCAAGATCATCGGCGCCACCGCGCACTACGTCACCGAAGATCTGGACGAAGGCCCGATCATCGAGCAGGACGTCGCCCGCGTGGACCACGCCATGACCCCGCGCGACCTGATCCGCCTGGGCAGCGACACCGAATCGCTGGTGCTGGCGCGCGCAGTACGCCGCCACGTCGAACACCGCATCGTGCTCAATGGACATCGCACGGTGGTGTTTCGTTGAGGCGGGGAGTCGGGATTCGGGATTGGGGATTCGCGAAAGCGGCTTGACCGATTGCGTTTCAGCCATGGCGCTACCGCTCTTGCCAATCCCGAATCCCGAATCCCCAATCCCGAATCACGGCTCGAAGCGATACCCCGCGCCATAGACCGAGCGGACCCAGTCCTCGCCGCCGGCGTCGGCGAGCTTGCGGCGTAGATTCTTGACGTGGCTGTCGACAGTGCGGTCGGTGACGATGCGGTGGTCGGCGTAGAGCCGGCCCATCAGTTGCTCGCGCGAGTACACCCGCCTCGGGGCGGCGGCGAGGGTGCGCAGCAGGCGGAACTCGACCTGGGTCAGGTCCAGGGCGCGGCCGTCCACGCTGGCGCGACAGGCATCCTCGTCGATATGCAGGCCCGGTGCCGGTGCGCCGTGGGGGTCGTGGCGATGACGGCGCAACACTGCCTGGACACGCGCCACCACTTCGCGCGGGCTGAACGGCTTGCAGATGTAGTCGTCCGCGCCGATCTCCAGGCCCAGCAGGCGGTCGATTTCCTCCACGCGTGCGGTGACCATGATGACCGGCACCGCGCTTTCCCTGCGCAGGTCGCGGCAGATGTCCAGGCCGCCACGGTTGGGCAGCATCAGGTCCAGCAACACCAGGTCCGGCTGCTGCGCGCGGAATGCGCCCAACGCTTGCGCGCCATCGGCGATCCAGTCGTGCGAATAGCCGGCCGCGTGCAGGTACTCGCCCAACACCGCGGCCAGGCGCGGTTCGTCCTCGACGATCAGCACATGCCCGATCGGGGACGCGCTGCTCATGCGGCCAGCGCCGGCAAGCGCAGCACCATGCGCAGCCCGCCCAGTGCGGAAGCCTCGGCGTGGATCGAGCCGCCGTGTGCCTCGGCGATGTTGCGGCAGATCGCCAGGCCCAGGCCGCTGCCGCCGCTGGCACGATTGCGTGAGGCCTCGGTGCGGTAGAAGCGTTCGAACAACCGCGCGCGCTTGTCTGCATCCACGCCTGGCGCGCTGTCTTCGACCACCAGCTCCAGCACCGCGCCGCGGCGCACGCAGTGCACCTGCACCGTGCCACCGGCGTCGGTGTAGCGCAGCGTGTTTTCCAGCAGGTTGCCCAGCAGTTGCTGCAGACGGCGCTCGTCGCCGTCCAGCTGCAGCGGGCCGGCATCGATCTGCGCCTGCACCTGCAGCTGTGCGGCGGCAAAGCGCGCGTGCAAGCCGTCCAGCACGGTTGCCAGGATGACCGCCAGATCGACGGGAGCGCGCCGATACGCCAGCGCACCGACATCGGTCAGCGACACGTCGTACAGGTCCTCGATCAGCTTGCCCAACTGGCCGACCTGCTGGTGCAGCGACCCCAGCGAGTTGGGTGTCATCGGCCGGATGCCGTCCTGCAGTGCTTCCAGTTCGGCGCGCAGGACCGCCAGCGGCGTGCGCAGCTCGTGCGAGATGTCGGCCATGAAGTCGCGCCGCGCGCGTTCGTTGTGCTCCAACGCTTGCGCCAGCAGGTTGAAATCGCGCGCCAGCTGGCCCAGTTCGTCGCGCGCCGCAGCGTCGATGCGGGTGGCATAGTCGCCCGCAGCGAGCAGGTGGGTGGCCTGGGTCAGGCCACGCAGGCGCCGCAGCAAGGTGCGCGACAACAGCCAGCCGAGCAGCGCGGCGACCAGCAGGCAGGCGCCGCCGATCGCCCACCACGCGCGTTGCTGGGCGGCGTAGAAGCGCGCGTCCGCCGCCGCCAGCGCCTTCTGGAACGGCAGCATCGCCATCCAGCCGACGGTGCGGCCGCCAACCACCACCGGGCGCAGGATGTCGTGGCGGCCGACATCCGGATTGCCAATCACCGGCGTGTAGTCCTGGTCGAGCAGCGCGAAGCGAAACACCGCGCCGGTCTGGTCGGAAATCGGCGGTGCCTCGCGCGGCGGGCCGGGGCCACGCTCCGGGCGCATCAGGACGAACCAGGCATCGGGATTGTCGCGCACGAACTCCCAGCTGCCGTGCCGCGCGTATTCGGCCCTGACCCGTGGCAAGGTCTCTTGCATGCGCTCTACGCCCTGTTCGTTGAGGTAGTCCAGGAACTGGCGTTTGACGAAGGCCTGCACCGCGATGCCGTTGATCAGCAGCACTGCCACGCACGCGGCGAGGATGGCGAGAAACAGCTTGGCGGTGATACCCAGTTTCATCGAAGAGGTGATGCGAAGCGCGGTAACCGCAGCTGCTGCGTATTAGCCGGGTCGGGCCAGGGGAAATCAAGCGAATCGACGCCGCGGCCGGCAATCTCCAAATTTGCTGCACATTCGCGCCGTAGCGTGGCCACATTCGGATAAACCGTGAGTTCGTCGCATGTTGCCCGTCGCTACCCATCGTTTTCGCACTGCGTCCGTGCGCTTGCTGCTGCTCGCCGCCGCGACCACGCTCATGGCCGCGTGTTCTTCCAGGCAGCCGCCGCAGATGCCGCAGACGCAGGTCGGCGTGCAGACGTTGAAGGCGCAGCGGCTGGCCGTGGACCAGACCTTGTCCGGTCGCACCGTGGCCTACGTCACCTCGGACGTGCGCCCGCAGGTCGGCGGCATTTTGCGCAAGCGGCTGTTCACCGAAGGCCAGGACGTCCAGGCCGGGCAGGTGTTGTATGAAATCGATCCGGCCAGTTACCAGGCCGCGTACGACACGGCCAAGGGCGATCTGGCGCAAGCCGAGGCGGCGGTGTTGTCGGCCAGGCCCAAGGCGCAGCGCTACCAGACCCTGGTCGGGCTGGATGCGGTCAGCAAGCAGGACGGCGACGATGCGTTGGCCACGCTGCGCTCGAACCAGGCGGCGGTGGTCGCGGCCAAGGCGTCGTTGCAGACCGCGCGCATCAATCTCGACTACACCCGCATCACCGCGCCGGTGTCCGGCCGCATCGGCACCTCCAGCTACACGCCGGGCGCGCTGGTCAGTGCCGGCCAGAGCGAGGTGCTGGCCACCATCAACCAACTCGACCCGATCTATGTGGACGTGACCCAATCCAGCGCCCAGCTGCTGCAGTTGCGCCGCCAGCTCGACGCCGGCCAGCTCAAGGCAGTGGATGGCAAGGCCGAGGTGACGCTGCAACTGGAGGACGGCAGCACCTACGCACACAGCGGCACGTTGGAGGTGGTGGATGCCGCGGTCGATACCGCCACCGGCACGGTGAAGCTGCGCGCGGTGGTGCCCAATCCCGAGCGGGTGTTGCTGCCGGGCATGTATGTCACCGCGAAGTTCTCGATGGCGGTGGACGAGCAGGCCATCCTGGTGCCGCAGCAGGCGATCAGCCGCAACAGCAAGGGCCAGGCGGTGGCGATGGTGGTCGGCAGCGACAACAAGGTCGCGCAGCGGGTGCTGACCACCGGCGATGCGATCGGCGACAAGTGGGTGGTGCGCCAGGGATTGAAGGCTGGCGACAAGGTCATCGTGCAGGGCCTGCAGAAGGCGTCGGTCGGCGCCGAGGTCAGGGCCGTGGAAGTGAGCCAGACCGCTGCGGCCGACTCGGCCGCCAACGCGTCGCCATCCACGCAGGGCACCGCCGCGGCGGCGCCCAAGGCCGACTGAGGAACCGCCATGGCCCGCTTCTTCATCGACCGTCCCATCTTCGCCTGGGTCATCGCCATCGTGATCACCCTGGCCGGCGCGCTCTCGATCCTGTCGTTGCCGCTGGAGCAGTATCCCAACATCGCCCCGCCGACGATCAACGTCAGCGCCACCTACACCGGTGCCTCGGCGCAGACCGTGCAGAACTCGGTCACGCAGATCCTCGAGCAGCAGATGACCGGGTTGGACCATCTGCTGTACATGTCTTCCAGCAGCAGTTCCGCCGGCACCGCCTCGATCACCCTGACCTTCGATTCCGGCACCGACCCGGACACCGCCCAGGTGCAGGTGCAGAACAAGGTGTCGCAAGGCGAGTCGATGCTGCCGGAGGCGGTGCAGAGCAATGGCGTGACCGTCACCAAGTCCACCGGCAGCAGCATGTTCATGGTGCTGGCCTTCACCTCCGAAGACGGCAGCATGGACAGCACCGACATCGGCGACTACATGGTGTCCACGCTGCAGGACCCGATCAGCCGGCTCAACGGTGTCGGCGGGGTCAACGTGTTCGGCTCCGAATACTCGATGCGGGTGTGGCTGGATCCGGACAAGCTGCGCACCTATGCGCTGATGCCCGCGGACGTGAGCAACGCGATTTCGGCGCAGAACGCCGACGTCTCCTCCGGCGCGCTGGGCGCGTTGCCGGCGGTGCAGGGTCAGCAGCTCAACGCCACGGTCACCTCGCGCAGCAAGCTCAAGACCCCGGCGCAATTCGAAGCGATCGTGCTGAAGTCGCAGCCCGGCGGCGCCACCGTGTATCTACGCGACGTGGCGCGAGTGGAGCTGGGTTCCAAGTCGTATGCATCCAGTTCCAAGTACAACGGCAAGTCAGCCTCGGGCATGGGACTGGAGCTGGCGACCGGCGCCAATGCGCTGAACGCGGCCAAGGCGGTGGAAGACAAGCTGGAACAGCTCAAGCCGTACTTCCCCACCGGGCTGAAGTACGAGATCGCCTACGACACCACGCCGTTCGTGCGCATTTCCATCGAGGAAGTGGTCAAGACCCTGCTCGAGGCGATCGCGCTGGTGGTGCTGGTGATGTACCTGTTCCTGCAGAACTGGCGCGCCACGCTGGTGCCGGTGATCGCGGTGCCGGTGGTGCTGCTGGGCACCTTCGGCGTGCTCGCCTTGCTCGGCTATTCGATCAATACGCTGACCATGTTCGCGATGGTGCTGGCGATCGGCCTGCTGGTCGATGACGCCATCGTGGTGGTGGAGAATGTCGAGCGCCTGATGAGCGAGGAAGGCATGTCGCCGCGGCAGGCCACCTACACCTCGATGGGGCAGATCTCCGGCGCGCTGGTGGGCATCGCGCTGGTGCTGACCGCGGTGTTCCTGCCGATGGCGTTCTTCGGCGGCGCCACTGGCGAGATCTACCGCCAGTTCTCGGTGACCATCGCCGCGGCAATGCTGCTGTCGCTGCTGGTGGCGCTGACCCTGAGCCCGGCGTTGTGCGCCAGCCTGCTCAAGCCGATCGCGCGCGGCGGACACGTCTCGCGCCAGGGCATGCTCGGGCGCTTCTTCGGCTGGTTCAACGCCCGCTTCGACCGCAGCGCCGAGGGTTACGGCCGCGGCGTGGGCACGTTGATCGGCCATCGCAAACTCGGCGGGCTGGTCTACCTGGCGCTGCTGGTGGTGATGGCGCTGTTGTTCTGGCGCCTGCCCAGTTCGTTCCTGCCCGACGAAGACCAGGGCATGCTGATGGTGATGTTCACCACACCGGCCGGCGCCACGCAGCAGCGCACGCAGCAGTCGATCGATCGGGCCACCGACTTCATCCTCAAGCAACCGGAAGTGGCGGGGATGATGACCATCTCCGGCTTCAGCTTTGCTGGCAGCAGCCAGAACTCGGGCATGGGTTTCATCAAGCTCAAGGATTGGGCGCAGCGCGATGCGCCTGCGCAGGAGATCGCCAACCGCATCACCGGCGCGATGATGGGCGCGCTGCCCGATGCGCAGGTGTTCGCACTGTCGCCGCCGGCGATCAACGGCCTGGGTACCAGTTCCGGTTTCACCCTGCAGTTGCAGGACGTGGCCGGCAAGGGCCACGACGCGCTGGTCACCGCCAGGCAGCAACTGCTGCAACTGGCCAACGCCGACAAGGACCTGACCGCCGTGCGCTTCAACGGCCTGGAGGATGCGCCCACCTACCGCGTGCAGATCGACGACGCCAAGGCTGGCGCGCTCGGCCTGGATGCGGCGGACATCAACACCACGCTGGCTACGGTGATGGGCGGCAGCTACGTCAACGATTTCCTCAACAACAACCGGGTCAAGCGCGTCTACGTGCAGGGCGAGCCGAGCGCGCGCATGCTGCCTGCCGACATCGGCCGCTGGTACGTGCGCAACAGCAGTTCGGAGATGGTGCCGTTCTCGGCGTTCTCCAGCAGCGCGTGGGCGTATGCGCCGCAGGTGCTGAGCCGCTTCAACGGCGTAGAGTCGATGGAGATCACCGGCAGCGCTGCCAGTGGCATCAGTTCCGGCGAAGCGATGAACGGCATCGCCGTGCTGGTGGGCAAGATCGGCAAGGACGTGGGTTACGCCTGGTCGGGCATGTCCTACCAGGAGCAGGCTGCCGGCGCGCAGACCTGGATGCTGTACGCGGTGTCGCTGGTGTTCGTGTTCCTGTGCCTGGCCGCGCTGTACGAGAGCTGGTCGATCCCGATCTCGGTGATGCTGGCGGTGCCGGTGGGCATCGTCGGCGCACTGCTGGCAACGTGGCTGCGCGGGCTCTCCAACGACATCTATTTCCAGGTCGGCCTGCTGGCGACGATGGGCCTGGCCGCCAAGAACGGCATCCTGATCGTGGAGTTCGCCAAGGAACTGGAAGAAAAGGGCCAGCCGCTGATCGAAGCGACCTTGCATGCCGCGCGCATGCGCTTGCGCCCGATCGTGATGACCTCGCTGGCGTTCCTGCTCGGCGTGCTGCCGATGGTGGTCAGCAGCGGCGCCGGCTCCGGTGGACGCCATTCGCTGGGCACCGGCGTGCTCGGTGGCACCCTGGTCTCTACGCTGCTGGGCATCTTCTTCGTGCCGTTGTTCTACGTGATGGTGCGCAGCGTGTTTCCGGGCAAGGCGTCTGATCACGCGACAGCCGCTGAGACGTCCGAGGTGGCCCCGTGATGCGCTTCAGCTTTGCAAGTGTGGCAGCGGCCTGCGCCATCGCCTTGAGTGGTTGCGTCAGCATGGCACCGCATTACGCGCGCCCGGATGCGCCGGTGCCCGGGGTGATCGGCGACACCGGCAGCACCGGCAACGCAGGCACCGGCATGCCGAATGCAGCCGCTGTGGATTGGCGGCAGGTGGTGACCGATGCGCGTCTGCAGCAGGTGGTCGCGCTGGCGTTGGACAACAACCGCGACCTGCGTGTGGCAGTGCTCAATATCGAGCAGGCACGCGCGCAGTACCGCATCCAACGTGCGAGCCTGTTTCCCGCCGTCGATGCCACCGTCTCGCATACCGCGCAGCGCGCTGCGGCAGCGACCAGTTTCACCGGCGCCCCGCAGATCATCCGCAGCGCCAGCGGCGAGGTGGGCATCAGCAGCTGGGAGCTGGACCTGTTCGGCCGCATCCGCAGCCTCAAGAACCAGGCCCTGGAAACCTATCTTGCCAGCGAGCAAACCCAGCGCAGCACGCGTCTGAGTCTGGTCGCTGAAGTGGCCAACGACTGGTTGACCGTTGCCGCCGATCAGCAGCGCCTGGCGCTCGCGCAGCAGACCCTGGACAGCCAACGCAAGACCTTGCGTCTGACCGAGCTGCAGCACGACAACGGCATCGTCTCCGGTCTGGATCTGGCGCAGATCCAGACCAGCGTGGAAAGCGCGCGCGCTGATGTGGCCAACTACACCACCCAGCTGGCGCAGTCGCGCAATACCTTGAATCTGGTCGTGGGCACGCCGGTGCCGGCTGCGTTGTTGCCTGCCAGCGATGCGATCGAGACGGGCGTGGCGCTTGCGCCGTTGCCTGCCCAGCTGGAATCGCGGGTGTTGTTGCAGCGCCCTGACGTGCTGTCGGCCGAGCACACGCTCAAGGCCGCCAATGCAGATATCGGCGCGGCACGTGCGGCCTTCTTCCCCACCATCTCGTTGACCGCCAATGTCGGGCGCGGCAGCGATGCGTTATCCAGCCTGTTCGATGGCGACCATACATGGTCGTTCTCGCCCAGCGTGAGCTTGCCGATCTTCCGTGCCGGCGCGTTGAAGGCCGAACTGGATGTGGCCACGCTGGAAAAGGACATCACCATTGCGCAGTACGAATTGGCGATCCAGACCGCCTTCAATGAAGTGGCCGATGCACTGGCCGAACGCACGCAGCTCGAAGAACGCATGCATGCGCAGCAGGCGATGGCGGACGCCGCACAACGCAGCTTTAGCCTGTCGGATGCGCGCTATCGCCATGGCGTGGACAGTTACCTGGTGACGCTGGATGCGCAGCGCACGCTCTACAGCGCGCAACAGACATTGATTAGCTTGCGGCTGACCGAGGCGAGCAATCGGGTGACCTTGTACAAGGTACTCGGTGGTGGCGCCGATGCGCAGAGCGGCGCGTCTGTGGCGGGTGCGGCGCGTTAGCGTATTGCCCGCACGCTCGTAGGAGCGGCGCAGCCGCGACAGACATTGTCGGTCATGCCTGTCGCGGCTGAAGCCGCTCCTACAACAAACATATTCCGATCAAACTGCACCAGCGTCAGCTTAGGCACCTGGTCAAATCGGCGCTGCACCGGGGACGTGCCCGGGACAGCGCCTTGCCCAATCCCTAATCCCGATTCCCTGGCTTTTCAGCAGCCGAATGGCTGATCATCCCGGCCCTCAACGCGCCGCATTCGCATTCATCACCGCGTTGCGATTGGCATCCAGATACTGCGCCGGGTCGCGCATGCCGGTGGTGTGGCATTGGCCGGTGGTGTGGCCGCGATTCACGCCACCCGGCAGCTGCGCATTGACCTGCTCCACCGTGCCGTCTTCCGGGTCGTTCAACACCAGGTCCGAGGCAGCGTTGCAGTAGTCGTTGGTGTACCAGTTGGTCTTGGCGAACGAGGTGGTGTAGTAGTTGACCTTGGCGCGTGCATCGGCCGGGATGCCGGCCAGCCAGGCCTTGGCGCCGTCGTAGGTCATGTCGCTATTGGTGCCGCAGCC
Organism: Xanthomonas sp. A1809; assembly: GCF_017746015.1. NCBI lineage: Bacteria > Pseudomonadati > Pseudomonadota > Gammaproteobacteria > Lysobacterales > Lysobacteraceae > Xanthomonas > Xanthomonas sp. A1809. Next base: position 294,453 of record NZ_JAGHWZ010000004.1, on the reverse strand, counting down.
CACGCCGAACCACGAACCCACCGCGGCCAGCACCCCAGACAGATTGGTGCCTTGATACGGCGTGCCCACCGATTGCATCACTCGCCCACCGGTGGCGTTATCCAGCCCGCTCCAGTAGTAGGCATACAGGTGCAGCGCGGCCATGCCGCCCTGGCTGTGCGCGACCGTGGAGAACGACGACCATTGGCTGGCGAACTGCGCGATTCGCTGCGCGAACTGGTCGTTGCTGCGGTTCTGCTTGGCATCCAGGAAGGTCGAGGCGTTGGTGAATTGCGCCTGTGGCCATACGCCGTTGGAGCAATAGCCGTGCACCAGCACCAACTGCGAACCGGCAGCCTGAGGCTGTGCCGTTGTCATCGCAGACGCCAACGCAGTCGGGCGCGGGCCCATGCGCATGCTTTCATCGATTGCAGTGCTGGCGCGCGCGATGCTGGCGCGGCGTAGCGCAGGCACTTGCAACGGCAGCGTGGCGGCCTGCACCAGCGGGATGTAATGGTCCGGGTCTTCGATGCGCAGGCTGCGCAGCGTAAACGGCGCACGCGCACCGGCGCGCGCAATCCAGCGTTCGTCCAGGCTTAGCGGGAGCTGGCCTTGTTGCGGCGTCAGCATGCCGCCGATCCAGGCCACCGGGATGTCCTTGCCCTTGGCATCGGTGCCCCAGACCTGGCCGAACACACGGTAATGCGACGGCGCGTTGCCTCGCGCAGCCACTGGCAGCGCGATCGTCAGCCGCGTGCCGGCTGCAGCGCGTGCGCCCAGGGCATTGCCGAGCAGACGCAGCGACGTAGCCACCACCGGCACCACATGCTCGCTGGTCCGCACGAACGGCTGGCCGGCCTGGTCATGCCCATGCACGACGACCTGGGCAATCCAGGTACCCTCGCTGGTCGGTTGGAATGTGCCGCCGTACACGCCATCGCCAGCGGCGCCATCGTCGTGCTTGCCGTCGTCGGCCATCGGCAGGCTGCGCACACCGCCTTGCGGATCGATCACACGCAGGCTTGCTTCGTCGATCGTTCCGGCTTGTGCCGTCAGCAGCGTGGCGCCGCGTACATCGTTGCCGCTCAGCAACGCGTTGAGCGTGAGCGACTGGCCAACCTGCTGCTGACGTGTGCGCAGGTACGAAGCAAGCTGCGTGCGCGCATCGCCTTCCATCAGCACGTAGCCACGCTGCGCCACCGGCGAGGACGACTGCAGCGTCAATGCCCAGGCGCCGTTGCGCGCCGAATCCACGGCGTAGCGCATGCCGCTGGTGCCGTGCTCGGCGCTGCCCAGCAGCGTGCGCTGCGCTTGCAGCGGCGTCGCCACGGCGGCGGTGCGCGCGCCGGCAAGCTGAGGTGCAGCCACTGCCGCCTCCCAGGCCTGATCGCCGGACAGCACCATGAAGCGCAGGTGCCCGTTTTCCACCGGCAAGCTGCCTTGCCAGCGCGCGGATTGACCGGCCGGTGCCAGTTCCACCGGCAGCAATGCACTCTTGGACAGGATCGCCGACTCGGCCGGATCTGGCGCACGCATCTGCGCGAACTCTTCCGGTGGGCCAGCCAATTGTTTGGGCTGCAACTCGGCTGCCGCAAGCGGCGCGCAGAGCAATGAGAGGGAGCACAACAGCGACAACGGCGACGGCTTCGGCATGGCAGATCTCTCCGTGAGCATTGCAGAAGCGATGCCATCGCGCACGGCAACGACATCGGATGCAGCGCCCCCTCGCCGCGATTCGTCGACGGTTATACCGCGCTCTTGTGACAGGTCTGCTGTGCGCTGCAACACTCGCGGTGCCGCGCGCAAGTCGTTAGAAATCAGGCAATGCTGATGGTGATCGGGGTCGCTGGCGCGGTGTTGTTTAGAGAAGCGCGTGCAGCGCAGGAACACGCAATTCTCTCTTCAACCTCATGCGATTTAGCTGGAGCGGCCAAGATGGCCTTGACCCATGACACATACGGCGCATTCAGCTGTTCTCATCCTCGTCGGCCTTGCCACGGCTGGATAGCCAGATCAGCAGCAGTGTGACCGTCTCAAGCCCGCGCCGATTGGCACACGGACAGGTTGCTGTCAGGCCTGATCGGCGCGCACGGAACGCATGCGATCTTGCTGCGAAGCACGCGAGCGATAGTGCGCAACCCACTCCACAGACTGGGCGATGCCGCCGAACGGAAACAGGTGCAGGCGGACATCTCCATGGGCTTCTGTCAGGCGGCTGACGAGGCGATCGACAAAGCGATCCGGTCCCGCGTTGCCGAATAACTTGCCAATGGAAATGCCATAGTTTGAGAGCACCGACGCGCAGGCGCCGACACCGCAGCTTGCCGCATAGCGTGCGAGAACGGCGACACTGGCAGGACCAGGCACGCCCACCCGCACCGGATGCGTCATGCCACGCGCGCGCAACGCTTCCAGCCATGTCACCACGATGTCGGCGTCGAACCCGAACTGCGTCACGATCAGGGGCGCCATGCCACGCTCCTGGATGCTGCGACACTTGCGTTCCAGCACTTCCCATTGTTCTGTCGTGCGCAGGATCGGATGCCCCTCCGGGTGACCCGCCACGGCGATGGTGCGGATGCCTGAGCGTTCAAACACACCCGTCTCGATCAGCGACACGCTGTCGGGAAACGGTCCCTTCGGAGTGGAGGGATCGCCCGCAATCACCAGGCAGCGTGTGACGCCGGCCTCATCGACCAGGCGCGCGATACATGCCTGCAGTTCCCCGAGCGAGCCGATGCGACGCGCGGAAAGATGGGGCACAGGTTCGAAACCAAGGCTACGCACCATCTGTGCTGCGGCCAGCCGCACCGCCTGGTTTTGGCCTGGCAGGTAGGGGATGAACATGGCGCAGCCAGGCAGGATGCGTGGGGCCGCATTGGTCAGCGCGCCGATGTCCTTGGCGCTGACCTCCAGCGAATAGGCCTCGGTCACGGTGCTCGCGAAGTTCGGCGTGTCGGTAGAAATCACGGGTCTTGCCGTCTTGTCATGATGATCGGGTGGCATCGCCACGACGCACTGATCCAGCGGAAAGGAGCCAAAATCCCCATGTGGTCTCCGCTGGACTGGCGAAAGGCTCAGTCTTCCGGCGCGTCATCGCCGTAGAACTTCACACCGAGTTGAATGCGCTTGCGGCCGCTGTCCACACGATGCCGATTGGTGTCGCGCAGGGAATAGACGCAGCCGCAGTATTCCTGTTGATAGAAGTTCTCGCGCTTGCTGATCTGAATCATGCGCGAGGCGCCACCGCCCTTGCGCCAGTTGTACTCCCAATACATCAAGCCGGGATACCTGGACGCGGCGCGAATGCCGCAGTCGTTGATCTGCTGCATGTTTTTCCAGCGCGAGATGCCCAGCGAACTGGTGATCACCGGAAAGCCGTGCTCGTGGGCATACAGCGCGGTGCGTTCGAAGCGCATGTCAAAGCACATGGTGCAACGCACGCCGCGCTCAGGTTCGTTTTCCATCCCGCGCGCCCGCTCGAACCAGTTGTCCCGATCGTAGTCGGCATCGATGAAGGGCACGCCGAATTGTTCGGCAAAACGCACATTCTCATCCTTACGCAGCTCGTATTCCTTGCGCGGATGAATGTTGGGGTTGTAGAAAAAGATGGTGTAGTCGATGCCGGAGGCCAACATCGCCTCCATGACCTCGCCAGAGCACGGCGCGCAGCACGAATGCAGCAAGACCTTGGCGTGGCCATCAGGCAGTGGAAGTGGCATGCGTTGGGCAGTGGAATCCATCAGTGGGGTCCTTGCGTGTAGGCAGTGGCATTGGCGGGCGCGCGCGCCAGTTCGATGAAGGCGCGCAGGTAATCGATCGCGATGTCCGCCTCGCGCGCGCCCAGATAGATCTGCTTGGGGATGCCGCGCGCACCCAGCCGCACCGGCACCACGTCCATCCTGGCCGCATATTCCTCCACCAGCCAGCGCGGCATGGCGGCCACGCCGCGGCCGCTGGCCACCATCTGCATCATGATGTCGGTGGTTTCGATGGCCTTGTGGCGCCGCGGCGTGACGCCGGCCGGCAACAGGAACTGGCTGTAGATATCCAGGCGCTCAAGATCCACCGGGTAGCTGATCAGCACTTCGCGTGTGAGCTGCTGTGGCTTGACGTAGGCCGCCGACGCCAGCGCATGGCGCTTGGCCACGACCAGTACCTGCTCGTAGTCGAACACCGGCTCGAACCTGAGCCCTGGCTTGAACAGCGGGTCGGGCGTGACCAGCAGATCGATCTCGTAGCCGAACAACGCGCCGATGCCGCCGAACTGGAACTTCTGCTTCACATCCACATCCACATCCGGCCAGGTGGCCAGATACGGCGCCACCAGCTTGAGCAGCCACTGGTAGCAGGGATGGCATTCCATGCCGATGCGTAGCGCACCGCGCTCGCCCTGGGCAAACTGCCCCAGCCGCTCTTCGGCCAGATCCAGTTGCGGCAGCACCCGGTTCGCCACCGCCAGCAGGTACTGGCCGGCCTGGGTCAGGCGCAGGCTGCGCCCCTCGCGCAACCAGATGTCGGTGCCCAGCTGCTGTTCCAGCTTCTTCATGCTGTGGCTCAGCGCCGACTGGGTCAGATTCAGCACGCCTGCGGCGGCAGTCAGCGAGCCTTGCTGCTCGACCTGCTGGACGATGGTGAGATGGATGCGCTCAAGCATTCAATGATCCGAATTCATGGATTGTTGAAATAACACCATTTTACTTCATCGAATGCGAGCCCTAGCATCGGGACTCGTCGTTCAGCCGCTGCCGTGCGAACGGGTTCGGACCAAGGCGCGGCCGATGGGTCGGGCCGCAAGCGTCCTGGCGCACTGCACGACGTCCCCACTGCGTAAGGTTGCCCAGCATGACTGTCAAACACCCACTCCGCGTCGTTGCGGTCTCCGGCGGGATGCAACGCCCCTCCAAGGCCGTCGCCCTGGCAGAGCACCTGCTGGAGTTGATCGCCGATCAGGTGCCGTGCGAGCGCCATTTGGTCGAACTTGGAGCGTTGGCGCCGCACTTCGCGGGCGCGCTCTGGCGTACCCAAGTGCCCGACACGGTGGAGCAGGCGCTCTGCCTGGTGGAGCAGGCCGACGTGCTGGTGGTGGCAACACCGGTCTACCGCGGCTCCTTCACCGGACTGTTCAAGCATTTCTTTGATTTCATCGATCAGGATGCCTTGATCGACACGCCCGTGCTGCTCGCCGCAACCGGGGGCAGCGACCGCCATGCGTTGGTGATCGACCATCAGCTACGCCCGCTTTTCAGTTTCTTCCAGGCACGCACCCTGCCGCTGGGCGTCTACGCAACCGACCGCGACTTTCTGGACTACCGCGTGCACAACGACGCGCTGGCCGAACGGGCCAGGCTGGCGGTGCAGCGGGCATTGCCGTTGATCGAGCTGACCGGGCATGCACGGTCCATCGCCGCGCCGGGCGTGGCTGCGGCCTGATGGCCCAGCTCGTGGTAGCCAGGGAACCGGATCGGTCGGCAAGCGCGCGCTGATCCACTTCCCGGCCTGCATGCCGCCGGCATGACCCGTTACACAGCGCATGCGCGCGTTCCCATCTTAGAAACAAGGCATCGGTTCGCAATGACTCACGCATTGAATTTCACCATCAAGAGCCTGCGCTTCGATGAGGACTACCGTCCCTCGGCCACGACGCGCAACACGACCAATTTCGCCAACCTGGCCAGGGGGCAGCGACGTCAGGAAAACCTGCGTAACACGCTGGCGATGATCGACAACCGCTGCAACGAGCTGGCGCACTGGGATAACCCCGACCGCGACCGTTATGCGGTGGAACTGGACATCATCTCCGTCGAGATGCACATCGGCGAACGCGCGCTGGACGATGCGTTTCCGTTGATCGAGATATTGAAGCCCACCATCGTCGATCGCCACACCGGCGCGCGTATCGACGGCATTGCCGGCAATAATTTCTCTTCCTACGTGCGCGACTACGATTTCAGCGTGCTGCTGCCCGCGCACAACCAGGATGCGTCCGGCTTCAACGTCCCGGACGATTTTGGCGAGCTGCACGGCAAACTGTTCAAGCACTTCGTGCATTCGCCCGCGTACTGCGCGCACTTCCGGAAGCCGCCGGTCATCTGCATCAGCGTCTCCACCAGCAGAACCTATCACCGCACCGGGAACCGGCACCCCATCCTGGGCATCGAATACCGCCAGGACGCGTTTTCGTTGACCGACCAGTATTTCGAAAAGATGGGCCTGCAGGTGCGCTATTTCATGCCGCCCAACAGCGTTGCGCCCTTGGCGTTCTACTTCTTCGGCGACCTGCTCGGCGACTACACCAACCTGGAGCTGATCGGCACCATCGCCACGATGGAGACATTCCAGAAGATCTACCGGCCAGAGATCTACAACGCCAACGCTGCAGCAGGGCCGACCTATCGGCCGAGCCTGAAGCATCAGGACTATTCGTCCACCCAGATCGTCTACGACCGCCAAGAGCGCAGCCAGCTCGCCGTGACGCAGGGAAAGTTCACCGAAGAGCACTTCATCCGGCCCTACGGCAACCTTCTTGCGCAGTGGGCGTCCAGCCACGCTTCCTAATCAACCAGAACACATCCCATTACTCATCATGACAAAGCTGCTTCCCACCTCAACCGCCGGTAGCCTGCCCAAGCCGTCCTGGCTTGCCCAGCCCGAAACGCTCTGGTCGCCCTGGAAATTGCAGGACGCCGACTTGATCGAAGGCAAGCAGGACGCGCTGCGTTTGTCGCTGCAGGAACAGCAGCACGCCGGCATCGATATCGTCAGCGACGGCGAACAGACCCGTCAGCATTTCGTCACCACGTTTATCGAACATCTCAGCGGTGTCGATTTCGAAAAGCGGCAGACGGTCAGGATTCGCGACCGCTACGACGCCAGCGTGCCGACCGTCGTCGGCGCGGTCAGCCGCCCAAAGTCGGTGTTCGTGGACGACGCCAGGTTCCTGCGCCAGCAGACCCGCCAGCCGATCAAGTGGGCGCTGCCCGGCCCGATGACGATGATCGACACCCTCTTCGATGCGCACTACAAAAGCCGCGAAAAACTGGCATGGGAGTTTGCCAAGATCCTCAATCAGGAAGCCAGGGAACTCGAAGCGGCCGGCGTGGACATCATCCAGTTCGACGAACCGGCCTTCAATGTCTTCTTCGACGAGGTCAACGACTGGGGCGTTGCCACCCTGGAGCGCGCGGTGGAAGGGCTGAAGTGCGAGACCGCCGTCCACATCTGCTATGGCTACGGGATCAAGGCCAATACCGACTGGAAGCAGACGCTGGGCTCGGAGTGGCGCCAGTACGAAGAGTCGTTTCCCAAGCTGCAAACGTCCTCGCTCGACATCATTTCGCTGGAATGCCACAACTCGCACGTGCCGATCGATCTGATCGAACTCGTTCGCGGCAAGAAGGTGATGGTCGGTGCCATCGACGTGGCAAGCACCACCATCGAAACACCGCAGGAAGTGGCCGAGACGCTGCGAAAGGCGCTGCGCTTCGTCGATGCCGACAAGCTCTATCCCTCCACCAACTGCGGCATGGCGCCGCTCGCCCGGCACGTGGCGCGCGGCAAACTCGGTGCGCTCAGTGCAGGCGCGCAGATCGTGCGTGACGAGCTGTCGGCTTAGGGCAACTAACAACACTCCTACGCAGCCGTCAGGCGGTCGCGGTCGGTGCTCGGAATTCTCATGTGCCGCTTGTACATTGCAGTTCTGAGCGCGCCGTCCGCGCCCACCTCACGGCTGCTCGCTACGTTTTGTCAGCCGCTTCTAGTCCCATTGCCACAGCAGTGTGCCCCGTGCCGTCGGGCGGGCCCGGGGTGCGCGCAAACGCGGCAGATGCCGGTTCGTGGACATCGTCCATATCATCGCCAGCGGCTGCGCACGGGCGTCGCCGGCGCCTGATCGCGCCGGCGCCATGCATGGCGCAACGCGCATGGCCCACGCATCCCATCGCAGGCCGCATGACACCGGCCCCGCTCTCAGCCGCTGCGTGCACCGCCACGGCGTGCATACAAGGCCGTCAGCAACGGCACCAGCAACGAGGTGACGATGACCGCGCTGGCCACCAGCGCCGTCGCGGCCGGCGCGGCGGGTGCGAACTGCGGTGCCATGCCGGCGATCAGCGCCGGAGTGGCCACGGCGGCACCGGCGGTGCTGGAGGCCGCCACCCCGGCCGTGCCGTTGCCGCCGCCGATCCAACGGTCGGCCAGCAGCAGGGGTAGCCCGGTGATCACGATGACTGCCACGCCCAGCAGCACCCCGCTTGCGCCGGTGTGGGCGATGGTCGACAGATCCAGCGTGTTGCCGAGCGCGAAGCCGAAGAAGGGCACCAGCGTCTTGGTCGCCTGCGCGAAGAACTGCTGCAATTGCGCATCGAGGTTGCCGAGCGCAAAGCCCAGCAACAGCGGCAGCACCGCACCGACGAACAGCAGTGGGTCGAAGCTGGCCAGGCCGCTGGCACCCAGGATCAGCATGGAGATCAGCGGTCCCGATTCCAGCGACATCAGCACCACCGCCCCTGCGTCTTCGCTGCTGCCGTATTGCTGCATCAACGCGGCGTACAGCCCGCCGTTGGTCATGTCCATCGCAGCCACCAGCGCCAGGACCGACAGCCCGGCCAGCGGCCCGCTCGGCACGCCGCCGATGGGAAGCAGCGGTGCGCACAGGACTGCCACCAGCCAGGCCACTGCGATCTTGGTCAGCACCAGGCTGCCCGAACGGCGCAGCACTCGTCCGGAGGCGCGCAGCTGGATGGTTGCCCCCATGCAGAAAAACCACACCGCCAGGATCGGAACGGTGCCGCTGATCAGCCCGTTGCTGAAAGATCCCAAGGTGCTGCCGGCCTGCGGCCAGAGCGTGTGGCAAACCGCCCCAAGCAACAGGGGGACCAGCATCATCCCGCCGGGAAGTCGCTCCACCGTGGCCTTGATGTGCATCTGCGTTCCAGTGAGCGCGTCACCACGCGCGGGGCTGGCAGCATCGCGCAGGCACCTGCGTGCATGAAGATCCCGGCGCGAACGTGCGCAGCCGCACACGAATGCGCCGGCCATGACCGGCGCTGCCGACCTTGCTCAGTAATTGACCTGCAACTGCAGGCGCAGCAAATCGCCTTCCACCACCGGATACGGCGCGGTGCTGACGTCGGTGCGCTTCATCTTCGAATAGGCGAACACCAGTTCCAGCGCATCCATCGGCTGCCATTCGACACCGGCTTCCACTTCGTCCAGACGCATGCGCGGGGCATTGGTGTCGAACTTGGAGCCGCCGCGGTAGGTCTGCCATTTCAGGTAGGGCAGCAAGGTGCCGTAGGTGAAGTCGTGCTTGAACATGGCCTGCACGTAGCCGCCGCTCAACGAGCGGGTGCGGATGCGGCGTTGGGCCACATCCAGTTCCGGGCCACGGCCCACCGTCCACTCCGCCTGCAGTCCGAACGGCTGCGGGTAGTAGATGATGTGCGCGGCCACGCGCTGGTCGGTATAGCCATTGGGCTCGGTGATGGCCGGGGTAAAGCTGCGGCCGCCGATATTCACTGCCGCCGAAGTCGGCACGAAGCGGCCGGCGTAGGCGTCGGCGCCCACTTCCAGGTACTGGCCGTTGGCGAACTTGAACGGGTAGGTGGCGTGCACCACCGCGTGCATGCTGTCGTTGCGCTCGGCGCGGTTGGCGCCCTGGCCGTTGTACACACCGGCACCGATCACGCCGTAATCGCCGGACCCCTTCAACCCCGACTTGACCAGGTCCTGGAAGCGGCCCTTGGCCACGGTGGGGCTGTAATAGAACACCGCACCGATATCGCGTTCGTCGCGCAGGCCGGAGTTGAGTGCATCGGCACGATCCAGCGAGAGCCGGTTCTGGCTGGACTGCAGATTTTCCCAGCCGTACGGCATTTTCGACTGACCCACACGCACGCGGTATTCGCGCTTCTTGTCGAAGAAGATATCGGCGTAGGCATCGCGCAGCTGCGCAAAGTTGGAGGTGGTGGAGCCGGTGGGCGTGCTGGCGAAATCCGGCTGGAAATACAGCGACACGTGCTCGTTGAGATCGCCGCTCAGCACCAGACGCGCACGGCGGATGCCCAGGCTCTGGTCGTTGCCGATAAAGCGGTCGCCCGGCGCGCGCAGGTCCTGCGCATCGCCGCCGATGCCCTGGTTGTAGCGGATCTGCGTGTAGCCGCGCAGGCTCAGTTTGTCGTACCACTTCTTGCCGGCGTCGCCGGACTTGGCCGGCGCTGGCGTTGCAGCCGGCGCCGGCGCAGGCGCGGCCTGGGCAACGGCAGTGTCGGCGGGCGTGGCGGCGCCCGGCGCGGGCGCGAGCGGTTGCGCAGGCCTTGCCGGCATTGCCGACGCCGGCAGCTTGCCGTTTTCGTCCACCTGCACGAAGGTGCCCAGCTTGTCGCGCCCTGGCGCCGGCTCGGCGAAGATCTGCTTGGTCTTGCGGTCGACGTACAGCTCCAGCTCGGCGGCCAGCGTGCTGCCGCTGGCGGTCGCGCTGAGGGCGCACAGAACAGTGGCGAAATTGCGTTTTTTCATTGGTCCGGCTCGTGCAAGGGAAACGGGTCGGCGGCTGCGTCGATCCGGTGCTGCCAAGAAGGCGGCTGCACGGCGTGGAAGCGCCTGCCAGGCGCCGGTCGTCCTGACGTAGCGGCAATGGCAGCAGTTATATTTAGATTTGATGTCAGTTTGGTGACACTGGCAGACCTCGCTGTCGTGGCCCTTGTGTCACGGTCGAGTCGGGGCGATGGCAGTTATGCGACCAACGTGAGGCGGGCCCAGCTGCGCACGATGGGGTGCAGACGCTCGTACAGAACTGGATTCGGAAGGTGTGGTCGTGGGCATGGCGGAGATTGCGCACGGGCCGTCCAAGCTTTCGACGTGGCCCATCGCCGATGGCTGCGCGGCATGCTCTGCTGGACTCGCCAGCGTGGGCAGCGTCTGCGCCACCATTGGGTAGCCGCAGGCACGTGTCACCGGCGGCGACATCGGCCCGGTCACGCGGCCGTCTGCTGCGCGGGGGACTATGTCGCGCAGCGCCAGGCTGTGCAGGTCTCCAGCGCTGGCAGCAACCCAGTGCCGCATCGGCGCGCTCACCGCGCCACGCGTTGACCAACCGAGACGCGCACGGCTGCTGATCGGCCGTTCAGAGCAGCGCCACACCCGATCGCCTGAACCAGTGCCACTGGTCCAACGCACTGGAGATCATCCCGACACACGCAGCCACGCCGACCAGCCAGCCACCGCCGCTGGTTGCATGCGGTGAAGCGCCACGAAGTTCGCCGGGTTCCAAGGGGGCACGTCGCACTTGCTCAACGCTGCGCGAACCACTGCGTGCCGAACCGCTGGGCAGCGCAGTGGTCGCGCCGTGACTCAGCGCGCCGCGAGTGCCGCCGCCACCGCGTCGCGCAACGGCGTGGTGGGGCGGCCGATCAACCGGCCCAGCGTCTGGCTCTCATCGAACAGGGCGCCGTCGCGCGAGGCGGCCGAGCACTGCGCCAGCACCTGCGCAAAGCCGGCCGGTAGGCCGATCTGCACCAGCGCTGCCGCGTAATCGGCTTCCGGCAGGTCGTGATAGGCCACCGGCTTGCCCGACTGCTGCGCCACCTCGGCGGCGTACTCGGCCATCGTGAAAGCGGCATCGCCTGCCAGTTCGTACACCTGGCCGGCCTGTGGGGCGTCCGAAGCCAGTACTGCAGCCGCCGCCGCAGCATAGTCGGCGCGCGTGGCGGCGCTGATTTTGCCGTCGCCCGCACTGCCGATCACCGCGCCGTGGGCGACTTCTGCGGCGATCGAGCCGGTGTAGTTCTCGGTGTACCAGCCATTGCGCAACAACGCGTGCGGCACGCCGCTCTCGCGCAGCAGCGCCTCGGTGGCCACATGCTCGGCGGCCAGCGACAGCGTGCTGGTATCGGCATGCAGGATGCTCGTATACGCCAGCAGCTCCACCCCGGCGCGCTTTGCAGCCTCGATCACGTTGCGGTGTTGCGGCACGCGCTGGCCGACCGCATTGGACGAGACCAGCAACACGCGGCCCACGCCGGCGAAGGCGGTGTCCAGGCTTTGCGGGTTCGCATAGTCGGCCTGACGTACCGCGATGTCGCGTTTTGCGAACTCGGCAAGTGACGCGGTATCCCGGGCCGTTGCTACGATGCGGTTGGCAGGCAGATGGCCAAGCAGCGCTTCGACAACCAGCGCACCCAACTGCCCGCTGGCGCCGGTGACAAGAATCAGGGGGGATGTAGATGTCATGACGGGCTCCGGTAGGTTTGCATAAGAGATTTGGTCTACTATCTAGACCTAATTGGTCGCCCGCATAGTGTCAGCCCCGCCCCGGCCTCCGCAAGGAGGCAGTTTCGCTCCCCCTGGTTACCGTGAGATACCCCACGTGAATGCGATTGCCCTGTTCCCGCTGCCGCCGTCCCTGGAAGGACCCTTCGACGCCACCAAGTGCCCGGTGCGCGATGTACTCGACCAGATCGGCGACAAGTGGACCCTGCTGATCCTGCTGACGCTGATCCCCGGCCCATCCCGCTTCAGTGCCATCCAGCGCGCCGTGCCGGACATCTCCAAGCGCATGCTGACCCAGACGCTGCGCAATCTTGAGCGCAACGGCATGATCACCCGCAAGGTCTACGCCACCAAGCCGCCGAGCGTGGAATACGCGCTCTCCAAGCTGGGAATTTCACTCCTCGGCCCGGTCTCGCAACTGCTCACGTGGGCGGGCGAAAACCACGGCAGCATCCGCGCCGCGCGCGAGCGATTCGATCGCGCGCAGCAGGCAGCAGTGGCGTTGGATCCCGACGAAGCGATGGCATAGGCGCAGTGCTGCGTCACCGCGATTCAAGCCAATGCGCTGAGGTGGTGCAGCGGCGCTCCCGCGTGCGCATCGGCTGGGCGGTCGGCCGTGACTGCAGAAGGCACTCGTGGTGTCCCTGCTTGCATCTCTCTCATGTGCGGTCTGACGCGTGAGTCAGGCCGCGCTGTGAAGTACTGTCGGATGGAATGAAGTGTCAGGGCGCCAGCCGGCCACGACACAGCGTCAGTGCAGCCCAGCCAACCCCGCCGCCAGCGATGCCACCCCAAATGATGCCATCGGTGAAGCGATAGCCAGTAAGGTGTGCCACACCGGCACCGATGACGAAGCCGGAAAGCGAGAACCAGGCAACCATCCGACGGCCCGCCAAGGCCCGATCTTTCGCGGCACGCCTGCGACGAATCTTTTCTCGTGCTTCCAGGTCCGGCTGAAGTATGGCCTGCGCGATTGCCTCTGCTTGTGACTGATCCATGCACCGATTCCTGAAGAGCGCCAGCGCTTGAATTACGCTGCCGCCTGCCCGCGAGACGGACTTGGCTTGAAAGAGTTGTTAGGCCGCATTCTGCGCCGCCACACGCGACCGGAACAGTAGAAACTCCAGGCGGTGATTGCAGTTGGCGCAGTATAGGTCCCGTCCGATGCCGGGGCGCTCAACCTTGCGAACAAGATGCAGCGGGTAATCTGGCAGTGGCCGCTCCGGCAGGCCCCAGTAATCCGGAAAGTACGATCCAAAATCTGCATCACAGAAGTCGCAGAGGACAATCTCTTGGCCCCAAATTTCAAAGGCGTGGTACTCGTGCTCTCCGCGAATGCACTCGTCTAGCTCGCCAGGCACATGCCCGCAGTCGAAGCACGGGGCCACATCAATCTCTTGCAGTTGAAGTGAGCAAATGGGGCAGCTGGTCATACGGCCTGACGCTTGAGGTACGCCGAGCCGCAAAGCGGGTTCGGCTTGAATGAATGGTTACGACGCATCGCCGAACTCGCGCAGATGCGGCACATACGCTGAGAGCACAGACACACAGAGGCACTCGGAGACTATGAGCCACTCTTGCATCGAGTCTAACGATGCGGTGACGTGCAGGAAGTGACCTGCGGTGCGATCCCGCCAGCCGCCGGAAATGACCTTGTAGAGGACGTGGCCTGTAGTGAGCGGGCTTTCCCAGTACTCAAGCATGTCCCCTTCGTCCATCGCCTGGAATGCCCGAACGAAAGGAAAGTGGATCTCAAGGTGGCGGTCGACTCCCGCCGGCGCCGCCACAACAATGCGCAGGCCAGAGCTGGTGCTGATGATCTCGGTAACGTCTGCGCCTTCATGCCATTGGACCTCGGAGCCGACAGGTTCTAGAAACGTCTGCATACGGCCCACTGCCTCAATGAATTGTTAGACGGCAACACTAACTGCAAGCAGCACGAGTTGCCAGATGAGCAGGAGCACAGTGGGATAGAAGGTCAGTGCGAACCCCAGCGCTCTGGCGCCAGCACCGCCACTGTAGGTCGCAAAAAACGTCAGCCTTCCAAGCAAGAACGCACAAGCGCATGCCGGAACTGCGGCTTGGATGCCGCGGTGCGGGTTCATGAGGGCGGCGACGTAGACCGGCAGCGCAAACGCTAGCTGCTCTGTCGTATTTTGAAGCAAAGATTGCAACGTTTTAGCACGAACGGTCCCATCACTCATCGCGCTGCCGTCAATGTCTGCAGGCGTAACGAAGCGGTGTTTGGCCATGCGTGCGATAGCGACAAACATCGCCGTGGCCGGCAACAGCAAGCTGATAACTGTCCGCTCTGGTGTGTCCCAGCGCAAGAACGCTCGTGATAGCAGGAACACAACGAGTAGAGAAGCAAAAAGGCCCGATGCCATGCCGAGGACCACGCCTCGTTGCTTTCTGTCTAAATGCACCGTGGCTCCCTCTGCCGGCGAACGTTCGAGGACACCTTGGCGGAGGTTTCAGGCATTGATGCGCCTCAAGGGGTAGGTCATTTCTTCCGCGATTCCGGGTCACTGCATTTCGCAAACTCTTCAATGACCGCAATGGACTCGGGTGTATCGATATCAGCGAGCGCATGGCTAAACCATTTCGCGATGACGCCTGGCTCAGAACACGTGTACTCGAACATCTGAAACCCGTTCGCAAGCACCTGTCGAATGTACGTAACGCTGGATGGGCGACGAAGCAACTGGATTTCCCGCGTGATCTCTTGATGGAGCTCATGGCCGGGCATCACCAACAGCCTGTTGAAAACCTCAGCCCTCTGTTCCTGATCCGCAATGCTTTGAGCAAGGCAAACGAGATCGTATGTGGCCTGCCAATCATTGTTGGCGATGGCTGCGGCCATCCCGTGCAGGACTTTTTCTTTGATCGTGGCCGATGGTTGGCTCATGCCGGATGACCTACGCCTAAGCTAAGCGGGCTGCGCGGTCTGGGTGGTGACCGAGCGGGCAGTTTACTCCACGCAGATTTGTATGAGCGCATGGTTAGGATCTACGGCGCTGCGCCGAAGGGACTTGGCTTCTTGTAGCAGCCCAAGAGCGTATGCTCGAACTGAACAATGGACACGGTCTTGTGATCGATCGTCTGGATTCGTGAGGCGGCCAGCGTTACCAGTGATTGTTCTGCACCGACTAGCCGCTCCTTGACTCCGAGGCTGAGCTGAAGCAGAGGAAAGACATGCTTTGAGTCTGCGATCTGGATGAAGTCGTGTAGAGGTGCACCACTCTCGCATTCGTACACGCTGAACCAGTGAGGGCGAAAGTCGCCAATCTCTCTCAGCTCCGAGCCACACTCGCTGCAGAATTTTGGCATGAAACTAACCCTGAGTTGAGCCACATTGGGGGCAACGCCGGCTTGTACGAAGTGCTAGGCACTTCCGCCGCGCCCCTCGGACCACGCCTGCCAATAAGTGGAGCTTGCCTGATCGAGGGACGCAGTTGCCAGTGGCTGGCCGGTGTCGAGCGCGAGCTCCAGTGCCCGATAGGCAAGTGTGAGCGTGCATAGCGTTGTGTATATGGTCAGAGGTTCCTCACTCACGATCGAGAGCAGCTCAGGTGAGCGCTCAGCGATTTCGCGTGGATCTGCAAGCACCGTGCCATCATGATCTTCGAGCTGAAACAGGGTGCAGCCTCTCAGCAGAAGCACGAACCCATCGCCCTCAGGCTGGAAAGCCCTGCGCAGGTAAGGGATTGAGATGGAGAGAGCCAGATCGCCAGGCACAGTTCCCTCGGCTCGATCCAGGGAGACGTCGTGGAGATAATCCCAAGCCGTCGTATGACTCATGAAGCGCCTAACGCTTGAATTAAGCCGCGCGCGATGCGGGCTTGGGTTGAATGGATTTCTAGACGCCAGCCGAAGTAGCTGGAGCCTGCTCTAACTCTGACGTAAATATATCCGCTAGCCAGATGGTGTGGCCCTCCGAGCCGACACACTCGACGGCGAAAGCGGCCTCACCGCCTGGCTTAGCTGCATGCATCAGAACGACCGCTCCAAGGTCACCGATCTGGGGAGACCTTTGGCTGAAGTCATGGTCTATCCGAGCGTCGGGGATGTTTGCGATAACGCGAACTAGGTCGAACTCAGAGATTGGCATTGCGGGATCTAGTACCTGAGTTAGGCCGCGCCACGACGCGGCATCGGCATGAATGAGCCATTAGGCGGCCTACACTTTCATGCATACCGCTGGGTGGACCTATGAGGGAGTCAATGCCCTCATCCCGAATGGTGCGCAACGCCTCGTCGCGTGCGATCTGGTCCGTTGCGAATAGGTCATCACAGACGGTGGAGTTATCGAACTCATCAAGAGCCTCAAGAGTCCAGTCGGTGTCGAGCCGCAATAGATCTCTAAGCGACCAGTACGGCCATCGGTCGAAACGGAGCGGCATGGGGGCGGTGCAAAAAGTTGATAGTTCTCCTAAAGAGTCTTTGATGCATTTGCATCTGCTCATCACCCAACGCCTCAGTTAATCAAGGTTGCGAAACAACATCGGCCTTGATGAATTTTTAGGAAAAACTACCATCAAGGCATTTTGCTTTCGACAAGTTCTTTCAAGTACGAAAATACGTCAGGCCCAGCATCTTCGCCTGACGACTTATTTGGTGGGGAAGGGCGAGGGTCTTCCTGACGCACAAGCAAAGAGCTGCTTCCGTCACGCTCGGTCAGCTCATAGGTCATGAAGAAGTAGTGCTCTGGAATGTCTTGCAGATCGGGGCGCGGGAAGAACAACGAGTACTTAAGGCGCGACTCCGGCAAGAACTCAAGAACCGTGCCTTTCTGTTCAAAGACTTGCCCGTTCCACTCGTTCCGAAAAATGATAGGGGTGCCCACTTCCCACGTGGTCAGCAGATCAGAGCCATATTGCCATTGCTTGACTAGCTCAGGCACGGTCAACGCCCTCCAGACTTTACTGGCAGGTGCAAGAATCCTTACGAGTGAATCGGACGTTTTCATCTGCATATCCCGAGGATGTTGCGTGTCGGCCCAACGCCTGCATTCAGCTGAGTTGCTAGGCGACCTTGGCTCGAATGAGTTGTTAGGCAGTGAGTGGCTGCCAAGGCTGGATTGTGCAACCATGATCCCCAGCACTGCCCCCCTCGACCCAGTGTGCCACAGCTTGCGGGATGGGGCTGGCCAAGCGACTCTGCGGCGCGGGATGCCAAAGAGGCTAAGCGCAATGAGCGAAGTACGGTAACAACGGACGAGTACGAGGCCCCACACTTGCCGCAACCCACGCCGGTGATGACTACCGCTCTGAGCCGAAAGCTTGCATGCCAGCGAACCGACCGAAGTCGGACGCACCAATTGGCTCGCTCCACCACGGCCTAATGTTTGACATGAGAAGCCCGAGCCGGCTTACCGGGGCGGGTCCTCTCGATGGAAGGGTTAGGCATGGCGCGCCTGCACCGTAATCTTTTCCAGCTTTGAGTCAACGAATTCGTAGTGAACTGAGTATTTCTCGTGCTCAAACCGAACCCAATCTCGAATGATTCCGAGGAAGTTGGCGCGACCCTCTGAAAGCTCAATTGCGTTTCGCTTTGCATGTGTGATGGCATCGCCCTTCGAGCCAAACCTGGGTAGGCCTACCGGGTCACCCTCGAACGGATTGAACCCATTGATCTCGGTATCTTCTATGAAGAGGGTTGATAGCCTCTGCTGTGAATCGAACAAGAACTCCAGTCCAAGCTGCGGAACTTCAGCGACGTACTGATCTGGTTGGTTCTCGTGGATGCGGTCGTATCGGTATACGACATCGATCTCGTAGGTTTCAAACAGATCACTGAGAACATCGCTTTTCAACGCCGTTCCGATCAGGTCAAGGTGCTTCATTGGCGTGCCTAACGCTTGAATTAAGCCGAGTTGCGAAGCAACTTCGGCTTGAATGAGTTGTTAGACAGCATACGACACTACGAAGCCGATGAGAAATTGGATGCGGCCCTGCCGTGTGGCTAAGAAGCAATACCGCTAGGCCTCTGGCTCTTGAGTAGCTCAAGGTATCTCGCAAGCCCCCTCCTCAGATTCCCATCTTCAGTCAAGTGTATGTCGATAAGGTCTGGATCTAGAAAGCGCGCCGCATTCTGGACCAACTGGCCAAGGCGCAGATCTGGCTCGAGTCGCCAGACCTCTCCGAGCAACTCCAACATCTCGTCAATTCTTGCGGGATCTCGCATAGCTACCTAACGATTGAATTAAGCCGAGTTGCGAAGCAACTTCGGCTTGAATGAGTTGTTAGGCTGCGACCGATGACCCAGCCTGCCTAATAGAAAAAGAAGTAGCTCAAAAACAAGATATACGAAGCCAATAGCGGCTAGGAAGAACCAGCCTCCTGACCGATTTGGATGGCATGCCTGAGAGTCTAGCAAGCACCCTGAGACGCGCATAAACGGAAATCCTGCTGTGACAATAGCAGAAAGAACAACCGCCATCATTAGCAGGTAGACGCTCGTTCCCGTAGAGTTGGAGCTAAGGAGTTGACGGTAGTGACGGAGGACGAGATAACCCCGCAGCGGAATTAGCGTGATGGCAATGAAGCCAACGGCCCCAGCCCGAGAATTGCGAGACGCATTAGCTGAAACTGCATTGCACTTTCCATGACAGCCTAACACCTGAGTTAAGCCGGGCCGCGAAGCGGCGTCGGCTTGGACGAATTGTTAGGCCCACCTTCGCCCGGCTCTGCATACGACTCGGGCTTGGAAGCACCTGCTTCAAACAGTTCATTGAGCATCGACCACGCCCGAACTCGAGCGCGTTCCGCCAAGTCTCCCGCGCGGAGGATGTTGCCGGCTTGGAGTTCAAGTCGCACCAGAGTGCCAAGGTGGTTCATGTGAAGGCAGTTGTCAGCCCACCGAGTAAGTGTTTCCTGCGAGACGCTCATTGCAGTTTCCAGTTGTTCAATTGCTCAGTGTGGGGCCTAACGCCTGAGTTAAGCCGACGCGCGAAGCGCGTTCGGCTTGAATGAATTGTTAGGTGGCGGCTAGGATTACTGCCATGCACCCATTTTCCGAGCTAGCCACGCGATGCGCCGCGTTGACCAATGGCCTGTTGGAAGAAAATAGAGCACATGTGCTTGCTGAGCTGCAAGAGCACGGCACAACTGTTCGTGTCAAAGCTTTGCAGGCGATTGAGCTGCAAGGGGCAATTGTGGCCGTTGGGATGGTCGCGATGTTTGATGCCGCATTACAAGATGCTTTGAATTGCGGGGATGGGTTTAAGGAAGCACTGAACATCATCGAACAGGCCGGAGAGGACGAACTCTTTGTGAGGTTTAAAGACGTCCAACTCGCAGTTAACGTGCTCAAGCATGGTGCAGGCCGCAGCCACAATGAGCTCATGGCTCGTAGAGATCAGCTGCTTTTCCGTGTCCGAGGGGACGATGAGTTCTTTAATGAGGGTGATGTATCAGAGCTAGCGACGCTCGTGGAGGTGGATAGTGCCTTCTTGCGCTACTGCTCTGAAACGATCGATCTAGTCGCTGCGCTGATCAAGAGAGAGCGACCGGCCGCATGGGTCTGACGCGGAAATCTATCCCCGCCACCTAACGCCTGAATTAAGCCGGCCCGCGGAGCGGGTTCGGATTGAATGAATTGTTAGGCGCCACCCAATGCAGTAAGGAAATCCTGCTCGCCGTCGGCACCCCACCAAGGAACAGATACTTGCCCGCCAAGCTCACGGAGCTGGTCTAGCAGTGCAAGGAATGATTGGATCTCGTTCTGGCCCCATACGGCGCCCATCCTATAATCAAAGTCGAGGCTATCCGCAAAACGAACACTCCAAGATCCGGGATAGGAGAGGAAGAACCAGCGATGCCGCCGAGGACCACGTGGAATGCCTCCGCGTCGCCCGACGCGACAAGTAACGCGTCCTCATAACCAGAGAATGGCTTTTCACTATCAGACGCCTTGATCCAGAGGTGGCCACCATTGACTGTGACGTTTCGAGCGCCTCTGTCGTAAAGATGCTTGAAAGCGAGTGGAACAAGCGAAGAGTCCGAGAAGGCTACCTGCACTTCTGGAAGTGACCCGTCATCGTTCGCAAAGTATTCTAATAGGTCCATGTGGCGCCTAACGCGTGAATTAAGCCGACCCGCGCAGCGGGTTCGGCTTGAATGAATTTTTAGACATCATATCTTGCACTGGCATTTCGCTATATATCTGAATACCGCTCCTGGTTTGAACTTGTGGGCGTCACGTGCAGAGATGAACTTATAGATACTCATGTCGCAGCCACGATCAGCCGACGTCTTGGAAATCGAGAGGTGGCGGGGAGACTCCCACGGTGCTTGGCTAAAAATCAGGAATACGGGGCCAATCTCTTTTCCGGCATTGCTGGGCACGTCGCATTGAACCGATGGAAAGGTGAGCACCTCTGGTTCTGTGTTAGCGATCAAAGTGCGGCCACCATCACGAATATGAAGCTTGGGCGTGCAGGCGCTTAGGGCAATTATGAGAAGTGCGATTATTTGTCTCATGATATCTAACGCTTGAATTAAGCCGAGTTGCGAAGCAAATTCGGCTTGAATGAGTTGTTAGGCAGTGAGTGGCCGCGAAGGTTGGATGGTGCAACCATGCTCCCCAGCATTGCCGCCTGGACCGAGTGTGCCATAGCTTGTGGGAGGGAACTTGCCCAGCGATGCAGTGGTGCGTGATGTCATCGAAGTCAAAAGCAAATGAGCGCAGCGCGGTAACAACGTCTGACGGCGAAGCACCAAACCTACCGGCATGAGCAGTGGCGATTACTGCGCCACGTAGCCGATCACACGCCGACCAGCAAACTCACCGAAGCTGCCCACCCCTAGATTTGTTCCCCCACTGCCTAACGCTTGAGTTAAGCCTCGCCGCGAAGCGGCGTCGACTTGGACGATTTGTTAGCCCCACGCTACACCCACGGATTCTCATAGATAGTCTCCCGCAGTAATCGGGCCGCAAAAAATGCCATTTGCTCAAGCTCTGCCTCGGTGGTTTGAGGCTGCTCAAGGAGCATGGCGTCATCCCATGGCTCGTCGATGTGCACCCATTTATTGCGGTACTTGCGTAGCGTATGCAGGTTTTCTTTCAAAGTGTTCGGAATTGGGGACAAATCTATCAGGTCTACCAATCGACCCTTTTTTGACTGCGCATACTCAGATCGAAGGTAGGTCTCAATGCCGGACATCGCGGTGAGAATCGATGCCAAATGAGCTGAATGCACAAATGCAATGTCTGTCTCACGGACTATGACGCTACACCACTCGGAGAGGATGACGCCACCCTTAAGCAGTTCCTCGTCAAGTGCTGCCAAGTGTGACCAACGATCATCTGGGGTCATGGGCTAACTACTATTGGACCGCCTAAAAGCGGTGTTGCGCCAAGTATCGACTAAGCCCGGATAACTAGGAAGGGGAATTCCTATTCCGCAGCAATGACTTGCCGAATGGCAACCGACAGTCTCGGCATCGATGCTGGGGGCGTTATCCGACGTTTGAGCAGGCGTATGAATTACACCCGTGAAGCTGCAGGCGCAATGACGCGCCTGACCCCCAAGCTGTTGGATCAGGTCCGTGGTCGGCTGCGGCTTCGCCATTACAGCCTGCGGACTGAGCAGGCGTATGTGGGCTGGATCCGGCGCTTCATTCTGGCCAATGGCAAACGGCATCCAGGACAGATGGGGCAAGTAGAGGTCGAGGCGTTTCTCACCGACCTGGCGACGCGGGGCCAGGTGTCGGCCGGCACGCAGAATCAGGTGCTGGCGGCGCTGCTGTTCCTGTATCGCGAGGTTCTGGGCGTGGAGTTGCCCTGGATGGAGAATCTGGTGCGCGCCAAGCGACCGCGGCGCATTCCCGTGGTGCTCTCGGCGGAGGAGGTCGCGCGCTTGCTGACGATGCTGGAGGGGTCTTGCCGGCTGATGGCGGGGCTGCTGTACGGCAGCGGGATGCGGCTGCTGGAATGCCTGCGCTTGCGGATCAAGGACGTGGACGTGGTTCGCGGCGAGATTGTGGTGCGCGATGGTAAAGGGGGCAAGGATCGGCGGGTGCCGCCGCCGCACAGCCTGCGTGGAGAATTGATGCAGCAGCGCGAACGGGCGTTGCTATTGCACGCCGCTGATCTCGCCGAGGGCGCAGGGCGGGTATTCCTGCCACATGCACTGGCGCGCAAGTATCCCAATGCCAATGTCGAGCCCGGCTGGCAGTATCTTTTCCTCGCCGCGCGTCGCTCTGTGGATCCGCGCAGTGGCCGCGTTGGTCGGCATCACGTATCGGAAGAAGTCCTGCAGCGTGCGGTGCAATCGGCACGGCGCCAGGCTGGCATTGCCAAGCCTGCAACCTGCCACACGCTGCGGCATTCGTTCGCAACACACTTGCTGGAGGCCGGCCACGATATTCGCACGGTGCAGGAGCTGCTCGGCCACAAGGACGTGACAACCAAGCAGATCTATGCGCATGTGCTGGGACGCGGTGCGTCGGCAGTATGAAGTCCGCTGGACGGACTCAGCGGTTCTGGTGGCGACGTCTAACGCGCAGGGCCGCGATGCAATGAATGGATGCTTGCGACCACGCCAGTGAAATCGCATGTTCTGACACACCAGAGCGTGCGATGAGGGCGGCCAATCGCGGCACTTGCTTGCAGCGACTCAGTACTCGACTGCAGGCAAGTTGCGATGACTGCGTTGCATCAGCATGTTCCACCGAATGCGTTGCACCGCGCTGGCCATCCGAAACCAGCTGGCCACGCTGCGCTCGCTGTCCCTAGCCGTCCAACAACGCCTTGTCCCGCACCGCACCCTTGTCCGCACTGGTCGCCAGCAACGCGTACGCCTTCAATGCAGTAGTGACCTTGCGGGGGCGCACTTCCACAGGCTTCCAGCCCTTGGCGTCTTGCTCGGCACGACGAAGGGCGAGGTCCTCGTCCGAGATCAGCAGGTTGATCGAGCGCTTGGGAATGTCGATCAGGATCCTGTCGCCGTCGCGCACCAGGCCGATCGCGCCGCCTGCGGCGGCTTCCGGCGATGCGTGGCCGATCGATAACCCCGAGGTGCCGCCGGAGAAGCGGCCGTCGGTGAGCAGGGCACATTGTTTGCCCAGGCCCTTGGATTTGAGATAGCTGGTGGGGTAGAGCATTTCCTGCATGCCGGGGCCGCCCTTGGGGCCCTCGTAGCGGATGACCACCACATCGCCTGCGACCACCTCATCGGCAAGGATGCCCTTGACTGCCGCATCCTGGCTCTCGAACACGCGGGCCGTGCCTTCGAATACGTGGATGGATTCGTCCACGCCTGCAGTTTTCACCACGCAGCCGTCGCGGGCGATATTGCCGTACAGCACGGCCAGGCCGCCTTCCTGCGAGAACGCGTGTGCGACATCGCGGATGCAGCCGTCGCTGCGGTCGGTATCCAGGCTGTCCCAGCGCGTGGCCTGGCTGAAGGCGATCTGCGTGGGAATGCCGGCCGGGCCGGCTTTGTAGAACGTGTGTACTGTTTCATCGTCGGTCTGGGTGACATCCCATTGCGCGATGGCCTCGGCCAGCGTGCGTGCGTGCACGGTGGCGGCGTTGGTATGCAGCAGGCCACCACGTGCCAGCTCGCCGAGAATGGCCATGATGCCGCCGGCGCGATGCACGTCTTCGATGTGGTACTTGGGCGTATTCGGCGCGACCTTGCACAGCTGCGGCACGCGCTTGGACAGGCGGTCGATATCGTGCATGCCGAATGCAACCTCGCCCTCCTGTGCGGCAGCGAGCAGATGCAGGATGGTGTTGGTCGAGCCACCCATGGCGATATCCAGCGTCATCGCATTTTCGAAGGCTTCGAAGGTGGCGATGCCGCGCGGCAGGGCAGTGGGATCTTCGCCGCCGTACCAGCGGTGACACAGTTCCACCGCCACGCGTCCGGCACGCAGAAACAGTTGCTCGCGGTCGGCGTGCGTGGCCACAACCGTGCCGTTGCCGGGCAGCGACAGGCCCAGCGCTTCGGTCAGGCAGTTCATCGAGTTGGCAGTGAACATGCCCGAGCACGAGCCGCAGGTGGGGCAGGCGCTGCGCTCGAACTCTGCCACCTTTTCGTCGGAGGCGCTGTCGTCGGCGGCGATCACCATCGCGTCGATCAGGTCGAGCTTGTGCTCGGTCAGCTTGGTCTTGCCGGCTTCCATCGGGCCGCCGGAAACGAACACGGTGGGGATGTTGAGCCGTAGCGCGGCCATCAACATGCCGGGGGTGATCTTGTCGCAATTGGAAATGCACACCAGCGCGTCGGCGCAATGCGCATTGACCATGTATTCGACCGAATCAGCGATGATCTCGCGGCTTGGCAACGAATACAGCATGCCGTCGTGGCCCATCGCGATGCCGTCATCCACGGCGATGGTGTCGAACTCCTTGGCCACGCCGCCGACGCGTTCGATCTCGCGCGCGACCAGCTGACCAAGATCCTTCAGATGCACATGCCCGGGCACGAACTGCGTGAACGAGTTGGCGATGGCGATGATGGGCTTGTGGAAGTCGCCATCGCGCATGCCGGTGGCACGCCACAGGGCGCGGGCGCCGGCCATGTTGCGGCCGTGGGTAGAGGTTTTGGAACGGTACTCGGGCATGGCGAATTCGACGGCTGATTGGCGAGCGGTGGCTGGCAATTAGAGCGCGTCGTGACTGTTGCTGCTGCAACCGTCACCGCACGCGCAGGGTCCGCACGGTAGCACGCACGCCGGCGTGCACCTGCAGTGCAGCGGCGGGCGCTGCCGGCATGCCGTGCAGTGACCGCTCGTGCGCCATCGCCTCGCGGGGTCCGCACGTGCGCGGCGCCTCTGCCTGTCATGTAATGCGATGTAAACGTATGCGTCCGGGCATGCAGTGGCAGGAGTGCGAACCGGCGCGCAGATCCGGGCGCTGGGGCGCGGCCACCATCGAACCGGACCGCTGCGGCCGAGGGGAGCTGCGCCGGCGAGGATCTTTCCAACGGCACCGCAGGAGGCGCCCCGATGTCCGACCATCCCTCTCCACGCCGCGTACCAGCGGCATCATCTCACTCCACCACGCCACCGGTCGCCGGCGGCATCAGCCGCCGTCGCGTGCTGCAAGGCGCGGCCGGCGCTGCGGTCGTGGCCACCACCGGCTGGGCAGGCCATGCGGCCGCGCAAAGCGCCAGCCTGCCGTTCGCTGGCCTCAACCTGTCCGGTCTGGCCTCCAATAGCTATGTGGAGAACGCCGAGATCGGCACGCATTACCGCGCCATCACTGCCCAGCATGTGGCCGCGGCGGGGAGCTGCCCGCTCTTCCGTCTGCCGACCACTGCCGCGCGCTTCACGCGTGGACAGGGCGCGCCGTTGAACGAGAGCTACTGCAGGCAGGTGCAGGACGCGCTGGACAACATTGCTGCGCGCGGCAAGCGCGCCATCGTGGAGTTGCACGATTACATGCGGCTGCCGCAGCGGGTGGCGGCCAAAAGCGGTTATCGGCGCGATGCCAGCGGTGCAGTGGTCGATGCGCGTGGCAACCGTGTCGGCGACCTGGCGGCGGCCGGGTTGTGGGCCGACACCTACCCGCTGCGCAACTTCAATTACGTGGGCTATCTGGACAGTCGCGACCAACTGCTCAAGCTCTACGAATACCGGGTGATCGGCACGCCGGGGTGCACGCTCTACAACGACGCCGGCTTGCCGGATCTGTGGGCGCGTCTCGTCAACCGGTTCAAGCAGCACCCGGCGGTGTTCGGCTGGGGCGTCATGAACGAGCCGTACCAGGGCGCCGAGCGCAACGCCGATGGCAGCGTGCTGTCGATGGCCGCACATTGGCAGAAGACCGCCACCGCCTGCTCCAAGGCCATCATCGACCGCGATCGAAACCATTTCGTGTTCGTGTGCGGCAACGGCTATGCCAGCGCCCGGCGCTGGCAGGACGATTCGATGGGCCTGTTCGACATCCCGGACCCATACGATTGCATCGTGTACGAGGCGCACAACTATCTCGACAGCAATGGCAGCGGGGGCGGTAACTGGATCGGGCCCGGTGGACGCAACGAGGTGATCAAGCCGGATACCGGCATCGACATGGTCAGCCCGTTCATCGAAGCGCTGCAGCAGGCCGGCAAGCGCGGTTATCTGGGCGAGCACGGCTATCCGGCCGGCAATCGCAGCGCGGAGATCGCCACCACGCGCATGCTGGCGCACTTGCAGGCCTACAACATTCCCAGCACGCAGTGGTGCTTCGGCCCCGGGTGGCCGGACGACGACGTGCTTGGCATGAGCCGCGACGTGGGTGCGGACATCCAGGCCAAGGCCAATCTGGCGGCCGTGCAGGCGTTTTTCGACGTGCGCCTGTCCAGCTACGTTCCGCCCCGCTAGCGGGCATCGCCGCCGCTACGGGGAGGTGGCGGCGGTTTACACTGCGGCATGCACATGGACATCCCCTGCCGCGCTGGCTGCGCGGCCTGCTGTATCGCCCCATCCATCAGTTCGGCGATTCCCGGCATGCCGCACGGCAAGCCGGCGGGGGTGCCGTGCGTGCAACTGGACGGGCAGGGCCGCTGCCGCCTGTTCGGCCTGCCGACGCGGCCGGCGGTCTGCACCAGCCTGCGCCCGTCCCAGGACATGTGCGGTGAATCGCGCGCCCAGGCGCTGGCCATGTTGACGGCACTGGAGCACGCCACGCAGCCGTAGCCGCGCGCGCCTGGTACCGTCGCGCCCGCGCCAGACAGGTGCGCCGGTGCTGCGGCTCAGCCGGCGGGTGAGGCGCCCAGGTACTGATCCTTGAGCCGCACGTAATGTTGCGCGGAGTAATGCAGGCTTTCGATTTCCTTGTCGCTGAGCGTGCGCGCCAGGCGTGCAGGATTGCCCAGCCACAACTCGGCTTCGCCCACCACCTTGCCCGGGCCCACCACTGCGCCGGCACCCACAAAGCCATACCGTTTGACCGTTGCGCCATCCAGCACGCAGGCGCCCATGCCGATCAGGCACAGGTCTTCGATGGTGCAGGCATGCAGGATGGTGCCGTGGCCCACGGTGACGTCCTCGCCGATCACGGTGGGGTAGCCGGCCTTGTTGAACGGGCTGTGGTGACTGACGTGGATGATGGTGCCGTCCTGCACGTTGGTACGCGCGCCGATCTGCACATGATTGACGTCGCCGCGAATCACGGTGCCCGGCCAGACCGAGACGTCATCGCCCAGGCTCACCTCGCCGATGATGGTGCAGGCAGGATCCACGTAAACGCGGGCGCCCAGTTGCGGGGTGTGGTGCAAAAAGGAGCGAATCGGGGTCACGGCATCTCCGTCAGGTCAGCGTGCCGCCCACTGCGGACACGCTGCGGATGATACCTGCGCTGCGGTTGCCGCTGCGGCAGCGCACCGGGCTGCAGTCACCAACGCACGGATGCAATGTGTGCGAGGTGGCTGGCAGAGGTGGCCGGGTGGGCCGACGTGCAATGGAGTGTGTCGCGTCGCCAGAGATTCCAAAGCCGCGGGCAGCACGTGACGCGGTGCATCCGGAGACATCGCAGCGCTGGCCAAGTGTGTTGGCGCATTTCCGATAAGCGCACAGCGTTGCGGTCATCGGCCTTGAACCGGCAGCGCAATGGGCTAGCGTGTGCAGGCGGTCGCAAGCCACTGCGCATCGGCGATTGCACGCATCGCTGCACCGCGGTGTAGCCGGTCTCGCACACTGCGCCGTTCAACGGCCACTGCAGTGCCTTCACCTCAACCCTCGCTCACCACAGGACATGCCAATGCCTCAGCACACTGCATCGTTTGGGCATTTCGTGCTGGAGCGCATGACGCCGTTTCAGTGGAGGGCCGTGGCGGTGTGCGTGTTGCTGACGATGCTCGACGGCTTCGACGTGATGGCGATGGCGTTCACCGCACCGCACGTGTCGGCAGACTGGCAGCTGTCGGGCAAGCTGCTGGGCATGCTGTTCAGCGCGGGCCTGATCGGCATGGCGCTTGGCGCATTGGGGTTGGCGCCGCTGGCCGACCGCATCGGCCGTCGCGCGCTGACGCTGGCATGTCTGGCCATCCTGACCGTCGGCATGGGCATTTCGGCAGTGGCCAGCACTGCATGGCAGCTCGGGGCGCTACGGCTGCTGACCGGTCTGGGTATCGGCGGTATGTTGGCCTGCGTTGCGGTCACGGCAGGGGAGTTTTCCAGCCCCCGTTGGCGCAACACTGCCATCGTGCTGCAGGTGACCGGCTACCCGGTCGGTGCCACGCTGGGTGGCATGATTGCCGAACTGTTGATGCAGCAGTGGTCGTGGCCCGCGGTGTTCGTGCTCGGGGCGGTGGCATCGTTGCTGTGCGTGCCGTTGGTGCTTGCATTCCTGCCCGAGTCGCTGGAGTTCCTGATCATGCGCCGGCCACCCGATGCCGTCGCGCGCTTCAACGCCGTGCTGGCGCGGATGGGAATGCCGCCGCACGACGCATTGCCGCCGCTGCCGCCGCAATCTGCCACGCAGGCACAAGGCTATCGGGCCCTGTTTGACGCTGCCATGCGGCGGCACACGCTGCTGATCGCGCTTGGCTTTTTCTCGCTGATGTTTGCGTTCTACTTCGTGATCAGCTGGACGCCGAAGCTGCTGGTGACCGCCGGCGCGTCGGCCACGGACGGCGTCACGGGCGGGGTGCTGTTGAATCTTGGTGGCATCGGCGGCGGCTTGCTGTTCAGCGGGTTGGCATCGTGCGTGCGGCTGGCGCGCCTGACGATCGGGTCCCTGTTGCTGATGGGCCTGGCGATGCTGGCCTCCGGCCTGTGCAGTACGCAGTTGAGCTGGGCGTTCGCCGTCGCCTTGCTCACCGGGGCAGCGATGTTTGCTGCGGTGGGCGGCATGTACGCCATTGTTCCGATCGTCTTCAACGCTGCGGTGCGTTCGACTGCGCTGGGCTGGGCGATCGGGGTGGGGCGCTTGGGTGCGATCTTGTCGCCGTTCTGCGCCGGGGTGTTGCTGGACGCCGGATGGTCACCGGCCATGTTGTATCTGGCCTGCAGCGTGCCGTTGCTGTTGGCCATCGTCGCCGTGCTGGCGATGCGGTTGCCCAACCGCTGAGCGGCCCGCCTACAGCCGCGTCCGGCATCACATCCGGGCCGTTCCCCGACCCGGCCGCGGGCCAAAGAAATCGTGCCATGTGCCGATAACACCGCAGACCGCCAAGTCGTGGCGAACTTTTCCTGGACATTGTGCAGACCAGCGCCGGCATGCTCAGAACCATCGACTCAGATCAACTCCGCCCCGGCATGTACGTCTACAAGCTGCTGGGCGCGTGGGTGCACCATCCGTTCTGGAAGACGTCGTTTCTGGTCGATTCCGACGATGTGGAGAAGATCCATGACAGCCGCATCGAGCAGTTGGTGATCGATACCGCGCGCGGGCTGGATGTGGAGGCGCCCGCGCCCCCTGGCGTGTCCGCCGAACCAGCCGCGCCGCCGAGCCCGGCGCCTGCTGCGCCCGAACCGCCGGAGCCTGCCGCCGCGCCGCGTAGCGTGCGCACCAACAGCGTGACCGCCCAGGTCGGCATCGAAGCGGAGGTGGTACGCGCACGCCGCATCTTCGAAGACGGCCGCGACATGGTCGAGGCGATGTTCCGCGATGTGCGGCTGGGGCGCACCGTCGACACAGAAGCGGCCATGCCGCTGGTGGAAGCCATCAACGACTCGGTGCTGCGGCATCCGCAGGCCTTGATCAGCGTGGCGCGGCTCAAGACCGCCGACGACTACACCTATCTGCATTCGATGGCCGTGGCCGGGCTGATGAGCGGTTTGGCGCGCCAGCTCGGCCTGCCCGAATCGCAGGTGGTGGAAGCAGCGATGGGCGGCCTGCTGCACGACATGGGCAAGGCGGTGACACCGTTGGAAATTCTCAACAAGCCCGGCCGGCTCACCAACGACGAAATGGAGATCATGCGCCAGCATCCGCTGGATGGCCATCGGCTGCTGGTGGCCGGCGGCGTGCAGAACGCGGTGGTGCTGGAAATCGCGCTGCATCACCACGAAAAGATGGATGGCAGCGGCTATCCGAATCAATTGGTGGGCGAGAATATTTCGTTGATGTCGCGCATGGGTGCGGTCTGCGATGTCTACGACGCCATCAGCTCGGACCGCCCTTACAAACGCGGTTGGGATCCGGCCGAATCGCTCAAGCAAATGGCGTCCTGGAAGGGCCATTTCGACCCGGTGGTGTTCCAGGCTTTCGTGCGCCGGCTGGGGATTTATCCGGTCGGCTCGCTGGTGCGGCTGGAGTCGCAAAAACTTGCGGTGGTGATCGAACAGACGCCCGATGCGCTGCTCAAGCCCAAGGTGCGCGTGTTCTATTCGGCCAAGTTGCGCAGCCACGTGTTGGTGCAGGACATCGACCTGTCGCGTCCGGACTGCCATGACCGCATTGCGCAGATGGAAAGCCCTGCCGAATGGGGCTTCCGCGATCTGGAAAAGCTCTGGCTGCCCTAGACGGGCTATACAGGCGTTGAATCGGCAGCCGCCGCGGCAATGCGCGCGGTGCGTCATGCGCGCCGATCACCGCGACACTCCTTGCACAGAAGCGCCACCCCGCTAGCGAACGCGACCATGCTGCGCTGCAGCTTGGCAATGTAGTTATGATCAATAACTATTCCGGAACGCAATCACTTGCCGGCCGGAACCATGTCTCAGCCTTGCCCGGATCACCGTCGCCCCCCGTCAGCCGCAGCGCTGGCCCGCCGCTGCAGGCTGCGTGCGTGGCAGGGCGTCGGGGCTGACGCACCCGCGGCGCGTGCGCCCGCGGCGTGCCTGTCCACATCAGCAGGCCCGGTGGCGTCTACAATGCGGTGCACGCCGTGGATCGGCGTTGCGGATGCGGCGCATTGCGCGTACCGGTCCGCCCGCTGCCCTCGTCGCGAGAACCGCCATGCCCGTCACCGCCCTTGCTGCGCCCTTGCCCGATGCCGTCACCACGGTGGATCAGGCGCGGCTGCTGCGGTTGCTGGGGTATCGCATCACCCGCACCGAGTTGATGGTGCGGCGGATGTTCCAGGAGTGCGTGGCCGCCTTCGACCTCAAGCCGGTCGACTTCTCGCTGCTGATGCTGGTGGATGGCAACCCCGGCATCAACCAGCGCCAGATCGGCGATGTGCTGCACGTGTCGCCGCCGAATCTGGCGATCGTGGTGGCCAGGCTGGTCAAGCGTCGCCTGCTGCGGCAGGTGCGTGGGCGGCAGGACCGGCGCATGCAGCACCTTTCGCTGACCGCGGCCGGTGCCGCGCTCCTGGCCGCCGCCGAGGCCGAAGTGCTGCGCATGGAACAGCAGCTCAGTGCCGTGCTCGGTTCCAGCGAAGCACCGTTGTTGCGCGCCCTGGACCGTCTGGACCGTCTGGACACGCCGTAACCCGCCTCGGTCGGCGGCCTGCCGCCCGGCAGCCATTCCCAACGAACGTTTCCACTGCACGTGCTGTGCGTCGCGCGGCGCGCGCGCTTGCCTGCCGTCGCTGATGTGGCACGCACCGCTGTTGCTTCCCAACGCTGGAGATATCTGCAGTGATTCGATCATCGGTGATGCGTGGTGCGGGTGTGGCAGCAGGCTGGCGGCTGCGCGCGTTGCTCGGCCTGGCGGCATGCCTGGCAGCGGGTGCGGCGCCTGCGCAAAGTGCGCCACAGAGCGCGGCGCTGACCAATGGCATCAATACCGGGGGCACCAGTTTCCTGGATGGCTTTACCAGCACCACGCCCGGCTTGGCGGTGGTCACCTATCTGCGGCACAACGGGCTGGATGCCATCAAGGACGCACGTGGCAACGATATCCCGGTGTTCGACAACCCGCGGATCGATTCCACCGTGTTGCTGACCCAGTTCGCTTACGTCACGCCCTATCACGTATTCGGCGGCGCGCTCGGCATCACTGCGCTGGTGCCGCTGGTCAATCTGGATGCCTCCTTCGGCCGCAACAGCATTGCCACGCTGCGTGACAATGGCGCCGGCGTGGGTGATGTGACGTTCGGGCCGTATCTGCAAATGCCACCTTTGATACGCAACGGGCGAGCGGTGTTCTCGCAGCGTTTCGAATTCGACGCCGTGGCACCGATTGGCAAGTACGACGGCAATCGCGATCTCAACCAGAGCTCCGGTTACTGGTCGCTCATTCCAAGCTACGCATTCACGGTACTGCCCACGCCCAATTGGGAACTTAGCGCACGCATCAACTACATCTACAACTTTCACAGCGAGCGCCGTCCGAACTTGCCGCCAGGCTTCGACTTCCGCAATGGTCAGGCAGGCGATGCGGGATGGATCAACTTCGCCACCTCCTGGGAGGTGGCACCGAAGCTGCGGCTGGGCATCAATGCGTATTACCTGACCCAGTTCCGCGACAACCGCACCAACGACCAGCGCGTGCCGGACAGCCGTCAACGCGCGTTCTATGCAGGGCCGGGTGGCGTGTGGCGCTTTGATGCAAACAACATCCTGTTCGCCAACGTCTATCTACCGGTGGAGGTGCGCAATGCCGCGTCCGGCAACAATGTCAATTTCGAGTATGTCCATGTGTTCTAGCGCCGGCACGGCTGGCTCCTTTGGAGGATGGCGATGAATTTGCAGAACAAGACGATCGTGGTGACCGGCGTGGCGTCGGGCATTGGCGCGGAGGTCGCACGGCTGGCGCGGTTTCATGGTGCCAAGGTGATCGGGGTCGATCGCACGCCCGTGCAGATGACCCTGCACGGCTTTCACCAGGCCGATCTCGGCGACCCGGCATCCATCGATGCCCTGGTGAAGGCGTTGCCGGACCACATCGATGCCCTGGCGAACATTGCCGGCGTGCCGGGCACCGCGCCGCTGGATGTGGTGGCGCGGGTGAACTATCTGGGCTTGCGCCATCTGACCCAGGGGTTGCTGCCACGCATCGTGCCGGGCGGTTCCATCATCAATGTCGCCTCGATCCTGGGCGCCGAATGGCCGCAGCGTCTGGACCTGCACAAGCAGCTGGCGGCAACCGACAGCTTCGAAAGCGGCCGCGCGTGGCTGGCGGCGCATCCGGTGGCGCACGACACCTGCTACCAATACTTCAAAGAGGCCTTGATCGTGTGGACCTTGCTGCAATCGCGGCCCTGGTTCGCCGACCACGGCGTGCGCGTGAACAACGTCTCTCCGGGCCCGGTGTTCACCCCGATCCTGGGCGATTTTGCTGCCATGCTCGGCGAGGAACGTGTCAAGGCAGACGCCAAGCGCATGACCCGCCCGGCCTATGCCGATGAAGTGGCCGAGGGCATCGTGTTTCTGGCATCCGACGCAGCCCGCTGGATCAACGGCATCACCCTGCCGATCGATGGCGGGCTGGCTTCCACCACGCTGTAATCCCCACACGTTTTTAGCAGGAGGCTAGACCATGAATGCCCTTACCAGCGCAACCGCCGCTGCGACCGACACGCCCGCGTGGCATGGCTGCATCTTCAATGGCGACTGGGTGCCCGGTCGCGGTGGCAGCGTGCCCATCCATGAGCCGGCAACCGGCGCCTTGCTGCATGAAGTGGGCAAGGCCGACCTGGCCGATGTCGCCGCTGCCATCGCACAGGCCAAGCAGGCGCAGCGTGCCTGGGCCGCAACACCGCCGCGCGAACGCGCAGCCGTCTTTCATCGTGCTGCGCAGGCGATGCAGGCACGCAGTGCCGAAGCCACGTTGCTGATTGCGCGCGAAACCGGCGGCATCCTGCCCAAGGCCCAGCGCGAGGTGGACGAATCGTTGGTGTTCTACCAGCAGGCTGCCGCAATGCCGTTGCAGGCCAGCGGCCAGATGTTGCCGACCGCGTCCGGCCAACTCAGCCTTGCGCGCCGCCTGCCATTGGGCGTGATCGGGGTGATTTCGCCGTTCAATTTCCCATTGATTCTGTCGCTGCGCTCGGTGGCGCCGGCGCTGGCGATGGGCAATGCGGTCATTCTCAAACCCGACCCGCGCACGCCCTACACCGGCGGCGTGATCATCGCCCAGGTGCTCGAAGAAGCCGGCCTGCCCAAGGGCCTGCTGCACGTGCTGCATGGCGATGCGCAGATTGGCCAGGCGCTGGTGGAATCACCGGATGTCCCGATGATTGCGTTCACCGGCTCCACGGCCGCCGGCCGCCGCATCGGCGAAATTGCCGGCCGCCATCTGAAGAAAGTCTCGCTGGAACTGGGTGGCAACAACGCAGTGATCGTGCTCGACGACGCGGATCTGGACAAGGCTGCCTCGGCGGTCGCGTTCGGCGCCTACATGCACCAGGGCCAGATCTGCATGGCGACCGGGCGTGTGCTGGTGCACCGCAGCGTGGCGCAGGCACTGACCCAACGGCTGGCCGAAAAAGCGCGCCATTTGCCGGTAGGCGACCCGGTCAGCGGCACCGTGGCATTGGGCCCGATTATCGATCAACGCCAGCTGCAGCGCGTCGTCGACATCGTCAACGATAGCGTTGCAGCCGGCGCGGTCGTGGAGGCCGGCGCCACCCATGAAGGCCTGTTCTATGCGCCGACCGTATTGTCCAACGTGCGTCCTGGCATGCGCGCGTTCGACGAAGAAGTGTTCGGCCCGGTGATCAACATCACCGTGTTCGACACCGACGACGACGCTGCCGAGTTGGCCAACCAGGGCGAGTACGGGCTGGCGGCCGGCATCCTGTCCGCATCGGTCTCGCGCGCGCTGGCCCTGGGCGAGAAGTTGCACACCGGCCTGCTGCACATCAACGACCAGACGGTGGCCGACGAAGTCGTCAATCCATTCGGCGGCACCGGTGCGTCGGGCAACGGCACCAGCGTCGGCGGCCCCGCCGATTGGGAGCAGTACACGCACTGGCAATGGCTGACGATCAAGAGCGAAGTACCGCAGTATCCGTTCTGATCGCAACGGGTTGGGGATGGGGCGGCTGGCTCGGCCTCTCCATCGCTGTATGGATGGCGGTCACGTGCCCGGCCATTGCCTTGGATTTTTGGTGCGGCGTTGCATCAGTTCTGGATGCAGGCAAAGGCTTCACTGGTCGAGCGCGCGGTGCCCTCGCCACGTGCAGCGTGTCCTGCGATGGTGGGCGGGCAAGGACCCTGCAGCTGGTCTGCAGAACGTTCTCCCTGCTACGCGCGCAGCGAGTGAGCGAAGTCGTTCTGCTGGTCGCTCCTACTGACCGGCCCGAAAGCGCGTCGGCGAGCAACCGGCGTGCCGTGCGAAGTAGCGACTGAAATAGGCGGCGTCGAAAAATCCAAGGCTGGCGGCAATCTGTTGCACGCTCAGGCTGGTGTAACGCAGGGTGCGGCGTGCTTCCAGCATGATCCTGCGCTGCAACAACTGCAGTGCGGAGGCGCCAGCCAGGCGCTGGCATAACGCGTTGAGGTGACCGGGCGTCAACCCGAGTTGATCGGCGTAGCGGGAAATCGGCCAGTGGGCGCGGTAGTGCTGGTCGATCAAGCCTTGATAGGCGCGCAGGTGGCGCAGCGCCGGGTCTGCCTGCGGGCTGATCGCTGCGGCATGCCGGGCCCGCTCCAGTGCCGTACGCGCCATCCAGATGACCAGCTGCGCCGCTGCGGCCTGCGCTGCGAGGTCATCGCCGATCGACCGGCGTGCGTGGTCCTGCGCAATGCTGCCAAACAACACATCCAGCCATTTGCGCGCATGCTGGGCGTGCACAACGGCTGGCGCGGCCATGACCTGTTGCAGTAACGGCGCAGCGTTCAGCGCCGTCCTGACCAGCGGCATGCACATGGTGATGACGTGGCCACGCACTGCCGGGTCGAAGGCAAAGCCATGCACGCAGAGCGGCGGAAGCCACACCACGCTGGCACCGCGCAGGCGTTGGGTGCGCCCATCCAGCTGCAGGGTGGCCGGTCCGCGCTGCACATAGACCAGTTGCGCCAAATCCTCGTGTCGGTGCGGCACGATCTGCCAGTCGTGCAGCCGGCTGCGTGCGGCAATCGATTCCCAATGCAGCAATTCGGCGGCATCGGCGTGTTGCTCGCCGTACAAGCCGAAGGCAGGGACTGCGGCAGTGTCGGGCACGGATGTGGCCATCGTCGAAAAGTCCAAGGACTGCACGCAATCATCCCTTCAACGCAGTGCTTTGGCTACCGACACTGCACGCATCGCCATCCAGGCCAGGAGCAGTGCATGCGAACGCAGGTTGCGATCATCGGCGCCGGGCCATCGGGCCTGTTGCTGGGAGAACTGTTGCGGCTCGCCGGCATCGATTGCGTCATCGTCGAGCGGCAGACGCCCCAGCATGTGCTGGCGCGCATCCGCGCCGGGGTATTGGAGCAGGGCAGTGTGGAACTGCTGCAGCGCGCCGGCGTCGGCGAGCGGTTGCAGCGCGAAGGCTTGCTGCATCACGGCTTCGAATTGTCCCTGGACGGTCAGCGCGAGCGTATCGATCTGCTGCGCGGCTGCGGCCGCGGCGTCACCGTTTATGGGCAGACCGAGGTCACCGCCGATCTGATGCATGCGCGCCAGCGCAGCGGGGCACCTACCCATTACAACGCGCAGGACGTGGCCCTGTGCGATGTGGAAGGCCCCACGCCTGCAGTGGAGTTCACGCAGGACGGCCAGCGCAGGCGTCTTGACTGCGACTACATCGTCGGCTGCGATGGGTATCACGGCGTCAGCCGTGCCAGCATCCCCGCCGAGCGGCTGCGCCTGTTCGAGCGTGTGTACCCGTTTGGTTGGCTCGGGGTGCTGGCCGATACGCCACCCGTGCACGAAGAACTGGTCTACGCACGTCACCGGCGCGGGTTTGCACTATGTTCGATGCGCTCGCCCACCCGTACGCGCTATTACATCCAGGTGCCGGCCAGCGCGCAGGTGGAGGCCTGGAGCGATCAGGCGTTCTGGGACGAGTTGCGTGCACGGCTCCCGCCTGCGTTGGCGGCGCAACTGGTGACCGGCGCATCGATCGAGAAGAGCATCGCACCGCTGCGCAGTTTCGTCGCCGAGCCGATGCAGTATGGCCGCTTGTTCCTGGCTGGCGATGCTGCACATATCGTGCCGCCCACCGGCGCCAAGGGCCTGAACTTGGCGCTTGGCGATGTCGGCTTGTTGGCGCAGCTGTTCGAGCGTTGGAAGACAAGCGGCGATGCCGGTGTGCTGGAACAGTATTCGACCTTGGCCTTGCAGCGTGTGTGGAAGGCCGAGCGGTTCTCGTGGTGGATGACCACCCTGTTGCACCGCTTCGATGACGAAGACGCATTCACTGCGCGGCTGCACGGAGCGGAGCTGGACTATCTGCTCGGTAGCGAGGCGGGCCGCGCGACGCTGGCGGAAAATTATGCAGGTCTCCCGTTGGCCGCGCTATCGGACTGATGGCGCATTCGTGATTGCGTAATAGCAGACGCCGCGGAGCGGATTTCTAGGTGGATATCCTGGCTCGATGTCGCCTTGGCTGCGCAAGTGCGATGCGTGCGCACAACAGCGCTTCCCCAAACCGGCTTGAATGATGCGCGTCAGCGCACATGCATTGCTTCCACTGCGGTCATCGCCCACTCGACCGCGACACCCGGGTCCATTCTGTACACGGTGCAGCAGCACGCTGCCGCTCACCGCATGGGTGATGTTTTTCTCACCAACGGTTGCACAAGTGCCCAGGTGCATGCTCAGGCGGCTAGCGGGCCGGTGAACGGCACCGGTAGGGTGGCGATGACGCGTTAATGCAGCTGTGCGCACGCGCGTCTTCCCCCCGCTCAACGGACACGTTGCTGGCGTCCCCGATGAGCGCACTGCCACTCTCCACCCAGGAGTACTCCATGAAGAAGTTGCTCTCCCGTGCCTTGTTGCTGGTCATGCTCATCGCACCAATGGCTGCGTTCGCGCAGACCGCGGTAACGGCCAATCCCAATCATCAGAAGATGCTGCTCGGCAGCACCTGGTATGAAACTGCCAACAAGCGGCTGGTCTACGATTTCTGGCGCACCGTGTTCGAAGCTGGCCAGGTGCAGTACGCGCCGATGTACATGGACAAGAACTACATCCAGCACAATCCGAACGTGGCCAATGGGCGCGATGCGTTTATCGCCTTCCTGACCGCGTTCGTGAAGCCGACGCCGGTGCAGCCGCGGGTGCGATTGCCCTTGGTCGCCATTACCGCCGATGGCGATCTGGTCACTTTGGTGTCGGTGCGCACCTTACCCAACCCCAATAAGCCCGGCACCACGTACACCACCACCTGGTTCGACATGTTCCGGATCGAGAAGGGCCTGATCAAGGAACATTGGGACCCGGACACCATCGCCGGACGTGCCAGCACCGGCAGCCAGTAACCACCGCTGCACACCAGGCTGCGTTGCGTGGCCCTGCGTGTGTCCTCGACGCTCGAAGATGAGCTCATCACAGCGCCCACCTCACGGTGGGCGCTGCCGTGTTGGCGGCCCCAGTGTCAGCTGATGCGAAATCCCATCGTCGCTTCCACTGCTTGCTGCCAGCCGGCGTAGAGCGCTTGGCGCTTGTCGTCGGCCATGGCCGGCTCGAAGCGACGATCCACGGCCCACTGTTTGGCGATTTCTTCGCGGCTGCCCCAGAATCCAGTTGCAAGCCCTGCCAGATACGCCGCACCGAGCGCAGTGGTTTCCGCGACTTCCGGGCGGAGTACCGGCACATTGAGAATGTCACTCTGGAACTGCGCCATGAAGTCGTTGGCGATGGCACCGCCGTCGGCACGCAGTTCTTTCAGCTCGATGCCGGAATCGCTTTGCATCGCGGTGAGCACGTCGCGGGTCTGGTAGGCCATCGATTCGACTGCTGCACGCACGAAGTGTTCCTTGGTGGTACCACGCGTCAGCCCGAACACCGCGCCGCGGATGTCGCTGCGCCAGTACGGCGCGCCCAGGCCGACGAAGGCCGGCACGATGTACACGCCATCGTTGTCGCCGGCACGCTCGGCATAGGCTTGCGAGTCGCTGGCCTTGCCCAGCATGCGCAAGCCATCGCGCAGCCACTGCACCACCGAGCCGGCAACGAAGATCGCGCCTTCCAGCGCGTATTCGACCTTGCCGTCGATGCCCCAGGCAATCGTGGTCAGCAAACCGGCCTTGGACGCCACCGCCTTGTCGCCGGTATTCATCAGCATGAAACAGCCGGTGCCATAGGTGTTTTTCGCCATGCCCGGTTCGAAGCAGGCCTGGCCGAACAACGCGGCCTGCTGGTCGCCGGCGATGCCGGCGATGGGCACCTGTTCGCCGTAGAAGTACTGGGTCTGGGTCATGCCATAGATCTCGCTGGACGAACGCACGTCCGGCAGCATCTGCGCAGGCACGTCCAACATGGCCAGCAGTTCAGCATCCCACTCAAGCGTGTGGATGTTGAACATCATGGTGCGCGAGGCATTGGTGTAGTCGGTGACGTGCACCTTGCCGCCGGTGAGATTCCAGATCAGCCAACTGTCGATGGTGCCGAACGCCAGTTCGCCTTTCTGCGCGCGTTCGCGCGCGCCTTCGACGTGGTCGAGAATCCACTTGACCTTGGTTCCGGAAAAATACGCATCGATCAGCAGGCCGGTCTTCTCGCGCACCATCTGCTCATGCCCGGCCTCCTTGAGCTGGGTGCAGATGTCCTTGGTCTGCCGCGATTGCCACACGATGGCGTTGTAGATCGGCTGGCCGGTGGCCTTGTCCCACACCACCGCGGTCTCGCGCTGGTTGGTGATGCCGATCCCGGCGATCGCGCGCGCATCGATCTGCGCGTTGTTGAGCAGTTCGGTGATGGTGGTATAGACGCTGGTCATGATCTCGCGCGGGTTGTGTTCCACCCAGCCCGGCTGCGGAAAGATCTGGCCGAATTCGCGCTGCGCCACGCCGGCCACCTTGCCCTGGCGGTCGAACAACATCGCGCGTGAGCTGGTGGTGCCTTGATCGATCGCAAGGACGTACTGCTTTTCCATCGAAGATTCCTCGAACAATGCCGGCATTGGCGCACGGCGAGAAAGGTCGGTGCAGGCGATGACGCCGCGTGGCCATCAGGGCTTGGCCACAGGTAACCTCACGCGTCGTCAGCGTGATTGTTGGCTTGGCGCAGCACCATCACAGTGGATCGAGCGGTTTGCCGCCGCCCTGCAGATGGCGCACCCGCGCCGGCAGGAATGGCAGGATCAGCCACTGGTAGGCCAGCGCGCCGATCGGCCCACCGATCAACGGGCCAACGATCGGGATCCACCAATAGTTGTCCTTGGCCGGCAACGCGGCCTCGCCCCAGCCGGCGAAATACGCGAACAGGCGCGGGCCGAAGTCGCGCGCCGGGTTCATCGCCCAGGCCTCCAGATAGCCCATCGACGCGCCCAGCGTGGCGACCAGCAAGCCGATCATCAACGCGCCGGAGTTGGCAGTGGGTGCGGCCTCGTTGAACTGCTCGGTGATGGCGAAGATGCCGAAGATCAGGAACGCCGTGATGATGATCTGGTCGACCAGCGCATGCATCGGCGTGACCGCCAGCCCCGGTGCGGTGAAGAACACCCCGGCTGCGCCGCCGGCTTCGCGGGTGAGCTGCTGCACCTGGTTGAAGTGATCGATCACCGGCCCGTACAACTGATAGACGATGGCCGCGCCCAGGAATGCGCCGACCACCTGCGCAAACCAGTAGGGCAATACCTTCTTCCAGGAAAACCCGCGGAACAGTGCCAGCGCCAGCGTGACCGCCGGATTGGCGTGCGTCCCGGATACCGAGCCGGTCACGTAGATCGCCAGTGTCACCGCCAGGCCCCAGGCGATACACACGCCCCAATAGGCGTTTTGATAAGGGCTGGGGTCGTACAGGATGTACATCGCCGCCACCGAATCGCCGAGCGCGATGATGATGAACATCGCGACCGCCTCGGAGATCAACTCACCTACGAGTTGCCGGCTCATGCGTGCATGCCCGCAAGGTCGAAGATGCAGAAAACAGCGTGCAGCGCGCTTGCTCGCGCGCAGCGGTGGTCGGTGATGCTCATCTGGGGTGCCCTCCACGTGACTTGGGTGACGCTGGCTGAAGCGCCGGAATACGTTGCCGGGCGACCCGTCCTCGCCGGAAACGCGGTGTGTTCAAGCAGAAACGGCATCGCGTTGCCGGATCGGCTGCGTCTGCAGATAGTCTTCCAGGCGCTGCCGCCCAGCCGCATCAATCCGCAGGCCGAGCTTGCTGCGCCGCCACAGGATATCGTCGGCAGCCACCGCCCATTCGTGTTGACGCAGGTAATCCACCTCGGCCTGGTACAGGTCCGCACCGAAGTGCGTGCCCAGATCGGCCAGGCTCTGCGCATCGCCAAGCAGTTGTTCGGCGCAGGTGCCGTAGTTGCGCACCAGCCGCTGCGCAGTCGCCGCCGGCAGCCAGGGGCGCGCGCGGCCGACGCGTTCCAGCAGGCTGGCGATATCGCGCTGCTCGCCGCCTGGTAATGCCTCCCCACGTGCGGTCCACGCCGGCTTGCGTGCGCCCAGCGCGTGGGTGAGCCGGTCCACTGCCTCTTCGGCGAGCTTGCGATAGGTGGTCAGCTTGCCGCCGAACACGTTGAGCAATGGCGCACCCTCGGTGACCACTTCCAGCTGGTAGTCGCGGGTCACTTCGGCTGCGTTGTCTTCGGCATCGTCCAGCAACGGCCGCACGCCGCTGTAATTCCACACCACATCGGCGGGGGAGATCTGCTGGTGGAAATACAGGTTCACCGCGTCGCACAGGTATTGCACTTCGGCCGCATCGATCTTCGGCGCGGCGGGGTCGGCTTCGTAGTCCACGTCGGTGGTGCCGATCAAGGTGAAGTCGTGCTCGTAGGGGATGGCGAACACGATGCGCCGGTCCGGTTGCTGGAAGATGTAAGCATGGTCGTGATCGAACAGCTTGGGCACCACGATATGGCTGCCCTTGACCAGCCGCAATGCGTGTTCGTGCGGCACCGAGGCCACGGTGTCCAGGAACGCCACTGCCCAGGGGCCGGCCGCATTGGCGAGCGCGCGCGCCTGCACCGTGCGGCGGCGGCCCTCGCGGTCTTCGAGCTCGGCATACCAGAAGCCGGCATCGCGCCAGGCACCGACACAGCGCGTGCGCGTGTGGATCTTGGCGCCGCGCCTGGCGGCGTCCATCGCGTTGAGCACCACCAGCCGCGCGTCCTGCACCCAGGCGTCCGAATACACGAAGCCGGTGCGCAGCGATTCCTGCAGCGGCGCACCGATCGGGTGCGTCCGCAGCGACAGCCGCCGCGAGCGTGGCAGGCTGCGCTTGCTGCCGCCCAGATGGTCGTACAGGAACAGCCCGGCGCGGATCATCCATGCCGGGCGCAGGTGCGGTTGGTGGGGCAGCAGGAAGCGCAACGGCCAGATGATGTGCGGGGCCAGCCGCAGCAACACTTCGCGCTCGGCCAGTGCCTTGCCGACCAGCGCGAATTCGTACTGCTCCAGATAGCGCAGGCCGCCGTGAATGAGTTTGGTACTGGCGCTGCTGGTATGCGCGGCCAGGTCGTCCTGCTCGCACAGGCACACCGACAGACCGCGCCCGGCCGCATCACGGGCAATGCCGACCCCGTTGATGCCGCCGCCGATTACCAGAAGATCGTATATCTCGCCCATCGGTGCCTCCGTCCGGGCGCGCTGATGAGCGAACCCAAGTTGTCATGTTCGAACATATTCGAACATAGAACCTTGCGGGGGCGTGAAGATGGACAGCTTTAGTATCAGCAGTGACGTAAGCGCGAATCGGCTATGTAAGAGCGGATTAAGAGATGGCGTCCCTATCAGGCCCGATGGTCTTCGGCGGCTATCGCGTAAAAACGCTCAAAAACGAACATCGAACTCAGGCGGTTCCGTCCGCGTCCGCCAAGTGCACCCGGGTACCGGCCTCGGCCAGGACGCTTGCCAACTCCTGCGGCGGCGGCCGGTCG
Organism: Xanthomonas sp. A1809; assembly: GCF_017746015.1. Taxonomy (NCBI): domain Bacteria; kingdom Pseudomonadati; phylum Pseudomonadota; class Gammaproteobacteria; order Lysobacterales; family Lysobacteraceae; genus Xanthomonas; species Xanthomonas sp. A1809. The sequence goes on along the minus strand of NZ_JAGHWZ010000004.1, from coordinate 251,441 downwards.
GTGAACCAGTCGTGCACCTGGGCGAGAGCGCCCAGCCGCACCATGGCGTTGCGACCGAACTTGCTGTGATCGGCGGCCAGCAGCACGTGCCGCGAGTGCTCGATGATGGCCTGCGCCACGCGCACTTCCTGGTAATCGAAATCCAGCAGGGTGCCGTCCAGATCGATACCGGAAATGCCGATCACCCCGAAGTCCACCTTGAACTGGCGGATCAGCTCCACCGTCGCCTCGCCGGTCACGCCTTGGTCGCGCCCGCGCACCACACCGCCGGCCACGATCACCTCGAAACTGGGGTTGGCGCTGAGCATCACCGCCACGTTGAGGTTGTTGGTGATCACGCGCAGCCCGCGGTGCTGCAGCAACGCGCGTGCGACTTCTTCGTTGGTGGTACCCAAGTTGATGAACAGCGAGGCATCGTCGGGAATGAAACGCGCCACACGTGCGGCGATGTGCTGCTTTTCGCGGGCCTGCAGCGCCTTGCGTGCGGTGTAGGCCAGATTCTCCACGCTGGAGGGCATGCTGACGCCGCCGTGATAGCGGCGCAGCACGCCGGCATCGCAGAGCAAGGTCAGATCGCGCCGGATGGTCTGCGGCGTCACCTCAAAGCGTGTGGCCAAACCTTCGACCTCGGCAAAGCCCTGCTGCCGCACCAGCGCCACCAATTGCTCCTGGCGCGGGTTCAACGCCGGCGCCGGGACCGTCCTGTAGTGAGTCGACTCCATGCGCAGATGATCGCGCATACGCGTGAGGATGCAAACACGGCGGGGTGCACGCTGAGCGCGATAGGGCTTGCCGGCGAACATCGGCCTGAAGCGGTGCACCCCAGGCGACATGCCGGACGCGCTGCGCTGAGGCTTCACGGTTCTGGACGCATACGATTACCCGGCAGGCTCGGTCAGGGCTCGGTAAAGATCGCCGCCTTCGGTGTGTGCGTGCTGAAGCGCCAACGAGAAGGTGGCCAGCAACGCGCGGACACGCAGTGGGTCGTGCCGATGAAACGCGGGCGCCGCAAACGCGTTGCTCGCTGAAGCCCAGTATCGACCGCAACCGCCGGACGATGCGCAGCCGGCCGGATGCCGGCTCAGCCCAGCTTGCTGCGATAGCCGGTGTCGATGCTGATGCTGCCGCCTACCGCACGCGACACGCAGGCACAGAGCTTGCGATTCTCCCGGCGCTGCTCGTCGCTGAAGAACACGTCGCGGTGATCGATATCGGCGGAGCTGTCCAGCACGTCCACCGCGCACAGGCCGCATTCGCCACGGCGGCACTCGGCGATCAGCTCCACCCCGGCGTCGGCCAGTGCGTCCAGCATCGATTCGTTTTCAGCGACCGGCACTTCCAGGCCCAGCCCCGGCAATTTCACCACGAACGCCTGCGCCGGCACCCGCCCGCTATTGCCGAAGGTTTCGAAGTGCAGGCGCGCACGCGGCCGGCCGGCGGCGTGCCAGTGCTGGCGTACCGCCTCGAGCATGCCCAGCGGCCCGCACACATACACCTCGGCATTGGGCGACAGGCGCGCCAGTTCGGCAGCCAGATCCGGCGGGCCGGCGCTGTCGTCGCATTGCAGTTGCAAACGTTCGCCCAGCAGTGCTTCCAGCGTGTCGACATACGCCATTGCGCTGCGCGAGCGGCCGGCGTACAGCAGACGAAACGCGCGGTGGCCACGCGCCAGCCGCTGCGCCATGCCGACGATCGGGGTGATGCCGATGCCGCCGGCGATCAGCAGGATTTCCTCGCCGCTTTCATCCAGCGCGAAGTTGTTGCTGGGCGGCGACATCTCCACCACATCGCCCGGCGCAAGCGTCCACATATGCAGCGAGCCGCCACGGCTGTCGGGCATTTGCCGCACTGCGATCTGGTAGTACCCATCGGCACGCGGTTCGCCCACCAACGAATACGAGCGCACATCGTCGCGACCATGCAGCTGCACACGAAAATCCACATGGCTGCCCACCTCGAAGCTGCGCGCAGCGGTGCCGGGATCGAGCACGATTTCGCGCACGCCCGGGCAGGCGTCGGCAATGCTGACGACGCGGGCACGATGCCACTGGGTGTCTTTACGCATGGAGGGCTCCGGGCAATGAGGTCTGCCGGCCGGCGCCGGCTGTGATGGCACCGCAATACGGCGCTGTGAGCGATGACATGGCTGGCCGCATGCGAAGTGCTCAGCCCACCATGCGCAGCGACAGATCCTGCGCGCGTTGTTCCTGCGCGATCAGGCGGTCGATCACGCGTCGCGCCCACATGCCGCCGGCATCGACGTTGAGGTTGTAGAAGGTGTGATCCGGATGCGCATCGATGGCGCGTTGCTGCGCCTCCAGCACCACTTCGTCCTCGCCGAAGATGCCGGCGATGGTGTTAGTGTGCGTGGTGGTGGTCGATTGATCGTGCAGCGCATAGTTGCGCATGAAGGCCCAGAAATAATGACACGTGCGATCAGTTTCCGGGGTCACGGTATTGAGCACATAGGCGTTGACGCCCTGGCTGCGATCGCCTTCCGGCGCGCCGGTGCCGGCGATGGCCACGCCGACATCGATGGCGATGGTGGCGGGTGCTTCGAAGCGAATGATCTGCCAGCGATCGACCTTGCCGTGGTAGTCCAGATGGCGGGCGATCTGGCCGCCCCAGAAGGGCGGTGGGTCGATGTTGCGCATCCAGCGCGACACGACAACGCTGCGATCGCCATGCACTACATCGAAGGGCGTTTCGGCCACCTCGTCCTGGCCGATGCTGGAGCCGTGCACGAAGGTCTCGTGGGTCAGGTCCATCAGGTTGTCCAGCACCAGCCGATAGTCGCACTTGGCATGGATGGTGCGGCCATCGCCGGCCCAGGCCGGATCATGCGACCAGTGCAGGTCGGGAATCAGGCGCGTATCGGCCTTGGCCGGGTCGCCCGGCCAGATCCATACGTAGCGGTGTTTTTCGGCCACCGGAAAGCTGCGCACGCAGGCCGAGGGATTGATGGTGTCCTGCGAGGGCATGTGCACGCAGCGCCCCTGCGTGTTGTAGACCAGCCCGTGATAGCCGCAGACCACGTCGTCGCCGCGCAGCTTGCCCATCGACAAGGGCACCAGCCGATGCCAGCAGGCGTCTTCGAGCGCGACGACCGTACCGGCGGTGGTGCGGTAGACCACCACGTCCAGGTTGCAGAGCTTGCGCGGGCTGAGCACGTGCTTGATCTCATGGTCCCAGGCAACGGCGTACCACGCATTGAGGGGAAACAGCGGCTTGGACTGCGACATGACCGTGACTCCTGGGTGTGTAGGCAACCTGGATGCGACGCGGCGTGCGCCGGCCTGCAGCTAGTGGGCGCGCAATGCAACGCTGGCGTCTGCTTGCGCGCGAAGTTATGTATACACCGGAGACAATGTGGGCGCGTTACGGCTCTGCCGAAATTGTGCGAATATCGATTTGAATCACCGATTATCGGATTGACCACCCTGCCGGCTGCGCCTACCGTGAGCCCACGCTCGCTGTGCTGGAAGGGAACGCAATGGCCGAAATCGTCGCTCTCGCGGAAGCGGTGTCGCAGCTGATCGCCGATGGCGATTGCGTGGCGATGGAAGGCTTCACCCATCTGATTCCGCATGCGGCCGGGCACGAGGTGATCCGTCAGCACAAGCGCGCGCTGCGGCTGGTGCGCATGACCCCCGACCTGATCTACGACCAGCTGATCGGCGCCGGTTGCGCGGCAGCGCTGCGGTTTTCCTGGGGCGGCAATCCCGGCGTCGGTTCGTTGCACCGGCTGCGCGATGCAGTGGAACACGCCTGGCCGCAGCCGCTGCAGATTCGCGAACACAGCCACGCCGATATGGCCAATGCCTATGTGGCCGGTGCGTCGGGGCTGCCGTTTGCAGTGCTGCGCGGGTATGTCGGTTCGGATCTGCCGCGCGTCAACGACAGCATCAAGTTCCTGCAGTGCCCGTATACCGGCCAAACGCTGGCCACCTCGCCGGCCGTCAACCCCGATGTCACGGTGATCCACGCCCAGCGGGCCGACCGCCGCGGCAACGTGTTGCTCTGGGGCATTCTGGGCGTGCAGAAGGAAGCGGTGCTGGCAGCGCGCAAGGTGATCGTGACGGTGGAAGAGATCGTCGACAGCCTGGACGCGCCGCCCAATACCTGCATCCTGCCGCGTTGGGTTGTCGATGCGGTCTGCGTTGTCCCTGGTGGCGCGGCGCCCTCGTATGCGCATGGCTACTACGCGCGCGACAATCGGTTCTATCTGGCCTGGGATACGATCGCGCGCGACCGTGCGAAGTTCCAGGCCTGGATCCAGACGCATATTCTCGACACCGACGATTTCGCCGGTTTTCAGCGCGTGTATGCACAGTCCCAGCAGCAGGTGGCCGCATGAGCGCCTACAGCACCAACGAGATGATGACGGTGGCTGCCGCGCGCCGCCTGCCCGATGGCGCAGTGTGTTTTGTCGGTATCGGCTTGCCGTCCACTGCCGCCAACCTGGCTCGGCTGACGCATGCACCGGACGTCACCTTGATTTACGAATCCGGCCCGATCGGTGCGCGCCCGCAGGTGTTGCCACTCTCGATCGGCGACGGCGAGCTGGCCGAAACCGCCGCCACCGTGGTCTCCACGCCAGAGATCTTCCGCTACTGGCTGCAGGGCGGGCGCGTGGATGTGGGCTTTCTGGGGGCGGCGCAGATCGATCGGTACGCCAACCTCAACACCACCGTGATTGGCTCCTACGCTGCGCCGAAAACGCGCTTGCCCGGCGCCGGTGGCGCGCCGGAAATTGCCGCCAGCGCCAAGCGGGTGTTCATCATCATGCGCCAATCCGAACGCAGCTTCGTGTCGCGGTTGGACTTCATCACCACGGTCGGGCATCTGGACGGTGGCGATGCGCGCGCGCGCGCCGGCCTCCCCGGCGCCGGCCCGACCGTGGTCGTCACCGACCTGTGCGTGATGGAACCCGACCCCGTGACCCGCGAACTCACCGTGACCTCGCTGCATCCCGGCGCCACGCGCGAGCAGGTCAGCGCGGCGACCGGGTGGCCGATCCGGTTCGCCGCCGACCTTGCACAAACCACGCCGCCCAGTACCGCCGAGCTGGATGCCTTGCGCGCGCTGCAGGCACGCACCGATGCAGCGCATGGTGTGCAGGCAATGGGAGCCCAGGCATGAGCGAGGTGTACCTGATCGATGGCATCCGCACGCCGATCGGCCGTTACGGTGGCGCCTTGTCCAGCGTGCGCGCCGACGATCTGGGCGCAGTGCCCATCGCCGCATTGCTGGCGCGGCAGTCGCAGCTGGAGCCGGCCGCAATCGACGATGTGTACCTGGGCTGCGCCAACCAGGCCGGCGAAGACAATCGCAATGTCGCGCGTATGAGCCTGTTGCTGGCCGGCCTGCCGTCTTCGGTGCCGGGCAGCACGCTCAATCGCCTGTGCGGCTCGGGCCTGGACGCGATCGGCACGGTAGCGCGCGGCATCCGTGCCGGCGAACTGGATCTTGCCATTGCCGGCGGCGTCGAATCGATGTCGCGCGCGCCGTGGGTGATGGGCAAGGCCGACAGCGCCTTCGCCCGCACCCAGCAGCTGGAAGACACCACCATGGGCTGGCGCTTCATCAATCCGCGCCTGCAGGCGGTCTATGGCACCGAACTGATGGGGGAAACGGCGGAAAACGTGGCGCAGCGGTACGCCATCGCGCGCGAAGACCAGGATGCGTTCGCACTGCGCAGCCAGCAACGCGTGGCGGCGGCGCAGGCAGCCGGTTTCTTCGATGCGGAAATCACCCCGGTGGCCGTGGCAGCGCGCAAGGGCGGCGATGCCTCCACGGTCGAACACGATGAAGCGCCGCGACCCAACACCACCGCCGACATGCTGGCCAAGCTCAAACCGGTGTTCCGCCAGCCCGGCACCGTGACGGCCGGCAATGCCTCCGGTCTCAACGATGGCGCCGCTGCCTTGCTGCTGGCCTCGGCGCAGGCCGTGCAGGCTCACCGGCTGACGCCGCGTGCGCGCGTGCTGGGGTTCGCCTCGGCGGGCGTGGAGCCGGCGTACATGGGCATCGGCCCGGTGCCGGCCACCCAGCGCCTGCTGGCGCGCTTGCACCTGCGCATCGCGCAGTTCGATGCGATCGAATTCAATGAAGCCTTCGCTGCGCAGGCGCTGGCCTGCACGCGTGCATTGGGCCTGGCCGACGATGCCGCACACGTCAATGCCAACGGTGGCGCCATTGCGCTCGGGCATCCGCTCGGCATGAGCGGTGCGCGGCTGGCGCTGACCTTGCTGCGGCAGCTGGAGGCGGGCAACGGGCGACTCGGGCTGGCCAGCATGTGCATCGGAGTGGGGCAGGGCGTGGCGTTGGCGATCGAGCGCCTGTGAACCGGCTGTTGCAACCTCCCTCGTCCTTCCCTTGCACCCATGTCGTTCTGGTCGTCTTGTTGCCGACGGAGATTCAAGATGCGCGATCCCACCGCTGACCAACCTGCCATCGCCGACCCGCTGCTCGGCTACCGCCGCAGCCGGCCCGGTACGCAGCCGGCGTACCTGCATCCGGCATACGCTTCCACCACATTGCGAGGGCCTACGCGTGATCCGATCGACCTGCCGGTCACGCTGTCGGAAGTCACCGGCCCGCGCCTGGATCGGCTCACGCTGGGCGCGCACGCGGCCGATCTCACTGCAGGGTTCAGTGGCGCGCCGCTGGGCGAGCGCATCATCGTCTCCGGCCGCGTGCTCGACGAAAACGGCAGGCCGGTCCGCCACAGCGTGGTGGAAGTGTGGCAATGCAACGCGGCTGGTCGCTACCAGCACGCTGGCGATCAGCACGATGCACCGCTGGACCCCAACTTCCGCGGCACCGGCCAGGTGCTGACCGATGAGCACGGCCGCTACAGTTTCAAGACCATCAAGCCGGGCGCGTATCCGTGGCGCAATCACTACAACGCCTGGCGGCCGGCGCACATCCATTTTTCGTTGCACGGCGATGGCATCGGGCAGCGGCTGGTCACCCAGATGTATTTCCCCGGCGACCCGCTGCTGGCGCACGACCCCATCTTCAACTGTGTCGACGATGCGCTGGCGCGCGAACGCATGGTGTCCAGTTTCGACTGGGAAAACGCCGTCAGCGAGTACGCGTTGGCCTACCGCTTCGACATCGTCTTGCGCGGTCGCAAGCAAACGGTCTGGGAGTGACACGATGAGCCTGCATGCAACGCCGTCGCAGACCGTCGGCCCGTATTACCGGCTGGGATTGGAGCCGCTGTATCGCCAACAGATCGCACCTGCGCAGGCCGCGGGCACGCATGTGCAGATCAGCGGTTGCATCTTCGATGGCGCCGGCGCGCCAGTGGCCGATGCGGTGCTGGAAGTGTGGCAAGCCGATGCTGCGGGCATCTATGCGCATGTGGCCGACGGTCGCTGCGAGGCCCACGACCCCAGCTTCGACGGCTGGGGCCGCGTGCCCACCGATGCCAACGGGCGTTTTACCTTCAGCACCATCAAGCCGGGCAGGGTGGCGGGCCCGGACGGCAAGCAGCAGGCGGCGCATCTGACGGTGCTGGTCTTCATGCGCGGCCTCTTGCGCGGGGTGTCGACGCGGCTGTATTTCGCCGACGACCCACAGCTGGGCAGCGACCCGATCCTGGCGCTGGTGCCGGCCGAGCGGCGCGCCACCTTGCTGGCCCAGCCGCATCCAGGCGGTGCGTACACGTGGGACATCCACATGCAGGGCGACGCGGAAACGGTGTTCTTCCGCTATTGATCCGCATGCCGATGTTGAAACGCCGTATGCGTACAGGGACAGCGCTGCATCCTGCCGGCACGCGGCCACGTCCACAGGGCCATAGGCGCCGCTGCACGAGCGCCTGCTGCCGAAACATCGCCAGGGTATCTCCGGCGACAAGCAATGCGCCGTGACGCCTCACGCACATGCATCCGGGGCAGCGCGCATCGTGGCAGGCAGGTGCACACGTGCACTCGCGTGCACGCAGCGCAAGCACGCATGGCCTCATCCACCTCATCCCGGCAGTGCCAGGCGCGCACGATGCATTGCCCTTTGGTCTAGTTGGCACCTTGGTACATCGGTGCGATGCTGCCGGCTCGCCTAGAGATGCAATGCATGAGTGCGACATCTTCGTTGTTGGGATCCTTGTTCGGCGAGCCTGCGTGCGAGGCCTTGTTCGACGATGCCGCGCGCGTGCAGGCGATGCTGCAGTTCGAATCGGCGCTGGCGCGCGCCCAGGCGCAGTGCGGGGTGATTCCCGCCGAGGCCGCGCAGGCCATTGCCGCTGCCTGCGATGTGCAGCACTACGACCTGGCCGCGCTGGCGCAGGCCACGGCGCTGGCCGGCAATCCCGCCATTCCGCTGGTCAAGGCGTTGACCGCGCAGGTGGCCGCGCACGACAACGCCGCCGCGCGCTGGGTGCACTGGGGCGCCACCAGCCAGGACGTCATCGATACCGGCATGGTGCTGCAGCTGCGCGCCGCTCTCGATCTGCTGCTGCCGCGTCTGCACGCCCTGTGCGCCGATCTGGCGGTGCTGGCCGAACGCGAGCGCAACACCGGCCTGCCCGGTCGCACCCTGCTGCAGCAGGCCGTGCCGGTCACCTTCGGGCTCAAGGTCGCCGGTTGGCTGGACGCCCTGCAGCGTGCGCAGCGGCGCCTGCACGCCTTGCGGCACGATGCCTTGGTGCTGCAGTTCGGCGGCGCGGCCGGCACCCTGGCCTCGTTGCAGGGCCGTGGCCTGGAAGTGGCGCAGGCGCTGGCGAGCGCCCTGGCGTTGCCGCTGCCCGCGCTGCCCTGGCATACCGCGCGCGACCGCATCGTCGAGGTCGGCTGCGCCTTCGGTCTGCTGGCCGGCACGCTGGGCAAGATCGGCGGCGATGTGGTGTTGCTGATGCAAACGGAGGTGGGCGAAGCGTTCGAGCCGGCCGCCGCCGGCAAAGGTGGCTCCTCGGCGATGCCGCACAAGCGCAATCCGGTCTCCAGCGTGGCAGCCGTGGCTGCGGCCACCCGCGTACCGGGCCTGGTCGCCACCTTGTTCAGCGCCATGGCGCAGCCGCACGAGCGCGCAGCCGGGCAATGGCATGCCGAGTGGGACACCTTGCCGCAGATCGTCTGCCTCACCGCCGGCAGCCTGGCGCAGATGCAGCTGTGCCTGTCGGGTCTGGAACTGGATCGCCCACGCATGCAGGCGCATCTAGACAGCCACGGCGGGCTGCTCTACGCCGAGGCGGCCGTGTTCGCGCTTGCGCCACACCTGGGCAAGCCGCAGGCGCACGCCCTGGTGGAACAGGCCGCGCTGCGCGCGCAGGCGCAGCAACGGCATTTGCGCGAGGTGCTTGGCGAGCACGCGCAGGTGAGCGCGGTGCTCACGCACGCGCAACTGCAGGCAGTGTTCGATAGCGCAAGTTGGCGCGGCATGTCCTCGGTGTGGATCGACCGCGTGCTGGCTGGATCTTCTTCCTGTTGACGGTGCCTCGATGGCTTATCTCCAGTTGCCCACGCATCGCCTGCACTACCGCCTGGACGGCACCGAAGGACGCCCCTGGCTGACTTTCTGCAATTCGCTGGGCACCGATCTGCACATGTGGGACGTGCAGCTCGAAGCCTTCGCTGCGCACTACCGCATCCTGCGCTACGACCGCCGCGGCCATGGGTATTCGGAGACGCCGCCCGGCCCGTACAGCGTCGCCGACCTGGGTCAGGACGTGCTGGCACTGTGGGACGCCCTGGAGATCGCGCAAAGCGATTTCTGCGGCCTGTCGATCGGCGGGCTCACCGGCCAGTGGCTGGGCCTGCATGCACCGCAGCGCTTGCGCCGGCTGGTGGTGTGCGCCACCGCGCAGAAGATCGGCAGTGCCGCCACCTGGGAAACCCGCATCGAACAGGTGCGCAGCGAAGGCCTTCCGACGCTGATCGATGCCACGCTGCAGCGCTGGTTTACCCCCGAATTTGCCATCAGCCATGCGCAGCGGCTGGACATGATCGCTGCTGCCTTCGTGTCCACTTCGCCTGCCGGCTACATCGCCTGCTGCCAGGCGGTGGCCGATGCGGACTTCCGCGGCGCATTGGACGGGCTGAGCCTGCCGCTGCTGGCGCTGGCCGGCGACGACGACCCGGTGTGCCCGCCGCCTGACCTGCGCGAGATCGCCTATGCCGCGCCGGACGGGCATTACGCCCAGGTGCCTGGCCGCCACATCTGCAACCTGGAATCGCCGGCCGCGTTCAACCAGGCGGTACTCGGCTTTCTTCAGGGCCAGTGAGCTTTCCCACCTTGCAAGGACACCCCATGCACGAAGACGAACGTTATCAAGCCGGCATGCGCGAACGCCGACGCGTCCTTGGCGATGCGCACGTCGACCGTGCGCTGGCCGGGCGTAGCGAATTCACCGAAGAATTTCAGGACCTGATCACCCGCTATGCCTGGGGCAGCATCTGGACCCGCGACGGCCTGCCGGCCCACACCCGTTCGCTGATCACCCTGTCGATGATGATCGCGCTAGGCCACGACGAAGAATTCAAGCTGCACGTGCGTGCGGCGCGCAACAACGGCGTCACGCCTGCGCAGATCAAGGAAGTGCTGCTGCAGGCGGCGATCTACTGCGGCGTGCCGGCCGCCAACCACGCGTTCGTGCTGGCCAGGCCGATCCTGGAAGAACAGGCGGCAGACGCTGGCGCAGCATCGGCGGCGCAACCGCGGTAAGAGTGGTCTCAGGGCGGCGGGCAAACCGACTGCGCTCAGCGTCCGGCGCGCGTGGTCGGTACCCGGTGCGGCGTGGACCACTCGTACACTGCGGTGCCTGGCGCGCCGTCCAAAATCGCCTGCCGACTGCGCGCACACGCGTATTGGCGGCGCTCAGCCCACCGCAACCGGAGACATCGCATGCTGCATCGATTGGTCTGCCTGCTGGTGGTGTCATTGGCAACCGCGGCGCTGCACGCACAACCGCAGCCCGGCCCCGGCACCGTGTTGGCGCAGGTGCGTACCGACGATGGCCAGACGCTGGCGGTGTGGTCGCGCGTGCCCGCGCAGCCACGTGGCACGATCGTGCTGGTGCACGGCCGCACCTGGAGCGCATTGCCCAACTTCGATTTGCAGGTGCCTGGCGAGCCGCGTGACGCGCGCTCTGTCCTTGCAGCGCTCGCGCAAGCCGGGTTTGCCGCGTATGCGGTGGATCTGCGCGGCTACGGTGGCAGCCCACGCGACCGCACGGGCTGGAATACGCCCGCCCGTGCAGTGGCCGATGTCCGCAATGTGCTGGCCTGGGTCGCGCAGACCCATCCCGGCCTGCCGCCGCCGGCATTGCTGGGCTATTCCAACGGCGCGCGGGTGGCGTTGCTGCTCGCGCAGCAGCAACCGCAGGCGATGTCTGCCCTGGTGTTGTTTGGCTTCCCCGATGACGTGGATGCAGCGCCTGCGCCGGCGGTTCCGGCAGATCGGCCCTTGCGCGCACCCACCACGGCCGCTGCGGCCGGTGAGGACTTCATCACCGCCAATGCGGCACCACCGGGCGTGCGTGCGGCTTACGTCGCCCAGGCGCTGGCAGCGGACCCGGTGCGCACCGACTGGCGCGCCATGGAGCAGTTCGCCTTCCATCCCGAGCAAGTCGCGACGGTGCCGGTCTTGCTGTTGCGCGGCGTCGACGACCCGATCGCCACCCAGGCAGACAACGCGCATCTCTACGCACGCCTGCGCAGCGAAGATCGCAGCTGGGTGACCCTGCCGCACGCCGACCACGTGGCCCAGGTCGAAGACAGCCACGCAGCGTGGGTGGATGCGGTAGTGAGCTTTCTGCGCCGGCCGCGCTAGGAGCCGTCAACAAAAGACTGCGCGGCCGTCAGGCGGGCGTGGTCGGTGCCCGGTGCGGCATTGCAACCTCGTGCATTGCGGTTCCTGTGCGTCATCCGCATCCATCTGCCGACTGCTCGCTACGTCTTGTTTGCCGCCTGGGTCGGGACGCGTGCAACAGCAAGTGGCGATCAATTCGAACAGGCCTGGCCTGGCGCTTTGCGATGTGCAGCCTCGCATGCACGTCGGGCACGCGCGCAATGCGTGGACGCGATTGCTTTTGACCTCTGCCAGCCACCACTGCGCCACTAGCGCTTATGCAGCACAGGGGCAGGTCAGATGCCCCGCGGGCGACGCCCGCGCCAACGCAAGGTGCTGCGCTAACTCAGCAAGGTTCCCAGCCGCTGCGCCGCCTGCTTCAGCGGTTCCAGCAACTGCGTTTGCATCGTCTGCAGGCTCACCCGCCCGGCCTGGGCGCCAATGTTGAGCGCGGCGATCACCTCGCCGCGCAGGTTGCGCACCGGCACGGCGATCGAGCGCAGGCCGATTTCCAGTTCCTGATCGGTCAGGCACATGCCTTCGCGGCGCGTGCGCGCCAGCACCTCCAGCAGCGCCGAGGCCTGGGTCACCGTGCGGTCGGTCCGCGGACGCAAGGTGGTGCGTTCCAGATACGCCTGCAAGGTGTCGCCGGGCAGCGCAGCCAGCAACACCCGCCCCATCGATGTGCAGTAGGCCGGCAGCCGCGTCCCCGGGCGCAGCCCGATCGACATGATGCGCACCGTTTCCGACCGCGCAACGTACAGCAGATCGTCGCCATCCAGCACGCCCAGCGAACACGATTCGTGCAGTTGGTCGCGCAGGCCGTCCAGGACCGGCTGTGCGGCCGCGGTCATCGATGAAGACGCCGCGTACGCGCCACCGATGCCCAGCACGCGCGGCAGCAACACGTAGCCACGTCCCTGCTCGCCCACATAGCCCAGCTTGGCCAGCGTATGCAGCACGCGCCGGACGGCTGCGCGCGAGATGCCGGTTTCCAGGCTGATCTGCGACATCGTCACTTCGCGCGCATGCTGTGCGAACACGCTCAGCACCACCAGCCCGCGCCCCAGCGAGGTCATGAAGTCCGGATCGCCCTGGGCGGCGGCGATCTGCTGCATCAGCTCATGCGGCAGGCCGCGATCGCTGCCGGCCGCAACCACGGTGGCGGGACGTTTGCGGCGGCTGGAGGCGGGCTCGGGCATAGGAGTGCGGCAGCGGACAGGTCCGTGCATGGTAAGCGCTCGCGCCATGGTATGCCCCGGCTCACACTCTGTGCGTGGGCATGTAAGCGCTTCACCCTGCTTGCCGCATAATCGCCGCTGGTTTGTGACGGATCGGTGCGCTTAGTCCATGAAAACCCCCAACGGCCTGCAGCCGCTGATCGACGACGGCGTCATCGACGAAGTGTTGCGACCACTGAAGAGCGGCAAGGAAGCATCCGTCTACGTCGTGAGCGCAGGCGCCGAGATCCTGTGCGCCAAGGTCTACAAGGACATGGCGCAACGCAGTTTCCAGGCGCGCGTGCAGTACCAGGAAGGCCGCAAGGTGCGTGGCAGCCGTCAGGCCCGCGCGATGGGCAAGGCCACCAAGTTCGGCCGCAAGGAAGCCGAAACCGCCTGGAAGAACACCGAAGCCGACGCGCTCTATCAACTGGTGGATGCCGGGGTGCATGTGCCCAAACCGCGCGGTTACTTCCACGGCGTGCTGCTGATGGATCTGGTCACCGATGACGCCGGCCACAGCGCACCGCGGCTGGGCGAGGTGGACCTGGAACCCGAGCAGGCGCGCGCCTTCCACACCAGCCTGATCGGCGATGTGGTCAAGATGCTGTCGCTGGGCCTGGTGCACGGCGATCTGTCCGAATACAACGTGCTGGTTTCGCCCGATGGCCCGGTGGTGATCGACTTTCCGCAGGTGGTCAGTGCCGCCGGCAACAATGCCGCGCGCGACATGCTGCTGCGCGACGTGCACAACCTGCGCGACTGCCTGGGCCGTTTCGCGCCCGAGCTGCTGGACACCCATTACGGCGAAGAGATGTGGGCGCTGTTCGAAAAGGGCGAACTGCGCCCGGACAGCGTGCTCACCGGTCGCTTCAAATTCGACACCCGCCGCGCCGATGTACGCGCCGTCCGTGCCTCGATCGAAGATGCGCGCCAGGAAAACCTCATTCGCCAGCAAGGCCGCGAAGCGGCTGCCGAAGACAACGACTAGGAAGTGCCAACAGGCCGCTGCGCCGGCCGCCAGGCCGCAGCAGCAGCGCATTGGTTGCGATGCAGCGCAGCAAATTCAGCGCGCACGCTGCAGTCATTGCGACATCGCCGAGCGGCCAATCTGCGCGTGTGCGGCCACTTTTCCAGCAATTTTGGGCTTTTTTGCGTGCGTGCCCGGCCCGCCGGCCTTTTTCGTCGGTACTGGTTAACGATTTGAATAGTGATGGTTCATAACAATCTGGCAAGCTCGACCATCGCTTATCGGAGAGTTCGTCATGTCGTTTGATCCTGATGTCGTGCGTCTGTTCGCCCAGCTTCAAGAGGCGGCGCAGCCGCCCATGGAAACCCTGCCGATCGAAGGCGCGCGCGCGATGATGCGCGCGGTGGGCGCGCAGTTCGGTTTCCCGCGCATCGAGATGGCCGAGGTACGCGATCTGCAGGCCGACGCCGCCACCGGTGCAGTGCCTTTGCGCTTGTACCGCCCCACGGGGCTCGCGGCCGGCCCAGCCCCGACCTGCCTGTTCGTGCACGGCGGCGGCGGTCTGGTGGGCGATCTGGAATCGCATGACGATGTGTGCCGGCAACTGGCGGCGCGTGCTGGCTGTCAGGTGCTGGCGATCCATTACCGTCTGGCCCCCGAGCATCCGGCGCCGGCCGGCGTGGAAGATGTCATCGCGACGTTGCATTGGCTGGCTGCGCACCCGGACATGGTCGGCGCCGATGTGCAGCGCCTTGCTGTCTGCGGCGACAGTATCGGCGGCGCCATGGCCGCGGTTGCCGCACTGGCCGCGCGCGATGCCGGCATCGCCTTGCGTTGCCAGCTGCTGGTCTATCCGCTGACCGACGCGCGCCAGGACAGCGGCGTGTATCCATCGCGCTCGCTCAATGCCGGCCTGCCACCGTTGACTGCGGCAGCGGTGGAATTCTTCAACCGCCATCTGCTGCCGGATATGGCGGTGGCCAACGACTGGCGTGTCTCGCCGATGCTGGCGCCGGATGTCGCCGGCGTTGCGCCTGCGCTGGTCGTGGTCTGCGACCGCGACATGCTGTACGACGAAGGCCGCGCCTATGCCGAGCGCCTGCGTGCGGCGGGAGTGGAGGTCACCCTGCATAGTTTCCCGGGTATGATCCACGGTTTCATCAACATGGGCAGCGTCTTGCGTGCCGCCGGTGAAACGCTGGACCTGGCGGCGTTGACGCTACGCCAGCGCCTGCTGCCCGCGATCGAACGCAGGGCCGCCTGACAGCCTGCGGCAGCCGTGCCGAGGCACGCGCTGCCGCACCTGTGGCGGTGTCACTGCAGCGTCGGGGCGTGTGTCACCGCGTGCGGGCTCGCCTCGCAAAAAGAACACCTGGGTGCAGCCGTGCGCCGGCAGCTGTGTGGGCGCCAAGGGCGCTGTGCACCACGCGAACCGTCACGGTCGTCATCGGTGGCTCGTCGGCAACCCGCAGGTCCTATCGAAACCAGTCAGCATGTCGCCGGGGTCGATTGAACGCAGCGCTTTCAACTTCGCCCTGCATTGGCCCACGCGCACGTGATGCTCAAAAATTGAAGCGGAACGTGGTCATCAGGACGTGGTTTTCCCGATCCACCGTACGCGCGTTGACGAACTGATTCAGGTAACCGACATCGGCGTTGGCAATGGCATTGAATTTCCAGTTGATGCCGACAAACACCCGGTTCTGATCGAGACCGCGTTGTGCGCCCCATCGGGTCTGATCCAGATTGACGAACACTTCGTTGAACGCCACCCACGACAATTGCGGACTGAACCCGCTGGGGCGCACCGCGCGGATCATCTGCCGCACGCGATACCCTTCATCGCCGAAGCCTTCGCGGTGACGCTGTTCCAGGCGCGTGCGGCTGGTAATGGTGATCTCGGCGATCGGATCGAATTGATATTGAAATTGCCCCCACCAGCGATTCTCGCGGTTGGATGGCTGCCCGGCCGGATGGCTGATGATGGTGTCGTAACCCATCCAGACACTGGCTTTGGGATTGAGCCGATAGAACACGGCAGGGCGCAAGATCAGTTGATCGAACTGTTCGCCTTCCTCGCGCCAGCGCGGATGGACATCCATGCTCCAGTACAGGTTTTCGACCGGCAGCTTGCCTTGCGCATAGACGCTCAGCCAGTAACGCCCGTCTTCTTCGGTCCTGGCATGCGCCGGCCAACTGCATGCCAGGGTCAACAGCAGCAGGGCGCAGGCGCTGCGAAACATCGCCGGCAGTAACGTGCGAGATGCGTTCATGTGTCGAAATGTGTCGTCGTTGGCAAATCATAGCAATAACGCTTGAGTCCGCTTCGACCGTTCGGTCGGCTCAGGTCGCCTTTGCTCGCCCGCATGTTCGCTAATCGGCACACGCCATCGTTTCGCGATGACTGGCGCGCTCACTGCTGCCTTCAGAGGGATGGATGGCCCGGCGATCGCTGCCGACGGGCAGCGATCGTCGCGTCGATCACGCCACCTGGC
Organism: Xanthomonas sp. A1809; assembly: GCF_017746015.1. NCBI lineage: Bacteria > Pseudomonadati > Pseudomonadota > Gammaproteobacteria > Lysobacterales > Lysobacteraceae > Xanthomonas > Xanthomonas sp. A1809. The sequence continues at coordinate 234,960 of NZ_JAGHWZ010000004.1, read as the reverse complement.
TGCGTCGCGCGCGCTCCAGATGCACCAGCAGCAGCGAGATCGCCGCCGGCGTCATGCCGGGAATCCGTTGTGCCTGGCCGATGTGCTGGGGGCGCACGCGTTCGAGTTTCTGTTGCACTTCGATCGACAGGCCGCGCACGCTGGCGTAATCGAAGCCTTCCGGGATCGGCGTGGTTTCGTGACGTTGCTGACGCGCGATATCGTCGCGCTGGCGATCCAGATAACCGGCGTACTTGACGCTGATCTCGACCTGCTCGGCCACCTGCGCATCGTCCACGCCCGGGCCCAGGGTCGGCACCCGCATCAAGGTGGCGTAGGTGAGCTCCGGGCGCTTGATCAGATCCAGCACGTTGGTTTCGCGGCTGACCGTCACGCCCAGCGCGTCGGCCACCTCGCGGCCCAGCGCATTGCCCGGTGTGGCCCACAGCGTCGACAACCGCGCGGTTTCGCGTTGCACGGCCTCCTGCTTGGCCGCAAAGCGCGCCCAGCGCGCGTCGTCCACCAGGCCCATCGCACGCCCGACGCCGGTCAGCCGCGCATCGGCATTGTCCTCGCGAAGCTGCAAGCGGTATTCGGCGCGGCTGGTGAACATGCGATACGGCTCGGTGGTGCCGTGGGTAATGAGATCGTCCACCAGCACGCCCAGGTAGGCCTCGTCGCGGCGCGGCGACCACGCCGGCAGCCCCTGCACGTGGCGCGCTGCATTGAGTCCGGCCAGCAGACCCTGGGCGGCGGCCTCTTCGTAACCGGTGGTGCCGTTGATCTGCCCGGCGAAGAACAGCCCGCCCACCGCCTTGGTCTCCAGCGAGGCCTTGAGCCCGCGCGGGTCGAAGAAGTCGTATTCGATGGCGTAGCCGGGGCGGGTGATGTGCGCGTTCGCAAAGCCGTGGATCGAGCGCACCAGCGCCAGCTGCACATCGAACGGCAGCGAGGTGGAAATACCGTTGGGATAAATCTCGGCCACCTCCAGCCCTTCGGGTTCGACGAAGATCTGGTGGCTGGTCTTCTCGGCAAAACGCACCACCTTGTCTTCGATCGACGGGCAGTAGCGCGGGCCGATGCCTTCGATCTGCCCCGAATACAGCGGCGAGCGGTGCAGCGCGTTGCGAATGATCTCGTGGGTCTGTTCGGTGGTCTGGGTGATCCAGCAGCTGACCTGGCGCGGATGGTCGCTGACCTGGCCCATGAACGACATCACCGGCAATGGGTCGTCGCCGGGTTGCTCGGCCATCACGCCGTAATCGAGGGTGCGCCCGTCGATCCGCGGCGGGGTGCCGGTCTTGAGCCGGTCGATCGCGAACGGGCGCTCGCGCAGGCGCGCGGCCAGCGTGGTGGCCGGCGGGTCGCCCATGCGCCCGGCCGCGTACTGGGTTTCGCCGACATGGATCTTGCCGGCCAGGAACGTACCGGCGGTCAGCACCACCGAAGGCGCTTGGAAACGCAGCCCGGTCTGGGTGATGACGCCGCGCACGCTGTCGGCTTCGGACGTGCCGTTGTGGATGATCAGGTCGTCCACTGCCGCCTGGAAGACGGTCAGGTTGGGCTGGGCCTCGACGATGCAGCGGATCGCAGTGCGGTACAGGTTGCGATCGGCCTGGCAGCGCGTGGCACGCACTGCCGGCCCCTTGGAGGCGTTGAGCGTGCGCCACTGGATGCCGGCCAGATCCGCGGCGCGTGCCATCGCCCCGCCGAGTGCGTCGATCTCCTTGACCAGGTGGCCCTTGCCGATTCCGCCGATGGCCGGGTTACAGCTCATCGCGCCCACTGTCTCGATGTTGTGGGTGAGCAACAAGGTGCGCGCCCCTGTGCGTGCAGACGCCAGGGCGGCCTCGGTGCCGGCATGACCGCCACCGATCACGATGACGTCGTAGCGATAGAAGGAGTCGGACATGGGCGTGGACCAGGAGCGGGAAAAGGAAAACGGCCGCGAAAGTATCGGCTGAAGGGCGGGCGAGGTCACTCGTTCGCTATAAATTGTGATGAAAATCACAATTTACGTAAGTGACCCTCAAGTTGGCATGTTTCGTGCGGATATCCCTACTGCACCCGTCGTGGCATTGCGACATGGGCGCAAAGGCTGGAATTGGAACAGGGGCCAGCCGCGCGTGCGATGGGGTAGCGTAAGGGTCGGTAGTCGGGGGACTGCCGACCCTTATTTTTTAAGGTTTCTGCGAAATGGAGCACGCGCCCGTTCCGCTGCAGCCTGCTTGGCAACCATCGAAACAAAAACAGAAAGCCCCGGCATGCCGGGGCTTTCTGTGTTGTAGGCGCCGATATCCGACAGGGCCGGAACAGGGGGGATCCAGATTTCCCTGTCGGACATCGACATAAGTCGTCAGTGGGGCTGGCCCGGTCAAAAAATGACGTGGCGGGTCACACAGAGCACCTAGCTTGCGGCCAATCGTCAGCTGAACGCAAGCCCCCAATGTCGCCAAGTGTGGGCCAGGTCGCAGTCAGCCTCTCACGGAATCTGTTCGCGTGTGTTGCGCGGCGCGGTTTGCCGCTGGATCTCGCGAATGACGCGCGGCGGCGCGCCGATACGCGGTGGCGGCCGCGACGGCGGCGCGCCGGTTGCCGGCGGGCGATTGGGTTGCTGGGGCCGCGAGCCGCCGGGGCGCTGCCCATTGTTGAACGAGCCGTTCGGGCGCGGCGGACGGTACTGCGGACGGCGATCGTACTGCCGGTAGTAGTAGCCGCCACCACCGCGATAGACCGGATACACAGGGTAGTCGTACAGGCCGATCGACCCGGCGCCATACCCATATGGCAAACCATACGGATTGCCGTAGAAGTACGGGGAGTAGCCGGGCGGATAGCGATACTGCACGGCAGGCGCACCACGGTAATAGCCGCCCGACCCACCGCCGGTGTAGTCGTAGGTTGCGCAGCCGCCCAGGGCCAAGAGCCCGGCGGCGAAGATCAGACGGAATTTCATGGATGGTGCCCTCCTGCAACCATGATGCCACTGTCGAACCGATGCATTGAATCGGTCCTTAATTGTGCGGCATTGCGACGCTTTGTCATCGATCCAGCATGCGCGGCGGCACTGCGTGCGACCCGTGAAGAGGAGGCGATACGTTAATCTTGCAGGCATGATCGAGACGGTCCCCCTTGCCCATTCCGACGTCCTGCAGGCCGCTGCGCGGATTGCGCCGCACTGCGCGCCGACACCGTTGCTGACATCGCACAGTCTGGACGCGCTCAGCAGTGCGCAGTTGTTCTTCAAGGCCGAGCATTTGCAGCGCAGTGGCGCATTCAAGTTCCGCGGTGCCTGCAATGCCGTGTGGTCGCTGCCGGATGAGCTGGCTGCGCATGGTGTGGTCACGCATTCCTCCGGCAACCACGGCGCGGCGCTGGCGCTTGCCGCACGCACGCGCGGCATCGGCTGCCATGTGGTGGTGCCCGAGGGCGCGGTGGCGGCCAAGCTGGCCAATATCTCCCGGAACGGCGCCACGTTGTGGCGTTGCGCGCCGACCATCGCGGCGCGGGAACAGATGTGCGCCGAGGTGCAGGCCGGCAGCGGCGCCACGCTGGTGCACCCGTATACCGATCGTGCAGTGATCGCCGGGCAGGGCACCGCCACGCTGGAGCTGCTGCACCAAAGCGGCGGGCTGGATGTGCTGGTGGCGCCGGTCGGCGGTGGTGGGCTGGCGGCCGGCGCCGCACTGGCGCTGCAATCCTCGCCGGACTGCGGGCTGGTACTGGCCGAGCCGGCCGGCGCAGCCGACACCGCGCGTTCGCTGGCGGCCGGGCAGCGGCTGGTCGATTTCGTGCCGGACACCATTTGCGACGGCCTGCGCGGCACCTTGGGCGCGCCCAACTTTGCAGTGCTGCAGCGCGCCGGGGCACAGGTGATCACGGTGGACGATGCGGCGGTCGTCCAGGCGATGCGGCTGGTCTGGCAGTTGCTCAAGCAAGTGGTCGAGCCGTCTTCGGCGATCGCCCTGGCCGCGGTCCTGGCCCAGCCGGCACGGTTTGCCGGGCAGCGGGTGGGGCTGATCCTGTCCGGCGGCAATGTCGATCTGGATGCCTTGCCTTGGGCCGTGGCGTGAGCAGGCGCTCACGCGGGCTCGGCCTGTGGGGCTGGGGCTGGCGGTTGTGCATGCTGGCGCTGATCTGGCTGGTGACCGTGGCAGGCTGGATCGTGTGGATCGGCGACCGCGATCAGGCCGCACCGGCCGATGTGATCATCGTGCTGGGTGCGGCCGCCTACGATGCGCGCCCTTCGCCGGTGTTCGAAGAACGCATCCGGCACGCATTGGACCTGTACGCGCAGGGCTACGCGCCGCGGCTGTTGTTCACCGGCGGCTTCGGCAACGGCGCACGCTTTGCCGAATCGCAGGTGGCCCGACGCTACGCGCTGCGCCACGGCATTCCGCCGGAGGCCATCGTGATCGAAACCACCTCGCGCACCACCCGGCAGAACCTGGAACAGGCGCGCACGCTGATGGAGCGGCACGGCCTGCATCGGGCGATCATCGTCAGCGACCCACTGCACATGGCGCGCGCGCTGCGGCTGAGCCAGGAACTGGGTATCGACGCGCTGGCTTCGTCCACGCCGAGCACGCGGTTTCGCAGCTTCCACACCAGCTGGCGCTTCCTGTTACAGGAGGTGTACTACTTCCACCGCGATCTGGTGGTGCAAGGGCCGTGACCGCAGGCCTATGATGCGGCTTTCCCAGCGGGCAGGTTCGAGCATGAGCGAGACCCATCGGCAACACGCCATTGGCCTGGTGCAGGCCTACTACGCAGCATTCAACCGTGGCGATTGGGACGGCATGTTGGCGTTTCTGGCCGAGGACGTCGCCCACGACCTCAATCAAGGTCCGCGCGAAATCGGCCGCAACGCATTCGCCGCGTTCCTGCAGCGCATGAACGACAGCTACCGCGAGCAATTGCGCGATGTGGTCGTCATCGCCAACGACGATGGCACCCGGGTCGGTGCCGAGTACGTGGTGCATGGCGTCTATCACACCACCGACGAAGGCCTGCCGGAGGCCAACGGGCAGACCTATGTGCTGGTGGGCGGTGCGTTCTTCGACGTGCGCGGCGACAAGATCACCCGCGTGACCAACTACTACAACCTGCAGGAATGGATTGCGCAGGTATCGCGCTGAGCGCATCGACCAGCGCTGCGTAACAGCGCACCTGGGTGCGATGAAGCGTTATCGACGACGACGCTCGCGCCCGGGTGCGCTTCTACGCGGGTAGGCGGGAATTACAGCAACACGATCCCGACCACCACCAGGATGAAGATGCTCCACTTGAGCACCTGGTACAGCGGGTTGTTGCGTTCCTTCAGCGCCTTGGCCTTGAGGCGGGCGGCGTAGAAATAGCGGAACACGCGATTGATGCCGCCGGTCTTGTCGCCTTCCTGATTGGGCGAGGCGCCGGCCGAGAGCAGGCTGCGGCCGACGAAGCGGTTCACCGCCGCCGCCCAGCGCCAACGCATCGGGCGTTCGATATCGCAGAACAGGATGATGCGGTCCTGGTCGGTGTCGTTGCGCGCGTAATGGATATAGGTCTCGTCGAACATGGTCCACTCGCCATCGCGCCAGCTGTGGCGCTGGCCGTCGACGTCGATGAAGCAACGGTCGTCGTTCGGTGTGGCCAGGCCCAGGTGCAGGCGCATGGAGCCGGCGAACGGGTCGCGGTGCGGGCGAAGTTCGCTGCCCGGCGGCAGCTCGGCGAACATCGCGGCCTTGACCGTGGGAATGGATTTCAGCAAGGCGGTGGTCTGCGGACACAATTCGGCGGCAGACGGATGCGCGGTGCCGTACCACTTCAGATAGAAGCGCTTCCAGCCACGCCGGAAGAACGAATTGAAGCCGATGTCGGTATAGCCTTCGGCAGCGCGGATCTTCTGCATCTGCTGCAACGCCACCGCTTCGTCGCGGATCAGTGGCCAGCTCGCGCGCAGCGGCGCCAGCTCGGGAAATTCCTTGCCCGGGTCGATGAACGGGGTGGTCGGCACCCGCGAACACAGGTACATCAGTGTGTTGATGGGGGCCATGAAGGTGGAATGGTCCAGCAACTGCCGGCTGAGCCGGTGCCGCACGCGACCGCGATAATGGATGTAGAGCGCCGATGCGATGAACAGCGCGATGAGGAGCCACTTCAACATGAGGGAGGCCGATTGGGGGCGGGGGGCCGCAAACGTGAGAGTGGCTGCCAAGAAACGCACGCAGCACTGCTGCGTCGTGTCGGTAGCCACCATCGAACAAGGTAAGCCGCAACGAAGGAAGTGCGGCCGGTCACTTCAGAATTCTAGCAACTGTCACCGCCGAGCCTGACCGCTGAGCAGTGGCATGGGCGCAATACGCTGTGTCTCACCGGCAGTGGATGCGCGCGGACCGGCGTTCTGCACCGCCGTTCAGTCGATGCGGCGGCGGATCGGGATGGCGCTGACCGGCACGCTGGCGACCTCATGCCCGTGTTCGCGGATGGGCGCGCCCGGCGCCGGTGCCCAGGCATGGGCGTAGATCACTTCCCAGGAGCTGGGCAGGGTGCCGTCCGGTCGCCGCAGCGGTTCGTAGGCCGCGCTGGCGGCCGCGAAGCGACCGCGTCCGGTCAGGGTGGCGCGGCGGTTGCTGAGTGCATTGGTTGCTCCCATCGCACGCAGCTCGCGCATCAGTGCGGGCAGGTCGTTGTAGGTCAGGGTGAACAGGTCGCGGTCCAGCACCGGGTCGCGGAACCCGGACATCAGCAGGGCATCGCCGAATTGGGCGATCGGCGGAAAGCGGCTGACGTGCGGGGCCGGGTCGGTCTGCGCAAAGGCCTCGCGCAATTCGATCAGCGTTTCCGGGCCGAAGGTGGAACACAGCAGCAACCCGCCCGGGCGCAGCGCGCGACGGAAACCGGCGAACACGGCCGGCAGGTCTTCCACCCACTGCAGGCACAGATTGCTGAAGATCACATCCACGCTGCCGTCGGCAACCGGTAGCGCGCGCGCATCGGCACACACCTGCGTGAACGGCTTCCACCAGCCTGCGGCCTTGCGCGCCTGGCGAAGCATCGGCATGGCCTGATCCAGCGCGATCACCTGTGCCTTGGGCCAGCGCTTCTTGATTGCAGCGCTGGCATGGCCGGGGCCGGCGCCGACATCCAGCACCACCTTGGGCACCTGCTCGCCCAGGTAGTCGAGGGATTCGAGCAGGCGGGCTTCCGCTTCGCGTTGAAGCGCGGCGGCGGCGGTATAGGTGCTGGCGGCACGCGCAAAGGCGCGCCGGACGTGGCGGGGATCGAAAGTACTGGTCATGGCAAGGCTATTGTCGCCCCTGGCAGGGGCGGAGGGAATCGATCGGGCGTGCAAGGCGCCGCGCTAGAACGTGCCGGGATAGCTGCCGCCATCGATCAACAGATTCTGTCCGGTGATATAGCCGGCCTGCGCGCTGCACAGAAAGGCGCAGGCCGCGCCGAACTCGTCCGGCTGGCCAAAACGCGCCGCCGGAATGCCCGCACGCTTGCGTTCGGCGACCTCGTCGGCACTGCTGCCCTGTTGCTGCGCGATGGCGGCGAAGTTGCCGCGCAAACGGTCGGTGGCGAACTGCCCAGGCAGCAGGTTGTTGATGGTGACGTTGTCGGCCACGGTGCTGCGCGCGAGCCCGGCGACGAAACCGGTCAGGCCGGCGCGCGCGCCATTGGACAGGCCGAGGATGTCGATCGGCGCCTTCACCGCGCTGGAGGTGATGTTGACGATGCGGCCGAAGCGGCGTGCGCGCATGCCATCGACGGTGGCGCGGATCAGTTCGATCGGCGCCAGCATGTTGGCGTCCAGCGCGCGCAACCAGTCGGCGCGTTCCCACTGGCGGAAATCGCCCGGCGGCGGGCCGCCCGCGTTGTTGATCAGGATGTCGACCTGCGGACAGGCCGCAAGTGCGGCGCTGCGTCCTTCCGGCGTGGCGATATCGGCAACCACGCTGCGCACCTGGCCAGCGCCGGGCAGTGCGCGCAAGGCGTCGGCGGCGTGCTCCAGTGCCTCACGGCCGCGCGCGGCGATCACCACATTGGCGCCTTCGCCGGCCAATGCACGTGCGCAGCCCAAACCCAGCCCTTTGCTTGCGGCGCAGACCAACGCCCAGCGGCCAGCGATTCCCAGATCCATGCGAGGTGTCCTCGATCAGCGATGTCGCATGATCGACGATCGGCTCATGGTACGGACGCAACGAAGCGTTGCAGCGCCTCGCTCACCTGATCTGCATGACCCAGAAACGGCGCGTGACCACCGCCGGCAATGGTGAGCGCCTGCGCGTGTGGGCTGAGCGCGGCGGCGGCATGCATGCCGGCGGCAGGCACCAGGCGATCGCGTTGCCCGGCGATCCACAGGCTGGGGCGTGCGAGTTGCGGCACGGCGCGGCGCAGATCGGTGCGTTCGAGCAGGGCGAGCCCTTGCTGCAACGCCTCCGGTGCCGGTTCGCCGCGCGCGGTGAGCGTCTCGCGCAGGCTGCGCAGTTCGCTGCGTGCATGCGCCGAGCCCAGTGTGTCCAGCGCAAGAAAACGCTCCAGCGTGCCGCGGTAGTCGCGCGACAACTCGATCCCGAATTGCACGAACACCTCGCGCTGGACGGCACTGGGCCAATCGTTGCCACGCACGAAACGCGGCGTGGCGGCAATCATCGCCAACCCACGCACCTGCGGCAGGGTGGCGGCCGCATGCAGCGCAAACAGCCCGCCCAGCGACCAGCCGAGCCAGACCGCCGGCGGTGTGGCGGCCGCAATTTCTGCAACCACATAGGGCAATGCCAGCGGCGTGCTGTCGTCGCGACTGAAGCCGTGCCCGGGCAGGTCGACCAGATGCAATTGATAGTGCGGCGCCAGGCGCTCCACCAGCGGTGCGAACACGCCGCCGTGCAGTGCCCAACCGTGCAGGAGAACCAGCGCAGGCCCGTGGCCGATGACATCGATATGCATGCGCGCATTGTCGCCGATTGTGGCGTGCCGGCACGCATCGTGGGATGCGCGCTGGCGATTGGAAGCACGCAGATCCGATGGTGGGTGCAGCGCCCAGGCGTCAATGCGTGGCGGCTGCACGCAGTGCGACGATCTTTGGAGCCAGCAGTGCCCATTGCGCGCGCGCATGGCCGCACCAGTGCCAGCGCGCCGGCCAGTGTCGGCGCCGTGCGCGCCGCGCCTGGATCGCCGCAGCCAGCCAGTCGGGATCGAAGCCGTCCCAGACGCCGGCAACGCTGCGCAGATTGCCGATCAGCACCGGGTGCACTTCGTACAACAACATCGTGCGCAACTGGTCCAGGGTGAAGGGCGAGGCAGCCAGGACGCGCGCGATGCCGTCGTCATCGCAACTGTCGCTGTCCAGGTACAGCCGCGACAACGCTTCCCACACGCGACGTTGCGCCGCCGTATCCGTGCCAGGTGTCGCCAGTGGCATGTCAGTGGCCGGGTGCGATTGGATGCAGGCGCGCACCGGTTGCACGGCGGGTCCAATTCAGGCGATCCATCCCGCAATGCACGGTCAGCGCGCCGTTGTCGCCTGCCATGCAGCTGCGTCGTGCAATCGCTGCATTGGCTGAGTGGCCAACGCGTGCTCGCATGCAGGCCAGCCACGCACTGCCGCGTGTCTCAGGCAGAGGCACGCAGCGGCTGCCGACTGACCACGTCGCGCGCCTGCACGATGGCCTCGATCAATGCCTGCACCTGCTGCGGCGTATGCAGCGCAGACAAGGTGACGCGCAAGCGCGCCTTGCCTTCGGGCACGGTGGGCGGACGAATGGCGCCAACCATGAAACCTGCGTGTTCGAGCGCAGCCGACATCGCCATCACGGTTGCTTCCTCGCCGCATAGCAGCGGCTGGATCGGCGTGTCGGAGGCCATCAGTTCGAAGCCGTGCTTGCGCGCGCCATCGCGGAAGGCACCGATCAATTCGACCAGGCGCGTACGCCGCCAATCGTCGCGACGCGCCAGGCGCACGGCCGCCAGGGTGGCCGCCACTTGCGCCGGCGGCAGTGCAGTGGTGTAGATGTAGGGGCGCGCAGTTTCGGCCAGATGGCGCACCAACGCCTCTTCGCCCACCACCACCGCGCCGTAGCCACCGAGCGCCTTGCCCAGCGTGACCAACTGCAACGGCACTTCGGCCACGCCCAACCCGGCATCGGCCACGCAACCGCGCCCCTGCGGACCGAGCACGCCGACACCGTGCGCGTCGTCCACATAGAACAGCGCGTGCTGCATGCGTGCCACCAGGCTCAAGGCGCGCAGCGGCGCGACATCGCCATCCATGCTGAAAACGCCGTCGGTGGCCAGCATCGCCGCGCCTTCGGGCGCGCCCTTGAGCTGGCGCATCGCGCCTTCCACGTCCAGGTGCGGATAGCGCCGCAGCCGGCAACCGGCCAGCCGCGTGGCATCGAGCAGGCTGGCGTGATTGAGCCGGTCCTGCACGCAGACGTCGTCTTCTTCGCTGAGTAACGCTTGCTGCACGGCCAGATTGGCGATGAAGCCGCTGCCGAACAGCAACGCCGACGGATAACCCAACCAGTCGGCGATTTCGCGTTCGAGCGTTTCGTGCGCGGTGTGGTGGCCGCAGATCAGATGCGAGGCGGTGGCGCCGGCACCATCGCGGGCAGCGGCATCCTGCAGCGCGGCGACCACTTCGAACTGTTGCGACAGACCCAGGTAGTCGTTGGAACAGAAACCGGTCAGCCAACGGCCATCGATCTCCAGCCGCACGCCATCGCGCCGCCCCACCTGTCGCCGCACCCGCACCCGTTCCTGGGCCACACGCAATTTACGCAGCGACGAAATCCGTTCGTGCAGATCGGGGCGAGCCATGGGGGCGTTCAACGGCAGGGAAGGCCCGCTAGCGTAGCGTGCCGGGCTCGGGGCGCCCAGCCGCCACCGACGACCGGCGCCCGGCGCCGGGTCAGGCGGCGTGCTCGCAGGCCGCGCTGCGGGTGATCTCCGCATGGACGGTGCCGGGATGATCGTGCTCGGCCGCATCCACGGTGATCTGCATCGGGCGCAGGCCCAGGCGCTGGAACAGGGCCTGGTCGCGCTCGGTGTCCGGGTTGCCGGTGGTGAGCAGTTTTTCGCCGTAGAAAATCGAGTTGGCACCGGCCAGGAAGCACAGTGCCTGCAGTTCGTCGCTCATCGCCTCGCGGCCGGCGGACAGGCGCACCATCGATTTCGGCATGGCGATCCGGGCGACGGCGATCATGCGCACGAACTCGAACGGATCCAGCTGCTGGGTGCCGTGCAGCGGCGTACCGGGTACCTGCACCAGTTGGTTGATCGGCACCGAATCCGGATGCGCCGGCAGCGTGGCCAGCGCCAGCAGCAGGCCGACGCGGTGTTCGCGGGTTTCGCCCATGCCGACGATGCCGCCGCAGCAGGTCTTCAGGCCGACATCGCGCACATGCTCCAGCGTGTTCAGGCGGTCCTGGTACTGGCGGGTGTGGATGATCGAGTCGTAATAATCCGGCGCGGTGTCCAGATTGTGGTTGTAGTAGTCCAGCCCGGCATCCTTGAGCGCACGCGCCTGGCCGGCGTCGAGCATGCCGAGCGTGGCGCAGGTTTCCAGGCCCATGGCCTTGACCTCGCGGATCATCGCCGCGACCTTGGGGATGTCGCGCTCCTTGGGCGAGCGCCAGGCCGCGCCCATGCAGAAGCGCGAGGCGCCGGCGGCCTTGGCCTGGCGCGCCTTGGCCACGACCTCTTCGGTCTCCATGAGCTTCTGCGCGCTCACGCCGGTGTCGTAACGCTGCGCCTGCGGGCAGTACGCACAGTCTTCCGGGCAACCGCCGGTCTTGACCGAGAGCAGGGTGGACACCTGCACTTGCGCCGGGTCGAAGTGCGCGCGATGCACGCTGGCCGCGCGGTGCAGCAGCTCCGGGAACGGCAAATCGAACAGCGCCTGCAGCTCTTTGCGATCCCAGTCATGGCGGACGACAACAGACATCGGAGTTTCCTGACAGTCAGCGGCTTGGAAGCCAGGCAGTCTGGTGAGCATGGAAGAGGCTGTCAACTTCAATCAGGTTCGATCGGTTTACAGATGGCCGCAGCGGGTGCTGCGGCTGTTGCTGCCGAGCCTGTGCCTGGTCTGCGCGGAGGCCGGCACGCCCGATGGCGATCTATGCCCCGCATGCCGCGCCGCCTTGCCCGATCACGGCCATGCCTGCCTGTGCTGCGCCACGCAACTGTTCGTCTCCGACGCGGTGGCGCTATGCGGGCAGTGCCTGCAGCACCCATCACCGCTGCAGCGGGTGCATGCCTGTTTTACCTATCGCTGGCCGGTGGATGGGCTGCTGCGGCGGTTCAAGTTCCATCAGGACCTGGCGGCAGGCCGCCTGCTCAGCGAACTGATGGCCCGGCGCTGCGTGGGGCTGCCGCGCCCGCAGGCGTTGGTGCCGGTAAGCCTGCACCGGCAGCGTCTGCGCCAGCGCGGTTACGACCAGGCGCTGGAGCTGGCCCGACCGCTGGGCCGCGCGCTGCAGCTGCCGTGCCTGCCGTTGCTGCGACGCGTTCGCGCAACCGCACCGCAATCCGAACTGGACGCGGTCGAGCGGCAGCGCAATCTGCGCGATGCCTTCGAGGCCCGCGGCGCCTTGCCGGCGCATGTGGCCTTGGTGGACGACGTGATGACGACCGGCGCGACACTCCACGCCGCGGCGAAGGCCTTGCGCAAGGCGGGTGTTCAACGGGTGGATGCGTGGGTCTGCGCGCGGGTGCCGTGATCTGGCCTGCCGGCGTCAGGTGCGCGAGGCTTCGCCCTTACCCTCACCCCAACCCCCGCTCTGCGCCCCGGCCCACGCTTGCGGCGCGGGCGCTCCAAGACACGCGCGCCAGTGGCGCGCAAGCCGTGTCTTTTCGCCCCGCAGGAGAGGGGCTCGCTGCCTGACAGGACAGCGCGGTGGATGGCGATGCGGCTTCGGTGGGTGGACGGCGGAGGACGAGACGAGGAGTAGAGCCGTCAAAGATGCGCGCATGCTTCGAACCCTCACCCGTCATCCCAACATCTGGTCTGTAATCGACGGATTCCCGAATCCCGAATCCCGAATCCCGAATCTAACGCCCCGCCACCGCCACGGCGATGCCGACGAAGATCGCCAGGCCGACCCAGTTGTTGTGCAGGAAGGCGCGGAAGCAGGGGCCACGCTCGCGGTGGCGGGCGATGCGGAATTCGTAGGCGACCAGCAGCGCCGCAACGGCCAGACCGGCCCAGTACGCCACACCGAGATCGGCGCGCAGGCCGACCAGCACCAGCGTCGCGGCCATCAGCGCATACAAGATGCCTTGTGCGATCAGATCGAATCTGCCGAACAGGATGGCGGTGGATTTGCTGCCCATGCGGATATCGTCGTCGCGGTCGACCATGGCGTACCAGGTGTCGTAGGCGGTGGCCCACAGGATGTTGGCGGCATACAGCAGCCAGCCCAGCAACGGCACGCGGCCTTGCACGGCGGCGAAGGCCATCGGGATGCCCCAGCCGAACGCCATGCCCAGATAGACCTGCGGCAGGTGGGTATGGCGCTTGAGATAGGGGTAGCTGGCGGCCAGGAACACGCCGGGCACGCTCAGCGCCACGGTGAGCCAGTTGAGCGTGAGCACCAGCGCGAAGGCCACCAGCATCAGCACCACGAAGACCCACAGCGCCTCGCGCCCGGAGACCGCGCCGGTGGCCAGCGGACGCGATTTGGTGCGCTCCACGTGCGGATCCAGCCAGCGGTCGGCGTAATCGTTGATCACGCAGCCGGCCGAGCGGGTCAGCCACACCCCGGCGGTGAACACCAACAGCGTCCACAGCGGCGGCAGGCCATCGGCAGCCAGCCACAACGCCCACCAGGTGGGCCAGAGCAGCAGCAGGCTCCCGATCGGGCGGTCGCCACGGACCAGCTTCCAGTACTGGCCCAATCGCTGCGGCCACGTCAGCGCGCGCGCTGCGGGCAGTTGTTCGACACCATGCTTGCTCATGCGGCAAAGGGTAGCAGCGCGGCTCGGCCGTGGTCATGTGGGCGCGGGGTGGGCGCTGTGCGGGCGGCAATCCTGGCAATGCCCTGCCATCCATGATGGCCGGCTGTCATGGGGTGCGGCTGGCCGCAGCGATCAAGGTTGCGAGCGGCCAGGGCCGGGCGTTGGCGCGGGTGGGCTGCGGCAGGTGGTGCGGTTGCCACGCAGGCTCGGCAGTGACCGCGCTCAGGCGCGTGCCCAAGCTGACGGTCAGGTGGGGACGTTGAGCAGGCTGCCTCTGGCGACGGCCGCTTGAGATGGCCACACCGCTGCACGTCTGGACCCTGTGCGCTTGAACCTGGGCGTCCGGTGTCGCCCGACGACTGCCCGGGCCGAGAGGCCGGTGTCGTTGCATCTGGAGTGACGCCGTGGCTGGCCAGGTCGCGTGTCGCCCGGCCCCATCACGCGCACGCCGGCTGTTCTGGCATAATGCGCGGCCAGGCGCTCGTAGCTCAGCCGGATAGAGTAGTGGCTTCCGAAGCCATTGGTCGGGGGTTCGAATCCCTCCGGGCGCACCAGTTCAGTTCCAGAGCTTGTGCTGGGATTAAAAAAAACCCTCGAGAGATCGGGGTTTTTTGTTGCCTGCACAGCGAACGGTCCACCCGGAGCCATTGGCATCCAGGCTGATCGGGCATAGATGGGCGCACCTGCCCTCAACGCAGAAGCGCAGAAGATGGATGCCCCATGCAGTCAAGCGGCTTCATGGAACGCCGCAACGACAGCGACCAACGCGGCGTCCTGGATATGCGTGGCTTCCGCAGTTTGAGCGACGCGAGCAAACAGACCGCTGCCGCTTGGCTGGTTGCCTGCAGCCGATAACGACTGCATGGACGCGGCGGGCAAACACCCGCCGAGTTCTGCGATCAACACCATCAGCATGCCTGTCCATTCTCAACTGCGGGAGTAGCATCGCCGGGCGCCAGGGTCTAATGGATGCCCCATTCCTGGAGCAGTACACGCGCCCGCCGCTCGATGAAGCGGTTCGCGTTGGCCTGCGCCTGCTCGGACTCCTGCTTGGCCTCCGCTTCCCCGATGACACCCTCATGCGCTTCGTCAAACTGAGCCATCGCCCACGTGATCGCCGCATCCTGCGCCGCTTTTCCTTCCACATCGTGCATGGAGATGTAGGCCTTCAGTGGCGGCCACATTTCCACACGCCCGGTGAGTTCATTCCTGCTGCGCAGCAGCGTCTCCCTGGACAGCCCCAGGTCGGAATTCCTCAGTGCTTCCAGCAGCAGGCCCAGTGCGGTCTGGTGGTCCTGCGTGTGCATGAGCTTGTGCTTGAGCATCTCGGCAAACGCGGTTTTGGCGTCTCCTCGCACGGCGGGCCCGCGCCCACCCACTTGCGTCATGCCATCCAGGTTGAGCGTCTTGATGGTGTGGTCGCTCAAGAATTGGCCGAAGCTGCTGCGGAATTCGGGTGACCGAATGGCCTCGGCTACCACCTGGTCCAGCAGGGGCATGTCGGCCGATGTGATGGATGCGCCGAAGATCCTGGCATTTTGCATCAGGCCTTGCGTCCATTTCTCGAAACGCTCGCCCAGGTCGGCATCGACACTGCGCAACACGCGCGTGAACTCGGGGACGCGGTTCCACGACGACCCGGCCTGTTGCGCCGCCGGCACGGGCGCGCGTCGTCTCCGCTCGGCCAGCCGCTGTGCCGCGCGCTGTGCCTGGCGCTGCGCGCGCTCCGGGTCGCGGATCTGCAGCAATCGGTCTGCCAGATGATCCGGCACCTTGATATCGCATTGAGCGGGCAGTCGTGCCAGCGACTGTGGAAGAGTCTGCAGGCCCGTGTCGCGCAGGTCCAGCAGTTGCAGCTGGGCCAGATCCCCCACGCTGTCGGGCAGCTGCTGCAGCGCAGTGCAACTTCTCAGCGACAGCTCCGTCAAGCCGCGCAGTTGCCCGATGTCCTCAGGCAAGTGTGCCAGCCGGCGGTTGGATGAGAGGTCGAGTTTTTCCAGCAGATGCAGCTGCGTGAGGCTGCCTGGCAGCTGCTCCAGCTTGGAATTCGATGCCACCTCCAGTGACCTGAGCCCCTGCATGAGGCCGATGTTTTCAGGCAACTGGCGAAAATGCGACGAGTGCGACACGCGCAACTCGCTCAACCGGCTCAGTTCGACGATGCTGTCCGGCAGGCGCGCATAGTGCCCGCGGCCTAGCGCGAGGCCGCGCAGACCCTGCATGCGCCCAAGGTCTGCGGGTAATTCGTCTAACGGGACCATCGCCAATTGAAGGGTTCTGAGATTGGACAGGCGCGTCAACGAGGGCGGCAGCGTCTTCAGGTCCGGCGCGCCAGTGATCTGCAAATGGCGGAGCTGGCGCAGCTGCCCCAGGCTGTCTGGCAGCGACTGAAGCCCGGTATGGAGCAGCGTCAATTTCTGTAGCGCGTCGAGCCGGCCGATCGCGTCAGGTAGCGTCGTGGCAGGCAGGCAATCGACGACAAGTTCGGTGCTGCGGCGGCTCGCTGCACGGCGGGTGGCGTCTGCGGCGTTTTGCAGTACTTCCCGCGACATATCTCTCGACCCGTCGTGCAGGTTGTAGCCCGTTCGAACCCGCTCTGCCATCGGTAGGCTTTGCGCAAGCCAATCATCGATGTCGTGCTCGATGCTGCGCGGTGGCGCAGAAGAGGCACCCGCAAGTGCAGCCGGCTGGCCCGACGGACGCAGAGGTGAACGGAAAGGGCTCCCGTGCACTGGGTTTCCAGGCGTCGACGTGCCGGCCGCTGACGTGCTTTCGCGCCGTCGCGGCCGCGCGAGCAGGGGGCTCAACAAGCCCTCTGCGTTCGAAGGTTGCCGTGAAGGACTGTCTTGCGCGGGCGCTTGATCGGCGTTGTCCGTTCGCGGGCGAGAGCGGAGTAGGCGATTGACATTGAACATGGAGATACACCCTGCTTGGTCGGCTGGCTGCGGCGTTCAAGCGTGCAGGCTACTGCGATGCGACTGCCATCGCCGCATCAACGCGAAGAGGCTGCATCGCCTGGCGAATCGGTTTTTGTAGAAGCGCGCCGGTGCTGCATCCCTGCTCACCGACAGCGGTGATTGTTCGGCATTCGATGTCATCGGCTGTCGGCGCGATGTACAAGATGGCAACGGGCGATCGATCAGGTGACGCGCCGCATCGTTCGCGACGCAGTCTCCACGCGTATCGCCGGTCTTCATTGTCAGGATGTCGATGCTCGCGGGAGAGCTTCCGGTATCCCGTCGCCTATTCGCCAAGGCACATGGCTGCAGCGGCGCCGGAACGTGCCTCCAAGCATCTGGAGGCACGTTCATACGAAGGTCGCCGAGCGATACCGCAACGCATCAGCGCGATGCTGCCGCACGTCGTGGCCCATCGACCGGCGTTGCCTCAACGCCTGCCTTCGAGCACCAACGCCAGCGGCAAGGCGCCGAAACGAAACTTCGCTGTGGCATGCGCGTTATCTGCGACGGATCCGGACATTGCGCAGATTCTGCCGCAGGTCGCCCTCGAAGTTGTCGGCGATGCCTTTGGGGATAATCTGCTTGCCCACCGGGACGCCGCCGGCATTTTCCATCTTCTGGTGGATTTCTCCGTCCTTCTGCTTGTCCAGTTGATATTCTTCGTAATGCAAGCCCGCCAAGACGGGCGTCTTGAGAATTTCAGTCGATTTACTGATGGCGGTGCCACCCACGTAGCCTTTTGCGAACTCAGCGGCGCTCGGCCGTTCGGCCGCGGTTTTACCGCCACCTTTGGCCACGCTCTTGGCAGTTCCCTTTGCAGCTCCCTTGGCCGCGCCCTCGGCTGCTTCCTTGGCCGCGGCTTCGGCGACGCCCTTGGCCACGCCCTTGGCTCCGATTCTAGCCGTGGGTCCGCCGACTGCTCCAACCACCGCCCCGGCCATATTGATGCCGGCCAGCTTCAAGGCCAGCGACATGTCGCCACCTTGAATCGCAGTGTCGACCACCTGCGCCGCCTGCGCCTCGCTCTCCAATGCAATCGACGCCGCATCGGCAATTTCACCGATGATGGGGATCCCGTTCAATGCGCTGAGCCCCACGGACATCCAGTCCAGGATCTTGCTGTCCCACTTGAGGAACTCGTGCAGGCCGTGTTGGAAGGTGCCGACGTCCTTTTTGGGCTTCTTGATCGCGGGCGGATCGTCCTTGCCCACCAGCATGTCCGCGACAGCCTTTTGCTGATCGGGCGAGCTCGCCTCGTGCGTGGCCGGCGTGTCCACGGTCTTGTTGGCTGCACTCATGTGGTCATAGAACTGCCGGAAATCGTCCTGGCTGATCTTGCCCGAATCGACGACATGGCCGCCGCCGAAGAAGTGATGGGGCTTCTTGTAGCCGGTGATGGAGTTGTTCAACAAGCCGAACAGCAGCGGGTCGGCCAACAACTGCGTCGCGGCCTGCTTGACGGCCGGGTCGGCCTTGTCGTCCTTGGAGATCGCGTCGAGCTTGTCGCGCGTGATTTCCTTGCCGTCGCCGTAGAACGCGTCCTGATGACTGTTGATGGTGTCCAGCGTCTTCTGCTCGTCCGCGGTCAGGTGCATCTCGGAGGTGGATTTCTGCAGGAAATCCGGCGTGCTCATCGAGCCCGAATCCCCTGCAAATTCCTTCCACTCGTCCGGATGATCGCGAAAATATTGAGCAGCCGCGATCACCTGCGGCGGGCACTTGCCGGTCTTGCTGTCGCCATCGACGATCTTGGCGAATTCGTCCTCGCTCAGGTTGCCGGGCAGATAGTCGGAATAGCGATACAACTCGCGCAGGGCATCGCTTTTGGTCATGACCGACGCCTTGGTTTTGTCGGGGCTATCGGATGCGATGTAGTTCTGCGTGTAGCTCTTTGCCTGCTTGTCGTTGTATTCGGCAATCTGCGGATGGTAGTACGAGAAGTCTGTGAGGTCCTGCGCCTTGATCTTGCCGCCGCACTTGCCGTCCTTCTGCGAGCCGATGGCAAAGAACAACCGCGGATCCTTCTGCAATCCTTGCAGCGCTTTCTTCAAGTCAGGCTGCGTCGACGGGTCGTTGATCTTGGCGTCCAGCTGATCGAAGGACAGCGAGTCGACCTGGTCCTTGTGCCGATCCAGAACCGAAACAATCTCCAGTTCGGATTGATTGAGCTGGCCCTCGTTCCAGGTGACCGTCGAGCCCTCCGCCGGCGGCGGCGGGTTGGATCCCTTGATGTTCTTGGGGTTGAACTCGTCGTTCTTCCCGCCCAGTTCCTTGACCTGCGGATGTGAATCAGAGAAATCCCAAAGATCCTGCGCGCTGATCTTGCCGCCGCACTTGCCGTCTCCCTGGGAACCGATCGCAAAGAACAAGCGCGGGTCCTGTTTCAGACCCTGCAATGCAGCCTTCAGGTCGGCGGGTGTGGAAGGGTCGTTGATCTTGTCGTCGAGATTCTTGTACTCGAGCGGCATCTGGTCCTTGTGCGCATTCAGCGTCGAAACGATCTGAAGCTCCGACTTGGTCAGGGTGCCATCGTTCCAGGTCACCGTCGAACCTTCCAGCGCCGGCGGCGCATCCTTCCCCTTGATGTGCTTGGGATCGAAGTCGTAGCCCAGCGATGGCCAGGAGGTGCGCTTTTCGATCGGCTGGGTGGCTTGATCGTCCGATGCGGAGGACGGGGTGCTGGCATCGCCGCTTGGCGTGTTTGCCGGTGCATCGGCCGACGTATTGCTTGCTGTACTCGTTGGCGTGTTGGTTTGGAGGGCTGCCAGCAACTGGTAGATCAGCAGGAAGATGTCGTCCATCGTCGATGGCAGGTCGGAGCCGTCCTTGGACGAATCGGACCCAAGCAGCTCCGATGAAGACGACTCGTTGAAAGAGGTGCCCAGCAGTTGGCTGGGGTTGCTCCCGGTAGAAAGCGTGTTGAGCGACATAGAGGCGGCCTCGCGAATGACAGAATTGGCAGAGCACCTTCGTATAAGTTGATTCTTATACGGCCGCACGGATGCGCCCATGCGGTGTAGACGTATGTTGCCAATCTGCGCAAGGTGCACCCTGGCCGACGAACTATTTTGGCGAAAAAAGCGCAAAAATCGGCCCGTCGATGCGTTGCCTGCCGGTGCTGCTTGGCGCCGATAGTTGAGCGGCGATCGTTCCTGCTGTGGGCCGGCGCACTCATGTACATCGCTACGATACGTGCTTGGAGATGCAGATCATCGCGGTGTTCCGGCGGCGTGTGCAGCGATCACCAGCGTTCCGTCGCGCGGCGGCCCAACCCCCCAGTATCGGAATTGAGGGCTGTTCTGACTACAGCCCTGGAGTTGCTGAGAAACCAGGGGATGTCATGGAACCTGGTTGCATGACATTTCTTTTATTGCCCGGCTGGAGCCGTGAATCACGGCCATGGAACGTGTTGGGATCATCTGGGTCGCCAGATGGGGCTTGCACCGAATCACCGCGCTGGCCAACGCTGGAGCTGACACGGATGAAGTGCGCAGTTAGTTAATATCTCGGTAATTCGCTTGCGTCAGTAGACCCGCCTGGACGCGAAATTGCCGGCGGTGCCTGCAGGCGCACTTATCAGCCTTGGTTCCTTCGCCAGGTCAGGGGCGCAGTCCTTCTGATTGTGTCCGTTTTATTAATGTGTGGCGCAGGTTTTGGTTGGGCAATTTACCGGCACCCCACTTCGTGTATGGCGCAGGTGGTTCGCCCCACTTCGCTTGGGCGCGCATTTGTGGGCAAGACAATGTGCCGCGCGCTGCTGGCGCGTAGCAACCCATCGAATTTCCTCACGGAGTACTTCAGATGACGTTGGAATCGCACAATCAACAAACAGCGAATACCGCTTTTTTTATCGGCCTGAGCGCATGCCTTGGGCTACCTGGTGAGCTTGCGCAGCGGATCGGCGAAGGCGAGACCATTCTGGGCCCTGCCGGCATGCTGTGCCGCGTCCACACGCAGGCGCAGCCAGACGCATTGATGGCCTTCCCGGAAGTGATCTTGCCCCTGGCGGCACGCGAGCTTGGAGGCGAGGAGGTGGTGATGCTGCTGTCGCTGCAGGAGCAACTGCTGACCGAGTATGGCTGGCGGCTCGCGCTGTCGGATCTCGGCCTGCTCTGCGTCTGCCCGCTGTTGCTGGTGCGCACGCCTGAAGAGGTGGCCGCTGCACTGGACCGTGGGCAGGTGGTTGCCCGCGTCGTGCTGGACGCGCTGGCGACGCAGGTCGATACGGCCAAGGAGGTGGCCTCATGAAACTCTCCAGCGATATCGGCACCGCTGCCAGTCGCGGCGCAGCCTCGCATCCTCCCGTCCAACCAACGCAGGCCGAAGACGTTGCTGCCCCGCGGGAAGAACGCGCACCCACTGGCCCGCTTGCGGGCCTGGCCTCTTCCAGCGCGGCGCTGCGTGGTCGTCGCGCATCATTGGCCGGTCGCGCCAGTCCTCATGCAGATGAAGAAGGGGCCATGCTCGGCGGCTCGCATCGGTCCGACTCGTCGCAGTCGTCGCAAGCGTCGGACGCAACGTTTTACACCGCGCAGGTCGTGTCCCCTGCCCGGGAAATCGACACACCGGATGTGCCTGCCGCCGCGGCGACCTATGCCGAACGCAGCACGGCGGCGGCCGCCGAGGTGAAAGCGCAGCTACGTGCCCGTCTGGACGCTCTGCCATTTGCTGCGCCCTCGGAAGAGCAGACGGCCCTGCAGGCCAGCTATCTGGAATGGGCTGACGCGCGCGTGCAGGAACGCATCAATGCCTTCGGGCCGGATGCCGGGTACCAGGCTGTCGGTGACATGAAGACAGCGGGCACGAAAGCGGCATTGCCGATTGCCTACGAATGCCTACGGTCGTTCATTATCGGTGCGATGCGTAATCCGGTCGGTCTTGCCACGGGTGCGGCCTATGCGTCCCGGCGCCCGGCCGACGCGGAGGAGCTGAGTACGGCGATGGTTGCAGGTGTCGCGGCGGGGTCTGCGTCCTATACCAGCGATACGTTGTTGATCCCGGCAATGGACCGGCGCGCGCGCGTTTCCAACCTGCCGAGGTTTCAGGCCATCGACCCCAAAATCCTGGTGCCCGATCCACCACCGGTCATTCTGGAAATCACTGCCGAGGGCAAGCGCTTCACGCGTCCGGGCGAGAACAATGCGCCGACGCTTGCCGACCTCAAGGCGCAGACCTACGACCGCCGCCTGGGCATCACGCAGCGCCAATCGACCCTGGACGACAAGTCACTGGATACCTTGTTGCTCAAGCCAGTGATCAACGCAGGGTTCAACGCCGCGCGCCGGACTGGTGGTGAACCGGGCTTACTGACGCCTGTCGGCCAGTGGGGGTTGAGCGCGCTGGCCATTGGCGGCGCCGGGGTCGTGCAGAAGGCACTGCTGGAAACAGGCAAAGCCGTGGCACGGACCGGCCAAATGCGTGTCCCGGATCTGGTTGGCGGAGAGCAACGGCTGAACCTGTTTGCGTTGGCGTTGCCCGACAAAGCGCGCCGGCCTGCACAATGGTCCGACGCCGTGCATTTCCCGCCTAGCTATTTGCTGGACACCGGAAAGGAAGCGTTGGCGTTGGCAAGGCAGGGCTTCAACAGCGCAAACGCCGTCGCCACCACGGCACGCGACCTGTTGACCCGCCACATGCTGAGCAACGTCATGGCCAGCTTCGGCTCGATGGGGGCCGGGCGCATCATCACAGCGCCGTTGCGTGGGGGGAGCCACATCCGTGTTGCTGGCGAAGCCGTCAATTCCACGGCTGTGGTCGTGCAGCAGGCCGTGCAAACCCTGTTCAACGATACGTTCTGGAATGCGCTCAAGGCCAAGAACGGCGCCAATACCTCCCAGGCGGCGCGCCTGGACAACGAGCGTGCCGCGCTTGCAGCCGAGCATCAACGCACCATCGAACGAACCCTCGAGGCCCTGGCCGAGCCCGTGGACCAGGCGATCGCCAGGCTCTCGGGGCCGACACCTGCCGAGGCAGAGCGTGCCATGGAGGAGGGGATGCGCGCCGCGCCTGGCCCTGGGCCGCTTGGCCAGACACTGCGTACTGCGCTGCAGACATTGCGTACGGAGATCGGCACGCAGTCCGTTTCGATCGCGACCATCGATGCGGTACGCACTGCACTGCGCGAGGGGTGGAGTCAAACCTTTAGCGGCGTCCCCCGCGACGCGGCCACGCAGGCACTGGACGGTCAGCTGCAAACGCTCAAGCGTGCCCTGCATGACAGCGAAGCACTTCGTCAGTGGCAGAGCGGGCGAGCATGAGCGCTCAGCTGCCGCGTTGATACTCAGGAGTGTTGTACACCGCCGCCACAGACGTCGCTGTCGTCGCGTCTGTGGCTTGGTGGTGTCTGGCAGCTTAGCCATTACCAGCAATCATGGAACACCACGGCCTCATGCCTCGACCTGCGCAGGTCGCTCACTGCACGAGGCAGGCATTGCATCTGCGACTCGATGGCGTCGCCGCTCCGGAACGCGTCGACCTTGACGCGCACGTCAAACACCGGAAAGAACTCGCCAGCAAGGCGGTCGTGTCCCTCGTCAGCGCCAACAGCACCGGTGCATCAGCTGCCGTCGCGGATGTGCACGGTGTAGACCATGCGTCTGCGCCTGCCTTTGTTCTGTGCAGTGTCGGCCATCGCGGTGAGCTGGCACGACAGACCTGCGATCTCCCGCCAAACCTATATCGGGGAGCAAGCCAGCGCAGATGCAGGCGTGTCAGGCTTCGACATGGCAAGTGGGTTTCACTCAGCGCCACCGGCGCCATCGGGCAGAGGAGTGCCAGGCCGGCGGAATTGGCCGGCAAGCCAGGTTGCTGTGCCATGGCGGATGGGCGCCGCTGCGGCCGTGATTGAGGCTTCGGCAAGCTGCCAACAAGCCTGTATCAGGCGCGTAACCACAGATAGTTACCCGTCGCGATTCCTTCGAACATCTCGTCGTGCGCCACGAAGATATTGTTGTTCCAGTAGCGGCCATGCTCGGCGTAGTGGGCAAGCAGATCGCAGATCCACGCCCCATCCACGTCGTCGTCCAGCGGTACCCGCACAATCAGCACGATAACGCCGTCATCGTTCAGTCCAAGCTGTGCCTGGTCCTGCGCATACACCGAGAGATTGGCTTCGAGCAGAAGCCTGAAAACGGTCAATGTCCGCCCGGCAGGTGGTAACCCGTAGGCGATGCGCAGATACAGTGCTTCTTCCTTTACGTCGTCTTCGGGCTGTGGGGTCGGCAGGTGCAGATAGACCTCAAAGCCCTCCACCCAAAGCACACGCCGATTCAGCACCGACTCCACATCCGGCAAGTCCAGTGCCTCGCACATCTGTCGAACGATGGTTTCGAATCGCGCGCTGCTCATCTGTGGTGAGACATGCACAGGACCCCCTACAAGCCCTGCGCATGTCCGAGCCCATTACTGGCCAACGAGCTGCTTAGCGTTGTCGCCCGCCTTGCCGATGAACTTGTTGAGTGCCACGTTGAAGTCCAGATCGTTTTTGAGCATCGTGATCTTGTTGTTCATGGACTTCTGCGCCTCGTCCGAGGCGGTCATGTCGCTGATCAACGAACCCATCTGTCCGTTCGCACCAGCGAGTGCAGAAGCACCGGAGATTCCACCGGACACACCTCCGGTGAAGCCATCCATGCCTTGGCCAAAACGCGACCTGATCGAGCTTACTTCAGGTAAAATTTGCATACCAGTACTCCTTCGTAGTGAGCATGTAATGGTGCGCCTATCGGCGCGTTTTACTTGGTCCGAGCGACCAAGAAATCGATTTACGGCATGCTTGCGATGTGCGCGACGATGTTGCGCGCGGCCGTGATGCCGTCATACAAGGTGTTGAAGTCGTTGCGCGCGACCTGGTCGCTCGCTGCAGACCAGTGCACGCGGATCTGTTGCGCAGTGGCATCGAGCGCTGTCTCCACGTTGCGCAGCCGCTCGCCGGACAGATCCATCGCCTTGGTCTGCAGAATCTTGCTCATATCCTGAGTGACCGCATCGGTCATTGCATCGAACATGGTGTGATCTCTCATTGCGCCGCTTGCTGCGGCAGGGATGTCATGTGCTTGGTGCCATCCGGCGTTTCAACATAGTGCAGGCCATCGGCGAGCAATGCCGCGTCGTAATTGTCCGGTGGTTTGATGGACGGGTCTTGCTGGCTGATCTCCACGTGCAGCGCGCGGACCTCCGGGCCCAGGTCGCTGCGGACGTCGGCAATCCGGCGGCTTGCGCGTTCTGCGTAGTCGCTGCTGCCGGAAACCGAGAAAACGCCATTGCCCTCGTAACGGACGGTGAGGGCGGGATCGGCCAGGGTGTCGCGCAGCGTCGCCACGACCTCGTCCACCACCGCCACGTTGACGGCAACGCCTGGGTGATAGCGATGCACCTGCGCACGCAAGCGTGCGGCATCGGCGCTGCTGGGGACCAGACCTTCGATCAGCACACGCGTGCCGACCTGTTCTGCGTGCGCTTCGCGGAAGCCCAGCTGCTTCAATAAGGCTTTGGCCTGATTGAGGGCATTTTCCGGATGTTGCCGGGTGGCCGCATCGGACAGAAACGCCGGCTGCAACGAGGGGAGCAACGCTGCGGCGGCAAGCGCTAGCACGGCGCCCACCGCAGTACGCAGGACTTTACGCCTGGACGTGCGCGGCGCCGGCGGCGGTGCTGGGGAAAGCAGCCGCTCCAGCAGCGCCACATCGTCCGGCCAATCGGCAGCAGCATCGCCAACGCATAGCACCAGCGGGCCGAAGCGGACCGGCTGAAATGCAACAAAGAACGTTTCTTGCACCGTGTCGCTGCTATAGCGGATCTGACCATCTTGGTCTACCTCGATAATGAGTGAGCAACCAGGCCAATCGTCTATTCGGATATCGGTTTGTGGATCGCTCCCCAGGGTGTAGCGACCTTGCGCCAAATCTAATCGTGCGCCTGCGTGGGTTCCTGTCAGTACGCGAAGCTGCATGGTCATGGGCGAACCTCCTGAGCCGCCTGTTGTGGTTGCTCAATCAGCAGTGTGGTCAGACGTGTGATGGCATGTGTACGGTCGATGCGTCTGCGCGGTTTTTCCGCATTCAGCAGGATCAGTGGAAGCAGGAGATGAAAATTGCGTAGCGCTGGCACCGGCTCCAACTCCGATGGCATCAACTCCAGCAATCGGGTCCGCAAGGCCAGCAGGTTTTCCGCCGCGTTGGCCTTGTCGTACGCGCGTAGATGCTCGCGCATCAACCTCCAGATCGTTGCGGTCAAGGGGGCGACGGCAGGATGCGAAACGCCGACGGCGCGCAGCTCGACAAGCGCAGCAGCCAGCGCGTGTCGCTTTGCCACTGGATCGGCGTCGCGCCTGGTCACGTAGCGATCGACAATCGCGTCGATGCACGTGCGGATGCTGTCGCTCAATTGCGCTGGAGCGGCGCTGTGCCATGGACCGGCCTGCGGATCGTCGGTATGCGTGCTGCGGTCACCGCCGTGCTGGTCGCCCTGGCCATGCTCCCGGCTCTGGGCCGGCGTGATCGCCACGCTCACCCGTCCGCGCAGTGCGCACTCGCGCTTGGCTTCGATCTCTTCCTGCTCGTTGGCGTCGAATTCATCCTCCTGGCCGTCCAGCGACCGGATCCCGCGGCGTCGCCTGCGCGGTGGAGCAGGGCGCAGACGCGGTGCTCGTGCCGCAATGTCGGTAGGCGATCCCGCGCTGGTGCCTGCCGCATCGGCATGATGGTCGCCATGGTGATGCGAGCCGCCATGCTCGATGGAAACCGAGGGCCGCAAGGTGCCGGGCGAGATGCGACGGATCATGGGAACGCCGCCTGCATCAATGCCTGGCCGAACTGCATGATGGCCGAGGCACCCCACGGCGCCGTCACGGCAATGGCGGCCACCACCACCACCAGCTTGAGCGCGAACGAGATCGATGCATCCTGCAGCGACATCACCGCCTGGACGAAGGCGATCAGCAGCCCGGCCAACGCAGCGACACCGACCACCGGCAAGGACACCTTGAGGCAGAGCAGCAAGGCTTCGGAGGTGAATCGCACTAGATCGTCATGGTCCATGGCGTCACCGATAGCTCAGAACCAGGCCGTGAATCAGCATCGACCAGCCGTCCATGGCGACAAACAACAGCAGCTTGAACGGGATCGCCACATTGGTCGGGGTGACCTGTGAAAGGCCCATCGCCATCAGCGCGTTGGCCACCACCAGGTCGATGACGATAAACACCAGATACAACAGAAAGCCGATACGGAAGGCTTCGGTCAATTCGCTGAGCGTGAATGCCGGTGCCAAGACCAGCAAATCGTCCGACTTGAGCGTGGCGGCCTTGTCCTTGGGCCAGATCTGCTGTGCAGAACGCATGAAAAACGCCTTTTCGCGCTCGCGTGTGTGTTTGAGGAGGAATTGCCGAAACGGCTCCCGGCAGGCGTCGAGCAGCACCACCACGCGGCTGTTATCCGATCCGGCGCCGTAGTTCTGTGCGGCCTTGAACGCCTCCATGCCCACCGGGGCCATCACAAAGCACGACACCAGCAATGCAACGCCATTGAGGACCATGTTGGGCGGCACCTGCTGTACCCCGATCGCATTGCGCAGCAGGCCGAGCACGACCACGATCTTGGTGTAGGAGGTGACCACCATCGCTGCGAAGGGCAGCAAGCCCAGCATGATGACCACCAGCAGCAGCGAGCCGACGTCAGGCATCTGCATGCGTGCTCTCCGACATGCTGAGGATCTGCACACCCAGATGTTCGCCCACTGCCAGCAGCCTGCCGGTGCCGATGGTCTGGCCGTAAACGACCAGGCGGATGTCGGCTTGATCGACCGGCACCGACAACTCCAGGATCTGCCCGGGCTGTAAACCCGACAAGGTCGATAGAGACAGCGCAAGTTGATCCACTTCCAGCTGCACCGGCAGTTCCAGTTCTGCCACGTTGCTGGTGGACGGCGCGACTTCCGGCTCAAACGTATCGTGCTGCATGGTGGGGCTGGCCTCCAGGATCATCTGTTGCAGGTTCAAGCGCACCGGCGCGCGCAATACCACGCCTCCGGCGATACCCCAGAGCACATCGCCGCTGGTCACCGCAGCCGAGTCCGTGCAATGCAGCAAGACATCGCCAGGCCGCAGCGACTGCAGCAATGCCGCCGATGCGGTGCGCCCGCCGATGCGCAGGCGCGTATTGACGCGCAGTGCGGCCAGCCAGGCTGGCAGCTGCGCGGGCGGCGTAAGTCCGCCGACTGCGGCCTGCAACGTGGCCAGCAGCGACGCGCTCGCCGTCAGCGCAACGGCATCGAGATCGCCCAGTGTCATGCCGATGCCGTGGCAGTCGTCTGGCTCTGCATCGCGCTCGAAGGCAATCACCTCGGCAGCGCCCAGGCCGAGCGGCGCAAATGCGCCCAGGCGATCGGCCAGCAGCATTCCCGCGATCGAAACGCGTAGTGCGTCGTCGTCCTCGTTCAATAGCAGGGCCAGGCCGTCGCGCGCGGCAATCCGCAAATCCATCTGGCCGGCATCCAGCTGCAGGCGCAGGCGGGCCGCATCGTCGGGCCAGATGCGACGGCAATGCGTGGCAAAGCCGCATTGGCGTGCTGCGCGTGGGTCGCCGAACACTCTGCCCAGCTGGGCGCGCTCGGCCGCAACGCGCGTCAATGCCTGAGAGAGTGCACGTGCCGGTGGAGTCTGGCTCTGCTCGGTTAGCAAGATGGAGTTCCTCCAAATGGCTTTCTGTCGCCAGTGCCGCGTTAGACAACCTCGATGCTGATCTGGAGCGTGCTACTCAGCGTGGACGTCAGTGCAGCCTCCAGGCGCTGCCTTCCGCACCAAAGTACCTCGCGCGCATCTGGCGAACTGGTATTGAAGCGAAGCGATAGCTGGTCCGGCGAAAGCCGCAAAAACAACGTCGTCTGTGCGACGACCTCTTGGTCGATATCCAGCCACGCTTCCCAGCTCCCTGCGCTGCGCACCGGTTGGGCATTGCAGAACTCGGCCACCCGCAGCGCGATGCGGTCGATCGCCATTTGGGCGCGTTGCGTGCGTATCCACTCGGTCGCAATCTGTCGCCCCACTGCGCCATCGTCGTTGCCTTGGGACGGCTCTTGGTGTTTCGTCACCTCGATACGTAAGGGCGGGTCGGTTTGCACGGGCACGCTGTCATGCGCCTCGGTGAAGCCCTCCTCGGCATCAGGCTGGGGCCGATCCTCGTCGCACTGCGGTGGCAACACCATGCAGGGAAGCGCGAGCTGTGCGCTGCGCAAGCGCTGGCGCAGTTGCAGGAAGCTGGAGCGCAGCGCCGACCGGGCCGGCGTGGCTGGAGCCGCCGGCCGCTGCAGTGCGCCGCTGACCGGCAGGATGCGCACATGGCGGAGGGGCGGCTTGCGCATCACACCACCACTCTACCGATCGGCTGCAGCTGCACCTCCGAACCCAGCTCCTGGAACGAATAGACCTGCAGCCAGGTCAGCCGTGCTTCGATCATGCGGCGCACATATCTGCGCACGTCCATCGACGCGACCACCGCCAGCGGATGCTGCGCATGGTCGCCGACGATGCGTTCCACCTGTTCGACAAGCTGGTTCGCCTGCTCGGGCGGAAGTGCCAGGAAATTGCCGGCCGCGGTCGCGCGAATCGATTGCCTGATCAGTTGTTCGACAGCATGGTCGAGCATTACCGCGGGCAGCTGCCCGGTGCCTGCGGTTGCGGTATGCGCCAGATAACGGCCCAGATCGCAGCGCACATATTCGGTCAACATCAGAAGATCTTTTTCCTTCGGCCCCCAGACCACCAGACTCTCCAGGATGCTCTTGATATTGCGCACCGGAATCCTTTCTTCCAGAAGACGCCGCAACACATCGGCTATGCGCTGGGCGGGCATCGCCTTGTTGACCTCCGCAACCAGCCCGGGATAGTCCACGGCCACCTGCTCCAGCATCCACTGCGTCTCCTGGATGCCGACGAACAAGTGCGCCCGTGCATGCAGGGGTGCGATGGCCTGCCGGGCCAGTGCGGCCTGCATGTCGTCGGTGTTCTCCAGTTCGGCGCGTGTCTCGGGGACATCGTGGATCAACACTTCGTATTGCATGCCTTGCAGCGACTCGGTCTGCCATATCGCGATCCCGGGAAACGGCAAGCCCAGCAGTTCGACCAATTGCCGCCGCTCGCTTTCGATCGCCTGATCCAGCCGCGCGGGGTCGAGCAGAGCGGCCAGCTGCGGCGACAGCCGCATCGACAAAGGGGAGGCGAAATCCGGGGCGTTTTTGCGGATATGTGGCGCCTCGCCTTTGGCACCTTTACGGCTCGCCGAAGGCAACTTGCGCTGATCGGTGCCGCTGATGTCGCGTTGCTTGCGCCAGATCGTATAGCCGCCGGCGCCGACGGCCGCTGCCAGCAGCAGGAACAGCACGGCCGGAAAGCCGGGGACGAACGCAAAGCAGGCCAGCAGCACGCTCGCTGCCATCAGGGCCCGCGCATTGCTGGTGAGCTGACGGCCGATATCGAGCCCGAGCGAGCTGAGCCTGGTCTCGTTCTCGTTGGCCACGCGGGTGATCATGACGCCGGCGGCCACCGATATCAGCAGTGAGGCGATCTGCGACACCATCGCATCGCCCACCGACAGGATCGCAAAGCGGTTGGCGGCGTCGCCGGCCGTCATGCCGTGGTAGGTCACGCCGACCACGATACCGGCCAGGATGTTGACCATGGTGATCACCAGGCCGGCGATCGCATCACCCTTGACGAATTTCATGGCGCCATCCATGCCGCCGTGCAGTTGGCTTTCCATGGCCAGCCGCGCGCGTTTGCGGCGTGCCTCATCTGCGGTCAGGTTGCCGCCACGCAGGTCGGCATCGATACTCATCTGCTTGCCGGGCATTGCGTCCAACGTGAAGCGCGCACCGACCTCGGCAACGCGTTCGGAACCCTTTGCGATCACGATGAACTGCACGGTGGTGATGATCAAGAAAACCACCAGGCCCACCACCAGATTGCCGCCGACCACCAGCTCGCCGAAGCTCTCGATGATATGGCCCGCCTCGGCATGCAGCAGGATCGACTTCGTCGAGGCGATATTCAATGACAGCCGCAGTAGCGTGGTGAACAGCAGCAGGGAAGGAAACGACGAGAGCGAGATCGAGTCGGGCACATACATCGTGACCATCAACAGCACCACGCTCAGGGTGATGTTGATGCCCAGCAACGTATCGATCATGGGCGTTGGCAGCGGCAGGATCATCAGCCCGATGACCGCCACCACCAGGGCGGCGATGGCCACTTCGCCGCTATAAGCGAAATACCTTGTCGCTCGCACGCGGTCTCCTAGCATGGCAGGGCTCCATCGCCGTCGCCGTGGTCGCGACCGAGTTCATCGACCCAGCGCAACACCACCGCAACCGTTTCGAACAGTGGCTCGGGGATTGCATCGCCCAATTCAACCTGATACAGCGCACGCGCCAGTGGCGGATTGGCAACGATCGGAATGCCCTGGTTATGCGCGAAGGCGCGCAGTTCCAGTGCGCCGTCGTCCACGCCCTTGGCAACGACCTGCGGCAAGCCGAAGTCGTCGGGCTCGTAGGCCAGCGCCACTGCGTAATGGGTCGGGTTGACCACCATCACCTTGGCCTTGGCCACGCGCTCGCGCGGGTCGCCGAAGACCAGCTCCTTGGCGAATTCCTTGCGCTTGCCCTTGATTTCGGGGTCGCCCTCGCTTTCCTTGAATTCGCGCTTCTGCTCGTCCTTGCTCATTCGCTTGTCGCGGATGAACAGCCAGCGCTGCACGCTCCAGTCTGCAGCGCCGACCAGGACGAACAGCAGCACGCCCAGTGCGAAGAGCATGCCCAGGGTGCGCCAGGCAATTTGCGCAACATCAAGCGGTGTCTCGTAGGCAAGCCCAATGATCATCGGCATGAGGGCGCGGATACCGACCCACAGCACTACGCCGATCAAGATGGCCTTGATGATCAACTTCAGCAAGTTGATGAGGCTTCGCAACGAAAAGAGTTTCTTGACCCCGGTTGCGGGATTGAGGGAATCGAACTTGGGCGCCACCGGCTTGAGCGAGGCATTCAGGCCAGTCTGGAACGCACCGCCCGCCATACCAGCCAACAGGCAGGCAGCCAGGAACGGCAGCATCAACAGCAATCCCTGGATGCCGATATGGCCGAGTGCGCGGTTGATGGCCGCTGCATCGCGTGTATGTTCTGAAAAATCGAAGCCGATCGTCATCAATGCGCGCATGTGATCGGAGAAGTAATCGCCGGCCGATTTCATCACCAATAACGCGCCGAAGAGCACCGCCGCTGCAGTGACGTCCGGGCTGACCGGAACTTCCCCGTCCTTGCGCGCATCCCGCAGTTTCTTCTCGGTCGGCTTCTCGGTTTTTTCTTCCGACATTGCCTTCTCCTTCCGCGATCGCTGCGCCCCCGATTGTGGGCAGCTGTGGTGGAGCGATCCGTTTTCCAGGCGAATGTGTGGATGGGCTGGCGAAGCCGGAATGATTTGTTCGCCAGCGAATTCCGATATTCGCTTCCGAAAGGATCCGGCCGGCGTGGCGCGCGTAGCGTTCCCCACGTGTACGGTCCGCATGCCATTAAAAACGAGGTGCAGTGTGGAGAAGATTCAATGTCCCGGGTCGGTCGTGAGTGGGCTCATCGAACTGATCACGGTCGGACTCACCCATGAAAAGATTCAGGACGCTGCCGCTGTGCTGGCCGCAGTCCGCGTCCTGCGGCCGGAGCTGAAGGCGCTGGACACCTTCGATGCATGGATTTCGATCAAGCGCGGCAATTACGTCGAAGGTGCGCGCCTGTTGCGCGAACTGGAGAGCGACGCCGGCTCCAAGCCGCTGTGCAGGGCCTTGTACGCCTGCTGCCTGTTCGCGATGGGGGACCCGTCGTGGCATGGCGTTGCAGACGGGCTGATCGAAGAAGACGCCGATGCCGATGCGGTGGCCCTGGTCAAGGCGCTGTCCGGGCGAAGCACCCCAACGTCCGCGCCGGCGGAAGTACCGGTCGAATCTTCAGCACCGATGGAAGTTCCGAATTCGCAGTACCTGCGCGCCTGAGTGACGCCAGTCCCGACCCCATAGGAGTATGTGATGACGCTCATTCCTCCTGTCCAAGCGATTGCCGGCACCAGTGCTGCCGCGACCCAAGCGCTGTCGCCGGTAGCGACGCCCAACCAAGCGCTGGTGAATCGCTTTCAAGCGCTGATGCAATCCTCCAGCCCCTTGCCGCCCGCCATGCAGCGCGTAGGCAACCCGAGCATGATGAGCCGGGTGGTCGATGTGCAGAACGATGGCGTGCGTACCATCGCCGAGCATATCGATGCCTTCAGCATGCAGGCACCGACCATGGGGCTGCAGGAAATGGCAGCGCAGCAGATCAAGTTGATGCACGAGCTGACCATGGTCGGCTTCAACCTCAATGTCAGCGTGGGCGTGGCGCAATCGGGAAAGAACGCCGTGCAGACGCTGGTGAAGAACCAGTAGCATGCGCGCGCCGAGATGCCTGGTGGTGCTGCTGGTGGCGCTGCTGCTGTCTGCGTGCAGTCAGCAGCTGTACTCCGGGCTCACCGAAAATGATGCCAACGACATGCTCGAGGTGTTGCTGCATGCGGGCGTGGATGCGTCCAAGGTCACGCCAGACGACGGCAAGACCTGGGCGGTGAACGCACCGCACGATCAGGTGTCCTATTCGCTGGAGGTGCTGCGCGCGCATGGTTTGCCGCATGAGCGGCACGCCAATCTCGGCGAGATGTTCAAGAAGGACGGGCTGATCTCGACACCCACCGAAGAGCGCGTACGTTTCATCTATGGTGTGTCGCAGCAGCTATCGCAGACCTTGTCGAATATCGATGGGGTGATCTCGGCCGATGTGGAAATCGTGCTGCCCAACAACGACCCGCTGTCCACCTCGGTAAAACCGTCCAGCGCTGCGGTGTTCATCAAGTTTCGCGTCGGTAGCGATCTGACCAGCCTGGTGCCCAACAT
Organism: Xanthomonas sp. A1809; assembly: GCF_017746015.1. NCBI lineage: Bacteria > Pseudomonadati > Pseudomonadota > Gammaproteobacteria > Lysobacterales > Lysobacteraceae > Xanthomonas > Xanthomonas sp. A1809. The sequence continues at coordinate 201,122 of NZ_JAGHWZ010000004.1, read as the reverse complement.
CAAGACGTTGGTCATGCACAGCGTGGAGGGACTCACCTACGAAAACGTCAGCGTCACGCTGGTGCCGGGCGGAGCGGAGAGCGATGCGCAGTTCACCGCATCGGCACCGCCGAGACCTTCGCCATGGCCGTGGCTGGCCGGGTGTGCGTTGGCGTTGTGCCTGGCGGGTGCGGCGGCGCTGTATTGGTGGCCAAACCCGCAGGCGGGCCGGTGGGGCGGCTGGCAGCGCCTGCGCGAGTTGACGAAAGGCAAAGCCGGGTGAGCGCGGGATGGACGACACGCGGATCGACAATGCGGCACGCTGTGTTCAGCGCTGGACGGACGCGTTGGCGCAACTGGCAGAGTCCTTGGACGCCGCACGGGTGGCGCATTGGCTTGGCCCGGTGGCAGCGTCGGGCTGGGCAGCGGCGCCCGTCCACCGTCGTATGCGGGTAATCCAGGCGTGGTCTGGATGGTCGGAATTGTCGCCGTCTGCACTCGGCCTGCATGCGAACCAACTTGCCCTGCTGATGCCCGCGCGATTGGCCAAGGTCCTGATCGCGCGGGCGTTGTTCTCGCGCGGGTTGGCGGTGCGTCGTTGTATCGAGCGCGAACGTCTGGACTGGCTCGAACAGTGTGTGGGGCCGGCCGTGCTTGAGCATGTGCGCCAGAACGCGTCGGCCGGCCTCCCCGTGCCCCTGTTGCCACGCGATGCCGATCAGGCGGCGTGGGTCGGCGACGGTTGGCGGCGGATGCAGGCCGATGGCGTCTGGTCCAACCCGGTTGTTGCCAAGCTGCTGGCGCTGTCCTTGCCGTTGGGCGCCGCGCAGGTGGCCACCGTCGCAGCAGACGGTGCGAGCGATGCCTTCCTGACCGCGCTTCCCACCCTGATACCGGAGGCGTCATGCGTCTGTGGTTGAGGTCAACGCCCGATGCGATCGGTCTGGATTGCGATGTCATTCCGCGCGAGGCGCTGGCCTCGGTGTTGGCGCTGGACGCTGCCACTGCCGAGGTACACGCACGCTGCGAACAGGCCCTGAGCCAGGCGCAGACACGTGCACAGGCGCTGGTCGACGAGGCCCAGCAGCAGGCCGAGGCGATCCTGCACGATGCGCGCCAGAAGGCCGAGCGCAGCGCACGCCTGGGATATGCAGCCGGCCTGCGACGTCAGCTCGATGAGTGGAACGAATCGGGCCTGCGCCATGCCTTTGCCGCCGAAGCGGCCGCGCAGCGGTCACGCGAGCGTCTGGCCGAGATTGTGGCGCGCACCTGCGAGCACATCATCCTCGGACACGATCCCGCGGCGCTGTATGCGCGTGCGGCGCAGGCCTTGGAAGGTGCCCTGGACGAGGCCAAGGCCCTGCGGGTGAGCGTGCACCCCGACGCGGTGGACGCTGCGCGGCGCGCCTTCGCTGCGGCCGCCACCGAGGCGGGCTGGACCCAGCAGGTCGAGCTATGCGGCGATGCCGACCTGGCCGTGGGCGCCTGCGTGTGCGAATGGGATACGGGCGTGTTCGAGACCGATCTGCGCGATCAGCTGCGCAGTCTGCGGCGCGTCATTCGCCGCGTGTTGGCCGCACCCCAGGAGCCGGCGGATGCTGGCTGAGACGCCCCTGCTGGAGACAACCCTCGAACGCGAACTGGCCACGCTCGCGGTCGGTCGTCGTTATGGCAAGGTGGTTGAAGTCGTCGGCACCATGCTCAAGGTGGCCGGCGTGCAGGTCAGCCTGGGCGAGGTGTGCGAGTTGCGCCAACGCGATGGCAGCTTGTTGCAGCGGGCCGAAGTGGTGGGCTTCAGTCGCGATCTGGCGTTGCTGGCGCCGTTCGGGGAACTGATCGGGCTGTCGCGCGAGACGCGCGTGATCGGATTGGGGCGCCCGTTGGCGGTGCCTGTGGGACCGGCCTTGCTGGGGCGCGTGCTCGACGGCCTGGGCGAGCCATCGGACGGGCAAGGAGCCATCGCCTGCGACACCTGGGTGCCGATCCAGGCGCAGGCACCGGACCCGATGCGTCGGCGGCTGATCGAACACCCCATGCCGACCGGCGTGCGGATCGTGGATGGCCTGATGACGCTGGGCGAAGGCCAGCGCATGGGCATCTTCGCCGCAGCAGGCGTCGGCAAGAGCACCTTGATGGGAATGTTCGCGCGCGGGACGCAGTGCGATGTCAACGTGATCGTGCTGATCGGCGAGCGCGGGCGCGAGGTGCGGGAGTTCATCGAGCTGATTCTCGGCGCCGATGGTCTGGCACGCAGCGTCGTGGTCTGCGCAACCTCCGATCGCTCATCGATCGAGCGCGCGAAGGCCGCCTACGTCGGCACCGCCATCGCCGAGTATTTCCGGGATCGGGGCCTGCGCGTGCTGCTGATGATGGACTCGCTGACGCGCTTTGCCCGCGCGCAACGCGAGATCGGTCTGGCCGCCGGCGAGCCGCCCACACGCCGCGGCTTTCCGCCATCGGTGTTTGCCGAGTTGCCGCGCCTGCTCGAACGCGCGGGCATGGGCGAGAGCGGGTCGATCACCGCGTTCTACACCGTGCTGGCCGAGGACGATACCGGCAGCGATCCGATCGCCGAAGAAGTGCGCGGCATCCTCGATGGGCACCTGATTCTCTCTCGCGAGATCGCGGCCAAGAACCAGTACCCGGCAATCGACGTGCTGGCCAGCCTGAGCCGGGTGATGAGCCAGATCGTCCCGTCCGACCACTCCCAGGCCGCCGGCCGGTTGCGGCGCCTGCTCGCCAAGTACAACGAGGTGGAAACCCTGGTGCAGGTGGGCGAATACCGTCAGGGAAGCGATGCCGTTGCCGACGAAGCGATCGACAGGATCGATGCGATCCGCGACTTTCTCAGCCAACCGACCGACCAGCTCAGTGCCTACGAAAGTACGCTGGACCTGCTGGCCAGCGTGACCGACGATGCGTGAGCCTGCCCACACCTGGTCGGTGCTGCACCAGCTCAAGGCACGCCGCTGCGAGCGCATGCAGGAACGCATGAGTGACTGCAGGCGTGCGTTGGAACACTGCGACCGCGAACTTGCCAGGTGCAGACAGGAGGCAGAGGCCTGCACCACACGCTTGGCCAACTGCGATGCCGCACTGATGGACAAAACCGGCGTGGGGGGTTCGATCGATATCGACACGATCCTGCAGCACGAACGCTTCCGCACCGTGCTGCTGGAGGCCTGTCGTGCTGCCGAGCAGGCGCAGGCAGCGGCGGATCAGTCATTGCAGAGCGCCCGCGATGAGCTCGCGTCCGTGCAGCAGGCACTGAGCAAGCTGCAGGCACAGGCGCAGGTATACGCAGACAAGGCCGCCAGTGCGCGCCGCGCCCGACAGGCGCAACGCGACGCAGCGGAGGAAGAAGACGCGATCGAGGCACTGGTCGCGCTGCGTTCGCACCGCGCCGCACATGGGGGCGCCCGATGAACGACGCCACCGATGCCTTGCTGGCCATTTCCTCGCAGGGCGTGTCGCTGTTGACCCTGCTGGCACTGTGCGGGGTGCGGGTGTTCGTGATGTTCATCGTGCTACCGGCAACAGCGCAGGACAGTCTTCCTGGAATCGCGCGCAATGGCGTCATCTACGTCCTGAGCTCGTTCATCGCCTATGGGCAGCCGGCCGATGCGCTGGCGAAGATCCAGGCGGCGGGCCTGGTCGGGGTGGCGTTGAAGGAGGCGTTCGTCGGTCTGCTGATCGGGTTTGCCGCATCGACGGTGTTCTGGATCGCCGAGAGCGTTGGCCTGCTGATCGACGACCTTGCCGGTTACAACAACGTGCAGATGACCAACCCGCTCAGCGGCCAGCAAAGCACGCCGGTGTCCACGGTGCTGCTGCAACTGGCCATCGTGTCGTTCTACGCATTGGGCGGCATGCTGATGTTGCTCGGCGCGCTGTTCGAATCGTTTCGCTGGTGGCCGCTGACCCAGCTTGGGCCGAACATGGGGGCGGTTGCCGAATCGTTCGTGATCCAGCAATCCGACAGCATGATGGCCGCCGTCGTCAAACTGTCCGCACCGGTGATGCTGGTGCTTGTGCTGGTGGATCTTGCGATCGGCCTGGTGGCGCGAGCGGCCGACAAACTCGAACCGTCGAACTTGAGTCAGCCAATCCGTGGGGTGCTGGCGTTGTTGCTGCTCGCCTTGCTGACCAGCGTCTTCATCGCGCAATTCGGCGAAGCACTCGGTTTCCTGCATTTCCAGCAGCAATTGCACGATGCCGCCAACCTGGCTGGCAAGGGAGGCGCGACGCACTGATCTTTATTGAGACATTCCCGGCTTTGCACTTCCTACACTGGTCGCTACCGACTTTTTCACTTGCCTAGCAGAGGGAACGCCATGGCTCCTGCCTGTACCACCGCCCACCGCCGACGTGCTCCATTGGCCGCCGTACTGATGCTCAGCCTGCTGCCGCTGTTGTCGCCACATGCCGACGCCGCCCAGGTCCCGTGGCATTCGCGCACGTTCAAATACGTCGCCGACAACAAGGATCTCAAAGAAGTGCTGCGTGATCTGTCCGCCAGCCAGTCCATCGCCACCTGGATCTCGCCAGAGGTGACCGGCACCCTGAGCGGCAAATTCGAAACCTCCCCGCAGAAATTCCTCGACGATCTGGCGGCCACCTACGGCTTTGTCTGGTACTACGACGGTGCCGTGCTCAGGATCTGGGGTGCGAACGAATCCAAGAGCGCGACCTTGAGCCTGGGAACTGCATCGACGAAGTCACTGCGCGACGCACTTGCACGCATGCGCCTGGACGATCCGCGCTTCCCGGTGCGTTACGACGAGGCCGCGCATGTGGCGGTGGTCTCCGGGCCGCCAGGGTATGTGGATACCGTTTCGGCGATTGCCAAGCAGGTCGAGCAGGGCGCGCGTCAGCGCGATGCCACCGAAGTGCAGGTGTTCCAGCTGCATTATGCGCAAGCGGCCGACCACACGACGCGCATCGGCGGCCAGGATGTGCAGATTCCCGGCATGGCCAGCCTGTTGCGCAGCATGTACGGCGCACGCGGCGCCCCGGTCGCGGCGATACCCGGGCCTGGCGCCAACTTTGGCCGGGTACAGCCCATCGGCGGTGGGTCCTCCAACACATTTGGCAATGCCGCACAGGGTCAAGGTGGCGGAGCCAGCGGCATCCTCGGGCTGCCTTCGTCCTGGTTCGGGGGCGCCTCGTCGTCCGATCGCGTGCCGGTCAGCCCGCCGTTGCCCGGCAGTGGAGCTGCTGCGGCTGTGGGGTCGCCGGCCAGCGTATGGCCGGAGCTCAGCAAGGCACGGCGCGACGAGTCCAATCCGATCGACGTCGGTGGTGGCGCAGAGCTGGCCTCCGATGCGCCGGTGATCGAAGCCGATCCGCGTACCAATGCCATCCTGATCCGCGATCGACCGGAGCGGATGCAGAGCTATGGCACCCTGATTCAACAGCTGGACAACCGGCCCAAGTTGCTGCAGATCGATGCCACCATCATCGAGGTCCGCGATGGCGCCATGCAGGATCTCGGTGTCGATTGGCGCTTCCACAGCCAGCACACGGACATACAGACCGGCAACGGCAGTGGCAGTCAGTTGGGCTTCAACGGCGCATTGAGCGGCGCTGCCACCGATGGCGCGACCACGCCGGCTGGGGGCACCTTGACGGCCGTGCTGGGAGACGCCGGACGCTACCTGATGACGCGCGTGTCGGCGTTGGAGACAACCAACAAGGCCAAGATCGTGTCTTCGCCCCAGGTTGCGACGCTGGACAACGTCGAAGCGGTCATGGACCACAAGCAACAGGCATTTGTCCGGGTCAGCGGATACGCATCGGCCGATCTTTATAACCTCTCCGCCGGGGTGTCGTTGCGGGTCCTGCCCAGCGTGGTGCCGGGCTCGCCGAACGGTCAGATGCGTCTGGATGTGCGTATCGAGGATGGCCAGCTTGGATCTAACACCGTGGACGGCATTCCGGTCATTACCTCCAGCGAGATCACGACCCAGGCGTTCGTCAATGAAGGACAAAGCCTGCTGATTGCAGGATACGCCTACGATGCCGACGAGACCGATCTGAATGCGGTACCGGGCCTGTCGAAGATTCCATTGGTCGGTAATCTGTTCAAGCACCGCCAAAAAAGCGGGACCCGCATGCAACGGCTGTTTCTGCTGACCCCGCATGTGGTGTCGCCCTGATGGTTCGCGAACGCCATCGCTAGGCGATGAGGGGCTTGCTGCGATCGCCTGACATTCGGCGCATGCCATTGGCCCAATACTGCCGGGATTGTTTGGGAAAGCATCAAACGGGGCCATGCAATTGGCGCGTATGCGTATTGACCCGGAGCGCCTGACGCCACCGCCTGGATGATCATCGGGCGGTGCCCGGAATCAGCATGTGTCACTCGCACATGCTGGTTCTGATGCGTTGCCGGAGCCTGACCTGGCCATCACATGGCAGCCTTGTCGCGTGCGAAAGACAAGTTTTTTGCAGTCAGCTCGGTATCTGCGGTAGACGCTAAGAGGGCGAAGCGGCATCCAAGCCTTCAGCGGGCGGCGGTTGCGCGCAATCGTGTCAAGAAGTGCTGGGCCGGCAGCAGTGTGCATGGCCGGTACGTGGGCGCGGCAGGCTCTAGTGGAGCGACGTGGCGTGATGGTGTGCGGTTGAACATCCAACCAACGTCACGCCGGCAGTGGAGACCCAGTTGAGAAGGCGTGTGCCGGAAGAAAATCCGGATATTTCGTCTGCGTTGAAGCCGGAACGGCTCGGCTCGCATGCCGATGGCTATATGTCAGGCACCTGCGGCGCGAAAGCTGACAAGCGCGCCTGAAGTGGGTAGCGAATGTTTGCGGTGACAGCAACCAAGGCACCTGCAGGCTGACGCATGAAGCGGCAACCTGCAGGCCGTGGCCGGTAGGGGCGACCAGCAGTTTTTTACTGCATCGATCCGGTGTCGCTGGCCAGGCTGGTGCCGAGGCCGCCACCAAAGCCACCGCCGAACCCGCCGCCGAAGCCACCGCCATTCTGCGACTGGAGAATGTCTCCGACGATATTCATGAGCATCTGGGTGTATGGCGAGGGGGAACCATTGGGCTGCCCCGCCTGCTGCGAATTGCCGCCTTGACCACCAGAGTCACCACCCTGGCCCTGACCCTGGTCGGCATTGTTGCTCTGCTGAAGCAGGGCCATGATGAGCTGGGTCAGCAGCTGGTCCAGCTGCTTTTCCGAGATGCCTTGGCCCTGGTTCGAACCGGGTTGCGAGTTCTGGCTGGGATCGACCTGCAAGAAGGACGAGTTGGCGCCGATCTGTGTGTTCAAAGAATTCATCATGACGATTCCTCTCTGATTAACTGGGATTTGTCTTTGTATCAACCGCCGTGCCTAGACGGCGGTGGCTGCGGGGCGGGTTTTGCGCCCCGATCGAACAGTAGAAGCGGCAACCCATTATCGTCAGAAAGTTTGCGAAATCGCGCTTGTCCGCGCGAAGAGCGCAAGTGAAAAAATGTTCTAGGATCGATAAGTAAATCCGCGCGGCATTGTTGAAAAAAGGTTTTTTCGCTTGCCTGTTAAGTGTTTCGTCGGTCCTGAGTAAATCGCGTACAGGTGGCGTTATGTTGCCGCCGTCGAGCGTCGTGGGTCGTTGTGTGCCGGCGCTCTACTCACCTGGAGACCTGTATTCAATCGAGATCGAGGTAACGACACATGATCAATTCAACGATCGCATGCAAGTATGTCGATAAAGCATCCAATTGGCAGTGGGAGGCCTCGTCCGGGCTTTCGCCAAAGCGGCGCATGCGCGCGCAATGGTCCGGACGTGGTCGTCGGGCAGGGGCTGGTCCGCAGCGCATTTTGTTTGCGGCAGCGCTGGCATGCGCAGCGCCTTTCGCACGTGCGGATTGCTTCGAAGAAGCTGCCGGATATCAGCATGTCAACCCTTGGGTGCTGCGGGCCATTGCCTGGCAGGAATCGCGCGGTCGCGCCGACGCGATCCATCGCAACAACAACGGTACGGTGGATTACGGAAAGATGCAGATCAACTCCATCCACCTGCGGCGGCTATCCGGCTATGGAATCTCCAAGGACGCGTTGATGCAGCCGTGCGTCAGCGTGTATGTGGCAGCTTGGAGGTTGCGCGAGATGACCAATAAATATGGAAATACCTGGGCTGCAGTAGGCGCCTACCATTCCGAAACGCCGGGCGAGCGCGATAAATATGCGCATGCCATTCATTCGATTCTGCTAAGGCGTGGTGTGATTGATGAATAGCGGGTGTGCCACTGCAGGAGGACGTAGGCGCAGCCCGATGTGCGCGGGGATTCCCTGGTGTGATGGCGTAGGACCGTACAAAGCGGCGGCGCCCCGCGACGGAACTATCTGCAGAAATAGAGCGGTGACCGTGCTGTCGCGCATACGGTGACTGAAATGGCGATCGCCACAGCAGCATCCGTCATCATGGGTCGACAAGGTGCGTCGCGCGGCTGGAGACCTGTGGTGCAGAGACCCGCTAGCCGCGACCTGAGCTGAGAATTGGCATACGCAGCCTAGCTTTCGATCAATCCCTGCTGTCCGCCGCCGCCGGTCGGTTTGTTAGGACGTGCTGGAGGCTGCGCGTGGAGCCACCACACAGCTGTCGCACACGCACCGCCGGTGAACCGGCAGTGCGTGTGCGACCACCAGGTGCTGCACTTGCCGATGGCTGCGCGATAGCCGTCGCCAGGCGCGGCCACGCTCACTCAGTTCGCGTGCGAGCGGCCTCGGCTTCGCGCACCGCCGCTGCAGCCTGCCAGGTGCCGGCGATGACCTTGTACTGCATGCCGGCAGCCATGCCCGCCAACGTATTGGAGAGCAATGCGCTGCGTGCTGGCGACAAACCGAGCCAGGTGCCAATCATGTTGACTGCTGTACCGAATGCGATGTTGGAATTGATGGCGGCCGTGCGCGCGACAGAATGATCCATGACCCGCTCATAATCCTCGCGCTTGGCCTTCCAGGTTGGTTCCCAGATCTGCTGCGTCCCGGCTTCGTCGGCTTCGTGTTGGGTGACATTGAGCCAGTCGGCTGTCTCCAGACCGACATTCAAGGCCGCGTTCACCGCCGCTTGCTGAAAGACGACCCTGGTCGCCTCTCCCATGTTGAAGGGCGACATCAGTCCTGCCCAGCGCTGCCTGGCCGATGCAAAGTCTGGTGCCTCCAGCTCGTTCGACGCCAGGTTGGTCAGGACGTTGGCCATGCCGTAAAACCTGCCTGCACTGGTGACGTGGGGATCGCTGACGCCACCGTTGGTCGGTGACCGCATTCCCACCATGCGGAATGTCGCCTGGATGGCGTCGCGGGCCGCAGCATAAGGGGCGACCTTGAGCTCACTGGCCAGCAGCCTGGCCGCCATCTCCGGTCGGCCAGAAGCCTTGCCCGCAGCGCCGATGGCGATATTGCTCAAGATGCCGGTCAGCGCGAGCCGGGTGACCAGATTCGAGTAATGTTGCTGCTCGCTCCTCTTGTGATGACGTTCGTCTTCGGACAGCGCTTCCCACTGTTCAAGATTCAGATTGTGAAAACCTCGGGCGGCGGCATCCGGGTTGCGGTTTTCGCGGTTGCGCCGCAGCGTATGCAGGGCCAGATGCAGCGTGCCCGACACCGCCTGCATGGCAACGACTGCTTCGGGTGGGAGCTGGCGAAACGCGGCAAACAGCGCTTCGCCGATCAACTCGCGCACGAACGTGGTCGGTCCCACGGAGGTGGTCTGGTGCACGAGATGTCCCAGCGCAGCGCCCAGGTATTGTTTGTCGAAGTTGATCGGTATGACACCGCGCGCCGCAGCTGCGACCGCTGTCGCGGCGGGTCCAAGGAGGGTGGTGACTCCATGTGTTGCACCTGCGCGGACCGACGCCGCCAGTGCGCCCAAGCGCGCAGTGCCTGTCGCAGAGGTGGATGCATGCGCTTGGGAGCCATGTTGTGCAGCGTGTTCCTGGGAAAGTGATGGCAAGGCCGACGGTTCCAAGGAGTCTTCAGCGTCGTAGAACTGCTCGCTGCTGCCCTCTTCCCCACGCAGCGGAGCATGCAGCTGCGGACTTCCATAGGGGGACAGGTCTGCATCGTTGGCGGTTTCATATCCGCTGTCGCTTCCTGTGCTATTGCGTCGTCCCGAAGGTCTGGGCGGCAGGGCGGAGAGGGGAGAATCGATCCTGGGCGTCGATGTATCGTCGCATCGTTGTGCCGGTATCTCGATCACAATATCGCCGCTTGTGGCTTGCGGTTGCTGAGAGGTACTGGCTGAAGAGATCTTCGTCACGGCTTGTCCTCGCGTTGGGGGGATATCGGCATGCTCTCGCCCAGGCTTGCGGGGCGATTGATCGATAGCGCCGGACGATGGGTACCTCATCAAGAAGGGCATGGCGGCGAGGGGCTTGATTGCAGCGTGGGGATCGCGATCGGCAGCCAGACGCGTGGACCGGACAATCATGCGTGACGTGCGGCACGCCGACCCGGCAAGGTGCATATGCTGCGCTCAGCTGCCCGTGCAACCAGAGCGTGACTTCTTCGCTCGCAATCGATGCGCCCAGGCGTCCCTGCTATCCACGGCCACCTTGCGTGGTATGTGTCATCGTCGTCGGCGAGCTTGAAGTTCGCATGAATCCACAGAATCTTGACGCGCGCTTGGCGAAACGATCATTCCACATCCGAACAATCAATTCGTCTGTGCTGGCCAAATATGTTTGCTGCCGCGGCCGTCCTTGCAGGGACGAAGACGTGCGCGTGTGTGCGCCAGCGTGGAGACATGCGTTGGTTGATGGGCGTCGGTGCCCGCGCGGAGCGATGGCGCGATGACGGGGTGGAGTGTTCGAGCGATCGCCCAGGACGCGTGGTGTGGCTTGGAGAGCAGATGGCAGCATTTCCGAGCACCAAGATCGCGAAACCAACAAGGTGCAACCGCACCAAGGCAGCAGCCGGCCCTTTGAGCCGCATTTTCCCTAACACCACTGCGGCTTATCTGTTTCTGCGCATACCCTGATTCGCATGCCAGCCACACGCTGCCGAACCCTGCGGGCCGGGGCGAGCCGGGCTGGATGAGGGAATCGAGTGGCTGCGTCGGTCCGTGGCCAGTTCGCTGTCGAGCGATTGCATTGCTGCGATCATGGAAAATTGCAGCAGCGGTTGGCTATCTTTTCCAGGCCATGCAATTACGGTTGAAGCGCCTGGGAGTTGCCGGGAACTCGAACGGGCTGACTTACGAATCTGCCGGTAAGAAATGGAGATCGAAAGCCGAACTGCGCAAGGCGAGTCCGATCCGTTTGCTGCCGGACTCAAGACATAATCCCGTGCTGCTGTGGGAAGCAACCATACGTATACCTTCAGCAATGCCGTGCAATGGGCGAAAGGATCCAGGCTACGTTGCACCCGATTGGTGCGGCTCAGCCTGTCGCTACGCGGGTTATCTGCGTCGCTAGTCATGTTGCCTGGCTGCTGCTGGCATAAAAGCCAGAAATCAGGTCGACAATCCTAAAAATCGGCGCCGTGTGCTTGGGATTGGGCTCTTTCCGTAAGCACCAAGAGATTCAAAGCATTCGGCCCGCCGCAAGATGAGTGCGACGGGCCGAATGCCGTTTAAGGGTCACAGGTTTTGGAGGGGCGCTTCGCGCATCGCTAGATGACGTGCCGCGATGCCATCGCCGCAAAGGTTGGCAGCCGCCGAGGCAGATGCCAACCTCCAGATCAGATCAAAGCATGTCCGGCGGCGGGGCGGTGGCCTTGGAGTGCTGCTTGCCGCGTGCATGTTCGATGGCAGTGCGCAGTTTGCGCGCAGCTCCGGTCACGGCAGAGGCCGTCGTTTCGGCGCTGTTGGTAGCCGCGATCGGCGGCAGGCCGGCGACGTGCGCCTCGATGCTGCAGGTTCGATCCGCTGCGCCGCCGCGCTGGCCGTTCTCATCACGCAAATGCACTTCCACACGGGTGATGTCGCTGGCGAAATGGGCCAGCTGGGCGGTGCAGGTCTTTTCGACATGCGCCACAACGGACGGATCGTGTGGCACGTGCTTGTCGGTCTGGATCTGAATCTGCATAGAGGATCTCCTTCGCGGTCATCCGCTGCGTCTGCCGCAGCGGTGGCTCGATTCTGCGTCAGCGGCGTGTTGTCGCAAAGTGACAACGCGGCATGCCCATTCATGCGCGGGTTGGCTGAGTGGGCGCGCAGGTCCTTGGCAAAGCGCGGCGCGCGCTGGTTGGCGTTCTGCGCCGCTGAGCCGAGACCCGGTCCGCCTGCGGCCATGATGGCGTGACTGCGCCTTGGTTGCTGCGAAGCAGCAGGATGCCTGCGGCATGTGGGTCTGCTCCGCGCTATCAATCAGATCTTGCACTGTAAACGTCGTTGTACTTGCCGACAGTGTCCTCCCGGTCCTGTCCGAGTCTGTGAGTCATCGCGGCTGGGTTGCCTGCGGACGCGGCGCATTGCGTGCCGGTCGGTACGCTTGCGTCCGCATGAATCGACACCGCGGCGGTGATTGGCCCGATAGGAAGGTGCCTTAAAATGCCGGCACCGCGCGGTCCCGCGCTTGTGCGATGTCTGCCTGTGTCCGAATTTCGATCCGCGTCTGCCCGTTCGAGCGTGTTGCTGCGTGTGCTGCTGTGCTGCGCCTTGTGGCTTGTCCATGTGGGTGCTTTCGCCCAGGAAGAAGACACGCTGTTGGAGACAGCTCAGACGCAGTTGGACAATGCACAAAAGTCGCTGGACACAGCCGATGCCGCATTGGAAAAGGCCGACGACGAGCAGCTGCGTAAGCTGATTGACCAAGTGACAACGGCGCAGCGGCAGGTACAGGACCTGGCGCGCGAGCTGGATCCGCCACTCAAGCAAATCAGTTCACAGCTGGCCGGATTGGGGGATGCCCAAAGCGGCGAAGCGAGCGATCTGAAAAAACAGCGGGAAGCGCTAAAAAAAGAGCAGAGCGCGCTGGATGCAGAATTCAAACGCGCCAATCTTCTGGATTCCAAAGCGCGTGATCTGGCCGATCGACTTGAGCAAAAGCGCGCACAACTGTTCAGCGTGCAGATGTCCACGCGTGTGGCATCTCCTCTATCGCCGGCTCTCTGGAACCAGATTTCACAGCAATGGCCGGATGACCGCGCGCGTTTGCGAGCTTTGTATGATGAGGCAGCGCAGCTCCTGCGGAGTGGGACGGCCGCCAATGGTGTGGGCAGCCTGGTGACTGGCGCGCTGATCGCACTACTGTTGGCATTTCCGCTGCGCATTTTCCTGCGACATCTCGGTCGTCGCTATGCCGCCTCACGTGCGCCTGGGGGCCGTTTGCGCCGCTCCGGATTGGCCCTGTGGTTTCTGTTGATCGGAACGCTCAGTCTTGGCATCGCGGCATGGGTCCTCGTCGAAACGGTTCGTGCCATTGCTCAGGTGCCGGCCGATCTGGATCAATTGCTGAGTGCTTTTGTCATTATCAGTTTCGTCGCTGCGTTTATCGGCTCGCTGAGCGCCAGCTTGTTGATGAAGCACCAGCCCACCTGGCGGTTGTTTCCACTGGATGACGCGACCGTCGATCGCCTGAGGCTGCATTGCTTGGCGACCGCGGCGGTGAGCTGGTTCAGCGGTATGGCGATGAAGCTCAACGAGGTGGCGCACACGAGCGATGCCGCAACCACTGCCACCGACGCAATTGCTGCGCTGTTGTATGCCGGTTTGATCCTGTCAGCCCTGGCTGGCCTGAGTCTGTCGCTGCGTGCACGCGCTGCGAGCGCCGGGCAAGCCAATGTCGACAGCAGCGAGCCACCACCTGTGGTGTCGCGAGGTGGCGGTTTCATCGTGCTGATCCGCCTGCTCGGGCATGTTGCGGTGATTGTGTCGCTGTTGGCTGCCCTGTTCGGCTATATCAATCTGTCGCTGTTTATCGCCCGGCAGATCATCTGGATCACGCTGATCTGCAGCCTGCTCGGGTTACTGGTGGTGTTCGCCGACGACCTGCTGACCTGGATCTTCAACCCGGACGGACGCTTTAGCCGTGCGCTGTCGCATGCCTCTGGTGCCGGCAGCGGGCGCCTGGTGCAACTGGGCCTGTTGCTGTCTGCAGTGGTGCGTGTCCTATTGATTCTGCTGGGCATTGCCGCATTGGTCACGCCTTATGGGGCCAACCTGTCCGCCGTGACCGGCTGGGCCGAAAACGTCTCGCACGGTATCAAAATCGGCAATGAGCTGACGATCACGCCGGCGGCGGTGGTGCGTGCGTTGCTCGTCTCCGTCCTAGGACTGGTCGTGGTCCATGTGGTGCAGAAGTGGCTGCTCAACACCTATCTGCCCAAGACCGAACTGGATGCGGGAGCGCGGAATTCGATCAGCACGGTGGCGCGCTATCTGGGCTGGTTGATCGTGGTGGTGTGGGGGCTCACGGCGCTGGGTCTGGATTTGAAGCGGTTGGCGCTGGTGTTGAGCGCACTGTCGGTGGGCATTGGTTTTGGTCTGCAGGCGATTACGCAGAACTTCGTGTCCGGGTTGATCTTGCTGGCCGAGCGTCCGGTGAAGATCGGCGATTGGGTGCGTATCGGCGATCAGGAAGGCGACGTGCGCAAGATCAGCGTGCGAGCGACCGAAATCCAGGTGGGCGACCGCTCCACGTTGATCGTGCCCAACTCGGAGTTGATCACCAAGAGCGTGCGCAACATGACGCTGTCCAATCCGATGGGCCGTGTGCAGTTGCAGTTCTCGGTGCCGCTGGAAACCGACGTGGCCAGGGTGCGCGACATGTTGCTGGCCTTGTTCGCCGAGCACGAGAAGGTGCTGGCCGAACCGGCGCCATCGGTGTTCATCGATTCGCTGGCCGGCGGGCACGTCAATTTCAACTCGTTCGCCTACGTGAGCAGTCCGCGCGATTCGTATGGCGTGCGCAGCCAGCTGTTCTTCGCGCTGCTGCAGCGCATGGCGACGGTGGGCATTGCGTTGCAGTCGCCGCAGGAGATCCGCTTCAGTCGTGCAGGGGCCGCCGTGGCACGCGAGGCCGGAGATGGTGCGCCTGCGTCGGATGACTGAGCTGGCGAGGTCGGCGAGGGCTGCGCAGCGGCAAGTCGGTCGGCTTGCGCTGATTGCACAACCATGCCCGACCATCGATGGACGCATGTCGGCACATCAGGAGCGATCCGCCACCGGGATGTCCTTGACCAAGGCCAGGTCGTCCACGCTGACGTCTTCGGTGTAATCAAGCCAGGCACGAATCTCCAGGTCTTCCACCGCATGTTCCAGGCCCACCGGCATGCGGATGCGCCCGGCGGCGTCGGGCACGACCCATTGCTGTGCCAGGACGACCTTACGTTCGGAGGACACCGCTTCCACCCAGAACGCGCGCGTGGGCCGGCGCTTGGCGTATAGCTCGAGCATGTAGCGGCCGGCATCGGTCTTGCGCGCAGCCTGGGTGAGCATGATCGGCTGACGCACGCGCGGACGCGGGCCCTGCTGGGTGGCTTCCAGCGGCGCGTCGACGGCGATGCCGCGGGTGAGGTCCGGGTCGCGATACAGCTTCATGCTCTGGTGGCGGTCCACCACCAGCGCACACCAGTGGCCATCGGCCGAGCCGTCTTCGAACGCCGTGCAGCGGTCCACATAGGCCAGCGTGCCTTTGGAATGCGTGCGGTCGAACTGACGCGAGGTGTTTTCCAGGTACACCGTTTTCAGGTTGGTGTCCTTGTCGTATTCCAGCAGCACCGGTGGGCGCACCTGTTGCACGCCGACCACCACATCGCCATTGCCATTGATGCGCAGCATGCGCGTACTGCGCCCGGTCCACAGCGTGCGCGCGTAGGCCAGGTAGCGCGGATAGTCCTTGCCGCTGTCGCGGCTGGCGGCCGCGCTGGCACTGGGTGGGGCATCGCGGGCCAGCAACGAGCGGCCAAAGCCCAGCGTGCGCATGCCTGGTTCCAGCAACTGCAGCAGCGTTGCGCCCGAATCGAGCGTGCTGCCTGCGCGCGTGTGGACCTGTTGTGGCGCGATGTCCTTGCCCAGGAACAACAGCAGGTTCTCGCGTTTCTGCTTGGCCAGCACGTCGCTCAGGTCGTTGGGCATGGCCAGATGATCGGAGGCGATGACGATGATGGTGTTTTTGCCATACCGGCTGCTGCGGATGCGTGCGACGAGTTCGCCGATCAAACGGTCGCTGCATTTGATTGCATGCAGCAGACCGATATCGCCCAGTGCGCTGTCGTACTGCTGGCCCTTGCACGCCAGTGGCAGGTGGCCGGCCGGATGGTGGGTGTCCATGGTCAGCGTGGTCAGCATGAAGGGTTGGCCGGCACGCGACAGCGTCTGGAAGGTATCCCAGGCGTCGTCCAGCAGGACATCGTCGTGCACGCCCCATGCAGAAAAGTGCTTTGGCGCGACACCCTGGTCGTGGAAATGGTGCACGTCATGCACCACGTCGAAGCCATGGCTGGACAGGAAACGGCCCTTGCCGGCGAAGCTGGCATCGGCACCGCCCACGTAATGATTGCGGTAGCCCTGATCCTTGAGGTAATCGCCCAGGCAGCGCGCTTCGGGCAGGAACATGCCCATGCGGTCCATGCTGTTTTCATCGCCCGGCGCGGTGGTGAGCGGCACGCCGCACATCGAGGCGACCATGCCGGCGATGGTCCAGCCGCTGCCTTCGGCGGAGGCGAGATTGCGTACGTCCACCGCTTCGGTCGCAAGCGCGCGCAAATTGGGCATCAGGCCCGGAAACACCTGTTCGTCGAAGTAGGTGCGCTCCAGGCTTTCGCCGTAGATCCAGACGATGTTCTTGCGCTTGTGCAGCGGTTGCTGCGGCACCTGGTATTCCGGCACCACGGTGGCGTAATCGACCGGGCGCAGCTGGTAGTACAGGCGCTTGCCATCGCGATACAGCGGGCTTGCGGCGATGCCGACCAGCAACATGCCCACAAAGCCTGCGAACACGGCGCCGCCGTCACGCGGACGCTGGAAGCGGCGTACCCGCACCAGCAACAGCGGGCTCAGCGAGAGCAACAGCATGCCGACGAAAACCGCGATATAGCCGGAAAAGTCGCTGACGCCGGCGCCGTCCATGTCGGCGCGCAGGTGATACAGCGTGGCTGCATTGATACCGTCGCCGCTGAGCCGGTCGACCAATCCCCAGGCGCTGAGCAGCAGCAGAAAGAGCGACAACAGGCCAGCCTTGAGCCATGCCAGACGCGGAGAAGCGACCAACAGCCACAGCAATAGCAACAACGAAACCAACAACATCCAATGCATGCGCAGCGTCCGTGGGGGAATGGTGCGAGCGCGTACCGGACGCCTTGCTCGCCATGTCCTGTGCGCCACCTGCAATGTGACACCCGGATGACGGACTATGCCGCGCCGAAGCTGACTGAAATGTTTGTTGCAGACAGATCCGGCCTGACCTCCGGCCCAGCATCGCCGGACAGCGGCGACGCATCCGTGCGCACCAACCAGTGCGAAGATGCTGAAGCGCAGGTGGCGTCAGATCCCTTGCGCCCACGCGTGGTAGTGGTTGTGCTCGCTGCACGTGTCGTGCACGCATGCAATGCGGAGATCACAGGCGCTACCCCTGACGCGCAATCGCTCACACCTGCCTGCGCGGTTGAACGGACTGTCGACACGATAAGAAGCAGTCGTCACTGAACGTGGACAGCGCGCAGCAACCGTCGCTTACACGTCACATGCCGGTTCCGGCCGCGCCCGCCGGGTGCGTGCGGCGCGGTCTTGTCAGGGGCACTTGTTCGCAGGCTGGTGACTGACGCAGACCCAATGCCTGCCCGCAGGGCACCAAGGCGCCCACCTGCGGCAACCAGCCCTAACGACTAGCGGTGCCCACGCTCTTCGCGCGCTCGCACGCGGCGGTCGAACAGCAGCGCACTGACCACAATGCCCAGCCCCAGCACGACCCCGAGCAGGAACAGCACCATCGCAATAGCCGGGTAGCCCCATAACTTCAAGCCGGTTTCGATGCGCATCATCTGCGCCGACGCCATGATCAGCGCAGCCGTGACGATGCCCGCCGCCACGCGGTTGGCGATCTTCTGCAGGCTTTCCATCAGGTGCGATTCTTCCAGCCCGGTGACGCGCATCTGCAGGCGGTTTTCCGCAGCCAGCGACAGAATCTCGGACATGCGGCGCGGTCCTTCGCGCACCAGGTGCTGCAGTTCCATCGCCTCGCTGGCCAGGTTGGCCGCGGACAGGGATTTCTTCAGGCGCGCGCGCATCACGTGCTGCAGATGGCGCTCGACGATGCGGCGGGTATCCAGCGTGGGCGACAACGCGCGGCACACGCCTTCCAGATTCAGCAAGGTCTTGCCGAGCAGGCTCAACTCCGGCGGCGTCCGCAATCCGGTCGAGGTGGCGATACGCACCAGATCCAGCACCACCCGGCCTTCGGAGGTGGCATCGTGCGCTGCGTAGCGCGCGATCATCTGCCCGGTTTCGCGCTGGTAGCGTTCTTCGTCGTAATCCTCCAGCCGCGTGCTCAGCGCAATGGTCTCTTCGGCCACTTCCTCGCCGCGCCCATCGACCGCGGCAAACAGCAACTTGAGCAGGCGCTCGCGCAGGCGCGGCGGCACATGCGCCACCATGCCCAGGTCGAAGATGGCCAGACGCCCGTCCTGCAGCACCCGCAAATTGCCCGGATGCGGGTCGGCATGGATTTCGCCATGCACGAACATCTGGTCCAGATACCCCTTGACCAGTTCCGCGGCCAGCTCGTCCATCGGCTGTTCGGTGCGGCGAAGACCGGAGATCTTGTCCACGCGCACGCCTTCGGCCAGCTGCATGGTCAGCACCTTGCGGCTGCTCAGGTCCCACACCGGTTGCGGCACCCACAGCAAGGGGAACGGCTTGAGGTGCTTGCCGAAGCGCGCCAGGGTTTCGGCTTCGTCTTCGTAGTTGAGCTCGGCGCGCAGGGTCTTGCCGAATTCGCCCAGCCAGTCGGCAAAGCGCACACGCCGGCCAATGCCGGTGAGACGGTCGGCGGCAGTGGCGAAGCTCTTGAGCACGTCCAGATCCGAACGCACCTGCGCGGCCACTTCGGGCTTCTGCACCTTGATCGCCACCGGCGTGCCGTCGCGCAGCGCAGCGCGGTGCACCTGCGCCAGCGAGGCGCAGCCCAACGGGACCGGGTCGAAGAACGAGAACGCCTTGTTGACCGAGACCCCGAGCTCTTCCTCGATGATCTGGCGGATGCGCTCCACCGGCACCGAGCTGGTGTTCTCCTGCATGCGCTCCAGCGCGGTGGCAAATTCCGGCGGCACGATGTCCGGCCGGGTCGACAGCATCTGGCCCAGTTTGACGAAGGTGGGCCCGAGCGATTCCAGGTCGGAGACGAACTGGTCCGGGGTGCCTTCTGCGGGCACTTCGTATTCGTTGATGGCCGCCGGGTCCAGGTTCATGCCAGCGAACACGCCCGAGCCGCGATAGCGCAACAACAAGCGCAGGATCTGCGTGCGCCGGCTCATGCCGCCAACCACGGCATGATCTGCCGGGCTTGCGGCCGGGGCGCGGTGCGGGTCGTTGTGACTCAAGGCCATCTCCGGGGGCGTCATGCAGGCGGCGAGTGTGGCCAGCGACGGGTCGTCGCGTAGTGAATCCGCGCGCTTGCGCACACCGCAGGCAAACCTGCCCAAGGCGAGTACGAACGGCCGCAAGCGCAGGCGCTGCGGTGCCTGCATCGCTCTGCCAACAGCGTGCAACGACCGCGCAATGGCCGCTCATCACCCCACGCGGGTGCGGGATCGGCGAGAATTCGCGACCACCCCAGAAGGACCTTGCGCATGGCCGGTGCCAGCCTGTTCACCCTGCTCGACGACATCGCCACACTGCTGGACGACGTTTCCATCCTGACCAAGGTTGCGGCCAAGAAGACCGCAGGCGTGTTGGGCGACGATCTGGCGCTCAATGCGCAGCAGGTCACCGGCGTCACGGCCGACCGCGAATTGCCGGTGGTGTGGGCGGTAGCCAAGGGCTCGCTGGTCAACAAGATGATCCTGGTGCCGGCGGCGTTGGCGATCAGCGCGCTGGAAGCGTGGCTGCGCGGGCGCGGCTACAACGTCCCGTTGGTGATGCCGCTGATGATGATCGGTGGCGCCTACCTGTGCTTCGAGGGCGTGGAAAAGCTGGCGCACAAGTTTCTGCACAACGATGAGCAAGAAGCACAGCGGCATGCCGAACGCACCCGCGCGCTGGCCGACCAGAACGTGGACGTGGTGGCGCTGGAAAAGGACAAGGTGAAGGGCGCGATCCGCACCGATTTCATCCTCTCGGCCGAGATCATCGTGCTCTCGCTGGGCGTGGTCTCGGAGGTGTCCTTCGGGCAGCAGGTGGCGGTGCTGGTGGCCATTGCGCTGGCGATGACCATCGGCGTCTACGGCGTGGTCGCCGCGATCGTGAAGCTGGACGACCTGGGCCTGTACCTGACCAAGAAGGGCGCCGCGCTGGCGGCCCTGGGCCGCGGCATCCTGGTGGCGGCACCGTGGTTGATGAAGTTCCTGTCGGTGGCCGGCACGCTGGCGATGTTCCTGGTCGGCGGCGGCATCCTGGTGCACAACATCCCGGCGCTGCATCACCTGGTGGTGGATCTGGCCAAGTCGGCCGGCGGCATGGGCTGGCTGGTCGAAGCGCTGGGCAACATGCTGGTTGGCGTGGTCGCCGGCGCGCTCGTGCTGGGCGCGGTGATGCTGTTTCAGAAGCTGCGCGGAGCCAAGCCCGCGCATTGATGCACGGCGCGCCGCCAGGCCAGCCAGCACGGTACATACCGCTTAGCGATCGCCCGGGTGCACCGGGCGTTCGCCGACGATCGCCGCTAATCGGCGTTGATCACCCGGTTCTTGCCAGCCGCCTTGGCGTCGTACATGGCGCGGTCGGCGCGGCGGATGACCTCGTCCTGGGTCTCGTCGGTCCCGCGTAGCGCCACGCCGGCGCTGAAGCTGATGAACACGCGCACGTCGTCATGCAGCAGCGAGCGCTGCGACAGTGCGCGTTGCAGGCGGATCACCGCCGCGCTGGCTTCGAAGATGGTCGAGTCCGGCAGCAGCAGCACGAATTCCTCGCCGCCGAAGCGGGCGATGGCATCGGTGGTGCGCAGCACCGCCTTGGCCACCTCCACCGTATGGCGCAGCGCGGCGTCGCCGCCGGCGTGGCCGTGGGTCTCGTTGAGGCGGCGGAAGTCGTCCAGGTCCAGCATTGCCACGCATAGGGGCTGGCCACTGCGCTGGGTGCGCACGGCTTCACGCTGGAACAGTTCTTCGAAGCCGCGCCGGTTGAGCGCGCCGGTCAGTTGGTCTTCGCGCACCAAACCGGCGACGTCCTTGAGCTCCTGTTCGAGCAAGGCGATGCGCTGTTCGGAATCTTCCACCTGCCGGCGTGCCGCGAGCAGTTCGTCGCGCGCTGCCAGGGCCTGTGCCTGTACGCCGGCGGTGTCCTGCAGCAGGTCCTGCAGCAGCCGGTTGAGGTCGGGGATGCCGCGCGCCTCGCCGATCGCCTGCGAATAGCCGGCAACGCGGTCGTGGTATTGCCCGGTGCTGGTGGCCATGCCGTCCAGCCGGTCGACGAAGGACACCATCATTTCGCGCATGGCGGTCTTGGACTCGGCGATGCCCTGCTTGAGCAGACCCTGCTTGTAGGTCACCTCGCGCAGGGTGCCGCGTGCCTGTTCGATGGAACTGACATCCAGCGGGCCGGAAATCAGTTGCCGCACCACCGAGATCTGGCCCTGCAACCAGCTGCGATCGTCCAGGAGTTCGCCGACGTTCTCCAGCAATAGGTCGAACAGGCCCAGTAACAGGTTCTGTTGTTCGCTGGCATCTTCGGCGCGCAGGCCGATCTGGTGGCTGAGTTCGCGCAGGCGTTGTTCCAGCGTGATCAGCTCGTGTCCGGGGCGCCAGTGGCGCAGCGCCGATGCCAGCGTTTGCGCCTCTTCGGCCAGCTCCGGGCTGCGTTGCAACAGCGTGGCCAGGGCATTGCCCAGCGCGTGGCGCAGCAGATCGCGCAGCTGCTCGGCTTCCGTGCGGCCTTCGGCCAGCGAATCGCCGATATCGATGGTGCGGATGTATTTGTCGATGAGCTGGCGCAAGGCACGGCCATAGCCGGGCCAATCGCCGGCCGCATACGCCGCGCTCAGGCGCACGCCCATGTCGCCGAGCTCGCCATGCAGGCTGGCGATGCCTTCGGCGAACGCGAGCAGCAGCGCTTCGGGATGCGCGGCATGCGAGAACAGCCGTATCAGCAATGCAGTGGCAGCGGCCGGATCGTGCGCGCCGGACTTGGCCTTGGCCGGCACCAGCTGGTGCGCGGCCAGGCCATGACCGCTGCGCTCGCCATTGATCACCGTCGGCAGGGCAGCGGCAGGGCGCGCGGTGTCCGTGCCGCCCCAGGGCAACAGGCGGCGCAGCCCGCCACGGGGGCGGCTTGGGTGTTCGGGCTGGTCTGCCATGCGCCAGGGTCTCGAGAGGTCTTGTGCTAACGCTCGATATCGGCCCATGGAGGGGGCGCTTGAGCAAGCCGGGCCGTAGCGCGCGGCAACGGCATGCAGGCCGGGCGCGAAGCATGGTCGCCAGGCGCGAAACAAGGCATTGATGAACCGGTTACCCGGATGAGGGCGAACGCGGCCGGAAGTTCCCGCATTCGGTGCATGTCACGGCCAACGCACCGAGACGGGGATGTCATCGCACTGCAATGTGGCGCTTATGCCTTGAGGCGTGCGCAACTGCGCGTAAAGGAATGTGGGCTGTCGCAGAAAAGTCAGCACGTGTTCACGCATATTTTATTTGGTCGGGGTGTAGATTCCTCTGCAAGGGCGACGTGGAGTACGCGCGTTGCCCACGCTCCTCACTCGTAGCAAGTCGTCTGGCTGAATCGGCAGACGGCGGTTTTCGCTTCGCCGTTTTTCCGTCTCCACCCACATTACGACGGATGTTTCGATGGTTGCCATGATGCCGCTTCACGCTACTACCGCACGCTTAGAGCGCAGCACGCTGCTCCCGACTCTGAAGAAGAGCGGGCGCCCGCGCGATGCGCGTGGCCGCTTCATCCGTCACCACGAGCGCTTGCCGGTCTCGTTGGCAGACACGCGCGGTGCCTTGTTTGTGGTGTCGGAAATGGCGGACTTCATCAAGGCCGGCGGGTTGGGCGATGTGGCGGCTGCGTTGCCGCGCGCGCTGCGCCACCGCTACGACGTACGCGTGCTGATCCCTGGCTACCGCGCCGTGCTCGAGCGTGCGGGCAAGGTGGAGATCGTGGGCCGCGTGTTGGCGCATGCCGCGCTGCCGGCCTGCGACATCGGCCGCATCGTGCAATCGGACGGGCTGCCGATCTATATCCTGCTGTCCAAGGAATTGTTCGAACGCGACGGCTCGCCCTATGTGAGCACCAGCGGTTCGGAGTTCGAAGACAACGCGATCCGTTTTGCCACCTTGTCGCATGCCGCCGCTCAGATTGCGGCCGGCCACGCCGGCCTGGGCTGGAAACCGCGCCTGCTGCATCTCAACGACTGGCCCTGCGCGCTGGCGGCCGGCTATGTGCGCTGGTCCGGCGGCACCACGCCGTGCCTGCTGACCATCCATAACCTGGCCTACCAGGGCCTGGTGCCGTATTCGATGGCCGCCGCGCTGGGCATCCCTGCCGAGCGGGTGGCCGAGCTGGAGTTCTACGGGCAGATGTCGTTCCTGCGCGGCGGCATCGTCAATGCCGACCACGTCAACACGGTCAGCGTCAGCTACGCCAAGCAGATCACCGGCCCGGCACAGGGCTGCGGCCTGGACCGGCTGTTGGCCGGTCGCGCTGCCAAGGGCGCGCTCACCGGCATCGTCAACGGCATCGACGCCAGCTGGGATCCGCGCACCGATGAATACCTGGATTCGCACTTCAGCGTGAACCAGTGGCAGGGCCGGCAGGCCAATGCAGCGCAGGTGCGCAAGGCATTCGGGCTGCGCGAGAGCACCGGCCCGCTGTTTGCGGTGGTGTCGCGGCTGGTGCATCAGAAGGGCCTGGACCTGATTTGCGAGGTGGCCCCGCAGATCGTGGCCGCTGGCGGCCAGATCGCGGTGATCGGCGGCGGCGAGCCGGAGATCGAACGGCAGGTGGCCGAGCTGACCAGGCGCTATCCCGGTCAGGTGGGCGCCTTCATCGGCTTCGAGGAAGGCCTGGCGCGGCGCATGTTCGCCGGTGCCGACTTCCTGCTGATGCCCTCGCGCTTCGAGCCCTGCGGCCTGAGCCAGATGTATGCGCAGCGCTTCGGCTGCCTGCCAATCGCGCATGCGACCGGCGGGCTGATCGACACCGTGGACGATGGCGTGACCGGCTTCCTGTTCCAGCACGCCAGCGTCGAAGCGCTGCGCCGCTGCCTGGAGCGCGCCTTCCGCACCTTCCGCCTGCCCAGCCTGCTGTCTGCGATGCGGCGCGCGGCCATGTTGCGTCCCAGCGGTTGGGACGTGGCAGGCAAGAAATACCTCTCGCTCTACGAACACACCGCCGCAACCGCGCCCGCGCTCGCGACGGTGTCATGAGCGAACGGCAGGGCGGGCAGGAGCAGCGCACGGAAGCAGACGGCATGACCACGGAAGGGATCTCGGAAACGTCGCAGACCCTGCAAGCCCTGGCCAACGGCTTGCCGGCCGATGCCTTTGCGGTGCTTGGACCGAAACCGCTGGCCGATGGCCGCCGTCAGGTGCGCGTGTTGGCACCGGGCGCCGAGGCGATGGGCTTGATCGACCCGCGCGGCAAGCTGCTCGCGCGCATGCAGGCCAGCGCCATCTATGGCGTCTTCGAAGGCATCCTGGCGGCCGATGGGCCGTACCGGCTGCGCATCGTGTGGCCAGACAGGGTGCAGGAGGTCGAAGACCCGTACGCGTTCGCGGCCACGTTGGACGAATCGCTGTTGCTGCAGATCGCTGCCGGCGATGGCCAGGCCGTGCGTCGTGCGCTGGGCGCGCAGCATGTCCACTGTGGCGATGTGCCGGGCGTGCGCTTTGCGGTGTGGGCACCCCATGCCCAACGCGTGGCGGTGGTTGGCGACTTCAACGGCTGGGACGTGCGGCGGCATCCGATGCGGCAGCGCATCGGTGGCTTTTGGGAACTCTTCCTGCCGCGCGTGGAAGCCGGCGCCCGGTACAAATATGCCGTCACCGCAGCCGATGGGCGGGTGCTGCTCAAGGCCGACCCGGTGGCCCGGCAAACCGAATTGCCGCCGGCAACCGCTTCGGTGGTGCCCAGCGCCGCCGCATTCGCCTGGACCGATGCGGCCTGGATGGCCAACCGCGACCCCGGCGCCGTGCCGGCGCCGCTGTCGATCTACGAGGTGCATGCCGCCTCCTGGCGCCGCGACGGACACAACCAACCGCTGGACTGGCCAACGCTGGCCGAGCAGTTGATTCCTTACGTACAGCAGCTCGGCTTCACGCATATCGAATTGCTGCCGATCACCGAACACCCGTTCGGCGGTTCCTGGGGCTATCAGCCGCTGGGCCTGTATGCGCCCACCGCGAGACATGGCAGCCCGGACGGCTTTGCGCAGTTCGTCGATGCCTGTCACCGCGCCGGTATCGGCGTGATCCTGGACTGGGTCAGCGCGCACTTTCCCGATGACGCGCACGGCCTGGCCCAGTTCGACGGCGCCGCGCTGTACGAGCATGCCGACCCGCGCGAAGGCATGCATCGCGACTGGAATACGCTGATCTACAACTACGGCCGGCCGGAGGTGACCGCTTACCTGCTGGGCAGCGCGCTGGAATGGATTGAGCATTACCACCTCGACGGCCTGCGCGTGGATGCGGTGGCCTCGATGCTGTATCGCGACTACGGCCGCGCCGAAGGCGAGTGGGTGCCCAACGCGCATGGCGGCCGCGAGAATCTGGAGGCGGTCGCGTTCCTGCGCCAGCTCAACCGCGAAATCGCCACCCAGTTCCCCGGCGTGCTCACCATTGCCGAAGAATCCACCGCCTGGCCGGGCGTGACCGCCGCGATCAGCGATGGCGGCCTGGGCTTCACCCACAAATGGAACATGGGCTGGATGCACGACACGCTAGGCTACATGCAGCGCGATCCGGCCGAACGTGCGCAGCACCATAGCCAGCTCACCTTCGGGCTGGTGTACGCCTTCGACGAACGCTTCGTGTTGCCGCTCTCGCACGATGAAGTGGTGCACGGCACCGGGGGCCTGCTCGGGCAGATGCCGGGCGATGACTGGCGCCGCTTCGCCAACCTGCGCGCCTACCTGGCGCTGATGTGGGCGCACCCGGGCGACAAACTGCTGTTCATGGGCGCCGAGTTCGGCCAATGGGCCGACTGGAATCACGACCAGTCGCTGGACTGGCATCTGCTGGACGGCGCGCGCCATCGTGGCATGCAGCAACTGGTGGGCGATCTCAACGCCGCACTGCGCCGCACGCCGGCGCTGTATCGCGGCAGCCATCGCGCCGACGGCTTCGACTGGAGCGTGGCCGACGATGCGCGCAACAGCGTGCTGGCGTTCGTCCGCCACGATCCTGCCGGCGGCGCACCGTTGCTGGCAGTGAGCAACCTGACCCCGCAACCGCATCACGACTATCACGTGGGGGTGCCGCGTGCTGGCCTCTGGCGCGAGATCCTCAACACCGACAGTGCCCATTACGGCGGCAGCAACCTCGGCAACAGCGGTCGCCTGGCGACCGAGCCGGTGGGCATGCATGGGCATGCGCAACGTCTGCGCCTGACCCTACCGCCGCTGGCCACGATCTATCTGCAAGCGGAGAAATAACGATGAACCAGCGCAATGCAATCACACCGGCCTGGGGCGCCTGGCCGGCGGGTGAGGGACAGGTGCGCTTTGCGCTCTGGGCTCCAGCAGCCAAGAGCGTGGACGTGGTCTTCGACGACGGCGCGCGCCGCGCGCTGCAGGCGGGACAGGACGGTTTTTTCAGCGCCGTCATCGACTGCGCTGCCAATGCGCGTTACCGCTACAGCGTCGACGGCGCTGAGCCGGTCCCGGACCCGGCCTCGCGCTGGCAGCCCGAAGGCGTGCACGGCCCCAGCGCGGTACAGCCGACCGACGGCTATGCCTGGCAAAACGCCCAGTGGCAGGGACGGCCGTGGGACGAGGCAGTGATCTACGAAGTGCATGTCGGCACCTGCGGCGGCTATGCCGGTGTGCAGGCGCAACTGCCGCAGCTGGCGGCGATGGGCATCACCGCCATCGAACTGATGCCGTTGAGCGCGTTTCCCGGCGCGCACAACTGGGGCTACGACGGTGTGCTGCCGTATGCACCGGTGGAGGCGTATGGCACACCGGATGAATTGAAGGCGCTGATCGATGCCGCGCACGGGCATGGCCTGATGGTGTTGCTGGATGTGGTCTACAACCACTTCGGCCCGGACGGCAATTACCTGCACAGCTATGCCGCGCCGTTCTTCAACGAGGACAAGCCCACCCCGTGGGGCGCAGCGATCGATTTCCGCAAGCCGCCGGTGCAGCGGTATTTTCTCGACAACGCGCTGATGTGGCTGCACGAATACGGTTTCGACGGCCTGCGCCTGGATGCGGTGCATGCGATATCGCCCAACGCGTTCCTGGATACCTTGCGCGAGATCGTCGAGGCCAGCCTGCCGGCCGGGCGGCATGTGCATCTGGTGCTGGAAAACGAGGCCAATCAGGCCTCGCAACTGCAGCGTGGCTATACCGCGCAGTGGGACGACGACTTTCATAACGCACTGCATGTGCTGCTCACTGGCGAAGAGGAAGGCTATTACGCCGCGTTCGCCGACAAGCCGACCGAGCACCTGGCGCGCGTGCTGGGCGAAGGGTTCGCCTATCAGGGCGAGCCGGACCCGCGCGGGCATGTGCGGGGCGAACCCAGTGGCGCCTTGCCGCCGCACAAATTCGTCGTGTTTGCGCAGAATCACGACCAGATCGGCAACCGCGCCCGCGGCGAGCGGCTGAGCGTGCTGGTGTCGCCGCAACGCTTGCGCGCGGCGTTGGCGCTGACCGCATTGACGCCGATGATTCCGCTGTTTTTCATGGGCGAACCGTGGGGCGCCAAGCAACCGTTCCTGTTCTTCACCGACTTCGGCCCACCGTTGGACGATGCGGTGCGCGAAGGCCGCCGCAAGGAGTTCGCGCACTTCGCCGCGTTTGCCGATGAGGCCCAGCGCGCCACCATTCCCGATCCGAACAGCCATGCCACGTTCGCGGCATCGCGTGCGCCGATCGCCGATGCCGCGCATGGCGACGGCGCGCAGTGGGCAAGCTGGTTCACGGCGCTGCTGGACGTGCGTCGTCAGTGGCTGGTGCCGGGCCTGGCGCAGGCGCGCGCCGTGCATGCCAGCGTGCTTGCCGATGGCGCGGTGGCCGCCACCTGGGAGCTGCCGGGCGGGCTGTGGCATATCGCCTTCAATGTCGGCACCCAGCCGGTGCCGTTGCCGCCGCTGCGCGGACGCGTGGCGCATGTCGAAAACGTGGCTGCCGATGCGCGGGAACTACCGGTCGATGGCTTCATCGCCTGGCACGAGGCGCAGGCATGAGTACGCGCGATCCGGGCGGGGATGATCTCAACACCCTGGCCGCCGCGGCCGGGGTGATGGTGGATTGGGTGGATGCCAGCGACCAGCCGCGGCAGGTCTCCGAGCAATCGGTGCATGCGGTGCTCAGCGCGCTGGAATTTCCGGCCGCCACCGCGGCGCAGCGCGCCGACAGCCTGCGCCGCTGCCAGGCGCAGGCCGACGAGCCGGCGCCGCTGCTGACGGTGCAGGTGGGTCAGCCGCTGCCGTTGCGCGTGGCGGCACACGCCAGTGGCCGCTGGAGCGACGACAGCGGCGCCAGCGAAGACGTGCGTGCCGATGCGCAAGGGCGCCTGCGCGCGCCGCAGCGTTTCGGTTACTGGACGCTGCAGATCGGCGCGATTACCCAGCAGGTGGCCGTGGCGCCGCCACGTTGCTTCAGTGTGGCCGATGCCTGTGGCCAGCCATCGCCGCGTGCCTGGGGCATGGCGCTGCAGGTGTATTCGGCACGCAGCCTGGATGACGGCGGTATCGGCGATGCCGCCGGCACGGTGGAATGGTTGCGGCACGCGGCCTTGGCCGGCGCCGACGCCCTGGCATTGAGTCCGGTGCACGCCGCGCGCCCGGTGAGCGGCGGCTACAGCCCGTATTCGCCCAGCGATCGGCGCTTTCTCGATCCCTTGCATGCCGCGCCGGTGCGCATCCTGGGCGAACTGGCGCTGGATGCCATCAACGCGGTGCCCGGCCTGCGCGAACGTTTCGATGGCTTGCATAACGCTGCATTGATCGATTGGCAGGCCTCGGCGCACGCCAAGTGGGAATTGCTGCGCCAGTTGTACACGCGCGTTTCGCCCGATCATGCCGATCTGGTCGCCTTCCGCAACGCAGGCGGCGCGGCGCTGGAGGGCTTTGCACGCTTTGCTGCGCAGGATTTCGGCGACAACGATCCGCAGCTGCATGTGTTCACGCAATGGCTGGCGGCGCGCAGCTGGTCCGATGCGCAGCGCGAGGCGCACGAGCGCGGCATGAAGATCGGTTTGATCGCCGATCTGGCGGTGGGCTTCGACCCCAACGGCGCCGAAGCCGCAGCGGCGGCCGACACCGTATTGCGCGGGCTGGTGCTGGGCGCGCCGCCGGATGCCTTCAATGCCGATGGCCAGCATTGGGGCATCGGGGCGTATTCGCCCACGGCGCTGCGGCGCAGCGGCTACGCGCCGTATATCGCGCTGCTGCGTGCGGTGCTGCGCGACCGCGGCGGCATCCGCATCGACCACATCCTGGGCCTGATGCGGCTATGGGTGGTCCCCGATGGTGCCAGTTCCAATGAAGGTGCGTATCTGGCCTACCCGTTGCACGATCTGCTCAACCTGCTGGCGCTGGAATCGTGGCGGCACCGGGCGATCGTCATCGGCGAGGACCTGGGCGTGGTGCCGCCGGGCATCCGCGAAGAACTCTCGCAGCGTGGAGTGATGGGCATCGACGTGTTGATGTTCACCCGCGACGACGATGGCGCATTCGTCTCGCCGGCGCTGTGGCGGCCGGATGCGATCGCCACCACCACCACGCACGACCTGCCCACGCTCACCGGCTGGCGCACCGGCCGCGATATCGAATGGCGGCGCAAGCTGGAATTGATCCAGCCCGCGCAGGCCAGCGACGATGCCGCCGCGCGCAACAAGGACGTGGCACGGCTGGATGCCGCTGTCGAACTTGCCGGCCTGAGCAGTGCGCACGACCCGCTGCTGGGCGCATTGCGCTTCACCGCCACCAGTGTCTCGCCGCTGGCCTTGTTGCCGGTGGAAGACGCGCTGGCCCTGGACGAACAACCCAACCTGCCGGGCACCGTCGAAGTGCATCCCAACTGGCGTCGACGCCTGCCCGATCCCTTGCCGCATGCGCGCCTGCATTCGGCGCTGCACGGCTTTGCCGAGGCGCGTCGCGTCGCGGCCGTTTCGGAACCGCATCCATGATCGATCTTCGCGCCACCGCCCGCCTGCAGCTGCATGCCGGCTTCACCCTGCACGATGCGCTCGCGCAGGTGCCGTACTACGCAGGCCTGGGTATCAGTCACCTGTACCTGTCGCCGATCGGCACGGCCGTGCCGGGCTCCACCCACGGCTACGACAACATCGACCCCACCGTGGTCAATCCCGAACTCGGCGGCGAAGACGCCCTGGTGGCGCTCTCGCAGGCCGCGCGCGAACACGGCATGGGTCTGATCGCCGACATCGTGCCCAATCATATGGCCACGCATGCGCAGAATGCGTGGTGGTGGGATGTGCTGCGCAATGGCCGCAGCGCCAGGCACGCCGACTGGTTCGACATCGACTGGCGCGCGCCCGGGCGCGACGGCAAGCTGTGGCTGGCGGTGCTGGATCGCCCGTATGCGACAGCGTTGGCCGAAGGCCTGATCACGCTGGTGATCGAAGACGACGGCAGCGCGGCGTTGGCGCATTACGACCAGCGTTACCCGATTCGTCCGCAGACGCTGGACATCCCCGAAAAGGGCGCACGTGCGCAGTGGCTGCGCGACTACAACGACGGCGCCAAACGCGGCGACGGCCGCCTGCACAAGTTGATCGAACGCCAGCCGTATCGCCTGAACTGGTGGCGCGTAGGCAACGACATGCTCAACTACCGCCGCTTCTTCGATATCACCTCGCTGGTGGCCTTGCGGGTGGAATTGCCGGCGGTGTTCGACGCGGTGCACGCCTTGCCGCTGCGGCTGGTGGCCGAAGGCCATCTGGACGGCTTGCGCATCGACCACGTGGACGGGCTGACCGACCCCACCGGCTATGTGCGCAAGCTGCGCAGCCGGCTGGATGCGGCCGGCCGCACGCGTGGGCTCAAGCCCGGCACGCTGGGCCTGTACCTGGAAAAGATCCTCGCACCGGGCGAGCACCTGCCGGCCGACTGGCCGTGCGATGGCACCACCGGTTACGACTTCATGGACCAGGTGGGCGGGCTGTTGCACGATGCGGCCGGCTTCCGGCCATTGGTCCGTGCCTGGCAGAAGGTGAGCGGGCGCAGCGGCGATTTCGCGCAGGAAGAACGCACCGCCCGCGACGAAATCCTGCGTGGCCCGCTGCAGAGCGAATTCAATCGCGCCGTGGGTGCGTTGTCGGCGTTGGCGCGGCTGGATCCGCCCACGCGCGAGTTCAGCCCGCAGATGCTGGCGCGCGGCTTGTGCGTGCTGCTGCGCTGGTTCCCGGTGTACCGCACCTATGCCGGCGCCAAGGGCATCACCGGCAGCGAAGCGGAGCGATTGCACGCTACCTCCGCAAAGGCGCGCGAGGGGATGCCGGAATCGATCGTGGCGGCCGTGGATGCGATCGAGCGGTGGTTGCTCGACGATGCCGGCGCAGACCGTGCGCAGATCGCCTTGCGGCGCATCCTGCGCCGTCGCGTGGAGCAGCTGTCCGCACCGCTCAATGCCAAGTCGGTGGAGGACACCGCGTTCTACCGGCACGGCGTGCTGCTGTCGCGCAACGAGGTCGGCAGCCACCCGACCCATTTCGCCAACGAATCGGCCGAGTTCCACGCGCAGAATCTCGAGCGTGCCAAGCATTACCCGCGCGCGTTGCTGGCCACCGCCACCCACGACCACAAGCGTGGCGAAGACCTGCGCATGCGGCTGGCGGTGTTGTCCGAGCAACCGCGCTGGTGGGTCGAGCAGAGTGCCCAGTTCGATGCGCTGGTCGACGCGCTGGAATCGCCGGCCCTGTCCGGGGGCGACCAGCAGATGCTGTGGCAGACCCTGGTGGCGGCCTGGCCGATCGGCCTGGGCGCCGACCAGACCGAGCCGCTTGCCGGCTACGCCGAGCGCATCGCGCAATGGCTGCTCAAGGCGGTGCGCGAAGCCAAGCTGCACACCAGCTGGACCGACGGCTCGCCGGCCTATGAGCACGCCGTGCAGGCCACCGTGGAGCAGGTGCTGTGCAGCCGCGCCGGGCTGCCGCTGCGGCGCGCGCTGCTGCGCGCAAGCAACTACATCGCCGCCGCCGGCGCGCGCAACAGCCTGGTGCAAACCACCTTGCGCCTGACCGTGCCCGGCGTGCCCGACCTGTACCAGGGGACCGAAGGCTGGGATCTGTCGCTGGTGGATCCGGACAACCGCCGTCCGGTGGATTACGTCCAGCGCCAGCAGTGGCTGCAGCAGGCGCGCGACTTCTCCGGGTTGCTGCGCAGCTGGCGCGATGGCGCGGTCAAGGCGCGCCTGACGGCGCTGTTGCTGCAGTTGCGCCGCGAATTTCCAGCGCTATTTGCGAAGGGCGACTACCAACCCTTGAACGTGGCGGTCGGCGGCGATGCACAGGCGCTGGCATTCCGTCGCCAGTATCGCGGTCAGTCGCTGGTGGTGGCCGTCACGCGGCTGGGCGCCGGCGTCGAAGGCGATGGCGATCTGCCGTTGCTGGTGGCGCCTGCTACCTGGGGTCAGGCGTCGTTGGCATTGGGCGAGGGCACATACCGTAATGTGCTCGATGGCAGCACGCTGCAGTCGCAGCGCGGCCGCGTGACGCTATCCACGCTGTTTGCACGTGCGCCGGTGGCAGTGTTGTTGTCCCAAGAAAATTGACCCCTGAGAGAAACGTACGCAATGAATGACATGGAACGGCAGGCGCGGCTTGCCCAGTTGGCACGGGAGATTTGGGAGGCGGAGGGCCGCCCGGACGGGCACGCGGACCGCCATTGGGCCATGGCCGAGCGGTTGGTGGAGGCCGAGGAGCGCGCCGCCGAACAGGCCGCCGAATACGCGGCCACCCCGATCGCTGCACGCCAGTAACGGCGCGTCTGGCAGCGTGCATGGGCCGGCCTGCTGCGCGCCGGCCCGTGTGCTGCGGACTGCGCCGCCAGTGCAAAATCGCGCACCGTTTGCGTTCACCGTTCTAAGGAGTCACCGATGGCCACTCGCAAGTTCACCCAGCGCTCGCGCATTCGCGAAGGCCGTCCCAACCCGCTCGGTGCCACCTGGGATGGGTTGGGCGTCAACTTCGCGCTGTATTCGCGCAATGCCACCCGGGTGGAGCTGTGCCTGTTCGACGAACGTGGCCGCGAACAGGAGCGCATTGCGCTCCCCGAATACACCGACGAGGTCTGGCACGGTTATCTGCCCGACGCACGGCCCGGCCAGTTGTATGGCTACCGCGTGCACGGGCCATATGCGCCCGATGCCGGGCACCGCTTCAACCACAACAAATTGCTGCTGGACCCGTACGCCAAGCAGATCGTTGGCGAACTCAAATGGGCGCCGCACCTGTTCGGCTACATCATCGGCCATCGCGACAAGGACCTGAGCTTCGACCGCCGCGACAGCGCCGCGTTCATGCCCAAATCCGCCGTGATCGACCCGGCCTTCACCTGGGGCCAGGACCGCCCGCCGCAGACGCCCTGGAACCGCACGGTGATCTACGAAGCGCACGTGCGCGGGCTGAGCATGCTGCATCCGGCGGTGCCGCCGGAAGAGCGCGGCACCTTTTCGGCGCTGAAGACCGACGAATTGATCGACCACATCAGTTCGCTCGGCGTCACCGCCGTGGAATTGCTGCCGGTGCATGCGTTCGTGGACGATCAATATCTGCTGGAAAAAGGCCTGCGCAATTACTGGGGCTACAACACGCTGGGCTTTTTTGCCCCGCAGGCGCGTTACATGTCCACGCGCACGGTGGCCGAGTTCAAGCAGATGGTGGCGCGCCTGCACCACGCCGGCCTGGAAGTGCTGCTGGACGTGGTCTACAACCACACCGCCGAAGGCAACGAGCTCGGGCCCACGCTCTCGTTCAAGGGCATCGACAACGCCAGCTATTACCGCCTGGCCGACGATCGCCGCTTCTACATCAACGACACCGGCACCGGTAACACCTTCGACCTCACCAATGTCGGCGCGCTGCGCATGGTGATGGATTCGCTGCGTTACTGGGTGCAGGAAATGCACGTGGACGGCTTCCGTTTCGATCTGGCCAGCATCCTGGGCCGCGAACGCTATGGCTTCGATCCGTCCGGCAGTTTCCTGGATGCGGTGCGCCAGGATCCGGTGCTCAGCCAGACCAAGCTGATCGCCGAGCCGTGGGATATCGGCCCCGGCGGTTATCAGGTGGGCAATTTCCCGCCCGGCTGGGTGGAATGGAACGACAAGTTCCGCGACAACGTGCGCGCGTTCTGGCGCGGCGACAGCGGCCAGCTGGCCGAGTTGGCCACGCGCCTCACCGGCTCTGCGGACCTGTTCAATCACAGTGGCCGCCGCCCCACCGCATCGGTCAATTTCGTCACCGCGCATGACGGCTTCACCCTGCGCGATCTGGTCAGCTACGAAACCAAGCACAACCTCGCCAATGGCGAAGACGGCAGGGACGGCAGCGACCACAACATCTCTTCCAACTATGGTGTGGAAGGCGAGACCAACGACCCGGCGATCAAGCAGCTGCGTCGCCAGCAGATGCGCAACCTGCTCGCCACCTTGCTGTTGTCGCAGGGCACGCCGATGCTGCTGGCCGGCGATGAGTTCGGCCACAGCCAGAACGGCAACAACAACGCGTATTGCCAGGACAACGAGCTGACCTGGATCGACTGGACCGCTGCCACCAAGGCTGCCGCCGCCGACCAGGCCGCATTCGTGCGCCGGTTGATTCGTATTCGGCAGCGCTACCCGCTGTTGCATCGTGCGCGTTTCTTCGACGGCAAGTTCGACGAAGCGCTGGGCCTGAAGGATCTGACCTGGCTGGCGCCCAACGGCACCGAGATGGATGAAGCCGCCTGGCACGACCCGGAAGCGCGCGCATTGATGCTGCGTCTGGATGGCCGCTCGCCGACCACCGGCCTGCGCGAGATTGCCGCCAACGTGACCTTGCTGATGCTGATCAATGCCGCCTCTACCGCGGTGTCGTTTACGCTGCCGGCCATGCATGACGAACATTGGCGCGTGCTGGTGGACACCGCGCGCCACGGCGGCCGTGTGGTGGCCGGTGGCAGCGAATGGAAGGCCCCGGCGCATTCGCTGACGCTATTGGCGGTGGAGCGCGATCGCATCGTCAGCAGTGCGCGGATTGTCTCCGAAGGCGCGCGCTGATGGCGAGGATGGCCTGATGGATGTCTTGTTGGCAGGGGCGACCGGCCTGGTCGGCAGGCACGTGCTGCAGCAATTGCTGGGCGATACGCGGTGCACCGGCGTGGTCGCGATGACGCGGCGGCCGCTGGCGCAGATCCATCCCAAGTTGCGCAATCAGGTGATCGACTTCGAACGGCTCGAGCACTGGACGGCACCGCGCATGGAAGCGGCCATCTGTGCGTTGGGGAGCACGATGAAACAGGCCGGCTCGCGCGATGCGTTCTATCGTATCGACCACGATTACCCGCTTGCCATCGCGCGCGCCGCCTGCGCACAAGGTACCTCGGTGTTCGTGTTGAACTCGGCGGCCGGCGCCAACGCGCAGTCGCGCATCTTCTACAGCCGCGTCAAGGGCGAGCTGGAGCGCGATCTGCGCCAGATCGGTTTCCCTTCGCTCACCTTCGTGCGGCCCGGCCTGATCGGCGGCGAACGCGAAGAGCGCCGCACCGGCGAGCACATCGGCAGCGTCGTCCTTGGCGCGCTCGGCCCGCTCCTGCCACGTCGTTTTCGCATCAATCCGGCCGAACGGATTGCCGCGGCGATGGTGTCAGCTGCGCTGGCACCGGCACGGGGTGAGCACAGCATCGAGGCGGCGGAGTTGGCTGGCTAACGCGGTCTCGTCGCTTCGGCGTGGGAACATCGGATACGGGCGAAACGCCACCGTGTCGTCGAGCGTGCCTGCGCGCGAGGACGCGTTACCGATGCAGCTGGGTCGCGCGCAGGCACGCTCCTACGAGTCCGCGAGCAGCCGATCGTTATCTCCGCCAGCAGGGATGGTGCTTACACGCCCAGCGACTGCCCGCCATCCACGGCCAACACTTGCCCGGTGATCCAGCTCGCCTGTGGCGATGCCAGAAACAACGCGGCATCGGCAACATGCTGCACCTGTCCGAAGCCGCCGAACGGGATGCTGTCGCGGATGCGTGCGTAGAGCTCCGGCTCCGCGCGGCTGCGTTTGTCCCACAGACCATCTGGAAATTCGATCGAGCCAGGCGAGATCGCATTGACGCGGATGCGCTCGCGCGCCAACTCTGCAGCCAGGGTGGTGGTGTAGTAATTGAGCGCGGCCTTGGCGGTGGAATAGGCGATCGCGCGCGGGGTGGGGCGTTGCGCATTGATCGAACTGATGTTGAGGATCACCGCAGCCGCGCTGCTGCGCAAATACGGCAACGCGGCGCGGTTGCAGCGCACTGCGGCCATCAGGTCGACATCCAGGCCCGCCTGCCAGCTTGCATCGTCGTTGCCATGGCCAAAGCCGGAGGCGTTGTTGATGACCACGTCCAGGCCGTCCAGCGCCTGTGCTGCAGCGTGCACGTAGGCATCGATCTGCGTGGCGTCTGCCAGGTCGCAAGGCAATGTATGCACCGGGGTGCCATGCGCTGCCAGTGCGTCTGCAGCGTGTGCAAGACCGGCGGCATTGCGTGCGCAGATCGAAACCTGCGCGCCATGACGCACGAAGCCTTCTGCGATCGCCAGGCCAATGCCACGGCTGCCGCCAGCGATCAGCACGCGTTGCGGACGAACTGCGGTGTTTGACATGGCGGCTGCTCGGTTTGGATGGCCGTATTATCCGATAGCCGCGGGCCACGGGGTCGCCACGCGTATCGCAAGTGCGGCACGGACGACGATCGCCCTGCATGTTTGCGCTGCACCGGACCATTGGCCTCAGCCGTTTGCATCGCCGCATTGCGCAGCGCCGCAGAAAACAGACATGCGCAAACGCACGCGGAACCGCCGCGTACGGTGGCGATCGCTGTCATATCGCTGCCATGGACGATCGGCGCTGCATGCCCCGCCTGCCTCATCACTGCCGGCGATCAGCTCATGCGTTTTTGCTTGCCCGGCGCTAACCAAACGTTTACACATCGGCGGCGCGCTGCGGGCACAACGTGCGGGTCATTCAGCGGGATTTGCACATGGAAACCCATATCACCGTGATCGGCGCCGGCTTCTGCGGCACCGCGCTGGTCCGTGCGCTGGCGCAGACGGCCGATGCGCAGGTACGCATCACCCTGGTCGGCGTGGCCGAGACCTTTGGCAGCGGGATCGCCTACGGCGCAGCGCGGCCAGAGCATCTGCTCAACGTGCGTGCCAAGGACCTGGGCATCGACGCACAGGCGCCCGGTGCCTTTGCCGATACGCTGCACCTGGGCGAGAGCGGGCGGCTGGAATTCCTGCCGCGGCTGGCGTACGGCGACTATCTGCGCAGCGAACTGGATGCAGCAGTGAGCAGTGCGCAGGCGTCGGTCATGCGGCTGTCGCAGGAAGCGGTGGCGGTGGAGCGCGTGCGCAAGGGGTTCCGCGTGTTTCTGGCCAATGGCGATGCCTTCCAGAGCGATCGCGTGGTGCTGGCGGTCGGCGCACTGCAACCGCAGGCGCTGGCGGGTATCGGCCCGCGCTTGAGCGTGCATCCGCGTTACATCGGGTGGCCGTGGCAGGGCGACGCATTGGCGCGGCTGTCGCCGGACGACGATGTGCTGATCGTCGGTACCGGGTTGACCATGGTGGACGTGGCGCTGACCTTGCACACACGCGGGCATCGCGGCCGCTTGCTGGCGATTTCGCGGCGCGGTCTGGCACCGCAGGCGCATCTGCGCCAGCCCGGCGCGCCATTGGAATTGCCACCGCATCTGCAGCGTGCGCTCAAGGATGCCGACCTGCGCGGCCTGCTGCGTGGAGTGCGTCAGCTCAGTGCGGTGGTCGACGATTGGCGTCGCGTGGTGGATGCGCTGCGCCCGCATCTGCAGCCGCTGTGGCAGCGCCTGGAACTTCCCCAGCGTGCACGCTTTTTGCGGCACCTGCGCCCGTACTGGGAAGTGGCGCGCCATCGCGTGGCGCCCGGTGCGGCCGAACAGCTGGCGCAACTGCAGGCATCGGGCCAGTTGCAGATTGTCTCTGCGCGCTTGCTGCGGGCGCGCTGGGTGCCAGATGGCGTGGAGGCGGTGATCCGCCCGCGTGGTGCTGCCGACGCGCAGACCGGTCATTACGATGCGGTAATTCGCGCTACCGGGCTGGATACCGACATCGATCGCACCAGCGATCCCTTGATCGCCGGCATGCGCGAAGCCGGTCTGTTGCGGGCCGATCCCTTGGGCCTGGGCGTGGACACCGATGCGCAGTTGCGCGTCCGCGACAGCGCCGGGCAGATCGTGCCGGGACTGTATTGCGTCGGGCCGCTCTTGCGGGGGCGTTACTGGGAAATCACCGCCGTGCCCGAGCTGCGCGTGGCCACGCGTGCATTGGCCGACCGCTTGTTGCTGGGCGCAACGCCGGCATTACAGCCCACGCCCGAGCACGTACCGCGCGAGGTCAATGCGCGGTTGTAGATGTGGCAATTGACGAGATCTTTGACGATCTCGACCTGCGCATCGCGCCGCCCGCGCATGCGCAGTGATGGCCGGCCTCTGGATCTGTGCGCGGCGTCCGCCGGCGAGCGCACTCATGCCGCGCGATGCGTAGTGCCGCGCGCTCATGCAGGCCGAACTGGGTCATGTTGGCGGTCCTGGGCGCATGCAAGCCCAGGCCGTCGCATCCATTTCCCCGCCTGGAGTCCGCCATGCCACGTCTTGTTCCTGCCGCGCTGTTCGCCACGCTGTGCGCGTGTGCGCTGCCTGCCCTGGCCACCGAATCGCTGAACAACCGCGCCGAAGTTCTCGCTGCCCTGGACGCCGGCTACGACGTCAGTGTGAGCACCGACCTTGCACGTTGCACGCCCGAAGAAGGCACGCCGGCCACGCAGACCCGCGGCGGCCGCCACATCGACGCCTATCGCATCACCGCCGACGGTACCGTGGCCTTTTCCGATGCGCATTTTACCGTGGCCAACGACGGCAAGCCGATCCAGCAATTCATGCGCTACCAGCTGCGCCCGGATGACACGCTGCGCTTCACCACCTACATGTACGACTTGCCGGGCCTGCAGCAACGCGGGCCGGTGCTGGCGTATCAATGCAAGATCAATGCAGGCGTGCGCTTCCATGCCGATTGAGCACGGCTGACAAGCCGTTTGCTGACCCTGTCGGCCAGCTCTTGCGGTTGCGTGTAGCCGGCGACATCGGTAGCGGTGGCGTGCCACCTGCGCAGACGCCCATCAACGTCGGCGT
The DNA here is from genome assembly GCF_017746015.1 of Xanthomonas sp. A1809. Classification (NCBI taxonomy): domain Bacteria; kingdom Pseudomonadati; phylum Pseudomonadota; class Gammaproteobacteria; order Lysobacterales; family Lysobacteraceae; genus Xanthomonas; species Xanthomonas sp. A1809. Next base: position 161,527 of record NZ_JAGHWZ010000004.1, on the reverse strand, counting down.
GGCGTGTCATTCAGTTAGTTGCTGTCGTGTCGTCTTGGTGACGGTTGCTGTCCACGGCGACAGCGATCGCAGCAGGACTCGCACCGCCGGCCTGCCAACCGCCGCCCAGCGCCTTGAAGGTCGCAACCGCGCTGCGCGCCGCGTCGGTACGCGCCTGCACCTGCGCGTCGGAGGCGCGTAGCAGGCTGTCGTCGGCGTTGAGCACTTCGATCAGGCTCACCGTGCCTTTTTCGTAGGCCAGCGCAGAGGCGCCGCGCGCCTTGCCGAGTGCATCCACGCCCTGCGTCAGCACCGCTGCCTGCTGCTCGCGTTTGATCAGTGCGGTGAATGCATTTTCGACATCTTCGGTGGCGCGCAATACCGCAAGGCGATAAGCCGCGAGTTGTTCGGCTTGCTGGCCTTTGGCCTGTGCGATCTGTGCGTTGATGCGGCCGAAGTCGAACAGCCGCCAGCGCAGGCCGAGTACGCCGGACGACTGCGCGGCGTCGCCGGTAAACAGGTTCGCACCGGAGATGGCGGTGGCGCTGCCAAGCAGGCCGCTCAGCGAAAACTTGGGGTAGTACTCGGCCATCGCCACGCCGATACGCGCATTGGAGGCGGCCAGCCGACGCTCGGCCACGATCAGGTCGGGCCGGCGCCGTAGCAGGTCGCCGGGGGTGCCGCTGCCGGCGATCTGGGGGGCTGGCGGAATGGGTTTGGTCGCCGACAGCTCGGCACGGTGCGTGCCGGGCGGCACGCCAAGCATCACGTCCAGCGCGTTCATTGCCGCAACCAGGCCGGCTTCCAGAGGCGGCACGCCGGCCTGCGCCTGCGCGAGTGCGCCCTGGGCCTGCTGCAACTGCAGTTCGGCGGCAAGGCCTTTGCCGTGCAGCAGCGTCACCATCGAAACCAGCCCTTGCTGGGTGGCGACCTGGCGCTGCGCCACGTCCAGCCGCGCCTGGAGGCCGCGGATGCTGATGTAGATATCGGCGGTCTGTGCGGCCACCGCCAGACGGGTGGCCGCGGCGCCGGCTTCGGTGGCCTGGTAGTCGGCCAAGGCCGCCTGGCGGCCGCGGCGCAGGCCCCCGAACAGATCCAGCTCCCAGCTGGCGCCCAGGTTGGCCTCGTACACGCTGGCATGGCGGTCGAAGTTGGGCGTGCTGTTGAGCACCTGGCCCAGTGGGGTTTCCAGCGATTGGTAGGCACGCGTGGCGCTGCCGCTCACGTTGCCCGCCGGTAGCAGCGCGGCAGTGGCGGCGGTCAGCCCGGCGCGCGCCTGGGCCACGCGTGCGCCGGCCTGGGCCAGGTCCAGGTTTTGCGCCAGCGCCGCATTGATGTAGCGGCTCAGGTCGGGATCGTTGAAGCCGTCCCACCAGGTCGACAGGTCGGCTGGCACTGCGGCCTGGCGCTGCGCGATATCCGCCTGGCCGATGTAGCGGTCCGGCAGCGGCACCTCCGGCCGGGCGTAGTCGGGACCAACCGCGCAACCTGTGACGAGGCTGGCGGCAACGAACACTGCGAGGGTGCGGAATGACGACATGTGCGGGGCCGGAATGACAAGTGGTGAGTGACTATAATACGAAATAGTCACTTTTGTAAGTCGGCAACGACGGCGCTAAGCTGTCGCGATGAGCAAAGCATCCAACTATCCCGTGTCGGGCCGCGGCCCGGCCGACCATGACGTTCGCGACCAGATCGTGGTGGCCGCCACCGAGCATTTCAGCCGCTACGGCTACGAAAAGACGGCCGTGTCCGACCTGGCAAGGGAGATCGGTTTTTCCAAGGCCTACATCTACAAGTTCTTCGAATCCAAGCAGGCCATCGGCGAGATGATCTGCTCGCATTGCCTGGGGGAGATCGAGGCCGAGGTGCTGGCTGCGGTGTCTGCCGCGGCGTCGCCGCCAGAGAAATTGCGTAGCCTTTTCAAGGCGATTATCGAGGCGAGCCTGCGGCTGTACTCGCGCGAGCGCAAGTTGTACGAGATCGCCACGTCGGCCGCGACCGAGCGCTGGCCGCCCGTCATTGCGTACGAGGGCCACATCCAGGCACTGCTGCAGGACATTCTGGTGCAAGGGCGCCAGAACGGTGACTTCGAGCGCAAGACGCCGCTGGACGAACTGACCCAGGCCACCTATCTGGTGATGCGCCCCTACATCAATCCGGTGCTGCTGCAGCACAGCCTGGATCATGCCGGCGACGTGCCGCTGCTGTTGTCCAGCCTGGTATTGCGAAGCCTGTCGCCGTAAAAAGATGTTTGTGACTATTGACTGATTTAGTCACAAGTCTCAGGATGCGAGCCTTCATCCGATCGCTCCGGGATTGCCATGCGTCGCCGCCGCCTTGTCGCCTTTACCTTCCTCTGTGTCTTGCCGCTGGCGCTGAGCGCCTGCGGCGGCAAGGCGCAGCCCGATCCACGGACCGCCGCGCCGCGGGTGCGGGTTGCCACGGCTGGCGATGCCAGCGCTGCGGTGCGCACCTTCTCCGGCACGGTAGCGGCGCGCGTGCAGAGCGACCTGGGGTTCCGGGTGGCCGGCAAGGTGTCCGAGCGGCTGGTCGATGCCGGGCAGAGCGTCAAGCGCGGGCAACCGCTGATGCGTATCGACCCGGTGGATCTGCAACTGGCTGCGCGTGCGCAGCAGGACACGGTGGCCGCCGCGCGCGCCCGGGCGCAGCAGACCGCCGAAGATGAAGCCCGGTACCGCGACCTGCGCGGTACCGGCGCCATCTCGGCTTCGGCCTACGACCAGATCAAGGCAGCCGCCGATGCGGCCAGGGCGCAGCTGAGCGCCGCCCAGGCCCAGGCTGACGTGGCGCGCAACGCCAACCGCTACACCGACCTGGCGGCCGACGCCGACGGCGTGGTGATGGAAACGCTGGTCGAGCCGGGCCAGGTGGTTGCGGCCGGGCAGCCGGTGGTGCGGCTGGCGCACGCCGGCCCGCGCGAAGCGGTGATCCAGCTGCCGGAAACTCTGCGCCCGCAGGTCGGCTCGGTGTCCCAAGCCACGCTGTTCGGCAACGCCGCCGTCACCGTGCCGGCCACCTTGCGCCAGCTGTCCGAGAGCGCCGACCGGCTCACCCGCACCTTCGAGGCACGCTACGTGCTGGACGGCGCGCTCGCACAGGCACCGCTCGGCACCACGGTCAGCGTGCGCGTCCCCGGCGGCACCGCCTCCGGGAACCAGGCCGGCCTGCAGGTACCGCTGGCCGCGCTGTTCGACGCCGGCAAGGGGCCGGGCGTGTGGGTGATTGCTGGCAACCCGACCAGGGTGAGCTGGCGGCCGGTGACGGTGCTGGGCCTGGACGATGACCACGCCAACGTGGCCGGCAAGCTGGCACGCGGCGAGCGCATCGTGGCGTTGGGGGCGCATCTGTTGCGCGAAGGCGAGCAGGTACGCATTGCCGGCGAAGGCGTGGCCGGTAGCAGCGCGGCCACCGCTGGCAGCACCGCCAAGGCGGCAGGAGCGCAGCCGTGAGCGAGGGCCGGTTCAATCTCTCGGCGCTTGCCGTGCGCGAGCGCTCCATCACGCTGTTTCTGATCTTCCTGATCTCGCTGGCCGGCCTGGTGGCGTTTCTCAAGCTCGGTCGTGCCGAGGACCCGGCATTCACCATCAAGGTGATGACGATCGTGACCGCCTGGCCCGGTGCCACGCCGCAGGAAATGCAGGACCAGGTGGCCGAGAAACTCGAAAAGCGCATGCAGGAATTGCGCTGGTACGACCGTACCGAAACCTACACGCGTCCGGGTCTTGCGTTTACGACGCTGACCTTGATGGACAGTACTCCGCCTGGGGAGGTGCAGGAGCAGTTCTATCAGGCGCGCAAGAAGGCCGGCGATGAAGTGGCCAACTTGCCGGCCGGCGTGATCGGGCCGCTGATCAACGACGAATATGCCGACGTCACCTTTGCGCTGTTCGCGCTCAAGGCAAAGGGCGAGCCGCAGCGCTTGCTGGCACGCGATGCCGAGACCCTGCGCCAGCGCATCCTGCACGTGCCGGGCGTCAAGAAGGTCAACATCATCGGCGAGCAACCCGAGCGCATCTTTGTCGAGTTCTCGCATGAGCGTCTGGCCACGCTGGGGGTCAGTCCGCAGGACGTGTTTGCCGCACTCAACGCGCAAAACGCGTTGAATGCGGCCGGCTCGGTGGAAACGCGCGGGCCACAGGTGTTCATTCGCCTGGATGGTGCGCTCGATAGCCTGCAGAAGATCCGCGACACCCCGTTGGTCGTGCAGGGCCGCACGCTGAAATTGTCCGATATCGCCACCGTCAAACGCGGCTACGAAGATCCGTCCACCTTCATGATCCGCAGCGGCGGCGAACCGGCGTTGTTGCTGGGCATCATCATGCGCGATGGCTGGAATGGCCTGGATCTGGGCAAATCGCTCGACGCCGAAGTGGGGGCGATCAATGCCGAACTGCCGCTGGGCATGCGTCTGAGCAAGGTCACCGACCAGGCCGTCAACATCGATGCGTCGGTCGGCGAGTTCATGACCAAGTTTTTCGTCGCGTTGCTGGTGGTGATGCTGGTGTGCTTCGTCAGCATGGGCTGGCGCGTGGGCATCGTGGTGGCGGCAGCCGTGCCGCTGACGCTGGCAGCAGTGTTCGTGGTGATGCTGGCGACTGGCAAGAATTTCGACCGAATCACGCTGGGCTCGCTGATCCTGGCGCTGGGCTTGCTGGTCGACGATGCCATCATCGCCATCGAGATGATGGTGGTGAAGATGGAAGAAGGCTATAGCCGCGTTGCCGCCTCGGCGTATGCCTGGAGCCACACCGCCGCACCGATGTTGTCCGGCACCCTGGTCACCGCGGTGGGCTTCATGCCGAACGGATTTGCTGCTTCCACGGCCGGCGAATACACCAGCAACATGTTCTGGATCGTGGGCATTGCGCTGATCGTGTCGTGGGTGGTGGCGGTGGTGTTCACGCCGTATCTGGGCGTGAAGATGCTTCCCGACCTGAAGAAGGTCGAAGGCGGCCACGCAGCGATCTACAACACGCCGCGCTACAACCGCTTCCGCCAGGCGCTGGGTCGCGTCATTGCCCGCAAGTGGCTGGTCGCAGGGTCCGTGGTGGGGCTGTTCGTGCTGGCGGTCGTGGGCATGGGCATGGTCAAGAAGCAATTCTTCCCGATCTCCGACCGGCCCGAAGTGCTGGTGGAAGTGCAGCTGCCGTACGGCACCTCGATCAACCAGACCAGCACGGCGGCCGCCAAGGTGGAAGCCTGGCTGTCCAAGCAGAAGGAAGCAAAGATCGTGACCGCCTACATCGGTCAGGGCGCGCCGCGCTTTTTCCTGGCGATGGGTCCGGAACTGCCGGACCCATCGTTCGCCAAGATCGTGGTGCGCACCGACGACCAGCACGAGCGCGATGCGTTGAAGCTGCGCTTGCGTGAGGCGATCGCGCAAGGCCTGGCACCGGAAGCGCGCGTGCGCGTGACGCAATTGACCTTCGGCCCGTATTCGAAGTTTCCGGTCGCCTACCGGGTGAGCGGCCCGGACCCGACGGTGCTGCGCGGCATCGCTGCGCAGGTCATGCAGGTGATGCAGGACAGCCCGATGCTGCGCACCGTCAATACCGACTGGGGCGTGCGCACACCGACCCTGCATTTCAGCCTGGACCAGGATCGCCTGCAGGCGGTGGGGCTGACCTCGGCCGCGGTCGCCCAGCAGTTGCAGTTCCTGCTCAGCGGCGTGCCGATCACGCTGGTGCGCGAGGATATCCGCAGTGTGCAGGTGGTGGCGCGGTCGGCCGGCGATACCCGTCTGGATCCGGCACGCATCGCCGACTTCACCCTGGCCGGCGGCAACGGCCAACGCGTCCCGCTGTCGCAGGTAGGTAAGGTGGATGTGCGGATGGAAGAGCCGGTCATGCGGCGCCGCGATCGCGTGCCGACCATCACGGTGGGCGGCGATGTCGACGACACGCTGCAGCCGCCGGATGTCTCGGCTGCGATCACCAGGCAGCTGCAGCCGATCATCGACAAACTGCCCAGCGGATATCAGATCAAGGAGGCCGGCTCCATCGAGGAGTCCGGCAAGGCCACCGCCGCGATGCTGCCGCTGTTCCCCATCATGCTGGCGGCCACGTTGCTCATCATCATCCTGCAGGTGCGCTCGATCTCGGCGATGGTGATGGTGTTTCTGACCAGCCCGCTCGGCCTGATCGGCGTGGTGCCGACCTTGATCCTGTTCCAGCAGCCGTTCGGCATCAATGCGCTGGTGGGATTGATTGCGCTGTCGGGCATCCTGATGCGCAACACGCTGATCCTGATCGGACAGATCCATCACAACGAAGCCGAGGGTCTGGATCCGTTCCATGCGTTGGTGGAAGCCACCGTGCAGCGTGCGCGTCCGGTGATTCTGACGGCACTGGCGGCGATCCTGGCATTCATTCCACTCACCCATTCCGTGTTCTGGGGCACCTTGGCCTACACGCTGATCGGCGGCACGTTGGCCGGCACCGTGTTGACCCTGGTGTTCCTGCCGGCGATGTATTCGATCTGGTTCAAGATTCGGCCCGATCCCGGCAAAGGGAATAACGCACCGGACATTGCCCGGCCTGCATGAAGCACTTCTGCGACCGTGGCCACAGTGCCGTCGCAGCGCAATGTCGTGCGCCATCGTCACCACCTTCCGAACGCATGCCCTGCAGGCCGCACGCGTATCGCCGATGTCTTTCTCTTGATTGAAGGAACCGCAATGCAACAGCAGACCGTTGTGCTGATCACGGGCGTGTCGTCCGGCATTGGCCGTGCCGCCGCAGAACACTTCGCCCGAGCCGGCTGCCTCGTTTACGGCAGCGTGCGTCACCTGGCCGGTGCCACACCGTTGACGGCCGTGGAGCTGGTGGAAATGGATATCCGCGATGCCGCATCGGTGCAGCGTGCGGTCGATGGCATCGTCGCCCGCGCGGGCCGCATCGATGTGCTGGTCAACAACGCAGGCACCAATCTTGTCGGTGCCATTGAAGAAACCAGCGTCGACGAAGCGGCCGCATTATTCGACATCAACCTACTCGGCATCCTGCGCACCGTGCAGGCCGTGCTGCCGCACATGCGTGCACGCGGCCAGGGCCGCATCGTCAATGTCAGCTCGGTGCTGGGGTTCCTGCCGGCGCCGTACATGGGCGTGTATGCCGCCTCCAAACATGCGGTGGAAGGGCTGTCGGAAACGCTGGATCACGAACTGCGTCAATTCGGCATTCGCGTGACGCTGGTGGAGCCTGCGTATACGAAGACCAGCCTGGGCAGCAATTCGCCGGTGGTGCAGGCCACCATTGCCGATTACGACCGCGAGCGTGGCGTGGTGGCGCGGGCAGTCACGCACAGCATCGACACCGCGCCGGAACCGCATGGCGTGGCCGCCACCGTGGTGGAGGCGGCCCTGGGCAGGTGGCGCATGCGCCGCACACCCGCCGGGCAGGCATCGCTGCTGAGCAAGCTGCGCCGGTTCCTGCCCGCCAGCGCGGTGGACGGCAGCCTGCGCAAGCAGCTCGGGCTGCGGTGAGATGCGTCAGGGCGTCGATGCGGCCGTGAACGCAGGGGTGGGCCGTACGGCGTGATTGCGTCAGTCCAGGCGCGCATGCCGCCATTTGGCGGTTCTGCAGCGCCACTTGATGCTGGATTCACCGAGGATGCCGCCTTGGCCTCACAATAGGCGGCCAGTCCCCACCACCGATGTCGCCATGCGCAAGACCTACCAGCTCAACCTCGAAGGCAAGAACCGCGATCGTCTGCTGGAATCCAGCAAGCACGATATCCGCAAGTACATCCGCCGCGAGCGCCGCAAGGAGCTGCCGGCCGGCGCGGACTACTGGGACTTCGAGATGCGCTTCGGTGTGGATGAAGCCAGTGCCGTGGCACTGCCGCCGGCCGAGCTGATCCGCTCGATCAACGCACTCGTCGCCGACGGTGGCGAGCAGTTCTTCGTCGAAATCCTGCGCAAGCCGGGCAAGCGCACGCCGCGCGCGCAGAGCGATCATGCGTTCGGTGATGGCGAACTGGATTTCGAGCAGGATTGAGGTTTGATCGTCGTCCCGTCGGCGGCGCACCGCTACGGGACGAGCAGTTGCTGGCGGATTGTCGACCGCATCGCATGGACGAGCCAGGCCTCGCGCGTTGCGGATGGCAACTGGCAGGGGTGCAGGAGGCCTGCGGTGCCTTGACGCTGGCGAGCGTCCTTATTGGCGAAGCGACGGGGACGCTGCCACCGGCCAACCCTGCTGGTGCTTGGTAGCGGATACTTACCGCTCGGACGCAGCGGTTCGAGCGGGCCGTGGCTGGCCGACGCTGTTGCGCCAGCGCGTTTTGCTGGGCGGTTGCGGCTTAGGCATGCTGAGCGCGTTCGGCTGCCGAGGCGCGCGGTTGCCAGGCCAGCCCGCGCTGCAGTGCGGCGGTGTGGGCGCAGTCATCACGCGCCGGTGCTACGACTGCTCGCGACGATGCGTTCGCTACTCTCAGCCCGGCTTGCCAGCCTGCGCCTGCGCCGCGGCACGTAATTTGTCCTTCTTGCTCGGCCGCTTGCCCTTGATGCCGCCGTTGTCATCCGCTGCACGCACCGCTGCGCCGGGCGCATGGTCGGGGGCAGGCGCCTGGATCGGAGTTGGCTCGAACCCTTCGATCACGCTGGTCGGCACGCGCAGGCCCTGGCGTTTTTCGATCAGCCGCCACTGCTGGGCGCTGTCTGCCGTGACGAAGCTGATCGCCACGCCGCTGGCACCGGCGCGTGCGGTGCGGCCGATGCGGTGGGTGTAGTCGACAGTGGAGCGGGGCAGGTCGTAATTAAGCACGGCCGGCAAGGCGTCGATGTCGATGCCGCGCCCGGCCAGGTCGGTGGCCACCAGCACCTGCACGTCCGCCTGTTTGAAGGCGCGCAGCGTGCGTTCGCGGCGGCCCTGGCTCAATTCGCCGTGCAGCGGCAAGGCGGCGATGCCGGTCTTGCTCAGTTTCTCGGCAACCTTGTCGGCGCTGTGGCGGCTGGCGACGAAGACCAGCAGTTGCGGCCATCCGTATTCCAGCAGCAGGTGACGCAGCAGCTGCGTACGTTGGCCGGCATCCACTGCGATGGCGCGTTGCGCGATCGCCGGTGCCTGTTCGGGCGTGGCGTCGAGGGTGATGCGCAACGGATCGCGCAGGCGACGCTTGGCCAGCGACGCGATGGCGGCTGGGAAGGTGGCCGAGACCAGCACGCTTTGCCGCTGCGCCGGCAGCAAGGCCAGGATGCGATCGAGCTCGGTGCCAAAGCCCAGGTCGAGCAGGCGATCGGCTTCGTCCAGCACCAGCGTGCTTACCTGCGAGAGGCCCAGCGCATTGTGCGTCACCAGGTCCAGCAGCCGCCCCGGGGTGGCGATGACGATGTCGGCGCCACCGCGCAAGGCCATCAGCTGCGGATTGATGGCTTCACCGCCGGTGGCGGCGACGATCTTCAGCCGTCGCGGCAAGGCGGCGGCCAGCGACAGCAGGGTCTGCGCAACCTGCGCGACCAGCTCACGCGTCGGTACCAGGATCAGCCCGCCCAGCACGCGCGGCGCCTGTTCCGGCGCCTGCAGGCGCTGCTGCAGCAGCGGCAAGGCATATGCCAGGGTCTTGCCCGAGCCGGTCTGCGCGGTGGCGATCAGGTCGCGTGCGGCCAGCATCGGCGGAATCATCGCGACCTGGATCGGCGTGAGCGCATGCACACCGGCCCTGGCGAGCGCGGACTCGAATACGGGCTGTAGCTGTAGCGACAGCAAATCTGCTTTCAGTGACATCGCGCGATTATCCGCGCATTGTCGACGGCGTGCATGCCGAAACGAAGTGCAGGTGCGCTGGCCGCGCATGGCGCTCCACGGCGCCGCCAAGCGGCAGTGGTAACAACCGGTGTGTCGACCCGGGGTCTGCTGCGTCCAATGCGACTAATCCACGGCCGTGGCCAGTGATCGCCAGCGTTGTGGCCCTGTGCAATGTCATCTGCGATGGTCGCAGCACCGATGGCATTGCTGGATTGGCATGCGGCTGCCGCAGGGCATTGCGCTCGGCGCTACCGAAGGTTCGCAAGGATCTACAAAGTTGCAGGCGTCGAGCGTGCCGTCAAGTGAGCGAGAGTATATTAAAAGCCGAAACATGAAGCGGTGTGCGGCTAATTAATTAAACAAATGAATGTCTCGCTAACTATCTGTTGAAGTCGCCTTGCGTGTGGCAGGCCGTCTTATCTAGCTTCGATATGTGTATCAGAAGTGACCTCTGGTCCTAGCCAAGAGATTGAGTAGATACACGGCATTGGTTGACGTAGTCCTGCTGGTGTCGGCGTAACGCCCCGCTGCTTGGGGTTGCCCAATTGTAATGTGGTATTCAAACCGTTTTTCGGATCAAAGAGGTGTAATGATGAAACCGAGTCACATCGGCAACGTGCATTCTTCCTATTACGGCGGCACCGATGAAGCGGTGGGCGGCACCAGCAACCGGCAGCAGCAATCGTCCGGAGCCGTTTCGCATGAGCAGGTAAACCCCGCGCTACAAGGGTTGACCAGTGCATCCCGCAGCCGACGGTCTTGATTCAAGGGAGAAGCACGAAAAATATCCGGATGCTAAATACAAATTTTCTACTGAAAACAGGGAGATGAAGATCTCGGATAACGCGCACAAGAGTGCTGCGAACTCGTACGATATGTTCCAAGGATCTCCATTGTCCAAGAGCGATAAGAAGGGTTACGAGTCAGGAAATTACGCAAGAATTGATGGAAATAAGAAGGAAAGGAAAAAAGAGGGAAAGATGGCATTGCAACAATACGAATACTTTAGGCGTGATGCCGCCGACCCCGAAGTGAATTACGAACACAAGACGCTACGGGCGCCCAGAGGCGAAAGGGAACGTTTTCTCCGTGAGCTGAAACGTGCTGAGAAAGAACAAGGCGGTGCTTCCGGTAGTGGCAGCTGAATCGGCCAATGCGCTCGCTGCAATCACGCTTGGCCACTGACGCGGCGCAAGGCGAGAGCGTCAGTTCGTTAGCACACACAAATGTTGCGCGGCGGCCGGCACCATGATGTCTGAATCGGCAACTGCCTTGCGCTCGCTTAGCTGCTCCGCGCACGCATCCGTCTGCGCCAACATTGACCGGTTGCGATAGCGCGTCCTGGTCCAGCCTGCGCGGCGAGCCGGCAAGCCCGCCGCGCAAGTGCTCAGTTGGCCAACGCCAGATCGTCCAGCAAGGCGCGCAGGAAGCGCGCCGCTTCACCGCCGGTGGCGGCGCGGTGATCGAAGGTCAGCGACAGCGGCATCACCTTGTGCGTTTCCACGCCGCCCATCACCGGGGTGAGCTGGTAGCGCGCGCGGCCGGCGGCCACGATCGCCACGCAGGGCGGCACCACCACCGGCGTGGCGTAGCGGCCGGCAAACATACCGAAGTTGGACAGCGAGATGGTGTAGCCGCTCAGTTCGGACGCGGCGATGCTGCGGCTTTCCACCTGCTGGCGCAGCCGGTTGACGCCTTCGCGAATACCGTGCGCATCCAGCATGTCGGCGTTGCGCAACGCCGGCACGAACAGGCCTTCTTCGGTATCCACGGCAATGCCGATGTCGACCTGGTGGTGCAGGGTGCGGTTGAGTGCGTCGCCGTCGAACCAGGCATTGAGTGCGGGCACCGCCTGGCAGGCGCGCACGATACCGCGCACCAGACGCACGGTGACATCGTTACCGGGCTGCCAGGCGTGCAGATCGGCATCGTCGTTGAGCGTGGTCGGCACCACCTTGGTGTGTGCATCGGCCATCACGCGTGCCATGTTGCGGCGCACGCCCTTGAGTTGCTCGGGTTGGCCCTTGGCGCTGATGCCGGGCGACTGGGTGCGCATCGGCTTGCCGCTGGCCGACAGCGTGGAGCGGGCGTTGCCCTCGTCCGCCCTGCGGGCACCTTCTCCCGCAGGCGGAAGAAGGGTTGCTGTTGCGGGTCGATCCCTGCCGTCGGCAGCTCTCCCACCGTCACCGATCGGACCACCTCGCCCGCTGGCAGGAGAGGTCGGCGCGCCATGCGCGCCGGGTGAGGGCTGCGCGGTACCGGCAGCCGCGGCCTGCTTTACGTCTGCCAGCGTGACCGTGCCGTCCGGGCCGGTAGCGCGCACCTGTGCCAGGTCCACACGCAGCTTGCGCGCTAGCGCGCGCACCACCGGCATGGCGCGCACGCCGCCGACGGTAATGGCCTGCTCGCTCTGCACGGCGTTGGAGCTCTGCATCGCGCCGACCACGGTGCCGGCATCGTCGCGATCGCCGCTGCCATCGCCAGCATCGGCATCGGCAATTTCGCCGCCGTTATCGGAGGCCACCACGCGCGTGGTGTGCCCAGCCGCGCTGTCGCCGGTGCTGGGCGTGGGTGCGTGCGTCGGCGCCGGTCCATGCGAATGGCCGGTGTCCTGGCCGTCGGCGCGTTGCGGCTGCGAGGCATCTAGCGCGAACTGCGCCAGCACCGAACCGGTCACGATCACATCTCCGGCGGCGCCGGCGAGCTTGACCACGGTCCCGGAAAACGGCGAGGGCACCTCGACCACCGCCTTGGCGGTTTCCATCGACACCAGCGGGTCGTCCAGGCGCACGGTGTCGCCCTCCTTGACGAACCATTCCACGATGGTGGCGTCGGGCAGGCCTTCGCCCAGGTCGGGCAGGTGGAAGTTCTTGTTGTCGCTCATGGCAGATTCTCTTGCGCGGCCGGCAGCTGCGGCGTGGTGTCGTCGAGGAGTTCAAGGTCGGCGGCCGGCAGCCAGCCCTGCGTGCCGTCGGCACGTTCGGACCACCACCAGCCACCGTGTTCGTGATGCAGCAACACGTCCTCGCCTGTCTGGGCATCGAGTTCGCGTGCGTCGTAATCGCGCAGGGCTTCGGCCCGGCCGTCCCCCAGCGGGCGCAACCAGGCCAGCGGCGCCCAACCGGCGCGTCCGCTATCGGTCGTGACCCAGGCAAACGCCGGCCATTCTTCGTCGCGCACGCCCACGCCGACCTGCTGGCCTGCCTGGAAGCGGACCGGGTTGGCGTAGGCGGCGCGATGGTCGCAAAGCAGACGGGCGCGCATATCAGCCGGCAGCCACCGCGCGACGTGCCGCGGCGACGATGCGCTCCACGCTCGGCAGGAACTTCATTTCCAGCCGGAACAGCGGGATATGCGTGTCGTAACCGGTGACGCGTTCCACTGGCGCCACCAGGTCGTACATCGACTGTTCGGCCAGGCGCGCGGCGATTTCCGCACCGAAACCGGCGGTGCGCGGGGCTTCCTGCACGATCACGCAGCGGCCGGTCTTGGCCACCGATTCGGCGATGGTGTCGAAGTCCAGCGGGCGCAACGTGGCCACGTCGATGACTTCGGCGCTGATGCCTTCGCCAGCGAGTTTGTCGGCCGCTTCCAGCGCCTCTTTCACCTGCGCGCCCCAGGTCACTAGGGTGACATCGGTGCCGTCGCGCAACACGAAGCACACATCCAGCGGCAGCGCTTGCCCATCGTTGGCCACCACTTCCTTGTACTGGCGATAGATGCGCTTGGGCTCCATGTAGATGACCGGATCCGGGTCGCGGATGGCGGCCAGCAGCAGGCCGTAGGCGCGCTGCGGCGAGGACGGCAGCACCACGCGCAGGCCCGGCACGTTGGTGAAGATGGCTTCGTTGGCTTCGCTGTGATGTTCCGGCGCGCGGATGCCACCGCCCCACGGCACGCGCAGCACCATCGGGCAATGCAGGCGGCCACGGGTGCGGTTGCGCAGGCGGGCGGCGTGGCAGATCAGATGGTCGACCATCGGATACACGAAGCCGTCGAACTGCGCTTCGGCCACCGGCTTCATGCCTTGCGCGGCCAGCCCGACGCTCAGCCCGGCGATGGTGGTTTCGTCCAGCGGCGTGTCCAGCACGCGGTCGCTGCCGAAGCGTTGCTGCAGGCCGGCGGTGGCACGAAACACGCCACCGTTGACGCCGACATCCTCGCCCAGCACCAGTACCGCGGGGTCGTGTTCCAGCTCCCAGGCTAGCGCCTGGGTGATGGCTTCGATCAGGGTGATGGGCGAACTCATGGCGATCTCTCCGCGCGTTGCCGCAGCGTTGTAAGGGGCACTGGCGTGCTGCGAGGTGTCTGCGGGCACATGGGTGAGCTCATCCATGGCGCGACTCCAGCGCCATCACCTCGGCGCGCTGTGCCAGCAACTCGGCCGGCGGGTCGCCGTAGAGATAATCGAACATCGCTTCGACCGGCTGCACCGGCGTGTTGAGATAGGCGTTGACCTCTTCGTCCACGCGCGCGCTGCATTCGGCCTTCCAGGCGTCTTCCTGGGCGGCGTCCCACAGGCCTTGCGCGGTGAGGTAGCGGCGCAGGCGCAGCAGCGGTTCGCGCGCCCAGCCCTGCTTGACCTCTTCCTCGCCGCGATAGCGCCGCGCGTCGTCGGCGGTGGTGTGGTCGGACAGGCGATAGGTCAAAAACTCGATCACCGTGCCGCCATCGCCGGCCAGTGCGCGCACGCGTGCCTGACGCATGGCTTCGAGCACGGCAACCAGATCGTTGCCGTCCACCTGCAGGCACTGCAGGCCGCCGGCCAGGCCCTTCTGCGCAAGCGTCTGCGCGCCGGTCTGCGCCGAGCGCGGCACCGAGATCGCCCAGCCGTTATTGATCACGCACAGGATCAGCGACAGCTTGTAGGCGCCGGCCGAATTGAGTGCGGCATAGAAGTCGGTCTTGGAGCTGCCACCGTCGCCGCAGCAGGCCACCGCAACCTGCGGTTTGCCCTGCAGCTTGAACGACAGCGCCGAACCGGCCGCGTGCAGGCACTGGGTGGAGATCGGCACGCAGATCGGGAAGTCGATCGCCGCATCGGCATCGCGCGGATAGTCGCTGCCGCGTTCGTCGCCGCCCCAGTACAGCAGCACATCGCGCGGGCGCACGCCGCGTTCGAACATGGTGCCGTATTCGCGGTAGCTGGGCGCGAACACATCGCCGCTGCGCATCGAAGCGCCGATGCCCACATGCGTGGCCTCGTGGCCGATGCAGGCCGCGTAGGTGCCCAGCTTGCCGGTGCGCTGCAAGGCCACCGACTTGGTGTCGAAGGTGCGCACGAACAACATGCGCTTGAACAGGGCGAGCAGTTGTTGCGGGTTGGCGGCGTCGGCCGGAAGGTCGTCGCGGACCCATTGGCCGTCCGCGTCCATGTATTGCAGATAGTCGATCTGGAACTGCGCGGCTACGCTCATTGCGACGACACCTTCATCAAGAAGTTTCAAATGATATGAGTTGCCATGTTAAGGACGGCGAAGCAAAACGCTGTCCTGCACCGCAGCAGACAATCATGCTGGCTTGCACAAAAAAAAGGGCGCGGACCAGGCCGCGCCCTTTGTCGCAGTAGAGAACTGCGACGTGTTGCACTGCGATCAGCGGCGCCCATCACCTCCGCCGATCGGCGTGACGATCAGCGCAGTGTTGTCGGCTGGGTTGGCATCGGGCGAACGCGAGGTGGCCGTGGCCTGCACCCGCACCGCGCCGTCGGCCGGGATGGGCCTGGCAGCGACGGTCAACTGGAAAGTTGCCTGCGCGCCGGGCAGTACCACCGCGGCGGTGCTGCAGACGAAGCGGGCCCGACGCAGCGATTGGGTCTGCTTGTCGCAACGCCAGCCTTGCGGCGGTACCAATTGCGACAACGCCGACACCGTGTTGCCTTCGATCACCAGGCCGGAGCCTTGCGCCGGTGCGGCGCCGACATTGCTCACCAGCACGCGGTAGGTGGCGCTGAAGGCGGTGGTCGGCAGGCTGCTTGGGCCGTCGAAACGTACCGCCAGGTCGCTGCGGGGTTGCGCCTGTACCGTCACGCTGGCCGCATCGGTGTCGTTGCCCGACTGCGGATCGGGGGTTTGCGAAGCCGCCGATGCAGCCAGGGTCAACGTCCGTCCGGCCAATGCCGCACCCGCCTCCACCTGCACCGAGAAGTTCTGCGCGTTACCGGCTGCCAACGCTGCAATGGTGCAGGTGACCACCGTCTGGGTGCCGGTCTGCGGCGGTTGGCACACCCAGCCAGGTGCGGCGGTGACGCGTGGGCTCACTGCGGCATCGAACGCCAAGGCAACCGCAGCGAACGCCGCACTGTCGGGGCCGCGGTTTTCGACGTCCACACTGAAATCGATGCGCTCGCCTTCGGTGACCTGATCGCGCGCAGCAGTGACCGCCACGCCCAGGTCCGCATTGACCTGTTTGGTCATGCGCAACAGCACCACGGTGGGATCGTGATCGGACAGCCGCGTCGGCGTATTGGCATCGTTACGCGCGGTGCCGGGGAAGTCGGCATTGATGCGCGCGTGGCCCACCGACAGCGAGGCGATCTGCGGCGCGCGCATCAGCGCATCGTTGGCCAGGATGTGATCCAGCGACTGCACGTTGCCGTCGAAGGCGTACGAGTAGCTCTGGTCGGGCGTGTTGAACCAGGTCAGGTCGGTGTAATCCGGGTTGACCAGATCGGTGCCATCGCCGCCCACCACGGTCTGCGCATCCGGCGCCGGTTTGCCGGTGACGGTGCCCATCGCATCCACATAGCCGTCGTTGAATTCGAAGGCGTTGAAGTCGCCCATGACCAGCACTTTTTCGTCAGGGTTCAATTGCTGACGCGTCTGCAGCAGGCGCGCCAGATACTCGGCCTGCGCCTGGCGCTTGGCGCGGATGCGCATGCCGGCCGCATCGTCGGTTTCGGCGCCGTTGAGCGAACGCTGATGCACCACGATGGCGGTCAGCGGCAGCACGCGGCCGTCGGCCTGGTGCACGTTGGCGGTGAGCACCAGCGGCGGGCGGTCGTTGAGCAGGCTCACGCCGCCACCCGGCTCGGTCCAGGTGGTGGTCTTGCCTTCCTGAGCGATCGAGAGAACTTCCACGCGCGCCACGCCGCCGGCGATCTGTGCGGTCTTGACCAGGAAACCGACGTCGATGCCGCCCACGTCGTTGCCTTCCTGCAGGTACGCCACGTACTTGGGATCCTGCTGGCCGGCGGCCACCGCATCGGCGTTGACGCGCGCGGCCAGGGTCTGCAGCACGCTGAGGTTTTCCACTTCCACCGTGCCCAGGATGTCGGGCGTGTGCAGGTAGTTGCGGATCGCCAGCGAGGCCTTGTTGAGGCGGGCCTGGAAGGCGGCCGGCGTGAGCACCGGTTCGCCGATCGCCGGGTCGTTCTGGTCGTCGAAGAAGCGCTCCATGTTGTAGGTCGCCACGGCCACGTCGTCGGCCTGCGGTACCGGTGCCGGGCGCGGTTGGTCGGCACCGTTGCAGCTCACCTGCGGGGTGCGTTCCGGATACAGCGTGTAGCGGCGGAAGCTGTAATCCAGCGGGCCGACCACATCGAGCACCTGGCAGCCGGAGGCCAGATCCAGCCGCTCGGCGCCGACGCCGGCACTGCCGACCGCGATCACTTCGGGATTGGTATTCCAGCGCGGCACGCCGGCAGGCGAGCCGGCCGGCAGCGGGTCGGGCAACTGCACGCCCGGCTCGCGGTAGGCGCGCGGCACGCCGGTGACCACGGCATGGAAGACGCCATTGCTGGTCGCCGTGGCGTTGGTCTCGTTGACGCTGCCGCCGGTGGGGGTATTGACGGTGAGGCTGGCGGCGGCCACACGCATGCCTTCCAGCGCTTCGAGCTGATCGAAGGCACCGTTGGGGTTGGGGAAGTTCGCGCTCAACGCCACCGGCATCGGCAACGGGTTGCCGGTGGAATCGGCCAGCACGGTCAGGCTGCCGCCGATCTCGGTGAGCGGTGGCTGGGTGGGGTCGGCGGTGGGCACGTATTCGATCACCGTGCCCTGCACGCGCACCCGGTTGCCGATGGCGGCCGCCTCCGGCGGTGCGCTGCCGGTGTAGACGTACACGCCTTCGGAGGTGGACGGGTCGGCGTCGGCTTCGCTATCGGGCGCCTGCAGGAAGAACCCGGCGCTGCGGCGTGCCGTCACGATGCCCGAGGTGGCCACCACCTGGCCCTCCAGCGGCGAGCGCGCCCCCTTGCCCTGGATGGCGTGGATCGGCAACAGGCTGAAGTCGTCGTTGAGGATGGTGCCGGTGGCGCTCAGCGT
The DNA here is from genome assembly GCF_017746015.1 of Xanthomonas sp. A1809. Taxonomy (NCBI): domain Bacteria; kingdom Pseudomonadati; phylum Pseudomonadota; class Gammaproteobacteria; order Lysobacterales; family Lysobacteraceae; genus Xanthomonas; species Xanthomonas sp. A1809. The sequence continues at coordinate 143,514 of NZ_JAGHWZ010000004.1, read as the reverse complement.
GGCCGGCAGCGCGCCGGTGAGGCCGCTGATCTGCAGCCGGAAGCTTTCATCCGGCTCCGGCGTGGTGTCGCCCAGGACATCGACGGAAATGGTGGCGCTGCGTTCGCCAGCGGCGATGCGCAGGGTAGTGGCGGGCAGGGCGACATAGTCGCTGCCGGCAGTGGCGGTGCCATCGACGGTGGCGGCGGTGAAGCTCACCCCGCCCGCACCGGCCGGCTGGCTCAGGCTCAGGGTGAACACCAAGCTGCGGGTGCCGGCATTGCCTTCGGCCTGGCTGACATCGGCCAGCGTGGCGACCGGCTGGCTGCCGCCGCTGCACAGGCGCGCGGGGCTGGCGGCATTGCGCGGGGCAGGCGCGCCGGTGGCGAAGTCGGCGGCGTTGTTGTCGGTATCGGTGCAACCGTCGTTGCCGCGCAGCACCGCCAGCGTGTTGCTGGGGGCCGGCGTGGGCGCATTGCCTTCGGCGCAGCTGGCCGTGCTGCCATAGCCGACCAGATCGGCATTGCCGGTGGGGCAGGTGCCGCTCAACGCGGAGGCGCTATTGCTCAGCGCCACCTTGCCGGCGGTGCCGCTCATGGCCAGCGTGCCGATGGCATCGGGCGTGGGCAGCGCCACGCTGCCGCCGCTGCCGTCGGCCTGCTTGATCAGGTAATAGCCGCCGGCCGGGACAGTGCCCGCCAACGGGGTGACCTGCCAGCTGCTGCCGGCCGCGGAGGCGTACTGCACCGACCAGCCATCCAGGCTGACCGGGGCACCGCCGATGTTGTGCAGCTCGATGAAATCGCTGCGGAGGGTGGCGCCGCTATTGCCGCCACCGCCGTAGACCTGGCTGATGACGACCTGGGCATTGGCGTGGCCGGCCACGGCCAGCGCACACAGAAATACGGCTGCACGACGCTGCAACACATGCATGAGATGAGAGTCCCCTGATCCTTGAGACGTGAAACGCTCCCCTGGTCCGGCCACGTCCCTGGCCGGCAGCGCCGTTCGATTCTGCATGAATTTGCAGACCTAGGTTGACGATATGGTGACAGCGGCGCAGTGGCTGAGACCGCACCGGGCGCCTGCCAAGTGGTTCAAAGCTGAAGGAAGCGGGCTCGACGCTGAGGCCCGGGCGTGCCAATCGTGCATACGGATTTTCTACGAGGCACCTGCGCACGTATCTCGCTGGCCCCGATCCCCTCAGGCAATCCCGCCAGGGCTGCAAGCAGCCAGCCAGGGCCGGCGATAGCCGTGGGCCAATACGCTTCGCCATCCGCCATCCGCCATCCGCCATCCGCCAATCCCGAATCCCGAATCCCGAATCCCGAATCCCGGCCGCTGCGTTACCCTGCGTGGCCCGATCTTCAGCGCGATGCCATGCCCGTCGACAAGAACCTGCGTGACCTGGAACCTGGCATCCACACCGACCTGGAGGGGCGGCTGACCTACGGCGGGTATCTGCGGCTGGATCAACTGCTGTCTGCGCAGCAGCCCCTGTCCGAGCCGGCGCATCACGATGAAATGCTGTTCATCATCCAGCACCAGACCTCCGAGCTGTGGCTGAAGCTGCTGGCGCACGAGTTGCGCGCGGCCATCGTGCATCTGCAGCGCGACGAAGTCTGGCAATGCCGCAAGGTGCTGGCGCGCAGCAAGCAGGTCCTGCGGCAACTGACCGAGCAGTGGTCGGTGCTGGAAACGCTCACCCCGAGCGAGTACATGGGGTTTCGCGACGTGCTGGGGCCGTCGTCGGGCTTCCAGTCGCTGCAATACCGCTACATCGAGTTCCTGCTCGGCAACAAGAACCCGCAGATGCTGCAGGTGTTCGCCTACGACCCGCACGGCCAGGCGCGGCTGCGCGAGGCGCTGGAAGCACCCAGCCTGTACGAGGAGTTCCTGCGCTATCTGGCGCGCTTCGGTCACGCGATTCCGCAGCACTACCAGGCCCGCGACTGGACCGCCGCACACGTGGCCGACGACAGCCTGCGGCCGGTCTTCGAGCGCATCTACGAAAACACCGACCGCTACTGGCGCGAGTACGCGCTGTGCGAGGACCTGGTGGATGTGGAAACCCAGTTCCAGCTGTGGCGCTTCCGCCACATGCGCACGGTGATGCGGGTGATCGGCTTCAAACGCGGCACCGGCGGCTCCAGCGGCGTCGGCTTCCTGCAGCAGGCGCTGGCGCTGACGTTCTTCCCGGAACTGTTCGACGTGCGCACCTCGGTGGGCGTGGACGGCCGCCCCCCGCAAGGCGCCCCGGACGCCGCGCAGGGCTGAGCAAGGCCAGGCATGCGCAAGGGCAAGGCAAGCGCACGCAAGCGCTTGTGCTTTCGGAACAGGGCCGGCGCGATCTCACGCCGGCCCCTGGTGCCCCAGCACGCGGCCAAATTCCGCCAACTCCACCCACGGCCATCAGGCAGCTGACTCCGGCGAATTTGACGCGTACATGACGTCTAAGTGATCCTCGCGCGTCGCCCGGGCTCGCCTCGGTGCACCCAGCCATCACTGAATACGCAAGGGACCTCTATGAGCGTTGACGCGACCGCGCCGACATCCGCCTCCACACCGCCGCAGCCGCCGGCGCCTCCCGAGTTCCCCACGTTGCTCGGCCACCCCCGGCCGTTGTGGCTGCTGTTCATGACCGAATTCTGGGAACGCTTTGCGTTCTACGGCATTCGCTGGGCGCTGGTGCTGTACATCGTGGCGCAGTTCTTCAATGGCGATGCCACCGGCCAGGCGCCGGCGGGGCGGACCTATGGCGCCTACCTGGCGCTGGTGTACGCGGCGGCGATCTTCGGCGGCTACGTGGCCGACCGCGTGCTCGGTTACCAGCGCTCGATCCTGGTCGGGGCGGCCGTCATGGCGACCGGCCTGTTCCTGATCGCCATTCCCGACCACACCATGTTCGAGATCGGCCTGGCCACCGTGGTGGTCGGCAACGGGCTGTTCAAACCGAACATTTCCACCATGGTCGGCAAGCTGTATTCGGTGGCCGATCCGCGCCGCGACAGCGGCTTCACCATCTTCTACATGGGCATCAACCTGGGCGCGATGATCTCGCCGGTGTTGACCCAGTTGCTGGCCGAAAAGGTGTTCGGCACTGAAGTCATGCCGTCCTACAAGATGGTGTTCATGGCTTCCGGCGTGGGCATGCTGATCAGCCTGGTGTGGTTCTGGTTCGGCCGCGTCCAGCTCAAGGGCATCGGCGCACCGGCGCCGGGTGCGCAGGGCATGGGCCGCGTGCTGATGGTGCTGGTGGGCTGCCTGCTGGCGATTCCGGGCGTGTACTTCCTGCTCGCCGTCGGTGCGGACGTGTTGCAGATCGTGCTGACGGTGCTGTTCATCGGCCTGTCGGTGATGCTGCTGGTGGAAGGCATCCGTGAAGGCAAGGTACAGCGCGACAAGGTGATCGCGATGCTGATCATCTTCGCTTTCAACGTGCTGTTCTGGATGTTCTTCGAACAGGCCGGCAGCTCGTTCACCTTCCTGGCCGACAACATCGTCAACCGCAATTTCGGCAGCTGGACCTTCCCCACCGCGTGGTTCCAGTCGGTGAACTCCATCGCCATCATTGCGCTGGCACCGGTCATCGCGTGGATCTGGGTCAAGTCCGGCCGCTTCAATCCGTCGATTCCGCGCAAGTTCGGCCTGGGCCTGCTGTTCAACGGCCTGGCCTTCCTGCTGCTGATGTTTGCGCTGTCCAGCCTGGTCAACGACGCCGGCAAGATTCCGTTCTGGACCTTGTTCATGGTCTACGTCATCCAGTCGGTCGGCGAGCTGTGCCTGTCGCCGATCGGCCTGTCGATGGTGACCAAGCTGGCCCCGGTACGCCTGGTCGGTTTCGGCATGGGTGGCTGGTTTTTGTCCACCGGCATCGGCAACAACCTGTCGGGCATTTTCGCCGGCCATGTCAGCGGAAACGAAGGCATGAGCGTGTCCTCGGCGCTGGGTGGGTATACGTTCGGGTTCTGGGCGCTGGTGGGCGCCGGCGCGTTGCTGTTCCTGATCGCGCCGCTGATCAATAAATTGATGCATGGTGTGAAGTGAGGAGAACAGCGATGCCGATCAAACCCCTTGTCTGTGGCCTGCTGCTGACCGGTCTGTTGAGCGCCTGCGGGCAGACCAGCAGCCCGCAGGAGGCGCCCAAGCCGTTGGATACCTCGATGCAGAAGCCGCCCAGCGCCGATCCCAGCCAGCCGGTGTCTTCGGGCAACACGCCGACCGCGGCCGACATCGCCGCGGCCGCTGCGCTCAATGCGCAATACGACCCCTCGCGCGATCCGGCGGCCGATCTGGAGACGGCCAAGGTCGAGGCCAAGCGCGGCGGCAAGCGCATCGTGCTCAATGTCGGCAATGCCGCCTGTGAGCCCTGCAAGGCGCTGGACGAGTTGATGGGCGGCGATGCGGAGCTGCGCAGCTTCCGCGACGCGCACTTCGTGGTGGTCAAGGTCAACCGCGATGCAGCCAACGAGAACGCTGCCTTCCTGTCGGCGTTCGCCCAGCTCAACGACGCCCCGTCGCTGCTGGTGCTGGACAGCGACGGCAAGCTGCTGACCACGCAGTCCGGCCCGGAGCTGCGCAAGGGCGAGGGTTTCGACCGCAAGAAGCTGTTCGATTTCCTCAAGCAGTGGGCGCCACCGCAGGCCTGATGCTGGGCGAACGCGTCACACAAAAACCCCCGCATTGCTGCGGGGGTTTTTGTCTGCATCGTGCCGATGGCTATCGCCCGGCGCGAACTCAGCCTGTGACTTCCACGCGCGCAGCCCTGGCGCGATGTGATGAGGCCTTGCTGGCGACGGCAGCCACACCGGCATGCGATGCGCTGCGTCAATGCGCGATTTGCGAGCCAGCGAACAGTCGTTTCCGAGCGCGCCGACAATCTATCGAAATCGCGCGACAGCGCCGCGGCACGGCATCGAGGCCAGTGCTGCGCCAGCGCATGCGCCAGCGCCGATTGCAACCGGATCCGATCCTGTGCGGCGCCAAGGCACCACGCATTGGCTCCCGGCGTAGCGCTGTTCAGTCCTTGCTGGCCATGCGCGGCAGCCCGTCCTTGGCCAGCCGGTCGATCAGCGTTTCCAGGACCTGCTGTTCTTCGGCGCTGAACACCGACATCAGCCGTTGTTCCATCTCGTTGACCAGCGGCGCGACGGTCTCGTAGACCTGCCGCCCGGCCGGCGACAACGCCAGCATCGAGCGGCGGCGATCGTCGCCATGGGTCTCGCGGCGGATGAAGCCGCGCTCCAGCAGGCGCGCCACGGCGCGGCTGACTGCCACCTTGTCCATCGCCGTGCGGTCGGAGACCTCGCTGGCCGAGGAACCCGGATACAGCGCCAGGATCGTGATCACCCGCCACTCGGGAATCGCCATGCCGTAACGATCGCCGTATACCTTGGCGATGTTGCTGCTGATACGGTTGGACAGCACGCTCAGGCGATACGGCAGGAACTGCTCGAGGTTGAGCAGCACGGGATATTGCGGCGGGTGGGGGCTGTCGAGATCGCTCATGTTGCACTGTGTCTTGATTTTGGTTTCATTTGCAACTACAAACCGAGGGTGGCCTGCGCATTCTCGCGGGTCTTCTGCTACTCCGCATAGCCCTGCGGCCCCCCAAGCGTGGAGAAACGAAGATGAGCGCACAACCGAACACCACTGCAACCCGCCCCGATCCTGGCATGCAGGTCACCACCTTCGACAATCCGATGGGCATCGACGGCTTCGAGTTCGTCGAATTCGCCGCACCGGCCGGCCAGGGGGAACAGCTGCACGATTATTTCCGCAAGATGGGCTTCAGCGCGGTGCTGCGTCACCGCAGCCGCCCCATTACCGTCTATCGCCAGGGCGGGGTCAACTTCCTGCTCAACGAAGATCCCGATTCGTTCGCTGCCGATTTCGCCGCCGCGCACGGCCCCTGCGCCTGCGGCTTTGCCATCCGCTTCCGCACCCCGTCCGAGACCGTGCTGCAGACGGTGCTGGGCAACGGCGGTGAAGCCGTGCAGAACAAGCCCGACACCCGCGCGGTTCCGGCGCCGGTGGTCAAGGGGATCGGCGATTGCATGCTGTACCTGGTGGACCGTTACGGTGAGGCCGGCAGTATCTACGACGCCGATTTCGAGCCGATCGACGGTGCCGACCAGCACCCGGCCGGCTTCGGACTGACCTTCATCGACCACCTGACCCACAACCTGTATTTCGGCAACATGCAGCGCTGGTCGGACTATTACGAGCGCCTGTTCAACTTCCGCGAGATCCGCTATTTCGACATCAAGGGCGCCAAGACCGGCCTGGTGTCCAAGGCGATGACCGCGCCGGACGGCATCGTGCGCATCCCGCTCAACGAATCCTCCGACCCCAAGAGCCAGATCAACGAGTATCTGGACGCGTATCAGGGCGAAGGCATCCAGCACATCGCCTGCTTTACCGACGACATCTACACCAGCGTGGAAAAGATGCGCGCCGCCGGCGTGAGTTTCCTGGATACGCCGGACACGTATTTCGATGTGGTGGACCTGCGCATCCCCGCACATGGCGAAGATGTCGAACGCCTGCGCCGCAACAAGATCCTGATCGACGCCGACCCCGATACCAAGCAGCGCAAGCTGCTGCAGATCTTCACCACCAACTGCATCGGCCCGATCTTCTTCGAGATCATCCAGCGCAAGGGCAACGAAGGCTTTGGCGAAGGCAATTTCCAGGCGTTGTTCGAAAGCATCGAGCGCGATCAGATCAAGCGCGGGGTGCTTTGAGGGCGGGGATTGGGTATTGGTGATTCGGGATTCGGGATTCGGGATTCGCTTGGAGCAAGACCCTCGAGCGCCACCTCAGCAAGACCAGGCTGTCTAATAAGAAAAGCCCATGAAAACGGACGTGCTTGAAGCCCCTCTCCCCACGGGAGAGGGGTTGGGGTGAGGGTACGGTGGAGCGATGAAAATCAAACCGCCATTGCCTACCGTCACCCGTGCCCACGCACGCGCATTGCGTCGCCACATGACCGACGCAGAGCGTGCACTTTGGCGCCGTCTGCGAAGCAATCAGCTACAAGGCTTCAAGTTCAGACGTCAGCATCCGATTCCACCGTACATCGCAGACTTTTGTTGCATTGAAGCTAAGGTGATTGTTGAGTTGGACGGATCGCAGCATCAGGCATCCTTCGATCAGGCAAGGACGCGTTGGCTTCAATCGAAAGGCTGGATCGTGCTGCGCTTTTGGAATAACGATGTGTTGCTTTCGCTGGATGCTGTGGTTGAGGCGATCTTCACGATAGTCGCGACGCCGTACCCTCACCCCAAGCCCTCTCCCGGTGGGAGAGGGGCTTGAACATTGCGTTTCTCTAACATCGCACCTCCCTGCAACGGTGGTGCCGCAACCGAAGAGCCCACGCCCATGCATGACCAGACTTCCTACATGACCGGCTTCGGCAATGAGTTCGCAACCGAGGCGGTGGCCGGCAGTCTGCCGGTCGGGCAGAACTCACCGCAGCGCGTGGCGCATGGCCTGTACGCCGAGCAGTTGTCCGGCACCGCCTTCACCGCGCCACGCGGCGAGAACCGGCGCAGCTGGCTGTACCGCATTCGTCCGGCAGCGGTGCATGGGCGTTTCTCGCTGATCGAGCAGTCTCGGCTCCACAACGACTTCGGCGGCGGCCCGGTGCCGCCGGATCAGATGCGCTGGAGTCCGTTGCCGTTGCCGGCCACGCGCACCGATTTCGTCGATGGCCTGTACACCATGGCCGGCAATGGCAGCCCGGAGGCGATGACCGGCGTGGCCGTGCATCTGTATGCGGCCAACGCCTCCATGCGCGATCGTTTCTTCTACAACGCCGACGGCGAGCTGCTGCTGGTGCCGCAGCTCGGCCGGTTGCGGGTCTGCACCGAACTGGGCGTGCTCGAACTGGAGCCGCAACAGATCGGCGTGATACCGCGCGGTGTGCGTTTCCGGGTGGAACTGCTCGATAGTGAAGCGCGTGGCTACGTCTGCGAAAACTTCGGCGGCCTGCTGCGCCTGCCGGACCTGGGACCGATCGGCGCCAATGGCCTGGCCAATCCGCGCGATTTCCAGACACCTCGCGCCGCCTTCGAACAACGCGAAGGCAGGTTCGAACTGGTGGCCAAATTCCAGGGCCATCTCTGGCGTGCCGACATCGGTCACTCGCCGCTGGATGTCGTCGCCTGGCACGGCAATTACGCGCCTTATCGTTACGACCTGCGTCGCTTCAACACCATCGGCTCGATCAGTTTCGATCATCCCGATCCCAGCATCTTCACCGTGCTGACCTCACCCAGCGACACGCACGGAACGGCGAACATGGATTTTGCGATTTTCCCGCCGCGTTGGCTGGTGGCACAGCACACCTTCCGCCCGCCGTGGTTCCATCGCAACGTCGCCAGCGAATTCATGGGCCTGGTGCATGGCGTCTACGATGCCAAGGCCGAAGGCTTCGCGCCCGGTGGCGCCTCGTTGCATAACTGCATGAGCGGGCACGGCCCGGATGCGGCCACCTTCGACAAGGCGTCACAGGCAGATCTCACGCGCCCGGACGTGATCGCCGACACCATGGCCTTCATGTTCGAAACGCGCGCGGTGTTGCGCCCTACGCAGCAGGCATTGAACGCCGCCCATCGGCAAGCCGATTACCAGCAGTGCTGGTCCGGATTGCGCGCTGCGTTTCAACCGCCGACGACGGAAGACGCAACCTAGCGCGCGGCCAAGACCTCGCAAGCAATTGGCAGATGGTGCGGACGATGCTCAGGCACACGGTGCCTGGAGTGGAGGGCGGCAGGATGCCTGCCCCGAGTACCAGCCGGCTGCACCTGGCGGCTGAGCGGCAGGTTGTCCGACGCTCTCAAGCCGGACTGCAGCTGCTCTGTCAGCGCGCCAGCGATATGATGCGAGCGGTGGGTGCGCGGGCTGCTGCCGTTGCGGTGATGCGGCGCTCGGCTCCAGCCCCTGCGCATGTTGAGCGACTCGGCAAGAGCCGGTCGGCGCGCGCTGGCCACCACTGCCAGATCACGCGGATGTATCACGCGGCTTGCAAGGTCTCCGGCAGCAGCTCGCCGATCCGTGTGCGGACGCGTTCGTCGTAGCTCGCCGAGGTGATCTGCGGCAGCGCGTGCAACGCCTCGGCGATGGTCGTGCGGATCTGATCGTCGTCGCGCGCGGCGTGCAGTTGCCGATGCAGCGCAGCGGCAAGGGCATTGCGTTGCAACTGCAGGATATCGAGCAAGTACAGGCGTGCATTGGTCGCTGCACGGCGACGCAGGCGCCGCAGCTCTTCTTCGCTGGGCCCTGCGTCCGGTAGGGCCACAGGGGCTTCGTGCACATCGGGCAGCGCGGCAGTGGCTGCCGTGCGCGTTTGACCCGCAGCACCGTCTGCAGCGGGTCCAAGATCCAGGTACCCCATCGCGCACAGGCTCTGCACCAAGCCGGTGCCGTCGCCGCCCAGCAGCGTGGCGAGCGTGGCCAGATCGCGCTGGCCGTCGGCCAGGATCAACGCGCGCCGTTGCAGCAGCGTCAGCGGGCTGCGGTGCGATTGCAACGTGGTTAGGGCGAGCTCGGTCTTGCGTGGGATCATGGCGGCGGTCCTGCGAAGCCAATAGCGTGACGCCCGCCAATGAAGCGCCGATGACATGGCGGCGACGGTGTGTGGCCACGCTCTCCACAAGGTCGCGATGGTGGCTGTGTACGCTGTACTGCAACTCTAGGAAACGCGCAGATGACATACAGACTATTGGGCCTGATGAGCGCATTGCTCGTACTGACCAGCTGCAACCGCGCCGACCAAGCGCCCGCGCCGGCCACGCCCGCCAACGCCGAGCACGCACCGGTTGCGGCCGCTGACGACCAACCGGCGGCCACTGTCCCGCCGGCCACGGCGCCAGCTGGCACATTTCCACCGCGCACCCAGCAGGACCCCGCTGCGCTTGCGCGCATGGATGGCTATGGCGATTTGCGCTTTGGGATGGATGCCAGCCAGGCGCGGGCTGCCTGGGGTGGCGATTTGCAGGGCAAAGCGGCACCCGATAATGGCTGTTACCTGCTGCGCCCACGGTGGGCCAGCGATGCGCGTCGCTTGGGCTTCATGTTCGAAGGCGGGCAATTGGTGCGCTTGCAGACCAACGAAGCGAAAGAGACGGCGCCGGGCGGCGGCAAGGTCGGCATGACATTGGCGCAGCTGCGTGCGTTGTACCCCGACGGCCTGACCGAGCAGCCGCATAAGTACATTCCAGGCGCGCTGACGCTGCGTCTACCCGACGCTGCCACGCAGACCGCGCTGGTATTCGAAACCGATGCAGACGGCAAAGTCACCAGCTGGCGCGTGGGCAAGCCGCCGCAGGTGGATTACGTCGAAGGCTGCGGCTGACATGCGAGGTGCGATGGCGGTGTCGTCTTGCGCAGGCGTTTGTATCCTGCGCTAGCGGAGAGTGTGTCATTCCTGCTGCGGCCCATCCGTCGCGCCGGTGGGCGATGGTGGGCGGTCGCAGAATCGCTCTGCGCAACGGTGGTGCAGCGCCGCGCGTGGTTGTTGGGTCGCGCCACACTGCAGTTGCATGCCCATCTGTGATTGGCGAACGCACGAAGTGAGCGCTCGTGAGTCGATACCACATGTGCCGGCGACCGGCTCAGCCAGTTGCGCCGTTGAGAAGGTTCTGGGCAGCAACGGGACCTGATCGGCAAACAATCCACGCCGGGCAGCAACGCCTTAGCCACCCTCGGACGCAGGCCCCGGATGCTGCTTCTCGGTTTCTTCGTTCTCGCCAAGATCGCCTTTGACCTGCGGCAATCCTTCCTGCTGCGCGTCGCCGTGGTTCGGTACTTCCGGGCGGTTTTCCATCATCAGCGACAGCGCTGCCTTGGCCATCAAGTGCGCGCTGATCGGTGCGGTGATGAACAGGAACACGGTGATCAGCAATTCGCGCGGCTGCGGGTCCACGCCGAGAAACAGGTGGTAGCCCACCGAAGCCAGCAGCACGCAGCCCACGCCCAGCGTGCTGGCCTTGGTCGGTGCATGCAGGCGCTTGAAAAAGTCCGACAGCTTCACCAGGCCGAAAGCGCCGATCAGGATGAAAAACGTGCCCGCCAGCAGCAAGGCGCTGAGCAAGTATTCGGTGAGGGCGATCATTCGACGATACTCCGCCGCAACACGTACTTGCTCAGTACCACGGTGCTGCCGAAGCCGAGCATCGCAATGACCAGGGCCGCCTCGAAGTAGATCGGCGAATCCAGGTACATGCCCAGCAGCATCAATTCGGCAATGGCGGTGACCGAGAGCGTGTCCAGCGCCAGGATGCGGTCTGGCACGGTCGGCCCGCGCAGCAGCCGCCATAAGGCCATCAGGATGGCCAGGCCCACCGCGTGCATGCAGATCACGATGGTCGATTCGATGAACATGTGGCCGGTCATGGAAAGATCTCCATCAGGGGCTTTTCGTAGCGGGTCTTGATCTCGGCAATCAAGGCCTGCGGATCGTCCAGATGCAGTACGTGCACCAGCAGATATTTGCGGTCGTCCGACAGCGCGGCCGAGACGGTCCCCGGGGTCAGCGTGATCATGCTGGTCAAGGCGGCAATGCCGTGGATGTTGGCGATGTCCAGCGGCACCCAGATGAAACCGGGATGGATACGCGATTCTGGCCCGAGCACCTGCGCAGCGACCTTGATGTTGGAGCGCACGATGTCGCCCGCGGCCACCAGCAGCATGCGTGGCACCGAGCGCAGCGAGCCGATCTGTGCGAACTCGCGGTCCAGCCGCGCTGCAAAGATCGGTACCACCACGCCCAGCAGCATGCCCAGGACCCATTGCTGCGGGCCGAAGCTATCGCTGAGCAGCAGCCAGAACACGAAGACCGTCACGCTCAAGGGCGGCGAGGGAAACAGGCGGCGACGCAGTGGCAGACGCGTGTTCATGGCTGCCTCCGTTGCGGCGTGGTGGCGCGGACCTGGTCGACATACGCGCCGGGGTCGCGCAACTGCGCAGCGGCCGCATCGGTGTAATGCATCAGGGGACCTGCGGCGCCGGTCATCACAACCAGCCCGCTCAGCAACAGCACCGTGGCGGCGGTCTCCACCGGACGCATGCGGCCACGCCGCGGCGGCTGCAGTTCCGGCGCATTTTCTGCCGCCGCCGGCACCCGCCAGAACAACCGCACGCCGGCGCGGGTGAGGCCGATCACGATCAGCAGGCTACTGCCGAGCACCGCGATCCACACCGGTCCCACCAGCCCTTCAGGCACGTGTTGCAGCAATGCGGCCTTGGCCAGAAATCCGGAGAGTGGCGGCAACCCGGCCACCGCCACCGCGGCAATCATGAACATCGTGCCCGGAATGGCCCGCCCCGGTAGCGGCGCCACCACTTCCTTGCGGTCGCTGGCACTGCCGCGGCGACGGCGGATCAGGTCAGAGACCATGAACAACGCAGCGGCGACAAAGCTGCTGTGCGGCAGGTAATACAGCCCCGCGCCCAGTGCGCCGGCATCGTCCAGCGAAAACGCGATGAACAAGGTCGCTGCCGAAAACACCACCAGGTACGACACCATCACCCGCAGCCGCGATGCGGCCATCACCCCGAACGCGGCCATCAGCAGCGTCGCGATGCCCAGCCACAACAGCGCGTGGCGACCGAAGCCGTGCAGCGCGCCGGCACCGGCGCCGAACCACAACGACGATACCCGCAGCGTTGCATACAGCCCCACCTTGGTCATGATGGCGAACAATGCAGCCACCGCCGCCGGCGCACGCGAATAGGTTTCCGGTAGCCACAGATACAGCGGCAGCAGCGCGGCCTTGCTGCAGAACACCAGCAGCAACAAGCCCAGCGTGGCCTTTGCCAACGGCACGTCCTGCGCCGGCAGATCGGCAATGCGCTGCGACAGCTCGGCCATGTTGAGCGTGCCGAACACACCGAACAGCAGGCCCAGCGCAATCAGGAACAACGTCGACGCACACACGTTGAACACCACGTAATGCAGGCCCACCCGCATCTGCAACCCGCGCCCGCCGCTGAGCAGCAGGCCGTAGGAGGCGATGAGCATCACCTCGAAGAACACGAACAGGTTGAAGATGTCGCCGGTCAGGAATGCGCCGTTCAAGCCCATCAACTGGAACTGGAACAATGCATGGAAATGCGGTGCGCGCCGGTCCCAGCCTGCGCATGCATGTAGCAGGCACGCCGAGCCCAGGATCAAGGTCGTCAGCAGCATCCATGCCGACAAGCGGTCGCCCATCAGCACGATGCCGATGCGCGCCGGCCAGTCGCCGAGCAGATAGACCAGGATCTGGCCGTCGGCCGCGCGTGCGAACAGGGCGATGACCGCCGCGGCCAACAAGGCGATGCTGACCCACGCCACGCTGCGCTGCACGCGCGGCCCATAGCGACGGTGCTCGACGAACAACGATGCCGACGCGCCCAGCATCGGGATCAGGATGGGCAGGATCAGCAGATGGTTCATCGCCGGGCCTGCCGCGTATCCGTGCCGGTCGCGGCATCTTCGTGCGCATCCACATGGTCGCTGCCATTGTCGCTACGGCTGCGGATCGCCAGCACCAGGCTCACCGCGGTCATCGCAAACGCGATCACGATGGCGGTCAGCACCAAGGCCTGCGGGAGCGGATCGGTGTGATGCATCAGCTCGGCCGGCACGCCGTCGCGCAACACCGGCGGCTGGCCGCTGCGCAAGCGCCCACCGGCAAAGATCAGCAGGTTGGTCGCATACGACAGGAAGGTCATGCCCAGGATCACATCGAAGCTGCGCGCGCGCAGCAGCAGATAGATCGCCAGTGCGGTGAGGACGCCGATCGCGCTTGCCACTGCCAATTCCATCAATGCTGCTCCGCGGTGCGTGTCGAACGTTGGGTGGGGTCGATCTCGCCGCGCTGCGAACTGCGCGTACGCGAGGGCTTGATCGTGCCCATCATCGACAGCATCAACATCGCCGCACCGAACACCACCAGGTACACGCCGGTATCGAAGCCCAGCGCACTGGCCAGTTCCAGCTCGCCCAATAGCGGCAGCGGAATTTCCAGATGTCCGCTGCTCAGGAACGGCAGCCCGAACACCAGCGAGCCGGCGCCGCTGACCAGCGCGCACAACAAGCCGATGCCGATCAGGCGGATGTAGTCGAAACCAAAGCGCGACTCCACCGAGGCCGTCCCCTGAATCACGTACTGCATCAGCAATGGCACCGCCAACACCAGCCCGGCAATGAAGCCGCCGCCCGGCGCGTTGTGCCCGCGCAGGAACAGGAACAGCGACACCGTCAATGTCAGCGGGAACATGATCTGCGCCAGATCGGCCGGCACCGGCAACTTGATCGGCGGCCCCGGCATGGTGCGCTCCGGTGCCATGCGCGCGCGGCGCAGCAAGGCGTGCACCACCAGCCCGGCGATGGCGAAGACGGTGATCTCGCCAAAGGTATCGAAGCCCCGGAAATCCACCAAAATTACGTTGACCACATTGCGCCCATACGCTTCGGGCAAGGCGCGCTGCAGCAGTTCGCCGGCGACCGAATGGCTGGGTTGCGTCATCAAGGTATACGCCAACGCCGCAAGACCGGCACCGCCGGCAATGGCAATTGCGGCATCACGCATCTTGCGCAGCCGCGCACGTTCGGGCAACGAGCGCTCGGGCAGGTAGTTCATCGCCAGCAGCATCAGCACCAGCGTGACCATTTCCACCAGCAACTGCGTCAGCGCCAGATCCGGCGCCGACAAGAACACGAACGTCAGGCTGACCGCCAGCCCGGTGCCGCCGAGCACCAGCACCGCCAACAGGCGCTTCTTGTACAGGAACAGGCTGCCCAGGGCGCATGCGATCATCAACAGCCACACCATCCACCCCAGCGCCGGCATTGGCATGGGTGCAGGCCATTGCGGCAATGCACCGCCTTGCAGGAACGGCACCAGCGCCACCACGACCGCGCTTAGCACCAGCAGCATCAACATGCGCTGCAGGTTGCCGTTGGTGACGGCGTCGGTCATGCGTGCGGTGGCACTGAACAAGGCACGCAGGTTCCATTGGAACAGTGCCTTTCCCGGCGAACGGTTCTGGATTGCATACAGATCCAGCGTGCGGCGCAGCGCCACGTACAACAACGCACCGCCGACGATGCCGGCAACGCTCATCGCCAGCGGCAAATTGACGCCATGCCACAGCGCCAGGCTGTAGTCGGGCAGCCGGTCGCCCAAGATCGCGGTGGCACCGGCGCGCAATACGGGCGCCACTGTCCATGCCGGCACGATGCCCACCGCCACGCAGGTAAGTACCAGCACGTCGACCGGAATCCGCATCCAGCGCGGCGGCTCGTGCGGCGTGGTGTCCAGCGCGCGCGGGCCTTCGCCGAAGAACGTGTCGTGCACGAAGCGCAGGCTGTACGCCACGCCCAGCAGGCCGGCCAGCAGCGCAGCGGTGCTGGCCAGGATGCGCATCAGTTGCGGCGCTTCGGTATCCAGCGCAACCGCGAAGAACATTTCCTTCGACAAGAAGCCGTTGAGCAGCGGAATGCCGGCCATGGCCAGCGAAGCGGTGATGGCCAGCGCGCTGGTCACCGGCATCAACCGGCGCAGATTGCCCAGCTTGCGCATGTCGCGCGTGCCGGTCTCATGGTCGATGATGCCGGCGGCCATGAACAACGACGCTTTGAAGACCGCATGGTTGATGAGGTGAAACACGCCGGCCACCACCGCCATCGGCGTGGACAGGCCGAACAGCATCGTGATCAGGCCCAGATGCGAAATGGTCGAGTACGCCAGCACGCCCTTGAGATCGTGCTGAAAGATAGCGTGCCATGCGCCCAACAGCACCGTGATCGCGCCGATGCTGGTCACCGTATAGAAAAACAGATCGGTACCGGCCAGCGCCGGATGCAAACGCGCCAGCAAAAATACGCCGGCCTTCACCATCGTGGCCGAATGCAGATACGCTGACACCGGCGTGGGCGCCGCCATTGCGTGCGGCAACCAGAAGTGGAACGGGAACTGCGCGCTCTTGGTGAAGATGCCCAGCAACACCAGGCCCAGCGCGTACGGATACAGCGGGCTGGCGCGGATCACATCGCCGGCGGCCAGGACGGCATCGAGCTGAAAACTGCCCACGATGCGGCCGATCATCAACACGCCGCCCAATAACGCCAGGCCGCCGCCGGCAGTCAGCACAAAGGCCATGCGTGCGCCTTCGCGCGCGTCCTTGCGGTGCGACCAGAAACCGATCAACAGGAACGAGCTGATGCTGGTGAGTTCCCAGAACACCATCAGCAAGAGTAGGTTGCCCGACAGCACCATGCCGAGCATCGCGCCCATGAACAGCAAGAGATAGGCAAAAAAGCGCGACGCGCTATCGCGTGGGCTCAAATAGTAATGCGCGTACAGCACCACCAGCGCACCGATGCCCAGCACCAGCAGTGCGAACATCCAGGCCAGGCCATCGAGCCGCAGCGAAAACATCAGGCCAATCTGCGGCAGCCACGCGTGCTCGCTGGCAATCACCTCGCCGCGCAGCACCGCGGGCGTCAACAGCGCCAGCACCAGCAGCCCGGCCAACGGCGCGGCCGCAGCCAACCACGCAGTGATCGAACGGGAGGCGCGCCAGAGCAGCGCAGCGGCAGCGGCCATGACAAATGGCAGCGCCAGCAGAATTTCCAGCGAGAAAGGCATGCAGGGAACACAAGATTCGCGAGCAGGCCCGAGAGCTTAACAAACCCTTGACTGACGTCCGCGTCAACGCCGCCAGCGCACATGGCCTGCCATCGGCCCCACTGGCTGCACATTGCAATGCCGCACTCGCTATGCTGCAGGCATTCATGCATCGATAATGCCCTGTGACTGCCGCCAATCCCGCTCCGTCCACCGCTGCATCTGCGCCGCGCGCCCTGGTCTTCGGCGGCAGCGGGCAAATCGGCGAGCGCTTGCTGACCCGCCTGCTGAGCGGCCGATGGCAGGTGACAGCGTGGTCGCGCCAGCCACGTGCAGCGCGCTCCGGTCTGGTCTGGCGGCAGGGCGATCTGGCTATGCCGGCAGCCGCCGGCGAGGCGTTCGAGGTGATCTTCAGCTGTGGTCCGCTGGACCACTTCGCACGCCGGTATGCCGAAAACCCGGTGGTAGCGCCGCGTATCGTGGCGTTCGGTTCCACCAGCGTTGAGGTCAAGGACTACTCCATCCCCGCACCAACTGAACCGGCACGCCGCGATTCGGCTATGCGCCGCGCGCATTTCGCCCACTGCCCGAAGAGCTCGGGATCGGCGCGTGAGGCCTGGCTGGTCTGTCGGCGACGCTCAGTAACGCCAACCCAGCTGGCGATACGCCTTGGCCAGCACCCAGATCGGCCCGATCAGCAGATAGGTCAGATCGGTCAGGAAGCTCGGTTTGCGGCCTTCGATCTTGTGGCCGACGAACTGCGCAATCCACGCCAGCACGAACACCGTCAGCGCGGTGGTGAACAGGCCGCCAAGCCCGACGCGGCCTTCGATCAACCGGCACACACAGCCGAAGAAGAAAAAGATCCCCAGCATGCCCAGCCCCAGCGGGCGCGACAGCCGGTTGTAGTACGACCACGCCGCAAACATCGACAGCGCGGCCCACACGCCGCTGCTGAACCAGCTACCGCCGACCGGGATGCACCACAACAGCGCCACCACCGACCACAGGATGGCAGGCACCGCCAGCACGTGGATCTGCTGATTGGTCGCGTTTTGATGATCGTCGGAATAGCTGGCGAAATAGCGCTCGATCGGTCGCGCGGTCGTGGTGCTTTGGCTCATGTTCCCTCCCAGGAATGATCCAAGCATACGCGCGCGGATGGCGCCATGGCAGATGTGCCCTCGCCACGCCTTGGTGGCGTGGCGAGGGACGCACCGTCAGTTCACCGAGACCGCGCTCCACGCCGCCGCTACTGCGCGGTATTGCGTGGACGTGCTGCCGTACAGATCGGTGGCCGCGCTCAGCGTGGCCCGACGGGCCGCCGCGTAGTTGGTGGACGAGGTCATGTAGACCGTCAGTGCGCGATACCAGATGCGGCTGGCCGCGGCGCGGCCGATCGCGGTGAGTGCCGTGGAGCCGCTGCAGACCAGACTGGTCGGGGTCAGGTTGTAGCTGGTGCCCGAGCCGAACCCGCTCGGCACCACCGCCCCTTCGGCCAGCAGATAGTAGAAGTGATTGGCCACGCCCGAGCTGTAGTGCACATTGAGCGAGCCCAGGCTGCTGCTGTAGCAATCGGGCGATTTGCCATCCAGGCTTGGCTTGAACATGTAACGCAACGCCAGTGTGCCGGTGCTGTTGTTGGGGATGATCTTCTCGCCAATCAGATAATTGCCCGGCTCGGCACTGTTTGCAGCGGAGTACTCCACCATGGTGCCCATGATGTCGGACGTGGCTTCATTCAAACCGCCCGATTCGCCCGAGTAGGTCAGCGCGGCGGTGCGGCTGGTCACACCGTGGGTCATCTCGTGACCGGCCACATCCACCGACACCAGCGGCGTGAACGTGCTGCCATCGCCATCGCCGAAGGTCATGCAGAAACAGCTGTCCTGCCAGAAGGCATTGTTGTAGCGGCTACCGTAATGCACCCGGCTCCGTGCACCGGCCCCATCGTTTGCAATGCCTGTGCGCGAATGCGTGGTGCGGTAATAGTCCCAGGTCAACGCCACGCCGTAATGCGCATCGACCGCTGCGGTGACCGTATCGCCGGTGGTGCCGCTGCCCCAGGCATTGTCGGCATCGGTGACCAGCGTGCCATTGCCGGAGGTGCTGTTGCGCATGTTGTAGGTCGCACCGCTGCCGCGACTGAGATCGGTCATTTCGTAGCTGGTGCTGCTGCAGCGCGTCGTGTTCACCGTCACGCTGCCCGCATACAACGAACGTCCTGTGCCAGCGGCGCTGGTGCCGCCGCTACATGCGGTATGCACGGTATCCCAGGATTCGAGGATGCGCTGGTTCACCGCATCGACGATGTAATGCATCTCGGTCGGTGTCTGGTCGGGTTTGACGCCGCTGTAAATTACCTCGTACACCAGGCGCGGCGCGCCCTGGCGTGCATACAGCGCCAGACTCGCACGCGGCGCGGCATCCTGCGCCACATCGAAGTGCGAACCGGCTACACGCAACGCGGTTGCCGCATCGATTCCCGGCACCAGGCTCGGACGCACCGTGGTGTCCATGGTCTGGCTCAATTCACGCATCACCCCGCGACGCGAGTGCACCACCACGTCGCCGCCGATCACCGGCAGGCCCTGATAGGTGCGATCGAAACGCACATGTTCGGTACCGTCGGCATCGACGATGCTGTCGCGTGCGATGAAGGCGTCGGCCGGCGCGCGATTGGCCAATGCAGACGCGTTGTTCCCCAATAACGATTGCGCGCGCGAAACAGCGGCATTTGCCGACACATCGGCAGCATTCGCGGCAGCAGAAAACGAGAGCGCGCAGCAGATTGCCGCGCCCAGGACATGGAATTGCATGACGACTCTCTCCAGAAAACGTGCAATGCAAAGACCGGCAGCCCCCCGACAGCCGATCGCCGATGGCACCTTGGGTGCCGGCAGTTACGCTTGCACAGTCACGAACTGGACAGTAGTAAAAATTACGGATGTGTTGCGTTCTGTGCGCCCGGCCACTTTCCGCTGTGGCGCACATCGCAGAGGCGCAGCGGATGCATGGTGTCATTGGCCGCTGCGGCCAAGCATGCGCGCAATGCAGTGGTGTCAGGCAGGGTTGCGCCGTATCGTTGCGCCAGCGCGGGGTGTTGCGGTGTCCCATCACCACGCGCGCTGGCCGTTGAATGACGATCAGCTTGCGCGATGTGTCGTGACTCCCACGGTGCATGTGGAAACAAGAACGCCGGCCAATCTCCTGGCCGGCGTCTTCTTGATCTATCGCTGAAAGATCAGCGACCTCCCATCGCAACCTTCTGCAGTTCTTGCTGGGCCTGTTGCTGCTGCGAGTGACCAGCCAGCAACTGCGCGCTGGTTTGCTCAAGTGTCGGAGCAGGTTGGTTCAGGTCCACCGCCGCACGGAAGCCCGGCGTGGTGCCCATGACGAATGCCTTGCCGTCCTGCACTGTCACGTTCTGCAACTTGTCCGCGCTGTCGATCCCATTCTGCTTCGCCTGCAGCGTGACATGTGCCGCCGTCTCGTTGGAGATCATGCTCGGCAGCTTGCTGCGGATTGCGTTATGTAGCGCGTGGTCGGGATGCGATGCATCGTTGAGCGAAGGCCCTTTCGGCGCAGCAACCTGCGCCTCGCGCGTCTGCGCCGGTTGTGCAGCCAATGCTGCACGCGTATCGCGGCCGACAACACCGTCCTGCTGCAGCCCATGCTGCTTCTGGAACGCCATTACCGCCTCACGCGTGTTGTCGCCGAAGCGCCCGTCTTCGGCCAGGCGGTTGCCTTGTGCATCGCGTACACCGAGACGGTTGAGGTCCTGCTGCAGCTTGCCCACATCCTGACTGTTGTCGCCATGCCGCAGGGCACCTGTGCCGCTTGCCGGTGCTGCCTGCGTGTGGCGCGCACCCGCTTCGTGTTGGTGACCCTGATTCCAGAAGGTCTCGGGGCTGGTCAATTTGCCGTTGGCATCGCGCAATTGGTAATGCACATGCTGCGCATATTGGCTTGCGCCATTGGGCCCACGTCCCCCCATCGTGCCGATCGCGTCGCCTGCCGACAGCGTTTGCCCTTCTTTGACCTTGACGCCATCCAGATGCAGGATCTCGTGCGAGTTGCCTTGTGCATCGCGAATCTTGACGGTGCCGTAGCTTCCGCCGGCAAAGGTCACCGTTCCGGCGACCGGCGAATGCACGGTTGGATGCTGCAGATTGCGTCCTGCCTGACCGCCCTGATAATTGAAGTCGGTGCCGCCGTGGTCGCGCGCGCTGCGGTGCTCGCCGTAATGTCCGGTGACATGCGGCGAAGTGCCGTTCTGCGGCGGAAGCATGCGCTCCATGGTGGCCTGGAACGAATGCGCGTTCGAACCGGCATGCGGTGCCTGCGTCGGTGCAGAATGCTGCGCGGGCGCGACGGTCTGTCCGAGTTGACCATGTTCGAGCTTGTGCATCACATCGGGCGTGAGGTCGCGCTGCCAGCGCGCGAAGCGGCTTTCGCGGTCAGCCAGTCCATTCGGCGGATCGCCGCCGTTGATCGCAACGCCTGCTGCATGCGCATCCTGCCTGGCCGCTTGCGGCACATTGTGCTGCCAGTACCAGGTTGCGATCCGCGACGCGTTTTCCGGTTGCGCGGCTAGTTCGGGGTGCGCGACCAGGTCGAGTTTCAACGCTTCGCCGGCCTCGCGATACTGATCCTTGCCGGTGAGCTGGATGTAGCCGCGACCACGGTAAAGATAGCCATCGCCGGGCTCGTTGTTGCCCATGCGCCCGCCATACATCAATTCGGCGAGTTTCTCCGGCTGGCCGCGCAATGCCTCAAGGCGCGCTTCTTCCAGCGCCTCCGGTCCTTCGCGCAGTGCAGAACGCACTTTCGAGCTCACTTGCGAGGGGCCGCGGGTATAGCGGAACCCTTCTTCCAGGCGATTGAGTCCGCCCGATTCGTGGCCTACCTGGGCCATGAAATTCGCCAATTCGTTGGGCCGGGTGATTCCTGCTGCATAGGCTGCCTGCAGCAGCCCAGTTTCGCGATCGGTTGCCATGGTGTAACTCCTCATTTCTCAGCAACATGAAAAGACGGACCCATCCTTGTCCGCGTCAGCCATTACTTCCCTTTAATTTTGTTTCTGGGCTCCAGCCTCATCCAGCGCCGCGACTTTCTTGAGCGTGGCGGGGTCGAAGTCCTGGAACGTCACCGTCCCAAAATCCTTGTCGGTTAATTCCAGGGTGTTGTGTTGTTCGGTCTCGGTATCGGAAAGATCGCGCACGACCTTGTCCAGCAACCAGGTCTGCCTGTCTGCCGAATACTTGAACGTGAAGTCGTCGGCCCAGCGCTCGCGCGACCCGCCTGAGATGGAGATGGTGAATTGCCCGGGCTGGACGCGCGAAAACGCATACGGGTCGCCTGCCAGGCCGCCGCAGCGGGCACAGGGCACGATGCGATTATTTTCAGCGGCCTTTTGCAGGCTGCCATCGGCGTTCTGGGTCAGCAGCAGGACGCGACGTGGCTGCCCTTCGCCGAGCTTTTCGTTGCCGGTTGCCGGCGGAGAAATCACGACAAGTGCGTCCGAATGTCTGGCGCCAGTCAGGTCGCCGCGTTGGGTATCCAGCGCCTTCGATCCTGCTGGAACGAAGGAGTCGATCGTTGCCATGGGTACAGTCCCTTGTGTCGGTGTGGCAGGAGGTGTCGCGGCCGGTGCGGGTGGGCCGGCCGCGGCTGCGGGTGCATTGGCCGGCGTTTCAGGCGCATCGGCTGCCTGCGGACCGTTACACGCGGCAAGCGCTACTGCCAGCACGGGGATGAGCACTCTGAAGGGGGGCACGGCCGTCTCCTGATTTGGGTTTTTGCGTGGCGCGGTGTTGCCCGCGCCGTTACAGCGACTGGTCGTCGACCTTGACCAAGGTCCAGCATGGGCGCTGGGCGAAGTGGTAGACCTGTTGATCGCCGCTGTCAGGTGTACGCACCAGCACCTGGCGACCGCCTGCGTTCTCGGACACCACGACCTCGCGGCCCACGGAGCGGGCCACGTCCAGGTTCGGGATAACCGGCCATTTGACGTCGGCTAGCGCAACCTCGCGAGTGACTGGCGCCGGTTCCGGTTGCGCATCCGGATCGATCCGGATCATGGTCAGCGGGTCGGCCGTGGCTTTCTCCTGGGCCGCGATGTCTGCACTGAAGCTTTTTAGAAATGCAGAGAAGTCGGCGGTCGGGCAGGTCGTCGGCTGAGCGGGCGTGGCCGACGCCGTAGCAGGGGTTGAGGCGGCAGGCGCGGTACCCGCTGCCTCTGCTGTCGCCGCGGGCATTGCTGCGCCTGCTGGCTCTGCTTGCGGTTTGCAGGCAACCAGCGCCAGGCTCAGTGCGAGGGCATGCAGAGATGTTCGTAAAAGGGCCAACGGATCCTCCTGATCGTATCGGGCGATGTGCGAGCGCGCAGGATGGTATCTGCGCGCTGTGTGCAAATGCGTGAAGGCTTGTGGGGCCAGAGTGCGGCGAGCCGGCCGGACGCAGCAGGCCCGCACCCTGGGAGCGTGACCGGAATGACGGTGGCCGATTGCTCAAACGATGCCAAGGCCGGTGAGTGTCCTCAACACGGGCCGGGTACCTCATCTGGATTCATTGCAGCAATCGTCATGCAGTGATGGATGGGTTGCCTGCAAATCACCCGTTTGATGCGCGCAACTAGATTCCGTTCGAAAATACTTCGAGTGCGTCCGCACCCACCCACCCTTGCGCGCAATTGCCAGTGGATTGTCCTGGTGCTGCGGCGTGGCAGTGCTCGCCACTTGCAGGCTTGATCTGCTTGATCGGCCTGTCGCCATAGGTTTTGCACAATGCGGTGTTCTCGCACCTTGCAACGGTGCTCGCTGGAATTGCGGCGACGTAGTAATACCGCGGGTTCTGTCCGGCACGGCCGATCGCCTGGACGCAGACGAGCTGGCCTTGGGCAAGATTGGCTGTAGCCGTTGCGCGGCTGCCGGTGACGGGAACGGCATCCAACAGATCTGCTCCGTTCGCCTGGGCGACGCCGGCGAAGAAGCCCTTATCGCCACAATCGGGCAAAAACTCCACATCGTAAAAATCACCCGTGTCGACATTGCCTGCTGTGCATCCTGTTGCAGTCGTTGCATCCGTGCAGGTTGCGCCAGCGGCCTGTATCAGCGCGGCAAGTCTGGCGTTGACCTGCAATGCTGCGGGTGCGTTGTTCTTCGCAGGTGCTACCGGTGCTGATGAGGGAACGGCGTGGGGTGCAGATTCGCCGGGAGTGCAGGCGCTCAGTGCGAGCGCTAGACCTGGAATTAGTGCGCTGCGCAAGGCAGGCAGCACGCGACACAAGTGACTTGACATGGTCATTGCGGCCTTGCTGGGCAAGAGAACACACCATCGCAGTGGGCGCGGTGGGGATACTGGTGGGCGAGTGTGTGCGATAGCCGTCATGAAGTTTCACGCTTGATCACCAACCTGGCCTTCAGTCGGTAGTCGAGAAATCGACGCGCCGAGAATGTCGGCGCTCGCAGGCATAGGCGTCTGCGTATTTCGCCGCCTCGCCCCTTTCACCGGGCGCGTGCAATCAATCCACCGAAATATCCGCCAGCCGCTGCAGCGCTTCGGCATATTTCGCACGCGTGCGATCGATGACGTCGGCCGGCAGGCGCGGGCCGGGCGCGGTCTTGCCCCAGTCCAGGGTTTCCAGATAATCGCGCACAAACTGCTTGTCGTAGCTCGGCGGGCTGGTGCCCGGTTCGTATTGGTCGGCCGGCCAATAACGCGAGGAATCCGGAGTCAGCATCTCGTCCATGATGTACAGGCGGCCATCGGCATCGGTACCGAATTCGAACTTGGTATCGGCCAGTAATATGCCGCGTTCGGCAGCAAAATCGGCTGCGAACCGGTAGATGCGCAAGGTGGCATCGCGCACGCGTTCGGCCAGCTCGGCGCCGACCGTCTTGACCATTGCATCGAAGTCGATGTTTTCGTCGTGGTCGCCAACCGCTGCCTTGGTCGAAGGAGTGAAAATCGGCTCGGGCAGTTTCTCGGCCTGACGCAGGCCGTCGGGCAATTCGATGCCGCTGATCTTGCCGGTGCGCTGGTAATCCTTCCAGCCGCTGCCGATCACATAGCCGCGGGCGATGGCTTCCACCGGCACCGGCTTGAGCTTGCGCGTGACCACGGCGCGTTTGGCGTACAAGGCCGGATCGACACCCTCGGGCAATACCTGCTCCACGCGGATGTCCACCAGGTGGTTGGGCATCAGGTGTTCGGTCTTGTGAAACCAGAAGTTGGATACCTGGCACAGCATCTCGCCCTTGCCGGGAATCGGGTCGGGCAGCACCACGTCGAACGCGGACAGGCGGTCGGTGGCCACCATCAACAGATAGTCGCCCGGGGGCGCATCGGCGGGCAGGCGGTCGCGGGGAAGATCGAAGACATCGCGGACCTTGCCACGGTGACGCAACGGCAGGCCGGGCAGATCGGATTGCAACAGCGTGGTCGACACAGGCACTCCTAAGGACGTCGCTATGACGCTGTCCCCGGGACCCGGCGGGCCCGCGGGTAGGCAGCGGGCCGCGTAGTGTACGGCGCTTCGCCGCCTCCCGCAGAATTTATTGGAGGCCCGCGCGGTGGGGCTTGTGCAGGAGCCGTCAGCCAGGCCGGGCGGGCGTTCGGGTAAGATCGCCAGCCCGCCTCCCGCCCCCGATCGCCCCCATGTCCTGGTACGGAAAACTGCTCGGCGCATTGGCCGGTGCCTTGCTGTTTCGCGGGGCGCCGGTGGTGGGGCTGCTGATCGGGCTGGCGATCGGCCACGCGGTCGACGCCGGCTGGTTCAAACGGCGCGCGGAAAATCCGTACGAGGCGCTGGGCCTGGAGCCGGACGCCACCACTGCCGAGATCGACCTGGCCTATCGCCGGCTGATGTCCCGCTACCACCCGGACAAGGTCGCCAACGCCGACCCGGAAGCCCGCCGCCAGGCCGAAAAGAAGGCCAGCCAGATCAACGCCGCCTACGACCGGATTCAACGGCAGCGCAAGCGCTGAAGCAAAGGCTCACGCCGAAAACCGCTGTGTTACGCAGTGCCGGGCGTCGACGCAGCGCGCTGTACATCGAAAGCCCCAGCGCCCAGCGGCATCCGGCTTTCCTCTCCGGGCCACGGTTGCGACAATGGCGCTCCTGCATTTTTCCGAGCTGCCCATGCAACCGACGGCGATCGCCCCGTCCATCCTGTCCGCCGATTTCGCCCGTCTGGGCGAGGAAGTGAACAACGTCCTCAAGGCTGGTGCCGACTGGGTGCACTTCGACGTGATGGACAACCACTACGTGCCCAACCTCACCATCGGCCCCATGGTGTGCCAGGCGCTGCGCAAGCACGGCATCACCGCGCCGATCGACGTGCACCTGATGGTCGAGCCGGTGGACCGCATCGTGCCGGATTTCGCCGAAGCCGGTGCCACCACCATCAGCTTCCACCCCGAAGCCAGCCGCCACGTGCACCGCACGATCCAGCTGATCAAGTCGCATGGCTGCCAGGCCGGACTGGTGCTCAATCCGGCCACGCCGGTGGACATCCTGGATTGGGTGCTGCCCGAGCTGGACCTGGTATTGGTGATGTCGGTCAACCCGGGCTTTGGCGGGCAGGCCTTCATCCCGTCCGCACTGGACAAGCTGCGCGCCCTCCGCCGCAAGATCGACGCGACGGGCAAGCCGATCCGGCTGGAGATCGATGGCGGGGTCAAGGCCGACAACATCGGTGCGATTGCCGCGGCCGGCGCCGACACCTTCGTCGCCGGCTCGGCCATTTTCAATGCGCCCGACTATGCGCAGGTGATTGCGCAGATGCGCGCGGCGGTGGATGCGGTGCGATGAGCCGGCCCGCGCCGCAGATCCGCAGCGCCACGCCTGAGGATGTGCCGCTGCTGCATGAACTCATCACCGCGCTGGCGGTGTACGAGCGCGAGCCGGACGCAGTCAAGGCCGGCCTGGAGGAGTTGCGCGCCAGTCTGTTCGGCGACGGCGCCACCGCGCATGCGCTGATCTGCGAGCAGGACGGTCAGGCGCTGGGATTTGCGGTGTATTTCTTCAACTACTCCACCTGGCTCGGCCGCAACGGCCTGTACCTGGAAGACCTGTTCGTCCGGCCGGAAGCGCGCGGCAAGGGTGCGGGCCTTGCACTGTTGCGGCACCTGGCGCAGCTGGCCGTGCAGCGTGGCTGCGGGCGGTTCGAATGGTCGGTGCTGGACTGGAACCAGCCGGCCATCGACTTCTACAAGGCGGTCGGTGCGCGCCCGATGGACGGCTGGACCGTGTACCGGCTCGACGGCGAACGGTTGGCCGCGTTTGCGGCAGGCGACTGAGCCGGGCACGCCGCGCAATCCAGCCTCATGCAAAAGGAAGGCCGCCCCCATCGGGGCGGCCTTCAAGAAAATTGGAGGCTGATCCTGCCTCCGCCCGTCGTCCCTGCTATGGCCTTCCACTCTCCGGGTCATCGATGACACCGCAATGACAGTGCGCCGGCAGCGCCTATTCACGATCTGCCCATTGGCCCGCTGCTAGCCTGCGGCCATTACCCTCACAGCATCGGCAGCGCGCATGGCCCCGTCCCACTGGCGTGTGATCCTCAACGGCAAGTCCACCGACAACATGGACCTGCGTGAGGCGGTGGGAACGCTGCGCAAGCGCGGCATCCAGCTCGATGTGCGGGTCACCTGGGAAGACGGCGATGCCGAGCGTTACGTGGGCGAGGCGGTGGCCGATGGCGTGCACACGGTGGTGGCCGCCGGTGGCGACGGCACCCTGAGCGAAGTGGCCGCCGCCCTGGCGCACCACGAGGGCGATGCGGCCTCGCTGCCGTCGCTGGGCCTGGTGCCGCTGGGCACCGCCAACGACTTCGCCACCGCCGCCAATCTGCCGATCGCCCCGCTGGAGGCGTTGACCCTGATCGCCGAGCGCGTCGCGCAGCCGGTCGACCTGTTGCGGATCGACGCCGACCACGGCCCACACTGGTGCGCCAACGTGGCCAGCGGCGGCTTCGGCACCCAGGTCACGGTGGAAACCGACGAAGGCCTGAAGAAGATGCTCGGCGGCCTGGCCTATCTCATCACCGGCATGTCGCGGCTGGGCCGCATCGACCCGATCAGCGCCCGCTTCAGCGGCCCGGAGTTCAGCTGGGAAGGCGAATTCATCGCACTTGGCCTGGGGAACGGGCGCCAGGCCGGTGGCGGCCAGGCGCTGTGCCCGGAGGCACTGATCGACGACGGCCTGCTGGATGTCACCATCGTCCCCGACCTCGACGGGGAAGTGGCCGCCACGCTCGGCACCCTGGTCACTGGCGGCAAACAGGCCGCGCTCGAACGCGTGGCCGTGCGCGCCCGCGTGCCGTGGCTGGAAATCGTTTCCCAGCAACCGCTGACTTTGAACCTGGACGGCGAACCGGAAACCTCGCGGCACTTCCGCATCGAATGCGTCCCGGCGCGTCTGCGAATGCACTTGCCGGGTGAGTGCCCTTTGCTTGGCGGGTGAGAATCGGGAATCGGGGATGGGGGTATCGGGAAAGCTTCGCATGCGTTTCGGGTGGGCCAGGCAATCGCCGCGCCCACCTTCGCCGTTGTTGAACGACGTTCGCCCCCGCCTGCTGCCCTGGGCCAGCAGTTGCGCTACAGTAGCGGCGTGTCCCGCCTGACGACTCCACGCTCCTTCTCTTCCGCTCGCCGCTGGTGGCGATGGTGGCCCGTTGCCGTCGTCCGCCCCGCCACAGAGTCCCGGAAGGAAAGTCGTCTTGATCACTGCAGAGCAGTTCCAGCGCCAGGCCGCTGAAGGTCACACCCGTATCCCCGTTGTCCGCGAAGTGCTGTCCGACCTGGACACGCCGCTGTCGGTCTATCTGAAGCTCGCCGACGGCGCCTATACCTATCTGTTCGAATCGGTCGAAGGCGGGGAGCGCTTCGGGCGCTACTCCATCATCGGCCTGCCGGCGCGGCGCGTGTACAGCTTTCGGGGCCACACGCTGGAGGTCAGCGAACACGGCGAAGTCGTCGAGACCCGTGAGGTCGCCGACCCGTTGGCCGAAGTCGATGCGTTGCGCGCCGAACATTCGGTGCCGCAACTCGATGGCCTGCCCGGCTTCACCGGCGGGCTAGTCGGCTGGTTCGGTTTCGAATGCATCCAATACATCGAACCGCGCCTGGGCAGTGGCGACAAACCCGACGAACTCGGCACGCCCGACATCCTGCTGATGCTCTCCGAAGAGCTGGCGGTGTTCGACAACCTCAAGGGCCGTCTGTACCTGATCGTGCATGCCGACCCGCGCCAGCCGCAGGCCTATGTGCGCGCCAATCGGCGCCTGGACGCGCTGGCGCATCGCCTGCGTCAGGGCGGCGCCGGTTATCCGCAGGCGCAGATTTCCGACGCGATCGACGAAGCGGACTTCCATTCCTCGTTCACCCGCGAGGAGTACCACGCCGTGGTGCGCAAGGCGCAGGAATACGTGCGCGCCGGCGACATCTTTCAGGTGGTGCCATCGCAGCGCTTGCGCGTGCCGTTCCGCGCGCGCCCGGTGGACGTGTATCGCGCGTTGCGTGCGTTGAACCCGTCGCCGTACATGTATTTTCTCGATGTCGGCGGTACCCAGGTGGTTGGTTCGTCGCCGGAAATTCTGGCGCGCCTGCGCGATGGCGTGGTCACTGTGCGCCCGATCGCCGGCACCCGCCCACGCGGCGCCACGCCCGAACTGGACAAGGCACTGGAAGCCGAACTGCTGGCCGACCCGAAGGAACGCGCCGAGCACGTGATGCTGATCGATCTGGGGCGCAACGATGTCGGCCGCGTGGCCGAACCGGGCACGGTCAAGGTCGGCGAGCAGTTCGTGATCGAACGCTATAGCCATGTCATGCATATCGTCAGCGAAGTGACCGGCACCCTGAAGGCCGGCCTGAATTACAGCGATGTGCTGCGCGCCACCTTCCCGGCCGGCACCGTCAGCGGCGCGCCGAAGATCCGCGCGCTGGAAATCATTCGCGAGCTGGAGCCGGTCAAACGCAATGTCTATTCCGGCGCGGTGGGCTATATCGGCTGGCATGGCGATGCCGACACCGCCATCGCCATCCGCACTGCCGTCATCCAGGACGGCTACCTGTATGTGCAGGCCGGCGGCGGCGTGGTCTACGACTCCGACCCCGACCTGGAGTGGCAGGAGACCATGAACAAGGGGCGCGCGCTGTTTCGCGCAGTTGCCCAGGCGGCCAAGGGCCTGTGATGGACGGGCAGGGCAGCACGACGCGCATCAGCTTTCGCAACGACTACAGCGAAGGCGCGCATCCGCGGCTGTTGCAGGCGTTGGCGCAGGCCAGCGCCGATCAGCATCCCGGCTACGGCACCGATCGGCACACAGCGCGTGCGGTTGCGTTGATCCGCCATGCCGTCGCGCAGCCGCAGGCCGACGTGCATCTGCTGGTCGGCGGCACGCAGACCAATCTGATTGCGATCAGCGCGTTCTTGCGCCCGCATCAGGCCGTCATCGCGGTGGACGCGGCGCATATCGCCACGCACGAGACCGGCGCCATCGAAGCGACCGGCCACAAGGTGCTCACTGTCCCGGCGCTGCACGACAAGCTGACGCCTGCGTTGATCCAGCCGGTGCTGGCTGTGCATGGCAACGAACACATGGTGCAGCCGCGCCTGGTCTACATTTCCAACAGCACCGAAAGCGGCACCCTCTATACACGTGCAGAACTCGAAGAATTGTCTGGCTTCTGTCGCGCGAACGATCTGCTGCTGTACCTGGATGGCGCGCGCCTGGGGGCGGCGCTGACCGCCGACGGCAACGATCTGGATCTGCCCACCATTGCCGCGCTGACCGATGCGTTCTATATCGGCGGCACCAAGAATGGTGCGCTGCTCGGCGAAGCGCTGGTCATCGTCAATCCGGCGCTGCAGCCCGATTTGCGTTACCTGATCAAGCAGCGCGGCGCGCTACTGGCCAAGGGCATGGTGCTTGGCGCGCAATTTGCGGCGTTGTTCGAAGATGGTCTGTTCTTCGAACTGGCCGCGCATGCCAATGCCATGGCGCAACGCCTGCGCGCCGGCCTGCTTGCGGCAGGCGCGCATTTCACCAGCGACTCGCCGACCAACCAGCAGTTCATCGCCGTCAGCGCGCAGCAGGCCGCGCAGCTGGCGCAAGGCTACGACTTCGAGCGCTGGGAAGTGCGCACCGATGGCAGTCAGGTGATCCGCTTCGTGACCTCGTGGGCGACCACGGCCACGGCGGTCGATCGGCTGTGTGCGGACGTGGCGGCCCTTTTGCAGCAGCACGCAGTGCAGGGCCATGACTAGACCTCAAGGACGACAACGATGAACACAATCGCTGGTTGGATGCTCGCCGCTGTGCTGACGCTACCCACTGTTGGAATGGCGCAGATCAATGCCCTGCCGTCGCAGCCGCATTTGTTGGTCAAAGGCCAGGCGTTTCGCACGGTCGATCCAGACCGCTTTATCGTTGACCTCAAGATCAGCAAGACGGAATTACAGCCCGACTTGGCGCGGAAGTTTGTCGAAGGCCGTGCCAGGTTGGTTCTGGATGGATTACAGCGCGATCACGTTCTCAAGGACTCCCTTTACGCCTCTGCACTCTCGATTTCTCCGCAATCGCGTTATGAGGCGGGCAAATCCGTCTTCGAGGGGACCCGGGTGGAGCGCAGGATTCGTGGCGCCTTTACTTCATTGAAAGATGTGCGTGCCTTCCTCGGCGACTTGGACGCCAACGAGAATGTGCAGGTGTTATCGATGCAAACGGCCTACGCCGATGCTGCCGCGTTACGTGCGGAACTCAAGCGTGAAGCCGCGACGCAGTCACGCCAGTCCGCTCAGGGGCTTGCCGCTGCGTACGGCGTCCGGCTCGGCGGCATTTACAGCATTTCGGATGTCGCTCCCAATTTTGCCTATGGCGTCGAAGCAGGCACCTGGTCGGCCGCCACAGCGGCAACGCCAGGCTCGATCGTGTCTCCGCCTTCGCCGGCGGCTCCACCGTCGTCGCCTGCGCCAAGCGCAGTGGGCCAGGGAGTCGGCGAGAGCCTGATGACCGGCACTATCACTTATACCGAAAACATCTATGCGGTCTTCCTGATCGCGCAATGAGTCCTTTGCCATGCTGCTGATGCTCGACAACTACGACAGCTTCACCTACAACCTCGTGCAGTACCTGCAGGCGCTGGGCGCCGAGGTTATTGTGGTGCGCAACGACGCCATGAGCGTCGACCAGATCGCCGCGCTCAAGCCCGAGCGCATCGTCATCTCGCCCGGTCCGTGCACGCCCAACGAAGCCGGAATCTCGCTGCAATTGATCGAGCAGCTGGGCCAGACCACGCCGATCCTGGGCGTGTGCCTGGGCCATCAAAGCATTGGCCAGGTCTACGGTGGCGATGTGATCCGCGCCGGCAACATCATGCACGGCAAGACCTCGCCGATTCGTCATCAGGGCAAGGGCGTGTTCGCCGGCCTGCCGGACAGCTACGAGGCCACGCGCTATCACTCGCTGGTGGTGGACAAGACCACCTTGCCGGACGCACTGGAGGTCACCGCCTGGACCGAAAATCCGGATGGCTCGATGGAAGAGATCATGGGCCTGCGCCATCGCCAGTTTCCGGTCGAAGGCGTGCAGTTCCATCCCGAATCGATCCTGACCCAGCACGGACATGCCTTGCTGAAAAACTTTCTGCAGCGTTGATTGCGATGTGCCTGTGTCATCGTGACGTATCGCATTGCGGCATCGGTGCAGCGACGATGCGAAATCGCGACATCGCCCGACGCGCGCCGTACTGTGCTACGTGTTCAAACACCGCGCCGCCTTCCACTGCATTCGGATCACGATGAGCACACCCGACGACAGCATCCATTTCTACGAGCCGACGCAGGGTCACGGGCTGCCGCACGATCCGTTCAACGCCATCGTCGGCCCGCGTCCCATCGGTTGGATCGGCTCGCGCAGCGCCGAGGGCATCGCCAATCTGGCGCCGTACAGCTTTTTCAATGCATTCAACTACATCCCGCCGATCGTCGGCTTTGCCAGCATCGGTCGCAAGGACAGCCTGCGCAACATCGAAGCCACCGGCGAATTCACCTGGAATCTGGCCACCCGGCCGTTGGCAGAAGCAATGAACGCCAGCGCGGCGATGGTGCCTGCGGAGGTCGATGAATTCGGTCTGGCCGGCCTGCAGGTGGCGCCATCGCGGCTGATCGCTGCGCCACGGGTCGCTGCCAGTCCGGTCAGTTTCGAATGCCGGCTCAGCCAGCTGCTGCCGCTGCAAACCGCTGCCGGTCACGCCATCCAGACCTGGTTGGTGCTGGGCGAAGTGGTCGGCGTGCACCTGGCCAGGTCGGCGCTGCACGAGGGCATCTATGATCCGGGCGCAGTGCAGACGATTCTGCGCGCGGGCGGGCCGGCCGATTATTACGAAGTGCAGCCGCAGGCGCGTTTTCGCATGACGCGTCCAGGCCAGTGATCGTCGCAGCTGCCACGGCAGTCGCGTCGCCTGGCGCTTGCGCTTTCCTGCATTGATCGCGCGCGTCGCAAGCCGCCTGCGTCTCCATCCATCACGTTCTGCCACGGTTGTTTCCATGCCCATCACGCCGCAAGAAGCCCTGCAACGCACCATCGAACACCGCGAAATCTTCCACGACGAAATGGTCGAGTTGATGCGGCAGATCATGCGCGGCGAGGTCTCCGACATGATGGTCGCGGCCATCCTCACCGGGCTACGGGTCAAGAAAGAGACCATCGGCGAAATCGCCGGTGCGGCCACGGTGATGCGCGAGTTCTCGCGCCGCGTGGACGTGGCCGATCGCCAGCACATGGTGGACATCGTCGGTACCGGCGGGGACGGTTCGCATACCTTCAACATCTCCACCTGCGCCATGTTCGTCGCCGCAGCCGGCGGTGCCAAGGTGGCCAAGCACGGCAATCGCAGCGTCTCGTCCAAATCCGGCAGTGCCGATGCACTGGAAGCATTGGGCGCGGTGATCGAGCTGCAGCCCGAACAGGTTGCCAGCGCGTTGGCGCACACCGGCATCGGCTTCATGTATGCACCAGTGCATCACCCGGCCATGAAGGTGGTGGCACCGGTGCGGCGCGAAATGGGGGTGCGCACCATCTTCAATATCCTGGGTCCGCTGACCAATCCGGCCGGCT
Organism: Xanthomonas sp. A1809; assembly: GCF_017746015.1. Lineage (NCBI taxonomy): Bacteria > Pseudomonadati > Pseudomonadota > Gammaproteobacteria > Lysobacterales > Lysobacteraceae > Xanthomonas > Xanthomonas sp. A1809. The sequence continues at coordinate 109,784 of NZ_JAGHWZ010000004.1, read as the reverse complement.
CGCCGAACATCCTGATGGGCGTGTTCCACCCCGACCTTGTCGGTATCCAGGCGCGCGTCTTGCACGAACTCGGCGCCGAACGCGCGTTGGTGGTGTGGGGGCGCGACGGCATGGACGAACTTTCGCTTGGCGCTGGCACGCTGGTTGGCGAATTGCGCGATGGCCAAGTGCGCGAATACGAAGTGCACCCGGAAGATTTCGGCATCGCCATGTCGGCCAGCCGTAACCTCAAGGTGGCCGATGCTGCGCAATCGCGCGCGATGTTGCTGCAGGTATTGGACAACGTGCCCGGCCCCGCGCTGGATATCGTGGCGCTCAACGCCGGTGCTGCGTTGTACGTGGCCGGCGTGGCCCACAGCATTGCCGATGGCGTGCTGCGCGCACGCGCGGTCATCGCCGACGGCTCGGCGCGCGCGCGGGTGGACGCCTATGTCGCCTATACCCGCCAGCTTGCCGTGCAGGCCTGAGCCATGCCGGCAACCGCCACGCAGCGGCCATCACCCGCCGGCGTCCCCACGGCCGCGCTGGCAAGCTGCGTGATGGCGCCCAGCCGCGCTGCAGTACGCCCGTCTTGACCGATAATGCCCGCCCGCCAGGACCCGATACGATGAGCGACATCCTCAACACCATTCTTGCCCGCAAGGCCGACGAAGTCGCCGAGCGCAGTGCGCGCGTGCCGCTGGCCGAGTTGATCGCGCGCAGCGCCGACCTGCCGCTCACGCGCGGATTTGCAGCTGCCATGCAGGCCAGCATCGCCGCAGGCGACCCGGCCGTGATTGCCGAAGTGAAGAAGGCCAGCCCGTCCAAGGGTGTCATCCGGCCGGACTTCCAGCCGGCCGATATCGCGGTCAGCTACGAATTCGGTGGCGCGACGTGCCTGTCGGTGCTCACCGATGTGGATTTCTTCCAGGGATCGGATGCCTATCTACGCCAGGCGCGCGACGCCTGCACGCTCCCGGTGCTGCGCAAGGATTTCACCGTCGACCCGTATCAGGTCTACGAAGCCCGCGTGCTCGGCGCCGACTGCATCCTGCTGATCGTGTCCGCGCTGGAAGACGCCCAACTGGCCGATCTATCGGGCCTGGCCATGCAGCTGGGCCTGGACGTGCTGGTGGAAGTACACGACATCGACGAGCTCGAGCGTGCGGTGCAGGTGCCGGTGCCGTTGATCGGCATCAACAATCGCAACCTGCGCACCTTCGAAGTGACGCTGCAGACCACGTTGGACATGCGCGCGGCGGTGCCGCGCGATCGCGTGCTGGTCACCGAGAGCGGCATCGTCACCCAGGCCGATGTGCAACTGATGCGCAGTCACGATGTGAACGCGTTTCTGGTCGGCGAGACCTTCATGCGCGCGGCCGAACCCGGCGAGTCGCTGCGTCAGCTATTCTTCGCGCATGACTGAGTCGTATCCCGTTCCGCGCGAAGACGCACCGCTGGTGGTCTTCGACTTCGACCACACGTTGTACGACGGCGATTCCGGCAGTCATCTGTTTGCCTGGCTGATCAAGCGCAACCCGTTGCGCTTGCTGGTTGCGCTGTTGGCCTCGCCAATTCTCGGCCCGATGGTGGCGATGCTGCCAACCCGGCGGCGCGGCGTGTCCGGCTATGTGTGGATCGCCACGTTCGGCCTGCACCGCGCGCGCGAGTTCAACCGTTTCATCGACGCATACGTGCTTAAGCATGAAGCGCAGATCCGCCAGCGCCTGCTCCCGCATGCCTTGAAGGTCTTCACCCAGCACCGCGCCGCCGGCGACCGTGTGGTGGTCGCCACCGGCGCACCGCCGGAGTTGGCGCGCGCCATTCTCGGTTTCGTGGCCCACCAGGACGTGCCGGTCATCGGCAGCCTGGTCGGCCCGCGCCTGGGCGCAGTCACTGCGCGACGTCACTGCCATAACGAAGAAAAGATGCGCATGCTGCGCGAGCGCGGCTACGCCGATATCGCCATCGCCTACTCGGACAGCACCGCAGATCTGCCGCTCTTGAAGGCCGCGCGCGCGCCGGTGGTGGTCAATCCCAAGGCCAACCGCGAAGCGCTGTTCCGCCAGGTACTGCCGACAGGCACGCCCATCCTCAACTGGGGTTGCCGCGACCGCGGCGGCAAGGCGCCGTAGGCGAGCGCAACATTCAGGCAGCTAGGTCGTTTCGCGCGGAGCGCAACGATTGCGCAGTCCAGCTTGCGATGGCGCACTTGCACGGCGGGTCGCGCGGGCAAACGGATACGACCTGTAGCGCAACGAATCTTCAGGATCGTGACGCAGTCGCGATGCAGAGCGTGCGGTTCGACGGCGCGAAGACTCTCTTATAAGAGGTATCGCGCAAAAGTGCCGCTGCAGGGACATGACAATGCCGATGTCGACACCGTCGCAATCAATCCATCGGAGCTGAAACCGGCATGCAGCCAGTGCACAAGGCACTGGCTGCACAGCGCCGTCAGCGGGTGCCGTACAGCACGACGGTCTTGCCGCGTGCATGCAGCAGGCCGTCGGCCTGCAGCTTCTTGAGCACGCGGCCGGCCATTTCGCGCGAGCACCCGACCAGGCGTGCCAGCTCCTGGCGCGAGACACGCAGCTGGGTGCCCTGCGGGTGGCTCATCGCTTCCGGCTCCTTGGCCAGGTCGTGCAGCGTGCGCACGATGCGGTCGGTCACGTCGAGGAAGGCCAAGCGGCTGGCTTTCCTTGTGGTATCGAGCAGCCGTTTTGAAAGCTGAACACCGATCGCATACAGGATCTTCGGCGCATCCGGCGACAGGCTGGTCTGGAACAGCTGCTGCAGCCGCTCGTAGCTGATCTCGGCAAGCTCGCACTGGGTGCGGGTGCGCAGGATCACCTCACGGGTATCGGATTCGATGAACAACCCCATCTCGCCGACGAATTCGCCGCTGCCGAAGTAGCCCAGCACCAACTCACGGTCGTCATCTTCCTCGGCGATGATGCTCACCGAGCCGCTGATCACGTAGTAGAGGGTGCCGGCCGGGTCTCCTGGCCGGAACACATCGGTCCGGGTCGGATAGCGCCTTCGATGGCTGTGCGCCAGGAAACGCTCGATGGTGCCCGCGTCCAGCGCCAGGGAAGGGGTAGCGTTACGTACCGTCGTAGTGACAACCGTCGTATTTCCTGGGCTCATGGTAGTTCCGCGTGTGATTCCTGAAGCTTAACGGCATGAGTCATGCAAGGTAAACCACTCTTAACATCGGCATTTCGTTGCTGGGATCTTTGGCTCATAATTGACTCCTTTCCCGCTTTCCATAAGGACAGACCGACGTGGTCAAGCCGTTGCCTCGTCTGAGGCTACAGGGGTTCAACAACCTCACCAAGGCGTTGAGCTTCAACATCTACGACGTCTGTTATGCGCGTACCGAAGAGGAGCGTCAGCGCTACATCGAGTATATCGATGAGCAATACGACGCCGATCGTCTGACGCAGATCCTGACCGATGTGGCCGAGATCATTGGCGCCAACATCCTCAATATCGCACGTCAGGACTACGATCCGCAGGGCGCATCGGTGACGATCCTGATCTCCGAAGAACCGGTGATCGACAAGAAGCAGGCCGGCAAGGAGTTGATCTCCGATGCCGTGGTTGCTCATATGGATAAGAGTCATATCACTGTCCATACATATCCGGAAACGCACCCGCAGGAAGGCATCGCCACGTTCCGCGCCGACATCGACGTCGCGACCTGCGGCGTGATTTCGCCGTTGAAGGCGCTCAACTACCTGATCGAGAGTCTGGAATCGGACATCGTGATCATGGATTACCGCGTGCGTGGCTTCACGCGCGATGTGAAGGGCAAGAAGCATTACATCGATCACAAGATCAACTCGATCCAGCAATTTCTCGCCAAGAACGTGAAGTCGCGCTACGAGATGTTCGACGTCAACGTCTACCAGGAAAATATCTTCCACACGAAGATGCACCTGAAGGACTTCGACCTGGATCAGTACCTGTTCGAAGAGCGCGCCAAGAACCTGTCGTTCAAGGAGCGCATGAAGATCGAAACGCTGCTCAAGCGCGAAATCGAAGAACTGTTTCACGGACGCAACCTGAGCGAATAAGCGCAGGCGCATCCTGTCGCGTGCTTGCTCGCAAGCGCGCAAACGCCTTAAGGCGGGACGGCCCGCCACGCGACGACCTCGCGTTCCACAGCCGACGGCGGCCCAGTGTACAGACACTGGGTCGCTTTTTTTTTGTCCGTTTTTTCTGTGAGGAGTACTGCAATGCCCTGGATCTATCTGTTGCTGGCCGGCCTGTTCGAGATCGGCTTTGCCATGGGACTGAAATACAGCGACGGGTTCACTCGCCTGTGGCCGACCGTGCTGACAATCGGCCTTGCAGGCATCAGCCTGTGGTTTCTGACGCAGGCGCTGAAGACCATTCCGGTGGGCACCGGCTATGCGATCTGGACCGGCATCGGCGCCCTGGGCGTGACCATTGCCGGTATCGCGCTATTTGGCGATAGCGCCTCGTGGTCGCGATTGGCATGCATCGGTCTGATCGTGGCCGGCGTGATCGGGCTGAAGCTGGTCGGGTAGTCAGTCCTCCAGCGTTTGCTGCGCAAACGCTGGGCTCCGACTGGAGGCTGCCTATCCCCGCGCATTCGGCCGTAGCTGCACGCGCAATGCGGGCACAGCCCCAGGTTTGCGGCGCAAACCTTGGGACCCCGACTCAGAGGCTGCCTATCCCCACGCCTTAGGCGCGCCCCCCCTCAACAAGGGGGGGGCTGTGCTTCAGTGGTGTGCCGGCCAGCGGTTGATCGCCGTGTCGGGTGTACTCGGGTACGGGCTAGATTCTGGTCGTCAGTCCCCAGTCCCCGATTCCCAATTTCCAATTCCCAACTAGAGGCGGTAAGCAACCGTCTTCATCAGCTTGGAGGCCAGGGCCATCGCGCTTGGGATCGGAGCCGGGAGCGGGCGGGCGCCAGCCTGCTCGGCCTGGTCGGCATGGCGGGCCTCGTCGATCTTCATCACGCGCAGGATGGCGCGGCTGCGTTGGTCGTTCTGGGGCAGGGTTTCCAGATGCTCGTCCAGGTGCGCTTCGACCTGGCGTTCGGTCTCGACCACGAATCCCAGGCTCCAGTCGTCGCCGCGCAGCCCGGCCAGCGCGCCGAGCGCGTAGCTGCCGGCGTACCACACGGGGTTGAACAGGCTGGGGCGGCTGTCCAGCTCGTGCAGGCGGTCGGCGCACCAGGCCAGGTGATCCGTTTCTTCCTGGGCAGCTTCCAGCAGGTGGTGCTGGGTGTGTGCGTCGCGGGCGACGGCGGCCTGGCCGAAATACAGGCCTTGCGCGCACACCTCGCCAACATGGTTGATGCGCATCAGGCCGGCCGCATGACGACGCTGCTCCGGGTCCAGGACGACGTCGGGCGTGTCGGCGGCGGGATTGGGACGCTCGGCCGGCGGATTGCCGAAGACGGTGTCCAGCGCGCGCTGGGCTTCGACCAGCAGCCGGTCGAGCGGGCTATGCAGGCGGGTGGGGGAGATCTGGGTCATACGGCGATTCTGGCCCCGCTCCGCCGTGCTGCCAACCGCCATGGCGCGGTTGTTGCTGCAACTTGCGCCGCCGCCGAACGTCCCGTACAATCCCGCATCTTCTGTTTCGCCTTCACAACGCGTGGCAAAGTTCCAGTGGTCATCGGCCGCTGCAATCCGCCCGACCACTCAAGAGTTTTCTCATGACTACGTTCACCGCCAAGTCCGAGACCGTCCAGCGCGACTGGTATCTCGTTGACGCCGCCGGCAAGACGCTCGGCCGTCTGTCCACCGAACTGGCCCGCCGCCTGCGCGGCAAGCACAAGCCAGTTTATACCCCTCACGTCGATACTGGCGATTACCTGGTGGTGATCAACGCCGAGAAGATCGTCGTCACGGGCAACAAGCTGAAAGACAAGAAGTATCACCGCTTCACCGGCTACATCGGTAACTTGAAGACCGAGAGCCTGGAGCAGGCGCTGCAGCGCCACCCGGAGCGCGTGATCGAAATCGCCGTCAAGGGCATGCTGCCGAAGGGCCCACTGGGTCGCACCATGTACCGCAAGCTCAAGGTCTATTCGGGTGCCGAGCATCCGCACGCCGCCCAGCAGCCGCAAGTTCTGGATATCTAATCATGGCTATCACGCAAAACTACGGCACTGGCCGCCGCAAGTCCTCCACCGCTCGCGTGTTCCTGCGCAAGGGCACCGGCAACATCACCGTCAACGATCGTCCGCTGGACGAATTCTTTGGTCGTGAGACTGCGCGCATGATCGTGCGCCAGCCGCTGGAACTGACCAAGAACACCGAAAGCTTCGACATCATGGTCACCGCCTCCGGCGGCGGCACCACCGGCCAGGCCGGTGCGATCCGTCTGGGCATCGCCCGTGCGCTGGTCGAGTACGACGAAACCCTGAAGTCCGAACTGCGCAAGGCTGGCTTCATGACCCGCGACGCTCGCGAAGTCGAGCGTAAGAAGGTCGGTCTGCATAAGGCCCGTCGCGCCACCCAGTTCTCCAAGCGCTGATCCATTGCGTTTGGTGCATCCCGGTTCGCCGGGATGCCTGCTTCAAGAGCCCGGCCACGCCGGGCTTTTGTCGTTTTGGGTCCTGGTGTGTGCCCTGTACGAGCGCGTGGCCAGGATCGCCCTGGAGGCCGAACGCGATATGCATGAACGCAGATGCGCCATGCGTCGCCGCCGGACGCCGGGCAACAAAAAAGGCCCGATCTTTCGATCGGACCTTTTGAGTTTGGCTGCCCCGGATGGATTCGAACCACCGAATGCCTGAGTCAGAGTCAGGTGCCTTACCGCTTGGCGACGGGGCAATAAAACGTGTTGGCCCAAGATTATTGCATGCCGGTGACGGCGTGAACACCTTGGTGGCTATGGGTGGACTCGAACCACCGACCCCAGCATTATGAGTGCTGTGCTCTAACCGGCTGAGCTACATAGCCTAGGGAGCCGGCAATTCTCACGATGCGTCGTGCTGTTGTCAAGCATTTCGTTTTCAGCTTGTGAGCCGGGCGTCGCCGTGGCAGAGTCGGTGGCAGTAGATTTTCAGGAGTCCGCATCGTGATCGATCCGGACGGTTTCCGGCCAAACGTCGGCATTGTGCTGATGCGGCAGGACGGTCAGGTGTTCTGGGCACGACGCGTGCGCAGGGACGGCTGGCAGTTCCCGCAGGGTGGCATGAACACCGATGAGACACCCGTTGAAGCCATGTACCGCGAGTTGCGCGAAGAAACCGGGTTGTTGCCCGAGCATGTGGAATTGCTCGGCGCCACGCCTGGCTGGCTACGCTATCGGCTGCCCAGCAGGGCAGTGCGCCGCAATGAGCGGCAGGTGTGTATCGGGCAGAAGCAGGTCTGGTTCCTGCTGCAGTTCACCGGCGATGAATCCCATCTCAAGCTCGACCATACCGACACCCCGGAGTTCGACCACTGGCGCTGGGTGGATTTCTGGTATCCGGTCGAGCACGTGGTGATGTTCAAGCGCGGCGTCTATGCGCGCGCGCTGCGTCATCTGGCGCCGCTTGCGCAAAGCCTGGCCGGCCCGGCGGCAGTCGGTGCGATGCCCCAACGTGCGCTGGAGGCGTGGCTGCCGGGCAGCAGCGCGGCGGGGCACGACAGCCCACGCAAGCGGCCACGCAAGCGCAGCGGGGCTCGCGCGATGCGGATTAATAATGATTAACGGATGGAATTGACACCTATTCTCGTTTGCGGTGCAATCAGCGCCGGTCCTTTCCGGATCGCCAACACCCGACCGATACTGTGTACGTCTGCATCTGTAATGGGGTCACCGACCACCAGATCCGCGAAGCGGCCGAGAATGGCTGCGCCAGCCTTGCCGAACTGACCATGCGTACCGGCTGTGGCTCCAATTGCGGCTCATGCCTGGAGATGGCGGGTGATCTGTTGAACCAGGCACATGCCACCCGCGCATTGCCGTTGCCGCTCCTGGGGCTGGCCAGCGCCGCCTGAGGCAGGCGCTCGGGGCCGAGTCCCGACGATGGCTGTTCCGGGATTCCCACGCGGTACCTGATGCCAGATGCATCTGCCGGCCCGCGCCGCGAATGCCAGTTCCATTCCTGCCTCGCTGGCGCTACCTGCGGTGAAGTGGTCGCCCGTTGATAGCCGGCACAAGACTGCGGCCGGTTCCACGCCTGATCCGCGATTGCAGCTGGTAGCTGCCCGCGGCGCGCGACGCGTCCCGCAACTGATCACGATTCGCGTTCCTTCATGTGCCGCGCCAACGCGCTAGAGTGCGGCCGGCTCACTGTCTCGGAGACATCGCATGAAGGGCGATACCAAGGTCATCGAGTACCTCAACAAGGTGCTCTACAACGAACTCACTGCGATCAACCAGTACTTCCTGCACGCCAAGATGCTGAAGAACTGGGGCCTGAAAGAACTGGCCGAGCATGAGTACAAGGAATCCATCGACGAGATGAAGCATGCGGACAAGCTGTCCGACCGCATTCTGTTTCTCGAAGGACTGCCCAATTTCCAGGCCTTGGGCAAGCTGCGCATCGGCGAGAACCCGACCGAGATGTTCCGCTGCGATCTGACCCTGGAGCGCGAGGCGGTTGTCGTGCTGCGCGAGGCGGTGGCGTATGCGGAGACCGTCAAGGACTACGTGAGCCGCCAGTTGCTGGTGGACATCCTGGAGTCCGAAGAAGAGCACATCGACTGGCTGGAAACCCAGCTGGACCTGGTGGCGCGCATCGGCGAGCCGAATTACCTGTTGACCAAGCTGGACGACTGAACGCGCATTTGGTCGAGGTTGTCTTGTTTTGGTCTTGAATTTACGAGTGCGCTGTAGTTCTGCCGGTCGGTGTTTCAGCGATGGGTCGCTGATGATTTTCCTTCACAAATCGGTTGCCGGATGAGCGTGCGTAGCTTCGCCCCCGTCCCCTCGCCCCAACCCCTCTCCCGCAGGAGAGGGGCTCTGGTGTCCTTCCGGCACCAGGATCCTGGGCCGCTCACCGCGCTGTCAGGGCAATGGCCGAATAACGTTCGTGGTCAGGGCGGCTGTGCCCGAGCGTGTTCGCGGCCGAGATGGCATCCCTCAGCAGTTCGATGCAGGTCGCGGCGCCAGGCGTCTGCTGCTGCTTCGGCAGCGCTGATGCGACTACTGATTTGTGGTGCTGGCGGCGGCTTGCAGGCGGGCGACCTGGCCTAGCAGCGCCAGGCGGGCGCGGGCGTATTCGGCGATGACCAGGGCGACCATGACCGAGGGGCGTTCGATGGTGCCGGTGCGGGCGGCCAGTTCGATGCGCCGGGCCGCGTTGGAAACCGCCTGCGCACCGACGTTGGCGCTGGAGGACTTGAGGGTGTGGGCGAGGTCGCGCAGCTGCATGCTGTCGCGGTTGGCGGCGGCCGCTTCCAGTTGCTCGATGATCAGCGGTGCGTCTTCCAGGAACAGCTGCAGGATGGTGATGGTGTCCGCGCCGGCCACTTCGTACAGCTCGTCGATGACGTTGTTGTCCAGGATCGGCAGTGCGCGTGCCTGGGCAGCGGCGCTGGCGCTTTCGGGGTCGTGGGTCGCCTGGCCGGCGCTGCTTGGGCCGGGCAGCAGCGCCTGACGCGGCAGCCAGCGCTGCAGACAGGCGTCGAGCTGTTCGCGTGCGACCGGCTTGGACAGATAGTCGTCCATGCCGGCGGCCAGGCAGCGTTCGCGATCGCCGGCCATGGCGTTGGCGGTCATGGCCACGATCGGAATCGGGCGGCCGCCGCTCTCGGTTTCCATCGCGCGCCAGCGGCGGGTGGCGGCATAGCCATCCAGCACCGGCATCTGGCAATCCATGAAGACCATGTCGTAGCGGGTGGATTCCATGCTGGCCAGTGCGGCTTCACCGTCGGTGGCGGTGTCGGCCTCGAAGCCAAGCACGGCCAGCAGCTTCTGCGCGACCAGCAGGTTCACCGGGTTGTCTTCGACCAGCAGGATGCGCACCTCGCGCGCATTGGCCATCGGCGGCGGCAATGGCTCGGGGATCATCGCCGAGGCCAGCGTGGTGACGTGGGCGGGCTTGGGTTCGAGCGGCAGCACCAGGGCGCGCAGGGTTTCGTCCGGGCTCTGGCGCGGCACCAGAGTGGCGTGATCCTGCAATTCGGCCGGTACCGGTTCTTCGCCGTACAGCCAGATCAGCCGCGCGCTGTTGGCGTTTTCCGGGCGGGCGAGCGCGCGGTGCACCGCGCGCGCGCTGTAGCGCAACGTGTCGTGGTCGGCGATGACGCAACGGAAGCCCTCGCTGTCGTTGTGCCGGCGCACGCGTTCGAGCGCTTCCTGGGTGGTTTCCATGAGCACGTGCGACACCCCCCAGCTGTCGAGCAGGCGCTTGAGGCGTTGCGAAAGGCGCGCATCGGAGCTGATCACCATCACCCGTGCGGCATCGGCGCCGGTGGCCTGCTGGAGGTCGCCGATGACCTTGAGCAGCGGGATTTCGAACCAGAAGGTGGAGCCGCGCCCGGGTTCGGATTCCACCCCGATGCGGCCGCCCATCAGGTCGATGATGCGTTTGCAGATCGCCAGCCCCAGGCCGGTGCCGCCGTACAGCCGCGTGGTGGAGGCATCGGCTTGTGCGAAGGAGCGGAACAGGCGTGCCTGCTGGTCCGGGGCGATGCCGATGCCGGTGTCGCGCACCTGGAAGCGCAGCAGATGCTGGGCGCGCGTTTCGCCCAGGCGGCGCAGCTGGATGTCGACGCTGCCGCGTTCGGTGAACTTGATGGCGTTGCCGATCAGGTTGCCCAGCACCTGGCGCAGGCGGATCGGGTCGCCGCGCACCAGCAGCCGTACCGACGGTTCGATATCCAAGCTCAGGCGCAGTTGGCGGCCTTCGGCGGTGCGCTGCAGCAACTGGATGACGCCGTCGAGCAGCTCGCGCAGGTTGAAGGTTGTGATTTCCAGTTCGAGCTTGTTGGCTTCGAGCTTGGAGTAATCGAGGATGTCGTCGACGATGCGCAGCAGCTGCAGCGAGCTGCCGGTGGCGGTCTGCAGCATGTCGCGCTGGTCAACGCTGAGCTGGCCGCTGGAGATCAGCTCCAGCATCGGAATGATGCCGTTGAGCGGGGTGCGGATCTCGTGGCTCATGGTGGCCAGGAATTCGCCCTTGGCCAGGGTGGCGGCCTCGGCGGCCTGCTTGGCGCGCAACAGTTCCTGTTCGAGTTCGCCGTGGCGCCGCAGTTCCTGCTGCAAGCGTTCGCGGGCCAGGTCGGCCTCTTCCAGGCGCTGTGCCAACGCATGCTGCGCCTGGACAGCCCGGTGGGCCGCAAGTGCGGCGCACAGCCCGCAGACCACCGCCAGTACTGCCGACACCGCGCTGACGGCGCGCCAGGGGCCTTGCAGCGACGACCATTGCAGGCCTGCGCCGAGTGCGGCCGCCAGCGCGGCCAGCACTGCCAAGATGCTCCAGGCGCGAAGACCTGCTGCCCGCTCTCTCACTCAGAGCACCGCGCTCGTGAAGTCGAAGTCCAGTTCCTTGCCGACCGTCTGCACCAGGTTGCCCTGGATGAAATCCACGCCGCTCATCCACATCGCAGCCGCAGCCTGCGGATCTTCGATGCGTTGGCCGATGATCAGCAGGCCGCGCTGGTGGGCGATGTCGATGACGCCGCGCAGTTCGTCGCGCACCGCCGCGTTGCCGTGCGCATCGGCGAAGCGGTTGGCCATGCGCACGAAGCTCAGCGGCAGCTGGGCCAGCAGTACGTTGGCCTCGTCGCCGGGTTCGAACTGGCTGAGGCAGAACTGCACGCCGGCCGGCATCAACTTGGCGCAGAACTGCTGCACGGTGACGGCATGGATCAATGCATCGTCCAGGCGCAGATCCACGATCAGCGACTGGCCGGCCACGCCACGTTCGACCAGCGCCTTGAGCAGCCAGTCGGCGAAGGCGTCGCGGGCCAGCGTGCGCGGCGATTGCGAGACGAACAGTCGCAGCGGCGGGCTGGCGTGCTGGTACAGGTGCAGCAGGCCCAGCGCGTGGTCCATGACCTGCTGGTCCAGATCGGCGATGCGCCCGGCGGCTTCTGCGGCAGGAATGACCTGGCCTGCCGAGAGCAAGGTGCCGTCAGCCTGGCGCAGCCGCAGCAGTACCTGGTACTGCGCGGTGTCGCCGCCGGCCACGGCCACGATCGGCTGATAGGCCAGTTCGAGCTGGCCTTCGACCAGCCGCAGTTGTTCCTGCTGTTCGGCCTGGCTGGGCGCCAGGTAGGTCTGCACGCCGTCGCTGCGCAGGCGTGCCTGCAGCGCGGTGCGTTCGACCGCTTCCAGCGCGCTGCCGGTGTCATCGAAGCCCACGCCCAGCGGTGCCACGCCGATGGCGCAGCGCACGTGCACGGATTCTTCTTCGCGCACCGGGAAGGCGTTGGCAGACAGCCGCTGGCGGATCTCCAATGCCTGCTGTTCCAGGCTGGCTTCGGGCATGTCGATGGCCAGCAGCAGGAAGCTGTTGTCGTTCAGGCGCGCCAACGGGTAGGGCTGGGCGGCGCTGGCCAGGCGGTGCCCGGCCTGGGTCATCAGGCGCTCATAGGCCGCATAGCCGTAGCGCTCGCGCAGGCCGAGCGCGCTGGCGATCTCGATGAAGAACAGGCCGCCGGACTGCTTGCGCTCCAGCGCATCGGCGAGCAGGTCCATCACGTGGCCGCGGGTGGGCAGGCCGGTTTCCGGATTGCTGCGCGCGCTGACCTGTTCGCCGGCTTGCTGCAGCGCCTGTTGGCGTGCGCGCCGGATGCGGTTGGACACCGCAGCGATCAGGTGGCGCGGGCGGATCGGCTTGGTGAGAAAGTCGTCGGCGCCGCTGTCGAGCACTTCGAACTGGCGCTCCGGGTCCGGGTCGCCGGTCAGGAACACGATCGGCAGCAACTGCTGACCGGGCTGCTGGCGGATCAGCGTGGTCAGGCGGATGCCGTCCAGCTCGGGCATGTGCAGATCCATCAGGATCAGATCCGGGTGATAGTCCTGGATCGCCTGCGGCACGCTGGCGGCGGTCATTTCGACCTGCGCATGCATGCCGGCGCCGTGCAGCACGCTCTGCGCGAACAAGGCCTGCGAGCGGTCGTCCTCGACGATGAGGACGCGGTACGGCGCATCGGCGGCGACATTGTCCTCGCCGTCGTGCGGCGCGGTGGCCGCTGCCGATGTGGGTAACGCCGTGGGCGCCGATGCTGCGGCAACACGCGCGCTGCCGCTGGCCGCCGACGCGCGCGGCGCCGACACGGCCGCGGCCGGGCTGGGCACCGCTGCAGCGGCAGGCGCAGGAATGATCGCCGCGCTCACCGGCACAGCGGTGTCGACCGGCGACGCAACCTCATCGGCCCAGCGACGCCAGTGGTCGGCCGGCGGCGTCTCGGCGCGAAGTGGACGATTACGCGTGGCGGTGTCGTCACGTGTGGTGGAAGAAACCGGATCTCGGGCGGCCATCGATACTCCCTACAGTCGCTGTGATTATGCGATGAACTTCACGGTAGCGGGGAGCTGCGTGCAGTTGGCGTAGCAGCGGGGCGCATCGGCGCAACCAGCCGACGCATGCCCCGCCACAGCAATCGCCAGACCCACCACACCACCAGCCCCGCCAGCAGGCTGGAACCCACCGCAAGACCCAGTGCCAGCCAGGGGTGCGCCAGTGCCAGTGCCAAGGCCGTGGTGGCGATGGTGTCCTCGGCCAGCGAGGCGATCCAGTTGCTGGCCGGTTCGGGCGAGGTGTTGAGCAATGCGCGCGTGCCGGCCTTGAGCGTGTGGCTGGTCAGCGCCACGCCGGCACCGGCCGCCAGGGCGCCCGCGCCCAGGTCGCCGTCGGGCGAGAGCGTTGCCGCGGCCAGGAAGGCGCCGGCGGGCACGCGGGCCAGCGTCTGTAGCAGGTCCCAGCCCGAATCCACCCCCGGGATCTTGTCGGCGAAGAACTCGGCCACTGCCAGCGCGCCGGAGGTGCCCAGGACCCACCACGACTGCGCCGGATGCAGCGCCGGCGGCAAGTCGATCCAGCCCAGCAGGCCGGCCAGGCCGACGCCGAACACGGTGAGATAGACCCGGATGCCGGCCAGCCAGGCCAGCAGGATGCCGATCACGAACAGATGCGCTTCGCTCATGGCGTGGTTCCCTGCAAACAATTGCAGAACTATCGCAGAACTTTGGGATAACCGCCGGTCCAACGCCAGCGCGACCATTGTCTGGGCTCTGGCACACTACGCCGCCCATGATTGCGCCGGCCCGTCCGGACCCGATGCCTATGAGACCAGCCGCACGCGTGCAGATCGTCCAACGTGCCTCCGGCGGCGGCCGGCCCGGTCGCCGCTGGTTGTGGCTGCTGCTGGCCATCGTGTGGCTGGCTTCGCTGGGCGGGGTATGGTGGATGGCCACGCGCACGGCTGCACCGCGGCTGGTGAAGGCCGAGGCAGCGCTGCAGCAGGCGCAACGCAGCCAGGCCCAGCAACGTCGGCAGATCGAGCAGTTGCAGCAGCGCCAGGTCAATCTGGCGATGTCCGACAAGATCAGCCGCGCAGCCAATACCGAAGTGCAGGCCTCGCTGGCCGAGCGCGACGAGCAGATCGCCGCGCTGCGCGCCGACGTGGCGTTCTACGAGCGGCTGGTGGGCTCCACCGCGCAGCGCAAGGGGCTCAACGCGCACTCGGTGCAATTCACTGCCGAAGCCGGCGGCACCTGGAATTACAGCGTGGTGCTAACCCAGAACCTCAACCGCGGCGCGATCAGCCAGGGCCAGCTGCGCTTTGCGGTGGAAGGCGTGCGCGCCGGCAAGCTGGTGACGGTGAGCTGGAACGAGTTGCACCAGAAGCCCGATGCCGCCGGGCAGCCGTACTCGTTCCGCTATTTCCAGCAGCTGGACGGTAGCGTGATCCTGCCGAAGGATTTCACCCCGCAACGTGTCAAGATCTCCCTGAGCGGCGATGGGGCGCCGGTCAGTCAGACATTCGATTGGAAAGTCGCCGGCAATGGCGCGGGGGAGTAGCTCATGTTCGGAAACAAGTCCAACCGTGGTGCGCAGACCGTGGTCGATACCTTGATCGGGCCGCAGGTGGTCATCCGCGGCGACCTGATGTTCAGCGGCGGGCTGTATGTGGAAGGCCGCATCCTGGGCAAGGTGATCGCCGAAGACGGCGCCAGCGCGACCCTCACGGTGGCCGAGCAGGGCAGCATCGAAGGCGAGGTGCGTGCGCCGGTGGTGATCATCAACGGCCAGCTGACCGGCGATGTGCATGCGGCCGAGCGGGTCGAACTGGCCGCCAATGCGCGCGTGCAGGGCAATGTGCACTACCAGGTGGTGGAAATGAGCGCCGGCGCGCAGCTCACCGGGCGGCTGATCCATGCCGCGACGGCCGGCGCAACCGCGGCGCTGCCGGCGCCGGAAGCCGGCCGTGCCGAGCCGGCCACGGCGTTGCAGGCCGAAACCGCCGACGCCTGAGTGCGGCATGCGCAGTGAATGCCGCGGCAGCCGATGCGGCGGCCTGGCTTGAAGTGGGACCGTCTGGCCCCCATGCTGGCGCCATGAGTACGCTCGTTTCGCTTCCTACTGCCGCCCCGGCGCCGGACTACCAGTCCATCGACCGGCCACTGAACTTCTCCGTGGCCGCTGCCGCCAAGGTGCGCGAGCTGATCCAGGAAGAAGGCAACGCCGACCTCGCATTGCGCGTGTACATACAGGGCGGAGGGTGTTCCGGTTTCCAGTATGGCTTCGAGTTCGACGAGAACCGCGCCGAGGACGACCTGGCCGTGGCCACCGATGGCGTGACGCTGCTGGTGGATCCCCTGAGCCTGCAATACCTGATGGGCGCCGAGGTGGATTACACCGAAAGCCTGACCGGCGCGCAGTTCGTCATCCGCAATCCCAATGCGAAGACCACCTGCGGGTGCGGAAGCAGCTTCAGCGTCTGATTGCCTCTGGATAGATGCGGATTGTTCGATGCATCTGGGCAAATGCGAATTGCTGGCGCGTAGCGCCTATTCCTGCAGGCACCTGCGTTGATGCCAAGGCGATTGCCGAACGTGTGATCGATTGCGGTACGGCTGCGCGCTGTTTGCGCGAGATGTTGACCGGCTCGCGATGAGGTGGGCGTTGCAGGTGGCGGGACTGGCCGGTATGCCTCGCTCGCCTTGCAGTGCGCGCTGTGATGAGGGTGGTGCATCGCTTGTTGTGCGGCTGCGGCTCGTCGGGCGACCGCCGGCCGCCATCACGATGAGGCGGCCAACCCGAGCTGCGCAGTGCGTACATGGCCGCCACTGGTCAGGCATGCGTGTGAGTGCTTCCACGTTGCCCAATGACTGCGGCAATGCTTCAAGACGATGACAGCGCTGTGCGCCACGTGGAGACGAGCGAACCGCGCGCGTCGTTGCGAACCACGTGCGTAGTTGAAAATGCCTGCGTCCTGCGCGGCGCTGCAGGGTGCTTCAGCACGACGGCAGGAATGCAGCGAGTCGCTGGCGGTCGATCGCCGGGCACGCACCCGATTGCTTGGGTTGCGCCCGCGAGGCGGGCGATCTGCACGCGCGCGTAACGCGCCACGCCACTTTCTGCGCTGCAGGTTTCGCGGCGCGCGCGCCAGCTTCGTGCGTGCGCGATGGTGCGCAGATCCGGATGACCATACTGCGTGCGTGCTTACCGCTGGCGCCACGATATGCGCGTTTTTTTCAGGCATTGCCGCTTGTCCACGCTGACTCACCGCAGTCGTGTGCAACACCGTGCTGATGCGCATGCCATGCCTTGTGTCGATTCCACGCCGTGGTGCAGTGAGCGTTCCCGCTCGTTCCGCATCTGGATCGGGCACCGGCACCGATCCGGTGTCGGCTGATTGCTGCGCGTCTGTTCCGTCCTTCCCCAAGAGAGCATCACTTCATGTTGCAGATCAACTCCCGATCGGCGTTTGGCCTGGCGGCCATGTTGGGCATCGCCAGCGCAGTGCTTGCACCCGCCGCACAGGCCGCGCCCGCGCGCGGTACCTTGCTTACCAGCAATTTCCTGACCAGCTACAGCCGTGATGCGATCGGCGCGATGCTGGCCTCCGAGCCGCAGGCCGAACAGCCCAAATGCAACGTCCGTGTCGCCGAATTCACCTATGCAACCGTCGGTGTCGAAGGCGAACCTGCAACCGCATCTGGCGTGCTGCTGGTTCCGGATGGCGAGCGGTGCGTAGGGCCGTATCCGTTGCTCGGCTGGGGACGTCCGACCGGAACGGTTCGCACTGAGGAGCAGGCCAAGGACATCCGCGATGCCAAGGGCAACGACCCACTGGTCACGCGCCTGGCCAGCCAGGGGTATGTCGTGGTCAGCAGTGATTATCTGGGGCTCGGGAAGTCGAACTACGGTTATCACCCGTATTTGCACAGCGCGACCGAGGCGAGTGCGACCATCGATGCGATGCGTGCGGCGCGCAGTGTGTTGCAGCGCTTGAACACGCCGCTGTCGGGCAAGGTGATGCTGTCGGGTTATTCGCAGGGCGGCCACACGGCGATGGCCACCCAGCGTGAGATAGAGACGCATCTGTCCAAGGAATTCCATCTGGTGGCCAGTGCGCCGATCTCCGGGCCTTACGCGCTGCAGCAGACATTTTTGGACAGCTGGAGCGGCAGCAATGCGGTAGGCGAAAGCAGCTTCGGCATCATTCTGGGCAGCTATGCCATCGTCGCGATGCAGCACACCTACAAGAACATCTATCTGGAGCCCGGACAGGTGTTTCAGGAGCCGTGGACTGCCAAGGTGGAGCCGTTGTTCCCGGGCAAGCAAAGCCTGACCGATCTGTTTCTCGGCGACACCTTGCCAGGCATCGATCAAATCAAGGCGTATTTCCAGCCTGGCTTCTACCGCGACTTTGCCAGCAACCCCGCCAACCCGTTCCGCCAGGATCTGGCGCGCAACGATCTGCTGGCGTGGACGCCGCAAACTCCGACCTTGCTGTGCGGTTCGTCCAACGATGCCACCATTCCGCTCAAGAACGCGCAGACCGCCATCGCCAGCTTCAAGCGGCGTGGCAGCAACCAGGTGGCGTTGGTGGATATCGGCACCGGCAACTCCAGCGACAACTCGGCCTTCGCCCATCTGTTGACGAACGAGCCGTGCATCGTGGCGGTGCGGCATCAGCTGTTGGACAAGCAGCGCTGATACAGCGCTCGTTGCTTGACCCTGCCGAAGGGTTTGCAGGTGCGGGCGTATCCCAAGCCCGCACCTGCACCGTTCTTCACTGCAGCCGGTGCAGCGCACTGCCGTGACCACTGGCGAACGTGCGTGCGCTTGCATGGCCGCGCCTGCGCGCGGTCCCGTGATGGGGGCCGCGCGACCAGGCGTGAACCGTGTTCCAAGCCGGTGGCCAGCGCGGGCGGCGCCCGCGTCTGAACACGCACCGCAGGCGCGCTCGGTCGAGTGCGTACGATGGTTGCAGGCGCTGCCGATTATCGGCAGGCTTGCGCCGATGTCAGAGTCTCTTTTTTCATCTTCCGGTTTTGCCTTCACCCACGCGCCGCTCGATCGCGGCGATATGTTGCGTGACGATCCCGACGCCCTGGCGCGTCTGTGGCCGCAGGGCCGTGTGCTGTTGATCGACGCCAAAGGCGCGGCGCTGGCCGATGCCGATGGCCAGCCGTTGTTGCTGGATGGCGCCGAACTGGGCGACGGGCCGGAGGCTGCGATCTTCCTGGGTCTGCGCGATGCGGTGGGCTGGTTTTGTGTGCCGGCCGACATTGTCGCGGTGCAGGCGCCGCAGCGGATCGATCTGCGCCAGGCCGCCGCCGATTGGCCTGCCGAGATCGCTACCGCCTTCGCCTATGCACGCGCCATGTTGCACTGGCAATCGCGCACGCGCTTTTGCGGCGTCTGCGGCGGTGCGGTCGCGTTCCGGCGCGCCGGCTTCATTGCGCACTGCACGCAATGCCAGACCGAGCATTACCCGCGCGTGGACCCGGCCATCATCGTGGCGGTCAGCGATGGAGCGCGCTTGCTGCTTGGTCGTCAGGCCAGCTGGGCCCCAGGACGTTATTCGGTGATTGCCGGGTTCGTCGAACCGGGCGAGTCGCTGGAGCAGACCGTGGCGCGCGAGGTGTTCGAGGAAACCCGCGTGCATGTACAGGACTGCCGCTACCTGGGCGCGCAGCCGTGGCCCTTCCCGGGCGCGCTGATGCTGGGCTTCACCGCGCGTGCCGCAGCGACCGAGGTGCCGCAGGTCACCGGCGAGCTGGAAGACGCGCGCTGGGTCAGCCATGCGCAGATCAGCGCTGCGCTGGCCGGCGAGGGCGACATCGGGTTGCCGCCACGCATTTCCATTGCGCGTGCGTTGATCGAGCATTGGCATCGTGCGCATGGCTGAGCCAGGCCGGCTTTTGCGGTGTCGCAGCGGCGCTCGCGTCCGCTCGGCTAGACTCGGCTGAGGAGGCCTGCCCATGTTCACCACCTTGGTTGCCGTCGTCGTCGCGCTCACGCTTGGCCATCTGGTACCGGCGCAGGTAGCCAGACTGCGCAATTTCGCCTGGTTCGGCCAATGGCTGCGCCGGCTGGACGGTTACGCGGCCGGGCGCGGTGCGTGGCAAGGGCGCTATGGCGTGCTGCTGGCGGTGCTGCCGGCGCTGGTGGTGCTGCTGGTGCAGTGGCTGCTGGACGATGTCTGGCACGGTTTTCTGGACTTGCTGTTCGGCGTGGCGGTGCTGGCCTGGACCTGGGGCCCGCGCGATCTGGATCGCGATGTGGAAGCGGTCATCGACGCCGACGAGCCGCACACGCGACGCGAAGCGATTTCGCACCTGCAGGCCGCCGGCGGCAGCGTGCATGAAGATGCGCCATCGCTGGTGGAAGCGGTGGTGGTCAACGGCCTGCGGCGCTGGTTCGCGGTGCTGTGGTGGTTTTTGCTGCTGGGGCCGTTCGGCGCGGTGCTGTACCGGCTCACTGCGCTGGCGGTGGAAAGCCCGCTGGCCGTGTTGCTGCCGCCCCGCAATCTGGCTGGCGCGCGCTGGTTGCTGGCGGTGCTGGAATGGCCGGTAGCGCAGTTGATGACGATGTCGATGGCGCTGGTGGGTAACTTCGATACGGTGTTCCGCGCCTGGCGCGAGGCGCACGGCAATCGCTGGTCGCTGGAGCCGCATTTTCTCGGCGCGGTGGCGCGCGCCAGCGTCAGCGCCGAGCTGCGCGAGGAAGCGCACGACTACACCGATTCGGGCCTGGTACCGGTGTGGCGCCGCCTGCCGGAAGTCCGCGATGCGATGAGCCTGGTGTGGCGCGTGCTGCTGCTGTGGTTGGTGGTGCTGGCGTTGTTGGTGATTGCGGGATGGGTGCGGTAGCGCCGCGCATGATGTCGTGCGAAAGGATGTGTAGCGCGCGTCCGCGTGGGAACCTCGGCGCATCGCGCTTGTTTGCGGTCTAACCCGGCGCCAGCAGCGTAAACGGGTACCACGGCAAATTCCTTGCGATCCAATACATCGGCAAGGCCCATAACCAGAACTTCGGTTCGGACATCACGGCCACCACCGGGGCAAACCAGCGTGCGCGCCAGCCGGCTTTCCAGGCGATCAGGCCGGGCAGGGTGAACAGGCCGAGCACGGCGGCCGGATTCATTGCGAAGGCGCCGGGCAGGTCGAAGTGGACCAGCGCATACAGTGCGCGGGTCATGCCGCAGCCGGGGCAATAGCAGCCGGTGACGGCGCGGAACACGCAGGGCGGGAACGGGCTGTTGCCCGCATTCGGATCGAAGCGATACAGCAACGACACGCCAAGGGCGGCCACGCTGGTGGCCGCCCCCAGTCCAAGCCAGTGGCGTGGACGCAGTTCCATTACTGCATGTGCTGCAACTGCTGCATGTAGTCCATGTAGCCCTGCATGCCGCCGGTGGCCACCATGCCGATGTTGATCAGCAGGCCGATCGCGGCCAGCACGCTGGTCACGATGCACCAGGTCTTGGCGGTGTTGGAGGCGCGACGTGCGCCGTCGATGTCGCCCTGGTTGAGCAGGCCGTTGACCTTGCTGGAAAACACGATCGCCACGATGCCGGAGATCAGCGCCGGGCAGCACAGGCAAAAGCCCAGCACGGTGGAAACGATCGCCCAGATCAGGTGATTCGGTACCGGGCCGGGCGCGGCGCTGGACGAGGGATGGATCGGCGGTGGCATGGCACTCATGGTGAAGCTCCTTGGGTGGTAAACAACAGCGAACTGATGGGTGAGTGGGGTGGATTATCGGGCGCCATGCGCGGCGGCGATGCGCCCGGTGTGCGCTGACGACGGCCGAGTGACTCTCATGCGCGCTTTGGCGCGCGTGGGAGCCGGGGCCCGCGTTCGGTCGCGGCAGCGGCGAGTAGCGTTGCGCGGTGCCGGAGGGCTGCTCGCGCTAGCGAACGGGCGCTCCACGCCTGCGCAGCGAACGAATGCGGTGGCATGCCCATCGCTGCCGGCACAGCCAGCCGCTGGAATGCGTCACGCCCGCCGGTTACGGCAGACGCCTCAGGCGCGATGATGTTGAGCACAACGACGTCCCCCCGGTACGACCGGCCGCGTCCGCTTGGCGGCTGCGACGGCAAAGCGTGCAATGGCGCACAGGCTACTCGCGGCGCGCCATGGACGCAAAGCCTGCACCGGCCGGGCTCAGGGCTGATCCTGCCGCAGCGCGCGCACCTGTTGTTCGAGCAGCGCGGCACTGGCCTGATCGCCGGCCACTGCTGCCCCTGCAACCACGTCGATCTGCGCGCGCATCCGCCGCGGCACCCGCATGCGGCCCAGGCGCGTGTCGCGCCGGCTCCACATGCTCGACCACATGCCGCGCAGCGCCATCGGAATGACCGGCACGTTGCGGCGCTGCAGAATCTTTTCCACGCCGGATTTGAAGGGGGCGATTTCGCCATCCTTGGTCAACGCGCCCTCGGGGAAGATGCACACCAGCTCGCCATCGGCCAATGCGGCATCGATGCGGTCGAAGGCCTGCTGCATCAATGCGGGGTCTTCGCGCGCGCCGGCGATCGGGATGGCCTTGGCGGTGCGGAAGATCCAGCGCATGACCGGGATGCGGAAGATCTTGTAGTACATGACAAAGCGCACCGGACGCGGGATCACCGCCGACAGGATCAGCGCGTCCATGTAGCTGACGTGGTTGCACACCAGCAGGGCGGCACCCTCGTCGGGCACGTGCGCGTCGATGTTGCGCGCGCGCAGGCGGTACAACACGCTCACCAGCACCCAGCTGAGGAAGCGCATCAGGAATTCGGGCACCAGGGTGAAGATCCACAGTGCCACCAGCGTGTTGGCGATCGCCAGCGCCAGGAACACTTGCGGAATGCTCAGGCCCGGCAGCGGAATCCGCACCCCGAACAGCACCACCTGCGGCAACTGCAGCGCGATACCGATGACCGCCGCAGCCACGATGAACAACGAGTTCTGGATATTGAGCCCGGCGATCACGCGCGAGAGCTCGGCCTTGGGCGTGCGGCTCTGGATCAGCGCAAACAACGGCACCACGAACAGGCCGGTGAACAGGCCGATGCCGACCAGGTCGATGATCAGCCGCACGCTGCCGGGCTGCTGCACGAACTGGCCGATCGACAGGCCGGTGGCCGGCGCCGCGCCAGGCCGGGCGAAGTACAGGTCCAGCAGGAAGGCGCTGATGCCGAACGCGCCCAGCGGCACCAGGCCGATTTCCACGGTGCGGCCAGACAGGCGTTCGCACAGCAGCGAGCCGGCGCCGGTGCCGATCGAAAACAGCGCCAGCGCGAACACGTACAGGTCCTGCTGGCCGCCCAGGTTGAGCTGCGCATAGGTGGGCAGCTGCGCGGTCAGCACGGTGCCGACGAACCAGAACCACGACACGCCCAGCACCGCGTTGCGCACCGCCAGCGTGCGGCGGGTCAGGCGCATGATGGCGCGCGATTCGGGAATGGGATTCCAGTTGATCTTCAGCTCGGGCGCGCCGGCGTCCACGCGCGGTACCAGCCGCGCCACCAGGTTGCCGGTAACGGCAATTGCGATCACCGCTGTGGCGGCAGCCTCCGGCCCATGACTGCCGGCGATCTGGAAGATCAGCCCGCCGAAGATCATGCCGCACAGGATCGAGATCGAGGTGCCCATCTCGACCAGGCCGTTGCCGCCGGTGAGTTCTTCCGGCTTCAGCACCGACGGCAGGATCGAATATTTCACTGGCCCGAACAGCGTGGACTGCAGGCCGGTGCAGAACAGCGCAATCAGCAGGATCACCATGTTCTCGGTGATGAAGCCGACGGCAGCCAGCGACATGATCGCAATCTCCATCGTGGTGGTGATCACGATGAGCTTCTGCTTTTCCAGCTTCTCGGCGATCTGCCCGGCCAGCGCGGAGAACAGGAAGTACGGCAGGATGAACAATGCCGGCGCCAGGTTCGTATACAGCGTGCGCTGGGCGGCATCGATGCCGAGATAGAACAGCAGGCCGATGATGGCCTGCCGATAGACGTTGTCGTTGAACGCGCCCAGCGCCTGGACAGCGAAGAACGGCAAGAAGCGGCGCTGCCTGAGCAGGGCGAACTGACTGTGACCGGACATGCAGTTTCCTTTGCGAACGCGCGCAGCCTAGCAGGCTTCCACGGCGTGCTGGTGGATGGCGGCTGCGTTCAGCGGCTTCTACGTGCCGGCGGCCTGCGTTGCGCGAGCTGGGCGCGCAGCAAGGCCACGAAGGCGCGTGCGGCCGGGCTGGGATCGGGCCGCCACACCGCGTAGGTCAGAAAGCGGTAACGCTCCTTCAAGGCCACCGCGACCACGCCGTGCATGGCCCCGGCCATGGTCTGCGGGACGATGCCCACGCCCAGGTTGGCGGCGACCAGTTCGCGCACCAGATCGGCGTGGGTGACTTCGTACTGCTGGCGTTGCCGCAGGCCCCCGTGCGCAAACGCAGCATCGATGATGCCGCGCACGCCGGCACCGGGAACCAGCCCGGCCATCGGTTCGTCGTCAAGCTCGGCCAGTGCCACCCGTTTGCGTGCGGCAAAGCGGTGGCCCGGTGCCACGATCAAGGCCAAGGCCTCTTCATGCAGCAGCAGGCGCTGCGCCGGCACCGCAAGCTGCGGGCCGACCCCCACCAGGGCGACATCCAGCCGGCCCTCGCCCAGATCGTGCAGCAAGGCCTCGCTCATGGCGGTGCGCAGATGCACGTCCACCCGCGCATGCGCGCTGCGGAACTGCTGCAGCAACGCCGGCAGTTGCACGGTGGTGAGCGAGGAAATCTGCCCCAACGCCAGCCGCCCGCGCACGGTACCCAGGGCCTGCGCCATTTCCTCGTGCAGGCGCTCGGCAGCGCGCAGGGTCTGGCGGGCGTTGTGCAGGAACACCTCGCCGGCGGCGGTGGGCCGCACCTGGCGGGCGCCGCGTTCGAACAGGCGTGCGCCGAAGGTCTCTTCGATCTTGGCGACCTGGTGGCTGAGCGCCGATTGCACGGTGTTGCAGCGGCGCGCAGCAGCGGTGAAGCCGCCTTCTTCGGCCACGGCAATGGCAAATTCCAGTTGGCGCAAGGTCAGCATGCAATCTCGAAAAAAGATGGCGATGGTGAAAACAATACATTGGAAAGATGCGTGCCGGCTGCCCACACTGTGCATATTCCTTGACCAGGCAGCAGCCATGCAGACCGAGCCCACCTCCCCCCCGCCCTTGCCCCGTCGCCTGGTGCTGCTGATGGCTGCCGCCACCGGGTTGGCGGTGGCGAGCAATTACTACGCCCAGCCTCTGCTGGAAACGCTGGCGCAGGCGTTCGGCATCCAGGTGCGCAGTGCCGGTGCGGTGGTTACCGCGGCGCAGCTGGCTTACGCGGCAGGGTTGCTGTTGCTGGTGCCACTTGGCGACCGGCTGGAGCGCCGCGGCCTGATCGTGGGCCTGTTCGTGCTGAGCGCGCTCGGGCTGCTGGTGAGCGCCAGTTCGCACAGTTTTGCGATGTTGCTGGTCGGCACCATCGTGACCGGCGCCAGCTCGGTGGCGGCGCAGATCCTGGTGCCGTTCGCCGCCACGCTGGCGGCGCCCCACGAGCGTGGCCGGGTGATCGGCACGGTGATGAGCGGGTTGCTGCTGGGGATCTTGCTGGCGCGCACCGCGGCCGGCGTGCTGGCCGGTGTCGGCGGCTGGCATACGGTGTACTGGATCGCCTCGGTCGCTTTGTTGCTCACCGCCGGGCTGTTGTGGCGCGGGCTGCCGCGCCATCCCGGCAACGCGCAACTGGCGTATCCGCAGTTGGTGGGCTCGGTGCTGACGCTGCTGCGCGACGATGCGGTGCTGCGTTCGCGCGCGGTGCTGGGCGGGCTGATCTTTGCAGGATTCAGCATGTTCTGGACCACGCTGGCGTTTTTGTTGTCCGGGCCGAGTTATGGCTATGGCACTGCGGTGATCGGCTTGTTCGGCCTGATCGGTGCGGCCGGTGCACTGGCGGCCAATCGCTCCGGGCATTGGTCCGATCACGGCCATGGCGACCGCGTGAGCTGGGGCGGGCTGGCGATGTTGCTGCTGTCGTGGGGCTTGCTCGCGTTTGCGCCGCAGTCGATCGGGCTGCTGATCGTCGGCGTGCTGCTGCTGGATATCGCAGTGCAGGGCGTGCATATCGCCAACCAGAGCGTGATCTATCAGCGCAACCCGGCGGCGCGCAATCGCATCACCTCGGCCTACATCACCTGCTATTTCATCGGTGGTGCCGTGGGGTCGACGTTGGGCACGGCCGCGTATGCGCAGGCCGGGTGGATGGGTGTGGTGATCGGCGGCGCGGTACTGGCTGCAGCGGCACTGGGTTGGGTGGGGCTGAGCGTGGCGCGCAGGCAGTGGAAGTGAGCGTGGCCGGTGGGGCGACGACGCAGCGGTTGCACGCAGTGGCGAATACGCGGCATGGCCGTATTCGGCATCGCTTACCGCATCGAGGCTGCATGTACGGCGCGGCGCCCATGCCTGTCGACCACTGGCGGCTAGGTCTTGCTGGCCGCCAGACGTGGCGCGTTCTCTGCCGGCGCCGTTGTCACTGCCAGCGCTGCAGCGCGGAGCTTGGGCAGCAGGCGCAGCGTCAATGCCAGTTGGTCGCGCACCAGGCGTTGCTTGGGCGGTAGTTGCACCGGATGGTGTTCCAGCGCTTCGGCGGTGGCCAGTTCTTCGCTTTCGTCGTGCGCCGGCAGCGGTTGGCGTTGGCCAAGGGCGCTGGCGATCTCGCTCAGTGCGCGCTGCAGATATTCGCCGGCTTGCGCGATGGTGGCGTCGTGTTCGCCCTCCAGTGCGGCGCGGTGCGCGCCCAGTGCCGACAGATAGCCGAGCAAGGTGTTGGACAGCGCCAGGAAGCGAAAGCCCGCATCCAGATTGCGCCGATAGCGGCCGGGTTCGCGCAGCATGTTGGATAAGGCCACCGACAACGCAGCATCGGCGTTGTGCATGTCGCGGCGCGCAATGCGGTAGGGCAGGTCGTCGCGCTTGCCGCTGGCGTACTGCTCCAGCACCTGGGCCAGATAACGCGCGCAGCTGGCCAGCACCGTGGCCATCACCTGGTTCAGCCGGCGGCCCTGCCAGTCGGGCAGGATCAGGAACGAGGCGGCCGCGGCGATCGCGCAACCGATCAGGGTGTCGATCAGGCGCGGCCAGATCAGCACGAAGCCATCGCCCAGCAGGTTGAAGCAGAACAGCGCCATCACCGTGATGCCGGCGGTGGCCAGCATGTAGCGATCGGTGCGGGTGATGAAGAACACCAGCGCGCCGGCCAGCGCCAGCAGCAGCTGCACTTCGGTGGTGGGGAACAGCTGCATCAGCGCCCAGGTGGCGACCAGGCCGATCAAGGTGCCGGCAATGCGCTGCACCAGCCGCAGGCGCGTGGCGCCGTAGTTGGGCCGGCACACGAATGCGGTGGTGAGCAGGATCCAGTACCCGTTGTCGGCGTGGATGGATTGCATGATGGCGTAGCCCACCAGCAGCGCGATGGCCATGCGCAGGCCATGGCGGAACAGCACCGAGCCGGGCGTGAGTTGCTGCACCAGCCGCGCGCCCATTTCGCGCAAGGTGTGCGGCGAGGAATCGCGTAGCCGGGTGTCGAGGTTGTCGCTGGTGGAATCGGATTGCGCCGCTTCCGACAACCTGCGTTCGATGCTCTGCAGATTGGTCACCAGCAGCTCCAGCGCGCCGAGCAGGCGGGCCAGTGCGGGGTCGGCGCGCGCGTGCAGATAATCCAGCGATTGGCGCAGGTCTTCGGTGGCCAGGCGGCTGCTGTCGCCGTAATCGAATGGTTGGCGCAGGCGAATCGCCTCGCCCAACGCCGCGCACGCCTTGCCTTGCAGGGCGAGCAGGCGCTGGCAGCGATACAGCACGTCGCTGTGGAAGAACGCGTCGGTGAGCGCCTCGTAGGGATAGTGCGAGGAGCTGGCGCGCTCGTGGAAGTCCTGCGCCATGTAATACAGCCGGAAATACAGGCCCGATTGCACGCCCGGCCGCCCCGAGCGGCCGAAGCGGCTCATGATCGCGGTCTTGGCCGCATTGAGCGCGCCGACGACCTTGGCGTTTTGTTCGGCCAAGGCCAGCCGGCGTGCATGCAGGTCGCTCTGGCGCACCGGTTCGAACAGATCGGCCTTGAGCTTGAGGTAGCGGCCCAACTCGAAGAACAGCCGCGACAGCCGCTCGCGCACCGGGCGATTGGCGAACAGGATGGTCCACAGGATCGACAGCACGCCGTACCAGGTGGCGCCGATCAGCAGCAGCGCCGCGCCGTGCCAGGCGACCAGCGGATCGCGGCTGCCATGCTGGTCCATGCCGATCATGGCGTAGATCGACAGGGCCACCGTGGCCTGCGCGATCGAGGCATAGCGCTCGCCCAGTGCGCCGAGCAGGGTCAGCGAGAACGTAGCCAACGCCATGCCCAGCACGAACGGCAGCGGATACGGAAACAGCACCACCACTGCGGCGGCGGCGGCGGCGAAACACAGCAGCGAGAGCAGCACCGATTTGATGCGGCCCAGCCAGTTGTCGTCGGTTTCGGCAATGGCGCTGGCGATCGCGCCCAGAAACAGCGCCGGCACCGCAGTGAGCTGTTGCCAGTGCCAGCACACGCCCATCGCCACCGCCAACGCGATGAACACACGCAGGCCATAGCTGGCCTTTTCATGGGCCCACAAGCGGCTTAAGCGGGTTTCGAAGGAGGGAGTGGCCACAGTCTCTACAAGGCAGGGAGCCCGGGCATTATTGCCGCAGCCACGCGCCGCCGGTGTGGATGGCGGCTAGTTCTTTGTCAGTAGCCGCACGGTGCCAGGCGCCGCAGGTGGCCCGCGCCGGTATCGGCAGGATGCCTGGTGGTGCGCAGGAACCTGCAACCACCGCGTGGCGACAGCGCGCAACGCGGTGGTTGCAGGCGCGAGGCGCTTAGCCCTGCGCCGCCTGCTCGCGGGCGATGGCCCGCCAGCCGATGTCGCTGCGCTGGAAGGCATTGGGCCAGTGGATCGGCTTAAGGCCAGCATAGGCGTTGCGCTGGGCGTCCTGCACGCTGTCGCCGAGCGCCGCAACGCACAGCACGCGGCCACCGGCGCTGATCACCTCGCCGGCGGCATTCAGCGCAGTGCCGGCGTGGAAAACCTTGGCGCTGGCCGGCACCGCGTCCAGCCCGGTGATGACCTCACCGGTGACCGGTGTGTCCGGGTAAGGCTTGGCGGCGATGACCACGCCCAGCGACGGGCGCGGGTCCCACTGCGCGTGCGCGCCATCGAGCTTGCCGTCGATGGCCGCGTCGAGCAGATCGACCAGATCCGACTGCAGGCGCAGCATTACCGGCTGGGTTTCCGGGTCGCCGAAACGCACGTTGAATTCGATCACCTTCGGCGCGCCGTGCGCGTCGATCATCAGCCCGGCATACAGAAAACCGGTGAACGGCACGCCATCGGCGATCATGCCCTGCACGGTCGGCTCGACCACCTCGCGCATGACCCGCGCATGCACCTGGGGCGTGACCACCGGCGCCGGCGAGTAGGCGCCCATGCCGCCGGTATTGGGGCCGGTGTCGCCGTCGCCGACGCGCTTGTGGTCCTGGCTGGTGGCCATCGGCAAGGCGTGTTTGCCATCGACCATGGAGATGAAGCTGGCCTCTTCGCCGTCGAGGAATTCTTCGATGACCACGCGTGCGCCGGCATCGCCGAACGCATTGCCCGAGAGCATGTCGCGCACCGCGTCTTCGGCCTCGGCCAGGGTCATCGCCACGATCACGCCCTTGCCGGCAGCCAGGCCATCGGCCTTGACCACGATCGGCGCGCCTTTCTCGCGCACATACGCCAGCGCGGCGTCGACTTCGGTGTGCACGGCGTAATACGCGGTGGGAATGCCGTGGCGGGCGAGGAAATCCTTGGCGAAGGCCTTGCTGCCTTCCAGCTGCGCGGCCTTGGCGGTGGGGCCGAAGATGCGCAGGCCGGCGGCATGGAAGCGGTCGACCACGCCCAGCACCAGCGGCACTTCCGGGCCGACCACGGTCAGCGCGACGGCTTCGCGCTGCGCCAGCGCGAGCAGGCCGTCCAGATCATTGACCTTGATCGCGACATTGCGGCATTTGGCTTCGGTGGCGGTGCCGGCATTGCCCGGTGCCACCAGCACCTCGCGCACGCGCGCGGACTGCGCGATCTTCCAGGCCAGGGCATGTTCACGGCCGCCGGAGCCGATGACGAGGATTTTCAAGGCAGTTGCTCGCTAGTACGGGGGAAGGGGCGCTACCTGCAGCCTTCGCGCTGCAGTGCATTGGGAAACGGGTAGGTCCAGGTCTTGGTGTCGAGCGCGAAGACGTGGGTCTTGTCCAGGGCCACCCCGCAATCGCTGCCGTGCTCGCGGATGCGCAGCGGCCAGGTGCGCGCCTGCGGCGCGCTGTTGTCCACCTCCAGCGCGAAATCCACGTCGAAGGCCTCGGCAAGGCATTGCGCCTGGGTCTGGTCCGGCTCGCGCGCGTCGTCGTCGCAGGCCAGTGCGCCGCTGTTGTCGATGTGCGCCCGCAGCGAGCCGGCATTGACCAGGCCCTTTGGCCCGGGCACGACCAGATCCTGCGATTCGAGGATCAGGCCCTGGCCCATCCAGAAACTGTGCACGGCAAAGCCGTAGAAATCGCTGCCCAGGCGCAGGACGTCCACGCTGCCTGGTTGGCCGGCGCTGCCGTAGCCGTCGGCGAGCCGTTCGGCCACGACCTTGAAACCGTCGCCATCGCCGCGCAGCACGAAGAAATCGATGAGCCCCGGATTGCCGTGGCCGGCATCGCTGAGGCTGTGGCAGACCGCCAGCAGTTGCTGTACCTGGTCGCCCACCACCACCGGCTGTTCGGCGCAGACTGCGCTGTCGGCCTTGAAGCCGTCGGCTTCGCCGCTCCACTGCGCGGCCAGGCCGGCCTTGGCGCCGTAGCGCGTGCGCAAGAACCCATCCAGCCGCTCGGTGCGGCTCAGACGGGGGCCGTCGCTGGGCGCGGCAGGTGCCGCGGCGCCCGGCGCCGCAGCGGGCGCAGGCGCCTGCTTGCACGCGCTCAACAGCGCGGCGGTGGCAAGAAACGCGGCAAAACAACGCAGACGCTGCATCGACCTATCCCTGTGCCGGTGACATCAATGCCGGAAATGGCGCACGCCGGTGAACACCATCGCGATGCCGTGTTCGTCGGCGGCGGCGATCACCTCGCCATCGCGCATCGAACCGCCCGGCTGGATCACCGCCTTGATGCCGGCCGCAGCCGCCGCATCGATGCCGTCGCGGAACGGGAAGAACGCGTCCGATGCCATCACCGAGCCGGCCACGGTGAGCTTGGCTTCTTCGGCCTTGAGCGCGGCAATCTTGGCGCTGACCACGCGGCTCATCTGCCCGGCGCCCACGCCAATGGTGCGGCTGTCCTTGGCATAGACGATCGCGTTGGATTTGACGTACTTGGCCACGCGCCAGGCAAACAGCAAATCGCCCAGTTCTGCCTCGTTGGGCGCACGTTGGGTGACCACGCTCAACTCGCCCAGCGACATGCTGCGGTTGTCGGCCGACTGCATCAACAGGCCCGAGCCGATCCGCTTGGTGTCGTAGTTGTTCAAGCCATTGCCGTGCGGAATCTTGAGCACGCGCACGTTGGCCTTCCTGGTGGCGTATTCCAGTGCGCCGTCCTCGTAGTCGGGCGCGATCAGCACTTCGACGAACTGGCGGTCCAGAATGGCCTTTGCCGTCGCTGCGTCCAGGGTCTTGTTGAACGCCAGGATGCCGCCGAACGCGCTGGTGGGGTCGGTGGCGTAGGCCAGTTCATAGGCATCGCCGCAGCCCGCGCCCACCGCCACGCCGCAGGGGTTGGCGTGCTTGACGATCACGCAGGCCGGCGCGTCGAACTGGCGCACGCATTCCCACGCTGCATCGGCATCGGCCAGGTTGTTGTAGCTCAGTTCCTTGCCCTGCAACTGCTGGAAGGTGGCAAGCGTGCCCGGCACCGGATACAGGTCGCGGTAGAACGCGCCGGACTGGTGCGGGTTCTCACCGTAACGCAGGTCCATCACCTTGACGAAGTTGGAATTGATCTGCGCCGGGAACGGGCTGCGCGTGGGCACCGCCTCGCTGCTGTCGGCCACTGCCGAGAGATAGTTACTGATCGCCGCGTCGTACTGGGCCACGCGATTGAACGCAGCCACCGACAGCGCAAAGCGCTTGGCCGCCGACAGCTGCCCGTCGTTGGCTTCCAGCTCGGCCAGCAGGTCGGCGTACTGCGCCGGGTCGGTGGCCACGGCCACGCGCGCGAAATTCTTGGCCGCACTGCGCAACATCGCCGGGCCGCCGATGTCGATGTTTTCCACCGCATCGGCCAGGGTGCAATCGGCTTTCACCGTGACCGACTCGAATGGATACAGGTTCAATACCAGCAGGTCGATCGGCACGATGCCGTGCTCGGCCATCACCGCTTCGTCGACACCGGCGCGCCCGAGCAGGCCGCCGTGCACCAGCGGGTGCAGGGTCTTGACGCGGCCATCCATCATTTCCGGGAAACCGGTCAGCTCGGCAACGTCCTTCACCGGCAGGCCGGCCTCGCGGATCGCCTTGGCGGTGCCGCCGGTGGACAGCAGCTCGACGTTGCGCGCCACCAGCGCGCGGGCCAGGTCGATCAGGCCGGTCTTGTCGGAAACGGAGAGCAGGGCCCGGCGCACGGGCAGGAAATCAGAGGCCATCGGTGGGGGATGTCGTTGCGGAGCAGCCGATATTGTAGGCTGCGCCAGCGCTCGAATGGACTCAACACCCCGTATGGCCTCGATCTATGCATTGAAGGGACGCTTCCAGGCGCTGCTGCGGCCGATGGTGGGCGCGCTGTATCGCGGTGGCATCACCGCCAATCAGGTCACGCTGGGCGCAGCGGCGGTGTCGCTGATGGTGGCGGCGGTGGTGTTGCGCGGCGGCCCCAGCTGGCCGCTGCTGTATCTGCTGCTGCCGGTGTGGATGCTGCTGCGCATGGCGCTCAATGCGGTGGACGGCATGCTGGCGCGCGAATTCGGCCAGCAGTCGCGGCTGGGCGCCTACCTCAACGAGCTGTGCGACGTGGTGGCCGATGCGGCCTTGTACTTGAGTCTGCTTGGCGTGCCCGGTGTGAGTGCGCCCTGGCTGTGGATCTTCGCGCTGCTGGCCGCGCTGACCGAGTACGCCGGCGTGCTCGGCCTGATGGTCGGCGCCAGCCGCCGCTACGACGGGCCGATGGGCAAGAGCGACCGCGCCTTCGTCATCGGCGTGCTGGGCGTGGGCCTGGCTTGTGGCTGGCTGGGTGCGCGCGGCGTCACCTGGGTCGCCATTGCCGTGAGCCTGGCCTGCGCGGTCACGGTGTGGCGGCGGGTGCGCGCCGGCCTGGCGCAGGCGCCCGCACGCACCTAGCGATCCATTCCCGCAGCAACGCCGCTGGCCGCTGCGCTGTGGTGATCTCTGCGATTCAACCTTTCGACTTTTCAGGATGCTTCGATGCGCACAGTGCTAGAGCGCGAGTTCGTCAGTTTCGATGGTGTGCCGCTGTTCTACCGGCACTGGCCGTTGCACGATGCCGCTGCCACCGGCACGCCGAAGGCGGTGGTGCTGCTGCATCGCGGCCATGAGCACTCTGGCCGTGTGATGCATCTGGCCGAAGAACTCGACATGCCCGACGCCCAGTTCTTCGCCTGGGACGCACGCGGCAACGGCCGCTCGCCGGGCGTGCGTGGCGATGCGCCGGGCTTCGAAGCGCTGGTGCGCGATCTGGACAGCTTCATCGCGCATCTTCGCGCCACCCACGGCATTGCGGTGCAGGACATCGTGGTGATTGCGCAGAGTGTGGGCGCGGTGGTGGCCGCCACCTGGGTGCACGATTACGCCCCGCCGCTGCGCGCGCTGGTGCTGGCATCGCCGGCGTTCAAGGTGAAGTTGTATGTGCCGTTTGCACGCCCCGGGTTGGCGTTGCTGCATGCGCTGCGCGGCAACTTTTTCGTCAACAGCTACGTCAAGCCGCAATGGCTGACGCATGATCCGGCGCGCGTTGAAAGCTATCGCACCGATCCGTTGATCACCCGTCCGATTTCGGTGCGCGTATTGCTCGGTCTGTATGCGGCAGCCGATCGGGTGGTAGACGATGCACAGGCCATTACCGTGCCGACACAGTTGCTGGTCTCCGGTGCGGATTTTGTGGTGCATCGCGGCCCGCAGGACCGCTTCTACGAAAACCTGCGCTCGCCGATCAAGCAGCGCCACTGGCTGCCGAGGTTCTTCCACGACACCTTGGGCGAACACGATCGCGCGATGGCCATCGCGCACATTCGCCAGTTCGTCCAGGCGCGTTTTGCGCAACCGCCGGTGCGCGCCGCGCTGCGCGATGCACACCGTGCCGGGCCCAGTTTCGAAGAGGCCGAACGGCTGGCCTGGCCGCCGCAGCGCAATAGCCTGCAGGACCTGCGCTGGCGTGGCGTGCGTGCCGGCCTGCGCCTGGGTGGCAGGCTCTCCGAGGGCATCGCGCTTGGTCTGCAGACCGGTTTCGATTCCGGAAGCACATTGGATTACATCTACCGCAATCAGGCGCGTGGTCGCGGGCCGTTGGGGCGCATGATCGACCGCACGTATCTCAACGCGATCGGCTGGCGTGGCATCCGCATCCGCGGCAGCCATCTGGGCGAATTGCTGCGCGATGCGGCGGCGCGCTTGCGTGGCGCCGGCAAGCCGGTGCGCGTGATGGATGTCGCTGCCGGGCACGGCCGCTATGTGCTCCAAGCGCTGGGCAGCGGCGCACAGCGTGCCGATGCGATCGTGCTGCGCGACTTCAGCCCGCTCAACGTGACCCAGGGCACGGCGCTGATCCAGACGTTGGGCGCTAGCGACATCGCCCGCTTCGAACAAGGCGATGCGTTCGACCCGGCTGCGCTGGCCGCAGTACAACCGGCACCGACGCTGGCGGTGGTGTCGGGCCTGTACGAGCTGTTTGCCGACAACGACCAGGTCGCGCGTTCGCTGGCCGGCCTGGCCGCGGCGGTGCAGCCGGGCGGTTATCTGCTTTACACCGGCCAGCCCTGGCATCCGCAACTGGAATTCATTGCGCGCGCGCTGACCAGTCACCGCGATGGCGTGGCCTGGGTGATGCGCCGGCGGAGCCAGCAGGAGATGGATGGCCTGGTGGAAGCGGCGGGCTTTCGCAAGGTGGCGCAACGCATCGATGCGTTCGGCATCTTCACCGTCTCGATGGCGCAGCGAATCGACGCATGAGCCACGTTGCGCGCCCATCCGGCCGTGCCGCGCTGTGGCTGGCGTTGCTGGGGCCGTTTTTCTTCCTCAGCTACGGCCTGGCCAACACGCTGGCCGGGCGGGCGACGCAGGTGCCGTCGGTGGTGTTCGGCTGGGAACACGGCATGCCGTTCTGGCCGTGGACCATCGTGCCGTACTGGTCGATCGATGTGTTCTACGCGGTCTCGTTCTTTGTCTGCCGCAACCGCCGCGAGCTGGACACGCATGCACTGCGCTTGCTCAGCGCCCAGCTGATCTGCGTGGCGTGTTTCGTGTTGTGGCCGCTGCGCTACAGCTTCGTACGGCCGCAGACCGAGGGCGTGTTCGGGTGGCTGTTCGCGGTGCTGCTGGGCTTCGACAAACCCTTCAATCAGGCGCCGTCGCTGCACATCGTGCTGCTGGTGGTGCTGTGGGTGCGCTATGGGCAGCATCTTTGCGGGGTGTGGCGCTGGTTGCTGCATGCCTGGTTCGCATTGATCGGTGTGTCGGTGCTGACCACGTATCAGCATCACTTTCTCGATATTCCTACCGGACTCGCGGTGGGCTGGCTCTGCGTGTGGCTATGGCCGGAGCGGGTCGCCGCACCATTTGCGCAGGCACGGTTTGCACGCGACCTGCGCCATTGGCGCCTGGCCGCGATGTATCTGGCCGGCGCGCTGGTCAGCGCTGCGCTGGCGCTGTGGAGCGGCGGTGCAGCACTGTGGTTGCTGTGGATCACCCTGGCCTTGCTGCTGGTTGCCTTGAATTACGCGCTGCTCGGGCCGGGCGGATTCCAGAAGCGCAGCGATGGGCGCCTGAGTCTTGCAGCCCATTGGTTGTATGCGCCGTATCTGTTGGCGGCATGGTGCAACTCCCGGCTCTGGACACGGCGTGCGCCGTTGCCGCGCGCGGTGTGCGATGGCGTGTGGCTGGGGCGGATTCCGTTGCCCGGCCAGCGCGACAAGCGTGCCGCCGTGGTGGACGTGTCTGCAGAGCTCTCGTTGTACGCCGCGCAGGCGCAGGACCGTGTGGTGCCGATGCTCGATCTGGTCGCGCCGTCGCCGGCGCAGCTGCGCGAGGCCGCGCAGGCGATCGCGCAGGCGCAGGCGATCGGGCCGGTGCTGGTGTGTTGTGCATTGGGCTATTCGCGCAGTGCTGCCAGTGTGGCCACCTGGCTGGTGCGCAGCGGTCGCGCCCAGGACGTGGATGCGGCCATCGCACAGTTACGCGCCGTGCGGCCGTCGATCGTGCTCGGGCATGCGCATCGCGCGGCGATCGTGACGGCATGCGACGGTCATGACGGTGGCGACGACATCCCCGAACGGAGAGCGCAATGAATATCGCCCCGCTGACCTTGGCGGCCATGCGCGCAGTGCTGCGGCAAGGTGCAGCATTGGACCGCCTCTCACTCCTGCTGCTGGCAGCGGCCATCGGCTTGCTTGGTGTTGCGCAGGCGCCGCCGTTGATGCAGTTGAGCTATGCCATCAGCATGCTTGCGGGCGTGCTGCAGCGCTATTGGGCGTTTCGCGTGGGCCTGGATGCCGACCTGCTGGCAGCCTCCATCGCGCATCTCGAACGCTGCGGTGGCACCGGGCAAGACGCCGCGCACCAGCTCGATGCGGCGATGCATGCGATTGGCCTGATACCAAAGCTTTCGCCCACCCGCGACTGGGCATCGCGCTGGACCGGCATGCGCCGCCTGCTGCGTTGGCAGCTGGCAAGCGTGGTGGTGCAACTGCTGTTGGTGGCTGCCGCGCTCGCTCTCAGGATATTCGGATGAGCAACCAACCCGATTCCGCTCGGCGCGAACCGCGCCATGCCACGCCAGCGCAGCGAGCGCTGTGGCAACGGCTGCAGGGCTATCGTTTTGGCCAGGACGAAGCAGCGTTTGCCGCCTTCGTTCGGCGCGTGGCCAAGCAGGCACAGTGCAGCACCGAACAAGCGCAGGCGTTGGTGGAGGAGTACCGCCGGTTCTGTTTTCTTGCCTGCACCGACACCGTCGACGTCACCCCCAGCCCGTTGGTCGACCAGGTCTGGCACACGCATCTGACCGACACCCGCGAGTACTGGCAGCAGTTCTGCCCGCACGTGCTGCAGACTACGCTGCATCATCAACCCGGACGCGGCGATGCCGGCGAAGAAGCGCGTTTCCAGGCGCAGTACCGCCAGACGCTGGAGCGTTACCGCACGCAGTTCGGCGAGCCGCCGGCGCAATGGTGGCCTGTGGCGCGACCGCCGCAATCGACGCTGGATCCGCTGCACGGCCACACTGCCGAACAGACCTTGCAAGCCTTGCGTGGAGCGCCGCGGTCAGCTGGGCCGCAGCGCGGTGTGCCGTATGCCGTGGTTGTGTGGGCAATCATCGCGGTGGCAGTGGGCATGGTCTGTCACTCAGCCAATGGCGGGGCGCTGTCGCCGCTGCACTGGCGCGGTGTCTATTTCCTGCCGCTGTTCATCGCGCTGATCGGTCTGGCCTGGTCGATGGCGGCATGGTTGCGGCGGGTGCTGCGACGCGGTCGCACCGCAGCAGCAGTGGATGCCAGCGAGCTTGCATATCTGGGCGGCGGTGCCGATCGCGTGGCCGACCTGTGGTTCACCGAATTGCTGGTGCGCAATGCGGTGTATCTGGAGCGCGACGCAACCGAACCGGCACGTCGCTGGGTACGTTGCCACCGGCAGATTGCAGTCCCGCCTGCGCTGGAGCCGGCACTGGAAGCGGTGCGCACCACCGAAGACCCGGTGTGGGCCTTACGCGCGTTGCGCGCGCTGGCCGCACCGCTGGAGCAGCGCTTGATCGACAAAGGCCTGTGGCTGAGCCAGGCGCAGGCACGCGCGGTGCGCTTGGCATGTACCGTGCCGGTGGCGCTGGTATGGGGGCTTGGCCTGTGCAAGCTGGTCATCGGCGTGCAGGGCAACCATCCGGTGGGCTACCTGCTGTGTCTGATGGTGCTGACCACATTGCTGGTGCTGGGCTTTGCGCTGGTGCCCGTGCGGCGCACGCTCGGCGGCGAGGCCCGCCTTGCGACACTGCGTCAGACGCGGCGACGCGATGCGGCGCGCAACGGCGGTGATCCAGGCGAGGCGGTGGCGCTGTACGGCACTGCGGCACTGATCGGAACCGCTTGGGCCGACTACCACAGCCTGCGTGCGCCGCATGGCCACGCCGGTGGCAGTGGCAGCAGCTGCGGCGGGGGTGGCGGCGACAGCGGCGGCGATGGTGGTAGCAGCGATGGTGGCGGCGGCTGTGGCGGCTGCGGCGGAGGAGGCGACTGATGCAACACGGACAGCGACAGCGACAGCTGCTTTGGGCGCGCGTGCTGCGCGGACGTGGCGCCACGCCCAATGGCGTGTCGTGGGTGGGCATCGCATGTGCGGCGTTGGCCGGGCTGATGTTCTACATCGGGTTGAGCGCGCCTGCGCGCGAAGGGGCCATGCCGCTGCTGCTGGCGGTGCTCGGGCTGCAGGGGCGGCTGTGGTGCAACCGCATGGATGGCGTGCTGGCGCGCCGGGCGCGCATGGTCTCGCGCGCCGGTGAGGTCTACAACGACGCGCCCGATCGGTTGTCCGATGTGCTGGTCTGCGTGGGCCTGGGCTATGGACTGCAGGCCGGTTTGCCGTGGGCTGCGCAACTGGGGTGGGCGGCGGCGCTGTGCTGCGTGACCACCGCATACGTGCGCATGCTGGGCCTGGCCTGCGGCACGCCAGAGCCGCGGCAGGGGCCGATGAGCCGCGTGCAACGCATGCAGTGGTTGTCGCTGGCAGGCGCGCTGGCCTTGCCGCTGCAATGGATGGGCCAGCCGCGTCTTGCGGCCTGGCTGCTGATCGGAGCACTGGCGGTGTTGATCGCCGGTGCCTTGCTGACGGTGGCAGTACGACTGCGCACGATCGTGCGCACCCTGGAGCAGAAATGATTGCCCGTTTGATCGCGCGCGCTTGCAGCGGCGCCATTCGTACCTTGACCGGCGCGCGTGCGCTATGGCGCGGTTGCGCGCCCTCCAACGAGCGTCGCGTGTATTACGGCAACCATGCAAGCCACGGCGATTTCGTGCTGATCTGGTCATCGCTGCCAGCCAGCCTGCGGCATGAAGTGCGCCCGGTGGCGGCGGCCGACTACTGGCAGCGTACCGCCCTGCGGCGCTACCTGATCCACGCGGTCTTCAACGGCGTGTTGATCGAACGCGACCCGGCGCAGCGCACGCGCGACCCGATCCAATGCCTGTGCGATGCGGTGGACGCCGGCGATTCGTTGATCCTGTTTCCCGAAGGCACGCGCAACCCGGACGACGGCGTGCTGCCGTTCAAGAGCGGGCTGTATCACCTGGCACGGCAACGCCCGGAACTGGAGTTCGTGCCGGTGTGGATCGATAACCTCAAGCGCGTGATGCCCAAGGGCAAGTGGTTGCCGTTGCCGCTGCTGTGCACCACCACCTTTGGTGCGCCATTAC
This sequence comes from Xanthomonas sp. A1809, assembly GCF_017746015.1. Taxonomy (NCBI): domain Bacteria; kingdom Pseudomonadati; phylum Pseudomonadota; class Gammaproteobacteria; order Lysobacterales; family Lysobacteraceae; genus Xanthomonas; species Xanthomonas sp. A1809. The sequence goes on along the minus strand of NZ_JAGHWZ010000004.1, from coordinate 70,755 downwards.
GCCTGGATGCGGACGAAACCAAGGATGCGTTTCTGGCGCGTGCACGTGCGGCGTTGCTGGCGTTGTCGCCCGATCAGTTGGAGGCGCGCGCATGAGCCTATATGTGTACAGCGGGCAGCTGCAGCAATCTTCGATGCATCAGCAGACGCTGTGGCTGTTCAGCGGTATCGCGCTGGTGCTGGTCATCGCCACGCTGATTTCCGAAACCCTGCGTTGGCGCGCACGCGAACGCCCCAGCGCAGTGCTGGACAACCTAGTCGCCCGTATCCGTGCGTGGTGGGTGATGGCTGCGGTGGTCGGCCTTGCGTTCGTGTTTGGCCGCGCCGGCGTCATCGGCTTGTTCGCGCTGGTGTCGTTGTTTGCGCTGCGCGAGTTCATCACCTTGACCCCGACCCGGCGCGGCGATTACTACGCGTTGTTGGCCGCGTTCTACATCGTGCTGCCGTGGCAATACGGCCTGGTGTGGACCGGCTGGTACGGCATGTACACCTTGCTGATTCCGGTCTACGCGTTCTTGGTGTTGCCCATCCTGGCCACCATCGGCGGCGACACCACGCGCTATCTGGAACGCACCGCCAAAGTGCAGTGGGGCCTGATGATCTGCGTGTTCTGCATTTCGCATGTGCCGGCGCTGTTGAACCTGGACGTTCCCGGCTATGCCGGGCGCAATCTGCTGTTGATCGCCTTCCTGGTGATCGTGGTGCAGTCTTCGGATGTGCTGCAGTACGTGTGGGGCAAACTGGCCGGCCGCCATTTGATCGCGCCGAAATTGTCGCCGTCCAAAACGGTGGAAGGATTCATCGGCGGCGTGTTGTCGGCCAGCCTGCTCGGGATGGCGCTGTGGTGGATCACCCCGTTCGCGCCGTGGCATGCCTTCGGCCTGGCGTTGGTGGCCAACCTGATGGGATTTTTCGGCGGGCTGGTGATGTCGGCGATCAAGCGCGATCGCGGCATCAAGGACTGGGGCCATATGATCGAAGGCCACGGCGGCGTGCTCGACCGCCTGGATTCGGTGTGCTTCGCCGCGCCGGTGTTCTTCCACCTGATCCGCTATGGATGGGCGTGACCGCTTGTCACATCGCTCGTCATGAAATCGCAACACGTGCATCGCGTGCCGTTGGCAATCTGCAGCATCGGATCGGCGCAGCGCGCGTCGGTCGGCCGCCGCATCTGGCCAACCGGAAAGCTGACCCGCACGAAACCACGCTGTGACCGGTAACCCGTGCGCGCACCGTCTGGCAGAAGCACGCTTTTACGATTCCCGATTCCCGATTCCCGATTCCCGATTCCCGATTCCCGATTCCCGGGCCTACGTCAGCCCGTACTCTTTGAGCTTCTTGCGCAAGGTTGCCCGGTGAATGCCCAGCATCGCCGCGGCGCGGCTCTGGTTGCCTTCGCAGTGGTTGAGCACTTCGACGAACAACGGGATCTCCATCTCGCGCAGCACGATTTCGTAAACATCGTCCGCGTCGCTGCCGTCCAGGTCGCGCAGATAACGGCGAACGGACTGGGCCACGTGTTCGCGCAGGGGCGACTTCGGGGCGCCACGACTGGTGTCAGGACGAGAGGGGGCTGCGTTCAAAGGAGGTTCCCAGTGTCACGAAGCCGGGACGCGTGGCCGGCGAGGGGGAGTGAGTCTAGCGCGTGACCTCATCGCTCGCCACGCCCATGTGGCGGTCGCGCCCGTTCACCGGAAGTCGAAACTGAAGGCGGCGGTGCTCGCGGCCGGTTCGCGTACCCGGAACGCGACCTGCACCGCCTGACCCGGCGCCAGCGTGTCCTGCGCCGGCGGCGATGGTCCCAGATACTCCTGCGGCGACAGGATGCGGGTACCGATCACCCGGCCGTCGGCATCGGACAGCGACAGCTGCAGCCACGGCCAGGCCTGTGCCCAGCGCGCGTCGTTGCGGAAGCTGGCCTGGATCTGCAGCACCCCGGCCACACCGGGCAGCGGCCGCACCTCGCGGTTGAGCAGGGTCAGCGCCTCCGGCTCGCGCCAGGCCGGCAAGCTGCAGCGCGCCAGCGTGCAGGCCGCGCCGACCAGCGGCCGCCAGCGCGCGTTGGCGGCCAGGTGCGCGCGGTCGGCGATGACGATCTGCAACCCGAGCACGCCGACCAGCCCGACCAGCAGCGCCCACTGGCGCCCGCTGGCGCGTAGCCGCGGGCGGGTGACGCCACGCCGCGCGAAGGCGGGGGCGGCCAAGGCGGGCGCGGGCAGGGGCTGCATTTGCACGGCAGTGGTACGGGGCTGCGCGATGCCGGCATCGGACTGCGCGTGCTCGCCTGCCAATGCGCTGGCTGCGCCGGACTCGGTGGTTGCCGGGTCGGGATGGCTGGAGGAGCGGCCCGGGTGCGACTGGCCGTCGGCTGTGCCCGCCGTCCGCTCGCTGGCGCTGGTGTCGGCCTGCGTTGCGGCTGCCGCCGTTGCCACAGCTGGGGTAGATCCCGCAGACGCTGCTGGCGTTGCGACTGAAGCCTGGCGCGCGGGCGTTTCTGCCAGCGCCTTCGGCGTGCCCGGCGCATTCTGAAATGCCAGATCTGCATCCGCCGAGGCGCGTAGTGCCCGTTGCTGCGCTGAATTCGATGGGCCAGGTGCAGCCCGCGCGGTTGGGTGCCCGAGCTCGTCAGCATCGGTCGCGGCCAGCCCGTCGTCGGCCCGGGTATCGGTGGCGGCCGACGCCGAGCGAGGTGGATCGAGCATCGCATCAGGAACGTCTCCGGCCGCGGGCGCGCTCGCCGAAGCGGACGGCGTCGCGGTGCCGGGCGCGGGCAGTGGCGTCTGGCCGGACACCGGCGCCTGGAGACCATCGTGCCCGGACATGCCCGTTGCGCGCTGCGGCGACGAAGCCACCGCGGCAGCAGGCAATGGCACACGCGGTGCCGGCTGCGCATCCACCTCTGGCGCTGGCGCCGGCGGCAACGCAGAGCCCGGGGCCGATGTGGCCTGCTCGGCCGGCTCCGCAGGTGGAACCACCGGGGTCGGAACCAGCGGCGGAGCAGCCGGCGTCGCACGCAGGAACGTGGCCAGGGGGCGGCGCGGTGGCGGAGTCTCGGACATCGGCAGGCGTGCAGCGGGAAGACCCCTATTCAACCACGCGCACGTCCAGGGGCGAACCTGTGCCGACGGCGATGCGGTCAAGCCGCCGCGCGCATGCCTGCAGGTGTTCGTCTCCGGCCCAGGTGGTCATGGCGGCGTCTGCGTCGATGCCCACGCAACGCACGCAGCGCATGCCTTCTCCGAAAACGGCCGCCGCCACGCCCATGCAAGCCGACGAAGACGCCCGGGCGCATCCAGGATCAGGAGGCCACAGCCAGCGGAATATCGCCTTGAAATCTCGGTGCCGGTTGCGTCGGCTCGCCGATTCCCGATTCCCGATTCCCGATTCACCGCCTGCGCCGCGTCTTCCCTTCAGCCAGCAACAGATCCAACAGGCCGGCGCGCTGGCGCGGCGTCAGGGTATCGAAGCGCGTCAGCAGCACGCGTTGCTGGTCATCCAGGCGGCGGTACTGCGCCGGTTCTTCGGCGATGGCCGACACCGGCGGGCCGAACACGCGGTCGCCGCGGCCGGTGGCCAGGTATTCGAACGCCATGCCGCTGCGCCTGGCCAGGCCGATCAGGTTTTCCACCGACGGTGCGGTGCCTTCGGCCATCTCCCATTGCGCCACCGCGCTGCGGGTGACACCCAGCTCGCCGGCCAGGGCTTCCTGGGTCAGCTTGGTGAGGCTGCGGGCTTCGCGTACTCGTTCGTACAGCTTGCTCACACGGCACCGTTGGAGGGCAGGCAGGGGCGGGAGATATAGCCCTAGCAGCGCCTGGAGATAGTTCGTATAACTTTCATATCGCCATATGTTTGCGATACTGTCGGTGGATCAATGATGGCTACATCACAGCGAACTCAAGGAGGATGTTCATGGTCGAGCCTGCCGGTCGAAAACCCGACCCCCAGCGGCGCAGCCCGCCCCCGCACGCCGCGCCCGCAGACGTGCCGTGGCCGGCCCATTCGCCGCTGGACCCTGCGGTGAGACGTTTTCGGGGCGCGGCCCGGTACGCGATCTGGCGGCGTGGCGACGAGTGGACGGCCGTGGCCGATGGTCCGCAGTGGTCAGCGGCGCTGGCACCGCGGGTCTGGGCGCTACGGCAGCGGCACTGGCCGCTGCTGGCGGCGAGCGCGCCGATGCTTGTGGTTGCCGGCGCAGTGGCGCTTGCAGGTGTGCGGGCGTGGTCGCCGGTGGCCTGGACGGCGCTGCTGGCGGCTGAGGTGCTGCTACGGGTCTGGGTGGCCCGGCAGGCCGGGCCGTGGCGCACGGCGGCACTGCAACGCGACGGCTGGCAACCGGTGACCCGGTTGCGGGCGATCAGCGTGGCCGATGCAGTGACCACCGCGCAGATTCGCGCCGGCCGGCCACAGCGCTAGCCGGCGTGGACGATACCCCGGATCAGCCGCGGCGCACGCCGTCGATCCGCATCCAGTCTTCGTCGCGTTCGCAGCGCAACTGGTCGAACCAGGGGGCGTAGCGTTTGAGCAAGTCGTCTTCTTGGCCGTGCAGGATGCCCGACAGCGCGATCCGTCCGCCCGGTGCCACGCGCGCGGCCAGGGTGTCGGCCAGGGCGTCCAGTGCCGAGGCCAGGATGTTGGCCACGACCACCTGGTAGGTCTGCACCGGTTCGTCCTGCGGCCTGTAGACCGTCAGCTGCGCGTCCACACCGTTGCGTTGTGCATTGTCGGCGGTCGCCAGCAGCGCCTGCGGGTCGTTGTCCACGCCGACCGCGCCGGCGGCGCCCAGCTTCAGCGCGGCGACCGCCAGGATGCCCGAGCCGCAACCGAAATCGAGCACGCTGCGGCCCTGCAGCTCGCCGCGGCCGGCCAGGCTGTCCAGCCAGCGCAGGCACAGCGCGGTGGTTTGATGGGTGCCCGAGCCGAACGCCAGGCCCGGGTCCAGCCGCACCACGGCGGCCCCCGGGGTCTCGGCGGCTTCGGGCAGCGCGTGATTCCACGGCACGATGAAGGTGCGTTCGCCGAACTGCATCGGCTTGAACAGGTCCATCCAGGCGCGTTCCCAGTCGCTGTCTTCGACCATGCGAAACGCCACCTGGCTCCAGTCCAGGCCCGGATCGAAGGCTTCCAGCGCTGCCAGCACCACCAGCGCGTCGCTGTCGCCATCGAACAGCGCGGTCATCGTCAGCCGGTCCCACAGCGGCATTTCGCCCACGCCCGGTTCGAGAATGGCGCGCTCGTTGCTGGTATCGGCATCGGCGTCGAGCATGGTCACCGCCAGTGCGCCCACATCGTCCAGGGCGTTCTGGAAACGGGGCAGGGTGACCTCGGAACAGGAAAGCGTCAGTTCAAGAAACGGCATCGTGGCGGTCGGGCAATTCGAAAGCACGCATCCTAGACCATTCGTGCCGGCGTGCCTGCCGCGCTGCAGGCGACGGCGTTCGCAGGCGCCGTCGCTTCGGCGGTGTCTTGCCCATGCGTGCGGTGAAAACTGCCTTGCTGATCAAGATGCGTCCGCCGCCAGGCAGACGGCTGCTGCTGGCGAATGGACGACTGCCCGGTGCGACGCTGCCAAACAGCGCATCTGCGGCTGGATGTGGTGCCCGGCGGATGGCTGTAGGCCGATGCCGCCACGCCTGGGACTGAACCGATGATGCTGCTGCGCAATCGGGCACGGGCTTGGTCGACGGCCGCGTCGAGCAACCAGGAAGAGGCGCTGCATCTTTGCGAACACGCGCAAACGCGTGCGCAGACAGCTGCGTGATGTGCTGCCGTGTTGCGTACCGCCGTGCAGCGCGATGTGTGCGGCACGCTGCATCCACCGATGACGCAACAGCGCTGCAGCTGGGCATCGCAGCGCTGGCGAGCGATGTTGCCAGAGGACAGGCTCGCTCGAAGCGGCGCTCTCCAACATGCGCTGCTATCGGATGCCCAACCGGCGAAGATCGATGCCGCATCCGGCAATATCTGGCAATCGGCAACCGATCAACTCAACCGCAAGCCGCACGCAGCTGAGCAACACCGACACCACCAATACCCAACACGCAGCACAGCACGGCAAGCACCACAGCGCAGCACACCGCACAACCGAACGCATGCAGCGCGCCACTCACGTGCAGTCCGTTCAGGCCGTGACGCATGTCGCTCCCTTCCCACCACCTCCACTGGCAGCGTCTGCTTGGCGGCGGCTGTGCGCGTGGGTGGGTGCTAGACTCCGCGCCGTCGCTGCGGGTGGTTCCGCAGCAGGGTCGCCGCCATCCATGCCGCTTGCTCGTGCCCGCCATCTCTGGCTGCTGCTCGCTCCCGCTGCGCTTGCGGCGGCCGCGTGGTGGCATGTGCGCGCGCAACCGGCCGAGCGTGATGTTGACCGCGCAGTGCCGGTTGCTGCACAGGTGGCGCCGGTCAGCGCTGCCACACCGCAGCTGCATGCGGCGGCCGAGCACGGCGCCGCGTTGCAGCTGCGGCATCGCGATGCGGTGGAAGCGCAGCTGGACCTGTATCGCTACGCGCAGCAATTGCAGCAGCAGGTGCGTGCCGGCGACGCACAGGCCGGGTGGCGGTTGAGCCGTGTCTACGATTACTGCGCGCCCTATGCGGCCAGCCCGTCCGGCTATGCCGCCGATAGCGCATGGATCGCCGCGCAACGCACGCCGGGAGTGGCAGCGATGCATGCCGCACGCGAGCGCCTGGCGCAGCGTTGCGCCGGCTTCGCCCCCACCGACGGGCTGAGTCCGCGCATGGTTGCGCAGCAACGCCTGGCCGCGGCGCGCGCCGGCAGCCTGGCCGCCGAGGCCGCCATGCTGGCGTTGGGCGAACCGTTGCACGCATCGCCCGGCTACAAGCGCGCGCTGGTGCAACGCGTGCTGGCCTCGCGCGATCCCGAGGCCTATCTGGCCCTGGCCCCGGCGATGGGCGCGCGGGCCAGCGGCGATGACAGCCTGCAAGGCTATGTGGCCGGCGATCAGTTCGCCGAGCTGGCCTGGCAAGTGGCTGCGTGCCGGCTGGGGCTCGATTGCAGTGCCAGCAGCACCTTGGTCACCAGTTATTGCGCCAACGCGGGCATCTGCTCGCGCGACAGCGCACAGGATTTCGTGTCCTTCGTATTCGATGCCGCGGTGCCGCGGCAGGGAGCAGACAGGGTGGATGAGATGGTCGATACATTGGTCTCCGATGCGGGAGCGCAGTCATGAATTACCGTCGGTTGGCGCACGGCGCCAAGTTCTGGTTATGGGTGGCGTTGTTCGTGGCGTATTCGGCGGCGGCAGTGAGCATCGTGATGATCGATACCGCCGATCACCGTTACCAGCCGCTGTCGGTCAAATCCACCAGCGTCACCGCCGACGAACAGCAGCGACGGCATGGCGCAAGCCAGGTCGCCGCGGTCTACCGCGCCAGCAGTGCCATGCCGTTTTCCACCTTGCCGGCCGGCTCCACCTTCCAGGTGGTGTGGCCGGACGGCTCCACCGAAACCATGACCGTGGTCGACCCGTCATCGGCCAGCGGCATCGTGCCGGTGCCCGGCAGCCAGCAGGCGCCTGCGCCGCGGCGGTGAGGGGCGCAGGAGGTCCCGCGCCGACACCACTGCCGGCGTGGCATCTGCCGTTGCTCGCCACCGCAGCGCACCACCACACTGCAACGCAAGGCAACGAAAAAGCCCGGTTTCCCGGGCTTTTTTGCTTCATCGATACGGCGGCAAGTGCGATCAGGTCAGCGCGATCGACTTGTTCTTGCGCTCGGCCAGGCGCTTTTCCAGGTAGTGGATGTTCTGCCCACCGGCCTGGAAGCCCTTGTCGCGCATGATGCGCTGCTGCAGCGGGATGTTGGTCTTGATGCCGTCCACCACCATCTCGCTCAGCGCCACGCGCATGCGCGCAATCGCGGTTTCGCGATCGGGGCCATGCACGATCAGCTTGCCGATCATCGAGTCGTAGTTCGGCGGCACCTTGTAGCCGCTGTAGATGTGCGTATCCACACGCACGCCAGGGCCGCCTGGCGGATGGAAGGCGGTGATCAGGCCCGGGTTGGGCATGAAGGTTTCCGGATCCTCGGCGTTGATGCGGCATTCGATCGCATGCCCGCGCAGCACGATGTCGCTTTGCTTGATGCTCAGCTTGTGGCCGGCGGCGATGCGCAGCTGCTCGCACACCAGGTCGATGCCGGTGATGCGCTCGGTGACCGGATGCTCCACCTGGATACGCGTGTTCATTTCGATGAAGTAAAAACGCCCGTTCTCGAACAGGAATTCGAAGGTGCCTGCGCCGCGGTAGCCGATGCGGATGCAGGCGTCCACGCAGACCTTGCCGATCTCGTTGCGCAGTTCCTCGGTGATGCCCGGTGCCGGCGCTTCTTCCACCACCTTCTGGTGGCGTCGCTGCATGGAGCAATCGCGTTCGCCCAGATGGATCGCACCGCCCTGGCCGTCGGCAAGCACCTGGATTTCCACGTGGCGCGGATTTTCCAGGAACTTCTCCATGTAGACCTGATCGTTGCTGAAGGCGGCCTTGGCTTCGGACTTGGTGGTTTCGATGGCAGCCTTCAGCGCAGCCTCCGAATGCACCACGCGCATGCCGCGTCCGCCGCCGCCGCCGGCCGCCTTGATGATCACCGGGTAGCCGATTTCGCGCGCGACCTTGGTGTTGGCGACGATGTCATCGCCCAGCGGGCCACCCGAGCCGGGCACGCACGGTACGCCGGCGGCCTTCATGGCGCGGATCGCTTCCACCTTGTCGCCCATCAGGCGAATGGTGTCGGCCTTGGGGCCGATGAAGATGAAGCCGGATTGCTCCACGCGCTCGGCGAAATCGGCGTTTTCCGACAGGAAGCCGTAGCCGGGGTGGATGGCCTGCGCATCGGTGACCTCGGCCGCGGCGATCAATGCCGGAATGTTGAGGTAACTGTCGCTGGAGGCGGCCGGGCCGATACACACCGACTCATCGGCCATGGCCACGTGCTTGAGGTTACGGTCGACCGTGGAATGCACCGCGACCGTGCGGATGCCGAGCGTGTGGCACGCGCGCAGGATGCGCAGCGCGATTTCACCTCGGTTGGCGATGACGACTTTATCGAGCATGGGAATAGGGAGTCGGGAATGGGGAATGGGTAGATGCGGGCTTCATGATGCGGCTCCACGTCTGCGTAAGGCATTCATCAAGGCGGTGAGCTTGGCGAAGACCTGGTCGACCTGCTGGCTGACGATGTCTTCGTCTTCGGTGTTGCTATAGCCCAGTCGTACGGCGATCTGGACCTGTGTATCCAGTTCGGAGAGCGAGCCGCGCGCGATCGAGAGAAACCGCGCGTAATCGGGAGTTGAGCGTCGCGCCGCACCTTCGGCGATATTCGACGGGACGCTGATGGCCGCGCGGCGCAGTTGCGCCGTCAGGCCGTAGCGTTCCTGCTCGGGAAAGACCTCGGTGAACCGGTAGATCATTTCCACAAGCTCCATGGAATCGCGCCAGGCCTCCACGCGTTCATGAGGCCGCTTTGCCGATTCCCGATTCTCCACTCCCGATTCCCGGCTCTCAGCCAATCACAAACAACGGCTGGTCGAATTCCACCGGCTGGCCGGTTTCGCCGAGGATGGCGACGATGGTGCCGGAGGCGTCGGCTTCGATGGGGTTGAACATCTTCATTGCCTCGATGATCGCCAGGGTATCGCCGACCTTGACCTGCTGACCGACGGTGACGAACGCCGGCTTGTCCGGGGAGGGCGAGGTGTAGAACGTGCCGACCATCGGGGCGCGCAGCACGTGGCCTTCCGGCAGTGCGGCGGCCTGCTTGGCGCCGCCGGTGGAGGCTTCGGTGGGCGATTGCATCGGCATGGTGGCCGCGGCGGCCGGCGCCTGGACGGGGGCCGGCGCGTACTGCTGCTGCACCGGGGCGCTCAGCATGGCCGCGCCCTTGGGTACGCGCGCCAGGCGCACGCTTTCTTCGCCTTCCTTGATCTCGATTTCGGCGAGATTGGATTCTTCGAGCAGGTCGATCAGTTTCTTGATTTTGCGGAGATCCATAAGGGCCTCTGGAAGTGAAACGGTGGGGAGTGCCGGCGGATGCCGGCGGAATGGGATCAGGACGCCGGCGCGCTGGCCGAGGTCATGCGGCAGGGGTCATGCGTCGCGCTCCAGGCGCGCGATCACCGCTTCCAGCGCCAGCCGGTAGCTGTCGGCGCCGAAGCCGCAGATCACCCCGTCGGCCTTGTCGCTGAGATAGCTGTGGTGCCGGAACGGCTCGCGCGCGTGCGGGTTGGACAGATGAATTTCCACGAACGGCAGCCCCACGCCCAGCAGCGCATCGCGCAGCGCCACCGAGGTATGGGTGAAGGCGGCCGGGTTGATCAGGATGTAGGCGGTGCCGTCCTCGCGCGCGGCGTGGATGCGCTCCACCAGCACGTGCTCGGCATTGGACTGCAGGCAGTGCAGCACGTGCCCGGCCGCCTGCGCGCGGTCCACCAGGGCCGCGTCGATCTGCGCCAGCGTGGTACGCCCGTAGACCTCCGGCTCGCGGGTGCCGAGCAGGTTGAGGTTGGGGCCATGCAACAGCAGCAGATGGGCCATGGGATCCGGAAGAGCGGAAAGGCCGGAAGTCTGCGCGATGTCGCCGATGCTGTCCAGTTCGACGAACTTAGGTCTGTTTAAAACGGATGTTTTAAATTTCGAATGGTTTGGGCGGTGGCTAATGGCGGCGGGCAATGGCGTGCCGGAGGTCATCGTGCCGGCCTTGAATCGCCCGGACCGCTGCGAGCGGAACCGGCAGCCGGCCGTGCGCCTCCGGAGCGCAGCGTTTGCGCTTGGCGCGATGGAGGCAGCCGTCCCGGCCGGTTACGCGGCAACGGCTGCTGGCGGCATCCTCTCCTGTCGGGCGTCGGAATGTTGTGCCGGCGGCAGCAATTCGGTGAGTGCCCGGCTTGTTCATGGCAAGCGCGCAGGAGGTGAGTTGCAGCAGGGCCGCGATCTGCGTTTTGCGCGCAGATGCAGGCTCCCAACAACGTGGCGTCGGGCCGGACCGGCCGGCGTGCCAGATGAAGGGCGACCAGCGCGATCGACCCCCTCTGCTGCCTCGCTTCCCGCAGCTTCCCGCAGCTTCCCGCCGTGCAGGCCGCGGCCACGGTCGCCTGCTGCGCATCGCATGCATCAAGCGTTGGAGGTGCCAGGGGCACCGAACAGGCGAGGCCGCGCGCAGCCTGACGCCACCTATGCGCATGCCAACATCGGCCGGTCAGGTCTGCAGGGCGCCGGCAGCGCGGGGCGTGCAGACCCCGGCCAGGAGGGGCCGAACCCGTGCTTGGACCTGTCGCAACACGCCTGTGGCGCGTGTGTCGGCCTACACGGTTCGCAAAATCTTCGGCCTGGCCCGCCAACAGACGGCCGCCCAGGCCACCGGCCGCAGCGAAGGCGCGCCTTACCGCGCAGCGCGCAGCAAGGCGTCTTCGGTAATCGCGCCGGTCAGCACGGTCGGCAGGATCGCCGGTGGGGCGCCGGGGCCGTAGACCACGTACAGCGGCACGCCGACGGCCTGGTGCTGGTCCAGGAAGGTGCTGATGGCGGGGTCGACATTGGTCCAGTCGCCCTTCATGTAGACCGCATCGACGCGGCGCAACGCGTCGCGGAATTCGGCGCTGCTCAGCACGTTCTTTTCGTTGGCCTTGCAGGTCACGCACCAATCGGCGGTCATGTTGACGAAGACCACGCGGTTGTCGGCCCGCAGGCGGTCCAGCAACTGCGGCGAGAACGCCACCACGCCCTCGGCCGCGGTGGCCGCTGGCAGGCTCAGGCGCGTGACCGCGACCACCGGCACCAGCGCCAGTACCAGCATCGTCGTGGCCAGGCCCATGCCCAGGCGGTGGCTCTTCCAGCGGCTGCGCTCGAAGCACCACAGCCCGAGGGCCAGCAGGGTGGCGCCGACCAGCATCAAGGCCAGCGCATCCACGCCGCGCTGCTTGCCCAATACCCACAGCAGCCAGATCGCGGTGAGATACATGGGGAACGCCAGCACCTGCTTGAGCGTTTCCATCCACGCCCCGGGGGTGGGCAGGCGCCGCGCCAGCGAAGGCACGAAGCCGATCAGCAGGAACGGCAGCGCCAGGCCCAGGCCCAGCACCAGGAATACCAGCATCGCCAGCAGCGCGGGCGCGGTGAAGGCGTAGGCCAGTGCCGTGCCCATGAACGGCGCGATGCAGGGGCTTGCGACCACGCAGGCCAGCACGCCGGTGAAGAAGTCGCCCAGCGGCCCGTTGCGCGCGGCCAGTGACTGGCCGATGCCGCCCAGGTTGGTGCCCAAGGTGAACACGCCCGACAGGCTCAGCCCCACCGCGAACATCAGATACGCCAGCGCCGCGACGAACCACGGCTGCTGCAGCTGGAAGCCCCAGCCGGCGGCCTGCCCGGCGGCGCGCAAGCCGATCACCAGCCCACCGATGGCGGCAAAGGACACCAGCACGCCCAGCGAGTACCAGATCGCATGGCGACGCGCGTGGCTGCGGCTCTCGCCGCTATGGGCCAGGCCCAGCACCTTCAGCGACAGGATCGGCAGCACGCAGGGCATCAGGTTCAGCACCAACCCGCCAAGCAGAGCCAGCACCAGCATGCCCAGCAGGCCCTTGTCGGCATGCGGCGGCGGCGTGCGCTCCGGGTTGCCGGCCGAGGCATCGGCGACCGGGACGGCCGTGCTGGCGGCCGGCGCCGGCTCGACCGGTGCCTGACCGGCGGCCAGCGGCGAAATCATCAACGGCGCGGCCTGCGCCTGGTTCTGCGGCGACACGGTGCCGGCCGGTACATCCAGGGCGACGCGGCGGGTCATCGGCGGATAGCAGATCCCGTCGGTCTGGCAGCCCTGGAAGGTGGCCACCAGGGTCACGTGGGCCGGGTCAGGGTGGTCGCGCAGCAGCGGCAAGGTCACTTCGGCCTGGTCGAAATACACCACCACATCGCCGAAGTGTTCGTCGCGGTGGGCCTTGCCTTGCGGCCAGCGCGGCAGCCCGGTGCGCACGCCGCTGGCGCCTTCCAGGGCCAGCGAGGTGCGGTCGCGGTAGATGTAATAGCCCGGCGCCGGGGTGAAGCGCAGCAGCAGGCTGTTGCCGTCGCCGACGATGGCTTCGAAATTGAACGCCTGCTCGGCCGGCAGCGGCAACGCGTCCACCCCGGCGGTCTGGCCGGAGGCGCCGAACAGGCGCGGGGCGGCGTTGCGTGGCACCAGCGCGCCCAGGTTCTCGCGTGGCGCAGCGGTGGCCTGCGCCCCGGTGGCATCGGCCGCGGGCAGGTCGAGGCGGATTTCGCGCCGCTGCGGTGGATAGCACACGCCGGCATCGGCGCAGCCCTGGTACTGCACCTGCAGGACGGCGGTCTGCACTGCCGGGTCGGCCTTGCCGGCCAGGGTGGCCTGCAGTTGCTTGCGGTAGGTCTGCACCTGGCCGAAGAACTCGTCGTGCTTGCTCTCGCCTTCCGGCAGCGCCAGTTCGCCCGCGGCAAACCCCTTTCCGGCCTTGACGCTGATGCGGTGGCGATACAGGTAGTAGCCCGGTGCGATCTTCCAATTCAGCGCGATGCGGTCGCGGCTGTCGGCGGTGGCGCTCAGCGCGAAGGCCTGGTCCACCGGCAGCAGGTCGGCTTCGGTCACGGCGGCCTGCGCGGGGGCGGGCGCCAGTACCGCCAGCGGCGCGGCGAGCAAGGGGGCGGCCAAGAGCGCGCAGCGGGCGATCCAGCGGGACAGAGACTTCATGGACGTCAGAATTCCTTGCGGGTTTCGGCCCGGACCCAATCGAGATACGCCGGCAGCCCGGCGCTGGCTTGGACAGCGACCGCCTCCGGCAGTTCATACGGATGCAAGGCCTGCAGCCGCGCGATGGCGTCGGGCAGGCAGTCGTCCCAGGTCTTGATCAGCAACTGCACCTCGGTGCTGCGCTCGATCGCGCCCTTCCAGCGGTACAGCGATTGCACGCCGGGCAATAGGGTGACGCAGGCGGCCAGCCGTTCGTCGAGCAAGGCCTGCGCAATGCGCTCGGCGCTGTCTGTATCCGGGCAGGTGCTCACTAACAAATGGAGGGAAGGTGCGCTCATGGACCCGGCAGTGTAATCCCCTGTTTGCGGGGGATCGACCGCCGATTCCGGAACAAGACGTTAACTTCGTGGCCCGGGTGAGATGGCGTGCTCAAGCGACCCTGCGGTCAGCACGCGGCGCCTTGGGTGGTTCCGGGTTTGCTTGCGCCCTGCCGTGCACGGCAGGGCGGCTACCCGGGTTCGGTCAATGGGGATCAATGCCGTGGCGCCTGCCGGCAACGCACGCCGTCTGTACAGACGCCCGGCGTCACCGGTTGGGGCAAGGCGCCCGGCGCGATCTGCTCCGGGCCCCGCGCCTCACCCGCCCGGCCGGTGCAGCCAGGCCAACAGGCAACACGGTTGCGCTTGCCGCCAGGCGGGTGCGGGCGGGACCCGGAAGCGGCATGTACCATGCGTACAGTGCGGTTCCGAGCGTGCCGTTTACCCCGCCTGGCGACTGCGCGCGACGTGCGCGAGCCGGTCTTAGTTGGCCAGCTGGCAACTGGCCGGCTTGGCCGAGTTGAACAGGCTGGCGGTGGCCCATTCGGGGTGATCCACGAACGGGTTGCGGTTGCCCTGGAAGCTGAAGATCACCTCGTTGCGGGCGCGCTCGGCATCGTCCGGCGGGTCGGCCTGATGCCAGGCCAGCAGGGTGGAGAGCAGGCCCATGTAGGCCGGCGAGGCCGCGGTCTGCACGATCTTGCTGCGGTCGTCGGTCAGCTCCAGGTCCGGCTCGGATTGTCCGGTGGCCGCATCCAGCCCGCCTTCATAGCGGATGGCCATGTACATCACCGCGCGCGCCATGTCGCCCTTGCGCCGGCCCCACACCTCGAAGGTGCCGCTGTTGCCGTCGGGCGTGCGGACCCAGTTGGAATTGCCCGGATATCGCCCGCTGCCGCCGCCACTGCCGTCGTTGACCTCGGTCGCCCGCTCGCCGCAGCTGCTGGTGCAGGTGGCATAGGGCTTGTTGCCGCGGTCTGCGTTGAAGCTGGTGTCGGTCAGGTACAGCATGTGGGTGTCGGTATAGGGCGCGTACGGCAGGCCGCGGTCGCCGGTGGCGCTGCCAAAGCCCAGCGAGTTGGGCCAGGTGTGCTCGCGGTTGTAGGTGAGCCCGCTGCCGGTGCCGGCGCGGTCGCTGACCTTGGCGTAGCTGCGGTTGCGGTAGGCGTCCAGGATGCGGCCGCTGTTGTTGGGATCCTCGTCGGCCATTTCCAGGATGGTCCAGGTGCTGGTGCCGCTGCCGCTGTACGGGTAGACCGTGTGCCCCTTGATGGTGGCGTGCAACGAGCAGCGCAGCTGGCTGGCGCTGGCGGTATTGACCCGCGCGTAGTACCCGGTACCGCCGCCGCTGGCGGTGGCCACGGTGAAGGCGATGGACTGGTTGGCGGCCGGGCTCAGGCCGCTGGCATCGCGGATGGCGCTGGCGGTGATGGCCAGCGTGCAGCGCTCGCCGCCGACCAGCGCGGTGTTGGTGGACAGGGTGAAGCGGTTGCCGCTGGTCGGGTATGTCAGCGCCACGTTGCCGGAGCTGGCGCAGCTCAGCGCAAACGCACCGCTGCCCAGCGTCACCGCTTCGCTGAAACCCACGGCCAGATCGCCGGCAGCCGGAAAGCCGGTGGCGCCTTGCGTTGGTGTGGTGCTGCTGATGGTGGGAGCACCGGTACTTCCACCGCCGTCGCTGCCGGTGAAGGTCTGGCCGCGGTTGCAGGCGCCGAAGGTCTGTGCCGCCGAGCCGGCCCAGCTGAAGTTGGCCGCGCTGCTGCCGGTACCGGTCAATTGCAGCGAACTGCCGACCGCGGTGCTGTTGCTCTCGCTCACCGGCAGGTTCTGGCTGGTCACGCCGGCCGCCGGGCCGCCGCTGCCGGTGATGGCGCCTTCATAACTGAGGAACTGCACCAGCTGCCCGTTGGGGTCGACCAGCGCCACGCCGTCGTTGGGGCCGTTCTGCACGCCGTTGCTGGCATAGCTCACCGTGGCCATACGCACCTGGCTGCCGCAGCTGACCACCGTGCCGGCCGGCACCGCCGTATTGGCGTACACCACTGCCGCACTGGGGCTGTTGCCGTTGTACAGGTAGATGCGGTAACCGCTCAGCGATTCGCCGGCAGTGGCCACCACTTCCACACCCTCGCCGCTGTCGCCGGAGGCGCCCGCGTCGTCGTAGTGCAGTTCGTTGATGAAGACCGCCGCATTGGCGGAGGTGGCACCGAGCGCGAACGCGCAGGCCAGGGGAAGGGTGCAACGCAGGGACACGAAACGGGACGGCAACCTCATCGACAGCTCCTTGTGATCGGGGAATGCGTTCCCGACTGTAAGGCGCGCGTATGACAGGCGATGGAACCTGGTTCCATTTCTAGAGCATTGGACCAGACCGCTATACGCCTGCCAGGTGGGCGCGCCCGGTGCCCGTGGGCATGCACTCCATTCCGGTTCCTCCGCGATGTCCGCGCCCACCTGACAACCGCTCGCTCCGTTTTGTCGGCCGCCCCGGTGGTTCGGAGAGAAGCGGTCGGCGAAAAATTTTTGCCGCCAGCCCTTGAAAGCCGCCCGCGCAGCACAATCTCTGGCCCGCACCCGCTTGTCGGGTTTTTTCCGCGCGCTGTGCTGGCAGTCGTCATGTGCGAGTGCTAACATCGCCGATAATTTCCAGGCCAATCAAACACTTAAGAGGTCTTCTCTCTATGAGCATCAAGCCGCTTCACGACCGCGTTGTAGTCAAGCCGATCGAAGCCGACGAAGTTTCCGCCGGCGGCATCGTGATTCCGGACTCCGCCAAGGAAAAGTCCACCAAGGGTGAAGTCGTCGCGATCGGCGCCGGCAAGCCGCTGGACAACGGCAGCCTGCGCGCGCCGGTGGTCAAGGTTGGCGACAAGGTCATCTACGGCCAGTACGCCGGCAGCAGCTACAAGTCCGAAGGCGTCGAGTACAAGGTGCTGCGCGAAGACGACATCCTGGCCGTCATCGGCTGATAGCCGTTGCCGGCGGGATTCGGGAGTCGAGATTCGGGATTGGTCACCGCGGCTTGCCGCACCAATCCGCCTCTCCTCCGGATCCCGCTCTAGCCAATCCCCAATCCCCAATCTCAAATCCCGGAGTAACAACCAATGGCTGCTAAAGACATTCGTTTCGGTGAAGACGCACGTACCCGCATGGTTCGTGGCGTCAACGTGCTTGCCAATGCCGTGAAGGCCACCCTGGGCCCGAAGGGCCGCAACGTCGTGCTCGAGAAGAGCTTCGGCGCGCCGACCATCACCAAGGACGGCGTTTCCGTCGCCAAGGAAATCGAACTGGCCGACAAGTTCGAGAACATGGGCGCGCAGATGGTCAAGGAAGTCGCGTCCAAGACCAACGACAACGCCGGCGACGGCACCACCACCGCCACCGTGCTGGCCCAGGCCCTGATCCGCGAAGGCGCCAAGGCCGTGGCCGCCGGCATGAACCCGATGGACCTCAAGCGTGGTATCGACCAGGCCGTCAAGGCTGCGGTCGTCGAGCTGAAGAACATCTCCAAGCCCACCACCGACGACAAGGCGATTGCCCAGGTCGGCACCATCTCGGCCAACTCGGACGAGTCGATCGGCAACATCATTGCCGAAGCGATGAAGAAGGTCGGCAAGGAAGGCGTGATCACCGTTGAAGAAGGCTCGGGCCTGGAAAACGAGCTGGACGTGGTCGAGGGCATGCAGTTCGACCGCGGCTACCTCTCCCCGTACTTCATCAACAACCAGCAGAGCCAGTCGGCCGACCTGGACGACCCGTTCATCCTGCTGCACGACAAGAAGATCTCCAACGTGCGTGACCTGCTGCCCGTGCTGGAAGGCGTGGCCAAGGCCGGCAAGCCGCTGCTGATCGTCGCCGAAGAAGTCGAAGGCGAAGCGCTGGCGACCCTGGTGGTCAACACCATCCGCGGCATCGTCAAGGTCGTGGCCGTCAAGGCACCGGGCTTCGGCGACCGTCGCAAGGCGATGCTGGAAGACATGGCCGTGCTGACCGGCGGTACCGTGATCTCCGAGGAAGTGGGCCTGGCGCTGGAGAAGGCGACCATCAAGGACCTGGGCCGCGCCAAGAAGGTGCAGGTCTCCAAGGAAAACACCACCATCATCGACGGCGCCGGCGACACCGCGGCGATCGAATCGCGCGTGGGCCAGATCAAGACCCAGATCGAAGACACCTCGTCCGATTACGACCGTGAGAAGCTGCAGGAGCGCGTGGCCAAGCTGGCCGGTGGCGTTGCAGTGATCAAGGTCGGCGCCTCGACCGAAATCGAAATGAAGGAAAAGAAGGCGCGCGTCGAAGACGCCCTGCACGCCACCCGTGCAGCCGTCGAAGAAGGCGTGGTCCCGGGCGGCGGCGTGGCCCTGGTGCGTGCGCTGGTGGCCGTGGGCGAGCTCAAGGGCGCCAACGAAGACCAGACCCACGGCATCCAGATCGCCCTGCGCGCTATGGAAGCCCCGCTGCGCGAGATCGTGGCCAATGCCGGCGAAGAGCCGTCCGTGATCCTGAACAAGGTCAAGGAAGGCAGCGGCAACTACGGCTACAACGCCGCCAACGGCGAGTTCGGCGACATGGTCGAATTCGGCATCCTGGACCCGACCAAGGTGACCCGTTCGGCACTGCAGAACGCCGCCTCGATCGCCGGCCTGATGATCACCACCGAAGCCATGGTGGCCGATGCGCCGAAGAAGGACGAGCCGGCGATGCCGGCCGGCGGCGGCATGGGCGGCATGGGCGGCATGGATTTCTGATCCACGCCACTTCGGCTGTTGCAGCAAAAAAAACCCCGCCCAACGGCGGGGTTTTTTTATGCGCGTCACTTGCGCAGGCACGCGGCAGTTGCCGATGACCGGCGGCCGTACCGTCAGGACGAAGGCGCAGTGCTGGCTGCGGCCTGATCCGGCGACGGATGGGTGCGGGCAGGCGAGCGTTGTTCAGGCGATGCGCTGGCTGCGGCGAGCGCCTCCTCGTTTGCCTCGGTGATCTCGGTGATGGTGACGCTGCTGGCGGGCCTGGTCTGCGCCTGCGCGCCGGCGTCCTGGATCCCCTGCAGGGCGCTATCGGCAACGGTCTGCGCGTAATCCTGCGCCTGTTCCGGCGACAGGCTTTGCACATATCTGGCGGTGTCCTGCACGTGCTGGATGAGTTCCTCGGGTGAGGACGGCATGCGGGTTGCGAGCGCGGTACCGTCGGGCCCCCTGAAGACACGCATGATCTGACCGCCGCCCCAGTTCATCGCCAGCTCTGCGCCACGCGCCATGGGGCCCGGCATGGTCATCGACATCAGCGACATGATCGCGCCGGCGTAGTAGGGCGATGAGGACGAGGCTTCGATCAGACTCTTGTCTGCGAAGGTCTTGGACAGTTTCTCCACGCCCAGGGCCAGCGCCATGACCAGGCTGCCGGAGCACATGGCCTTGAAGCGCTCCATGGCGTCCTGACGGGTCGCATGTGCGTTGAGCGCCGACTGCATCATCACGGTCGTTACAAGGATAGAGTCGGCCACCAGGTCGACCGTGCCGATGCGGTCGGGCTGGATCAGGTAGACCGTCAGCCCGGTCACTCCGGCCCCCAGCAATGCCAATGCCAACTTGGGTGCGATGTCGTGGTTGGTCACCTGATGCGGGATGGTGGCTGGCTGGTCCTGGTCCTGGTCCTGATCCACTTGTAGCGCAGTGCTCAGGCGCTTGCTGCATCGGTCCAGCGTCTCCAGCAGGTGCGTGCACTGGGCATTGAGCGTGCGGGTCAGCTCGCGCCCCTGGCTTGGGTCGGTAAAGTCGCGACGTGCCTGTTGAAACGCTTCCCGGCCGTGCTCCAGAGCGGCGGTTATCTCGTTGAGTTGCGTGCGCAGTTGCGCGCTGACCTGGCCGGGCGTCAGGCGTGCACGCAATCGCTGCGCCTGGCTCTGAAAACCGGCGCTTTCTGCCATGCCGGCGCCCAGATGCGACAGCTTGTGCTGCAGCCGATTGCCAAGCACGTTGAGGCTGTTCCAGAGGAAGGGCGTCAGCACCATCGCCGCGCACGCCGTCGATGCGGCCGCGGCAAATCCCAGGTTGTTTTCCACTGCTTCGGCTTGGTGCCGCATGGAGGGGTTGCCGAATTTCTTGGGCAGTTCGGTGGTGAGAAACAATCCGTTGAGCAGAATGGCGTAGAAGTGCATTTCGTTGGCGTCGCGCCCCAGCTGCCCGCCCATCAGCGGGAACGGAAATCCGTCGGCGGTGGGGCGCAGTGCAGATGCCGAGAGCGTCATCACGCCCTTGGTTGCCGCGGCGATGGAATAGGCGAAGGTCTTGGCCTGGTTGCCCAGCAACGGACTGGGGACCACCAGTGGCCAGAGATTGACCAGGTTGGCCAGCGACTTGAGCGCCCGCCCGGTCGCAGGTGTGCCGTGCTCCAGCGGCTGCAGCGCGTCTTCCACGGCCTTGATGTCGCCGAGCAACTGCTGCCTGAAGCGTGCTTCCAGGCCGGTTGCCGCTGCGATGGCATCGCGCAGCTGCGTGATCTGTTGGCGGCACGCGGCCAGGGTGTGCGGGGCGCTCTGTTCCGGGTCGGTGTGACGCACCATCTGCAGGAATGCAGGATCGTCCGCATGGATCTGCAGCATGGTGCGCAGATCCGCCAGCGACCAGAGGTTGGACGCCCCCTTCGATACCGCAGCGTAAGCCTGCTGGACGCCGCTTGCCAATGCGGCGTTTGCGCGTGCGGCAAGCGTTGCGGCGGTGGACGGGCCGGAGGCGCGTTCGGGTGAGTCGGCCTGCGGTTCGGTGTCGTGCGAAGGCACCGGCGAAGCGCCGTGCTCGGAGTCGGCGCTGGATGCGCGCGAACGGCTGCGCGGAGTGAGCGCAGCCAGGCTGGGGTGGAGCGGGGTTTGCGTCGGCGATGTGGCGTCGGCGACGGGGGCATTGTCGGTATGGATGTCGTGCAATGGCGCCAGAGAAGAGGGGCCTGCGGTTTGCTGTTTCTTGATCTCCATGGTGGGTTTCCTTGATGAGGGGGAGCGGCCAGCGCGTACTGGCTGGCGCGCCTGCATCATTCGAACAAGCCTGCCCGGCCGGCCTAGCGCGATGCGAACTACTGCGTTGCAGGAAGAACCAACCAGGCAGGACGATGGCAACTTGTGATCGCATGACCTGTTGCCAGCTGCGCAGGGTCGAGTGCGCTGGGAGCGCAATCATCGCAGTGAGGGCAGCCCCAGCCTGCCGGATAGTCGATCGCCGTCACACTCCGCGACCACCTGTTGACACCGATGTCATCGCAGCCTTAGCGTCGCTAGGCAGGCGTTTGCGCCGAGCGGTCGGGGGGCCATCGGACAAGGGGCAGCGGTGCACGCATCGCTGGCAGGCGTCGTTGCAGCGCATTGCCACGCCGGCCACGTCCGGCCTCTCCCGGGGATCTTATGAACTGCCGCAGTCATCGCCTTGCCTTGTCGATTTCCGTCTCCCTTGCCGTGACTGCCGCGTGCGCGCCGCCGCTCATGGCCCAGCAAACCGAACCCGATGCCACGCGCGCCACCTCCACGCTGGATGCGGTCAGCGTCACCGGCTCGCGCATCAAGCGCGCGCAGGTCGAAGGTGCGCAACCGGTGGTCACCATCAGTGCGCAGCAGATCCAGCAGGAAGGCTTCGCCACCGTCTACGACGTGCTCAACAGCATGAATCAGCAGGGCTCGGTGGAAGCCGATACGCAGTGGGGCTCGCATACGCCCAACGCCTCGCCGATCAATCTGCGCGACCTCGGGCCGGGACGGACGCTGTTGCTGGTCAACGGGCATCGCGTGGCCGATTACCCGCTGCCCTACGGCGGCGAGAGCAACTTCTCCAACTACAGCAATATTCCTTCCGCTGCGGTGGAGCGCATCGACATCCTCACCGGCGGCGCGTCGGCGATCTACGGCTCCGATGCAGTGGCCGGCGTGATCAACGTGATCCTCAAGCGCGACTATCAGGGCGACCAGGTGCGCCTGCGCGGCGGCACCGCCACCGAAGGTGGGCGCGACAGTTTCGACGTGTCCTGGGCCGGCGGGCGCACCGGCGAGAACTGGAGCCTGACCTACGCGCTGCAGGCCACCAAGCGCGACCCGTTGAGCGGGCGCGATCGCCCTGAAATGGACGATTCGGACGACATGTCCTATTCCAACTGGACCGGCCAGAACCGCCTGTACGGCTTCAATCCGTTCACCGGCTTGAGCCTGATCGACGCCAATACCAACGAGCGCCTGGCACCACCGGCCGGCACCTGCGCGCGCTTTGGCGGTGAGTTCATCGACGGGCAGCGGCTGAGCTACAACCAGAACACCGGCGCGCTCACCAATGCCGGCGATTACTGCGGCGTTGCGCGCGATTACGGCGACTGGGGTCTGGTCACCGGCAGCGAGGATTATTCGGCATATCTCTACGGCACCTGGAAATTCGGCGAGCACACCGAGGCTTGGGCCACGCTGTCTGCCAACCGCAGCATCGGCCGCTGGACCTACGACCCGCCGTACGCGTACCTGGGCCCGTTCCAGGACGCGGCCACCGGGCGTTCGTTGAACCTGATCCGCCAGCTCACCCGGCGCGAAGCCGGCGGCTGGGACCGGCTTGCCAACTACAACAAGGAGCAGTCCTGGGATCTGAGTGCCGGCTTGCGCGGCGTCTGGGCCGACCGTTTCGATTGGGAATTGAGCGTGGGCCGCTCGCGTTACACCGTCGACGAATACATTCGCACCGTGGACACCGCGCGCGCCACCGACTACTTCCTCGGCAGCTCCCTCGGCACCGCCGCCGATGGCACGCCGATCCATGCGATCAACGAGGCGCGCCTGTACACGCCGCTGTCGTCGGACCAGTACGACGCGCTGGTCGCCAAGTCGCATAACTCGGCGTATTCGTGGGTGAATCAAGCCAGTTTCAGCGTGAGCGGCGATGTGGTGCAGGGCTGGGCCGGGCCGATCCGCTTCGCCACCGTGGCCGAAGTGGCCAAGCAGGGCTATCAGCTTTCGCCCGATCCCTGCGCCAACGCGTGCTACCCGGTGGATGTGGTGGACAGCGGCGGTGGCGAACGCATGCGCAGTTCGGCCGGTCTGGAATTCCAGATTCCATTGCTCTCCACGTTGAGCGCGAATGTGGCCGGCCGTTACGACCGCTACGGCAATTACCGTTCTTCGGCCGCCATCCCCACCGATGTGGGCACGCAGAGCGACACCACCTGGAGCGCGGGCCTGGAATGGCGGCCGGTGGAAAGCCTGCTGGTGCGCAGCACCGTGGCCACCAGCTTCCGCGCACCCGACATGCATTACGTGCTCGGCGAACCCAGCTCCACCAACCAGACGGTGATCGATCAGTACCGCTGCATTTCCTCGGGCGCGTATTTGACCGGCGGCTGCAACGACGAGAACAACAACATCTTCTACACGGTGGACGTCAATCGTCGCGGCACCCCGGATCTGCGCTCGGAAACCGGCCGCTCGTTCACCGGTGGCGTGGTGTGGGACATCGCCCAAGGGCTGTCGTTGAGCGTGGATTACTACCGCATCCAGCTGGAGGAAATGATCAAGGACCTGGACCGCGACGAGATCCTGTCGGCCGAAGCCGGCTGCCGTACCGGCACCACCATCAGCGGCGGCACGTGGAATAACCCCGGCGGCGCGGGCTATTGCGACACCATCACCTCGCGCGTGATGCGCAATGCCGACGGCACCATCGCCAGCATCGAGCGCGGCCCGATCAACCTGGCGCAGATGGAAACCTCCGGCATCGATGCGTCGCTGAAGTATCGCCTTGCCACCGCAGGCTGGGGCAACTTCCAGCTGTCGCTGGACTACAACAATCTGATCGCCTACCGCGAGCAGATCTACCGCACCGACAGCGACGAAAACCGCCGCGACGAACGCGTGCGCAGCCGCGTGCGTGGCAGCGTGCATTGGGACAACGGCGGCGCCTGGGACTGGACCGTGTATTTCCGCCGGATCGGCTCCATGCGCGCGGTCAACTGGGGCACCTGCGAACGCTTCGACGACGGCTATCAACCCAGCGCCTCCGATGCGTGCCTGGTGACCGACACCGCCAACGTGCATCTGGGCGAAACCAGCAAGCGTTACTTCGGCCGCGTGGGCCCGGCGATCTACTGGAACCTGAGCACCGGCTACAAGATCACCGACCACGCCAAGGTCAATTTCTACGTCAACAACGTCTTCAACGAAGTGGGCTACGACCACAAGGAACGCTTCTACGGGTACGGCTTCTACAACACCACGCTGTTCAACCCGATCGGCCGCGAAGTGGCGGCCGAATACGTGTTCACGTTCTGAGCGAGTGCGGCGGGCGTCTGGTGTCTGCACTGCTTCCGGCAGGGCCGCAGAACCTGGCGAGACGACCAGCTCGATCAGCGCGTCATCGATTGTTTGCATCGCGCCGATTGGCGACAGCGCCATCGTCACCCGTTGGATTGGCGGCCGCCGCGGGAACCTGTGCCGACTTCACCGCTGCGGCCGCATGCATTTCAACGCGGGGGTGTGCCGGAGCCAGTGGAGGGGCGTTCGCTTCCACCTGTGCCCGGTCCGTTGCCGATGAAACAGTGGCAACGCGCAAAAGTGCGTGGTATCAATGCATCCCATGAACGCACCCCGCAGCCAGTTTTATTTTTGGTACTACGGTTTTCCGATGCCGCTGGCGGAGGAAGGATTGCGCTCACCCTGAAGGCAACTTCAGCAGCATTCCCGAAAAGCCGCCAGCGCACACCTGGCGGCTTTTTTGTTGCCGCCGCGCCTGGCTCCCCGATGCAACACCGCCCACCGAGACACTGTGATGCCGCCTGTAACCGATGACCTGCGTATCCGCAAGATCGAAGCCCTCGCACCGCCTGCGCAACTGCTGTCGCTGCTGCCCTGCGATGAGCGCGCCTCCGAAACCGTCACCAATGCGCGCGCCGCGCTGCACGACATCCTGCACGGGCGCGACGATCGCCTGGCCGTGGTGATCGGCCCCTGCTCGATCCACGACCCGGTCGCGGCGATGGAGTACGCACAGCGCCTGCGTCCGTTGCGCGACCAGTTCGGTGACGCGCTGGAGATCGTGATGCGGGTGTACTTCGAAAAGCCGCGCACCACCATCGGCTGGAAGGGCCTGATCAACGATCCAGACCTGGACGGCAGCTTCCAGATCAACAAGGGTCTGCGCGTAGCGCGTGGCCTGCTGCGCGATATCAACAATCTCGGCCTGCCGGCCGGCGTGGAATTTCTCGACATCATTTCGCCGCAATACATCGCCGACCTGGTGGCCTGGGGCGCGATCGGCGCACGCACCACCGAGAGCCAGGTGCATCGCGAAATGGCATCCGGGCTGTCATGCCCGGTGGGCTTCAAGAACGGCACCGGCGGCGACGTCAAGATTGCGGTGGACGCGGTGGGCGCGGCCTCGCATCCGCATCATTTCCTGGCCGTGACCAAGGACGGACACACCGCCGTGGCAGCGACGGCGGGCAACCCGGATTGCCATGTGATCCTGCGCGGCGGCAAGCAGCCCAACTTCGATGCGGCCCATGTGGAAGCGGCCAGCCAGGTGCTCAATGCATCCGGCCTGCCCGCGCGCCTGATGATCGATGCCAGCCACGCCAACAGCAGCAAGAATCCCGAGAACCAGCCCAAGGTCGTCGAGGACATCGCCCATCAGCTGGAAAACGGCGAAACGCGCATCGTCGGCGTGATGGTGGAAAGCCACCTGGTCGGTGGGCGTCAGGACCTGTTGCCGGGGTGCGAACTGACCTACGGCCAGAGCATTACCGACGGCTGCATCGGCTGGGACAGTTCGGTGCAGGTGCTGGAACGCCTGGCGAGCGCAGTGCGCGCACGGCGCATGCGCCGGATTGCCGAGGCTGCGTGAGTGGCGACGCAGCAGCATCGGCAGAACACGTGCTGATGCTGCGTGGTGCATCGCCAACACGGAATGATTGCCAGGCAGCGCGTTGGCTGGTCTGCGGTGAGCGTGAGGCCTCGCGCGTCCCCTCATCCGGCGCTGGGCGTCACCTTCTCCCGATGGGAAAGCGTCTTGCGGCTGGCACGTGCGTCGGTGCAGCGGGCGTCGGCAACTGCGCAGGCGATGAAGTGGATGCGCCGAACGCTCGTCACGCCTCACCGAGGAGAGAAGGCACCGCTGGCGCGCCGATCTCGTGCAGGTGCAGCGTTCAACATGACGCGCAGCGGTGCCATCGGCGACGACGCTCAGCGACGACCAATGGCGACATTGATCGGCTTTGGCAGTGAGCGCAGGCGTCTGGCAGGCCGCTGCAGGCCAGGAACGTCGGGCCGGCGCAGGGAGCCGGCCCGACGGATTGGACACCACCCAGTGATGGCCCGTTTCGCTCAGTGACAGAAGGGGGAGAGAGCCTTCCTGGCACAGGAAGCGAGCGGGCAGGACCGTTATCCACCCGGCACGTGACCCTGCGATGTCGCTGCATGTCGTGCGCAGCAATGAAGTTCGAGAAGCGTTAAACGCCGGGATTGCGCGATTGCAGCGGTTCAGCGCATCGCCGGCGCAGCACCGGTCACCGGCCGCGCGCCAACTTCCAGGCTCGCCGCCGATTCCCGATTCCCGCAACGGCACCAGCCTTGTTCACGCGTCGCGGTCAGCGCAACCGGGATAGTGGCGGCAGACTCTTTCCTGCCTGTGCCCATGCCCTCACTTCGCGACCGCTTCCAGCGCTGGCCACGGCCGTGGCGTCGTGCAGTGGGCGTGGTGTTGGCGCTGTACGCGCTGTATCTGCTGGCCGGCAACCTGTATCTCAATACCCCGCTGTTCGACGCCAGCACCAATCGGCAACCGCACAAGTTCACCATGCAGACCGGCCCGGCAGTGACGCTGTTCCCGGGCGAGGTCATCGCCTGGAACGTGCGCATGCGTGGCCAGGCCAACCGCACCGTGTACGTCTTCCACGCCGACCGCGCACATGCGCGTATCGCCCTGCTGGCCTTGTTTCGGCGCGAAGTGCGGCTGCCCTGGCTGCATGCCACCGGCGTGAGCGCAGAAGTGGAAACCTCCGATACGCCGATTCCGCCACCGCCGCGGGGCAACCAGGGCTGGACGTTGCGCTTTGATGCAATCACCAGCAACAGCATTCGCAGTGCCCGCCTGGGCAAATTGCTGATTGCCGGACAAGGGCACGGCAAGGTCGGTTTCCTGAAGCAACTCAAGGGCGGGCCGTCGGAACTGTTTCCTTCCGAAGCGGGCTTTACCGACGCGGTGGTCAGCTACGACGGAGTGCAGGTGTTCAACGGTGCGCAGCTGGATGCGCAGTTCCAGTTTCCACGCCATTACCGCGACCAGGCGCCGGGCTTGCGCAAGCTCGGCATCACCGCCGCACGGCTACAGCTCAAAGCCAATTCCGTGGCGCTGAAGATCGACACCGGCGCGCCGCATGTGGACATCGGCAGCGGGCCATCGGCCGCGCGCGTGGAGGCCGATATCCGCCTGGCCAGCGGCGCGCTGCAGCCGGGCAGCCGTGCGGTGTGGCGGCTGCCATTGCTTGCGGGCGTTGGTGCCACCGACCGCGGCATGCTTGCGCTGCAACTGGACGTGGCGCAGGACATCCGCGTGCAGGCGCGGCTGCCGCGCGATGAGAAGACCGGCAGCGAGCTGCACGCCGATCTGCGCGTCGCCGGGCGCAGCGTTCCGTTCGAACGGCCTGCGCAGCTGTTGCCGCGCCTGTCGGGGCAGGTGCGTGGGCGCTGGAAGTTCGAATCGTTGAACTGGATCGCCGAGCTGTTCGTGCGCAAGCCGTGGTTCCAGCTGGAAGGTGGCGGTCTGGTCGAAGCGGACCTGCGCCTTGCACAGGGCCGGTTGAGTGCCGGCAGCACGCTGGATATTCCGCGCGTGGAGGCCGTGGCGCAGGTATTTGACACGCGCCTGGCCGGCGTGGCCAAGGCGCACGGGCGCATCGACGATGCCGCCACCCCGCAGGCGCATCTGGATGTCAGCATTCCCACCTTCAAGGCGGCGCCACGCGATGCGCCCAAACAGCTCCTGCTGGACGGCCGCGATCTGCAACTGGCCATGCATGGCGATGCCGAGCTGGCCCGCCTGAGCGACACGCTCAAGGCGCAGCTGCGTTTCAGCGATGCGCGTGTGCCCGATCTCACCGCCTACAACCGCTATCTGCCGGGCAATAACGTACGCCTGCTCGGCGGCAGCGGCAGCCTAACCGGCGATGTGGCGCTCAATGCCTCCGGCGATGTCGGTAACGGGCATGCGCACCTGCGCGGGCAGGGCGCGCACCTGGCGTTGGCTGGCGTGCAGATGCGCGGCGATGCCGAGTTGCAGGCAACGCTGCAGCGCGCCGACTTCAAGAACAAGTTCTTCGACCTCAGTGGCACACGCATACGCCTGCGCAACATGCGCGTGGGCGACGACGGCAAAGACGCCGATTGGTGGGGCGAGTTGCAAGTGGGTGCCGGCACCATCCAGGCCGAGGCACCGTTCCAGGTGGATGCCGAGGCAGCCCTTCGCATGCGCGATATCGCACCACTGCTCTCGGTGTTCGCCCAGCGCGCCGACTATCCGCGCTGGGTGCTGGGTCTGCTGGATTCGGGCGAACTGGATGCGACCGGTCGGTTGCGTTGGCGCAAGCAGCAGGTGCTGATCGACGACCTGCATGCGGAAAACGCGCGCCTGTCGCTGCGTGCGCGGCTGGCCTTGAACGATGCGCAGCGGCGCGGCGATCTGTATCTGCGCTGGGGTGTGCTGGGTGCCGGCATCGAACTCGATGGCAAGCAGCGGCAGTGGCATCTGGCCGGTGCGCGCCAGTGGTATGACGCGCAGCCCGCACTGTTGCCGGCGGTCTCCAAAACCAAGTGATGCGGCCGCTGGCGTGAGCGTGCTGCGCCCTGCTCACGGCTGGCTTGGCACACTGTGCCCAGCCGCGTGCGCGGTTTCCAGGAGCCTGCCGTCATGACGATGCCTGTTCGCGCCCGCTGGCGCGCCTTGCCACGCTTACTGCGATGGCCGCTATCGGCACTGATTGCGCTGTACGCAAGCTATTTGCTGCTGGGCAACCTATTGCTCAACACGCCGCTTGGCCCGGCTGCGCTGAATCGCTCGCCCGACAAGTTCACGATGCACTGGGGCCCTGCGCTGACCTGGTGGCCGGGGCGTGTGGTGCTGTGGGATGTCGACCTGCAAGGCCATTCGGCACGCACGCACTGGAATGTCAGCGCGCAGCGGATGAGTGGGCAGATTCGGCTGCTGCCATTGCTGCACCGCCAGCTGCTGGTGCCGCAGTTGCATGTGCGCGGTGTGCGTGGCGGTATGCAGGCTGCAGCCGCAACGCCCGGGACGGGGGCGATGCAATCCCCTGCGGCGGCGCAAGCGACGCGTGCTGCTGTTGCTGCGGCGAAGGGGGCCGCGGATACGCCGGCCGCTTTAGCAAACGAGCGGGCGCCCACAGCAACGCCCAATGCCGAACACTCGGCGACGACGCAGACGCCCGCGCAGGATCTGCGCGTGACGATTGCAACGGCCACGACGGACGCGAAGCCCGGAATGCCTATCACCAGCACACCGCAATCAGCCAGGCGCGCCGACACGCAAGCCGGTACACCCGCCTCGCCAACCGCCTGGACCCTGCAATTGGACCGCATCGTTGCCGAGCAGGTGCAGGCCGTGTCGCTGCGTCAGCTGCACATCGAAGGGCAGGGCCAACTGCAATTGGGCCTGTTCAAACAACTGCGTGGCGGGCCGATGGAAATCTTCCCCTCCCATGCAGTGTTCGAATCGGCGCGTGTGCGGTGGGGGCAGGACGAAGTGATGCGCAATGGGCAGCTGCGTATCGACGCCAGCATCGCACGGCATGCACCGGATCAGGCAAGCGGACTGGCGGTGCTGCAACTCACCGATGCGCTGATCGCCGTGCATGGCGACACCGCAGCGCTGGATGTCACCCGTCATGCGCAGGGCCGGCACACGCTGGCGACCCGTGCCGGCAAGGGGCGTGCAGATGGCGAGCTGCGCTGGATACGTGGCGCGTTGCAGCCCGGGAGCCAGCTGCAATGGCGCGCGCCGCTGCACGACAGCACGCGCGCGCCGGCCGCATTGCTGGGCGAATTGACGGCGCAGTTACAGGTCGATCAGGACATGCGGCTCAAGGTCAGCATGCCCGAGCCGGCCGATGCCGGGCTGACGCTGGACGCCGACCTGCGCGTGCAAGGCAGGCAACTGCCGGTGCAATCCATGCGCAGCCTGTTGCCGCGCACGTCCGGGCATGCGCGGCTGCATTGGCAGCTGTCTTCGTTGCGCTGGATTGCTGCGCTGTTTCCGGATGTGGATTGGCTGACCCTGGAGGGCGAGGGCCTGGTCGATGCCGATCTGCGGATCGATCGCGGCCAGCTTGCTGCCGGCAGCCGCCTGCAGGTGCCGCACGTGCACGCGCAGGTGGGCGTGATGGGGCATGCGATCACGGGACAGGCCAGTGCAGATCTGCGCGTGGACGCCGATGCCAGTGGACAGTTGCTGCCGGCGCTTGCACTGCAGATGCAGCAGTTTTCGATCGCGCATACCGACGCACCCGCGCGCCCGTTCGTGCAAGGCCGCGATCTGCGCCTGGATCTGCGCACACGCGCCGATGCGCGCAACCTGAGCAGCCTGCGCGATGCCACGCGCGCGCATCTGGTCTTCGCCAATGCCCGCGTGCCGGATCTGCGTGCCTACAACCGCTATCTGCCGCAGCAGCAACTGCGCTTTGACGGCGGTAACGGCGTGCTCAGCGGCGATCTGCAGATCGAGCCGGGTGGGCGCATCGGCAAGGGCGGTGTGCGCATCGGGGCGCGTGCAGCGCGGCTGCAGTTCGCCGGCCTGGCGTTGCGCGGCGATGTGGATGCGGATCTGCGCCTGCAGCGCGGCGATCTACGCGCCGAACAGTTCAGTCTCGATGCCAGCAGCATCCAGCTGCGCAATGTCGGATTCACCGGCCCGGATGGACAACAGCGCGATGGCTGGTGGGCGCGCATCGTGCTGGACGATGCGCGCATGCAATGGCGACAACCGGTGGGCGTGGATGGGCGTGTGCGCATCCAGGTGCGCGATCTGGCATTTCTGGTGGCGCTGTATGCACGCGACCGCTCGATTCCGAACTGGATGCTCCGGCTGGTGGATGCAGGCCAGGCGCAGCTGACCGCACGCGCGCACTGGCAAGGCGAAACGGTCATCGTCGATCGCTTGCAGGCGCGCAACGAACGCTTTCAGGTCGATGCGCGCCTGCGCCTGCAGGGCAATCAACGTCGCGGCAGTCTGCTGGCCCGCTGGGGATTGCTGAGCGCTGCAGTGGGCTTGCGCGGCGACACGCCCGAATGGCATCTGCGAGGTGCGCCGGAGTGGTATCGCGCGCAACCTGACCTGTTGCGCTGAGGCCTGCATCGCGCGCGCAGGCGTGAAGAAAAAACACCAGTTCTGTACTGCCTGGTATTGTTTTGCAGTGCAGCGTGCAAGTCCGATTCGGGGCGCGCACTATGATCCTGCATCCCGACGTGGGGGAGGGAGCAAAGCCCGCTGGCAGTTCGCTGCAAGCGGGCTTTTTTATGCCTGCAGGTTGCCGGGTCAAGCGCCAATCCGCGCGAGATCCGCTGCAAATGAAGGCCGCACCTCATGCCGTGGCTGCCGCCTGCGCGCATCGCGGCGAGCAGGCTTGCATGGCGTGGCGCTGCGCCCAAAACCTGGCGAGCGATCATGCTGCTGGATGTGCACGGCGTGCGTGCAACCGTTCGTACGCGTGATCCCTGCCATCGCGGGCAGCGGCCGCGTCCGCCTGGCGGTTTTCGTTAACCGTTCTTATTGCTGCAACTCCAGCAGCCACAGCGTGCTGCCGCCAGTGATGAACAACCGCCGTTGCTCCAGGTCGAAGGTGCAGTTGGACGCCGTGGCCGGTGTCGGCACCAGGCCGAGGTATTGGCCATCGGTGTCGAAGACGCACACGCCCGCGCCGGAGCTGCTCCATAGCCAGCCCTGGCGGTCCACGCAAAAGCCATCCGGCAGGCCGTCCGGCACCACCGCGAAGCGGCGCCGGTTGTGCAATGCGCCATCGCGCCAGTCGAAGGCGGTGATCTCCGGCGAGGTCGTGCCACCTTCGGGCGTCTGCGAGACGTACAGCACGCGTTCGTCGGGGGAGAACGCCAGCCCGTTGGGGTGATCCAGGCCGACCATGCACTGCAGGGCACCGCCATCGGGCGGCAGCCGGTAGACGCCGTGATGGTCCAGCTCCTGTGGGCCCGGGCAGCCCTGGCTGGGCTTGAGCAGCCCGAACGGCGGGTCGGTGAACCAGATCGCGCCGTCGTGCGCCACGATCAGATCGTTCGGCGAATTGAGCCGTTTGCCCTCGAACCGCCCGACCACCAGATGCGCCCGGCCATCGACATCGCTACGGGTGATCGCGCGGCGCCCGTGTTCGCAGTGCACCAGTCGCTGTTGCGCATCCACCGCATTGCCATTGGTGAAGGCGGTGGCATCCAGCAGCACGTCCACCGCGCCGTCCTCGCGCCAGCCAAGCACGCGGCGGCCGACCACATCGCTCCAGACCAGCGTGCGCTGCGCCTCCCACCAGGCTGGCCCCTCGCTCCAGGTCGCCTGGTCGTAGAGGGTCAGCAGGCGCGCGTTGCCCAGGCGCGCCGCCAGCCCGGCGTGGCGCGTGGCGGGGGGCGGGCACTCGGCCGGCCGGGCGGCGCCGGGCGCGCGGACGCGGCAGTGGCGGTCCATCAGCGCGGCGCCGGATGGCCGAACGGATGCGCGGTGGCCGCGCCCGGCGATTGCGCAAACTGCACCATCATCTGCAGGCAAGGTTCATCGCCCAACTGGCCGGAGCGATGGCCGCGCTGATCGGTGGTGCCCTGGTCCTGGCCGAAATGGATGTCGCCAGGACCCATTTCCACGCGTGTGCCGTCGCCGGTTTCGATGAACCAGCGGCCACGCAACGGAATCACCCATTGCGGGTGCGGGCTCTCATGCCAGTCGCCGACCCAGCCTACCGGCAGCACCGCGAACTGGATGCCGAGCACCTCGCCGGGAAACGGTCGCAACCACTGCGGTGCGGCACCGCCACCCACGCTCTTGCGACCGAAGCCGGGCAGCTGCGAGGCGTTGAGGCAGCTGTTGCCATCCGGCCCGGTCCATAGATGCAGAAAGGGCAGGCTGGGCGGCAGCGCAGGATCGTTGCCATCGGTCTGGAGCGGAATCTGCGAGGGCAGCAAGTGAGCAGGCAAGGTGGTGGGCGACATGGCGGGACCTCGTGCGAAAGCCGCAGTGCAGCATGGCTGTCGTCAGGGCTGCGTAAGCGAGATGTTCAAGGCGGCGAAATGCTGCACGCCCTGTTGCAGTCGCCCTGCGGGATGTCGCGCATGCGTGTACTCCCCGCGTGGCGGGGATGCCAAAATCCGGTCATGCCGATGCCGACCGTTTCCATGTCTCCTGCGCTCACCGCCCTGATCGAGCGGGCCGTGGCGCGTGTCCGTCAATCATTGCCTGCCGAGCAGGCGTGGCCGGGCGGCGGGTTCGATCGGCAGCTTGCGCAGGTCGCACTGGCCAGCGAGTTCGCGCTCGATACCTTGGCGCGGCAACCGGCGTTGCTGCAGCACCTGGCCCAACCCGATCCGCCGCCACTGCCACTGCCGCAGCTGGATCCGGCCCAGCCACCGCTGTGGCCTGCGCAATTGCGACGCTATCGCAGCGCCGAGTCCATGCGCCTGGTCTGGCGCGATGTGCTCGGTCTGGACAGCGTCGAAGCCACCCTGGCCGGCGCCACCCGGCTGGCCGAGCACTGCCTGCAATGCGGCCTGCAAGCGCTGGAGCAGCAGTTCCACACCCGCCACGGCAAGGTCGTTGCTGCAGACGGCAGCGTGCAGCGCCTGGTGGTGTTCGGGCTGGGCAAGCTGGGCGGTGGCGAGCTGAATTTTTCCTCGGACGTGGATCTGGTGTACGCCTATCCGCAGGGCGGCCAATCCGATGGCGCGCGTCCATTGGCAGCAGAAGAGTATTTCGCGCGATTGGGCCAGCAGCTGGCCAGGTTGCTGGACGAAACCACCGCCGACGGCTTCAGCCATCGCGTGGATCTGCGCCTGCGTCCATTCGGCACCGCCGGCCGCGTGGCGTTGTCGTTCGCCGGCATGGACCAGTATTTCCAGCGCGAAGGTCGCGATTGGGAGCGCTATGCCTGGCTCAAGGCGCGCGCGGTGGCTGGCGATATCGACGCCGGCGAAGCCTGGCTGGAAACGCTGCGCCCCTTCGTCTACCGGCGGTATCTGGACTTCACCGCACTGGATGGCTTGCGCGAAATGAAGGCCGCCATCACCGCCGAAGTGGCGCGGCACGATCGTCTGGACGACATCAAACGCGGGCCCGGCGGGATTCGCGAAATCGAGTTCCTGGCCCAATCGCTGCAGCTGATTCGTGGTGGACGCGAACCGAGTCTGCGCGAACGCCGGCTGCTGCCCGCGCTTCAGGCGCTGGTGGCCGCAGGCCAGATCGACCAGGAGAACGGCCAGGCGCTGTCGACGGCGTATCGTTTTCTACGCCGGCTGGAAAATCGCCTGCAGATGTTGCGCGATGCGCAGACCCACGCATTGCCGCAGGCGCCGCTGGATCGCGAGCGCATTGCGTTGGGCCTTGGGTATGCGGATTGGTCGGCATTGCTGGACGCGCTGGCACCGCAGCGCACACGCGTGGCCGCGGAATTCGCCGAACTGCTGGCCCCGCGCGTGCGCGCCACCGCACCGGACGCGCTTGCGGATTACTGGCGCGCGCTGCCGGAAGGCGATGCTGCGCCGTTGGCGTGGATTGGCTTGCACGATCCCGATGGCGCGCATCACGCGTTGGCCGATTTCGCGCAGTCTTCCGGCGTGCGCGCGCTGTCCGATAGCGCGCGTGCGCGGCTGGATCGGGTGATGCCGGCACTGCTGCACGCGGCCACCCGCGCCAGCCAGCCCGACGCGGCAGTGCGTCGCATGCTCGGCCTGCTGCAGGCCACCTTGCGCCGCACCAGCTATCTGGCCTTGCTCGACGAGCAACCCAGCGCGCTTGCCCGCCTGGTCGATGTGCTCTCGCGCAGCGCGCTGCTGGCCGAGCGGCTGGCGGCGTATCCGTTGCTGCTGGACGAATTGCTCGACACCCGCATCAGCGGCCCGCTACCGGATCGCGCAGCGTTGCACGCGGCCTGCGCCGAGACCTTGCAGATCGACGACACCGAAGCGGCGCTGCGTGAACTCAACGAGCGCCGGCTGGCACTGAGCTTCCGTATTGCGCTGGCCACGCTGGATGGCCGCCAGCAGGCGGTGGAGAGCACCCGCCAACTGGCCTGGCTTGCCGAAGCGGTCGTGCAGACCGTGCTGCACCTGGCGCGCAGCGACATGCTGGCCGCGCACGGACACGTGCCTGGCGGCAGCTTCGCCATTGTCGGCTACGGCAGTCTGGGCGGGCTGGAGCTGGGATTCGGATCGGATCTGGATCTGGTGTTTCTGTACGATCATCCGCCCGAGGTGGACGCCTCCGACGGCAAGCGCCCGCTGGAAGCCGGGCGCTGGTTTGCGCGGCTTGCGCAGAAAGTGATGGCATTGCTGGCTGCCGAGACCGGCGCCGGCCGGCTGTACGACATCGATGTGCGACTGCGCCCGGATGGCGGCAAGGGCGCACTGGTGTCCTCGCTGGCCAGTTACCGCGACTACCAGCGCGATCGCGCCTGGACCTGGGAGCATCAGGCCTTGGTGCGTGCACGCGCGGTGGCCGGCGACGCGGCGCTTTGCGACGCGTTTGCCCGCGTGCGTCGCGACACGCTGATGCGGGTGCGCGACACCGCGCAGTTGCACGAAGACGTGCGCAAGATGCGGGCGCGCATGCGCGCCGAACTGGATCGCAGCGATGCCGGCCGGCTGGATCTCAAGCAGGGCGCTGGCGGCCTGGTGGATCTGGAATTCGTGCTGCAGGCCGGCGTGCTCGGGCTGGCAGCGCAGCAGCCGCAGCTGCTGGACGCCTGCGACACGCCAGCGTTGATCGACGCACTGGCGCGCACGCACTGGCTCCCGGACGAGAGCGGCGCACCACTGCATCAGGCGCACGCAACGCTGGTCGATGCCGGCCTGAGCTGCACGCTGGACCGCCGCCCACGCCTGCTCGCACCGACGCCGGCCATCCAGCAAGCGCGCGGCATCATCTTCAACGCAGCACGTGGGCAGGGCCTGACGTTTCCGCTGGGCAAGGATGAAACAGCGCTGTAACGGCCCCGGTGAGTGCGCCGCTTTCGATGCAGCTGCGGCAAACGGCGGCAACGGTGCCTGGCTGCCCTGGCGGGAAGCCACGCATCCATGCGCGTCATGCGTTCTACCGACGCGGCGCACTCCGCCACAGCAGGGCGCGAAACGGGCCGAGCAGGAACACGCCCATGCCCAGTTTTACCGCCAGATCGCCTGCGGCCCAGCTGACCCACGGCAGGCTCGCGCCGGCAAACGCAATGCTCCAGAAGATGGTGGTATCCAGGGTGGCGCTGCAGGTGGTAGCCACGATCGGCGCGCGCCACCAGCTGCCGTCGCGCAGGCGGTCGAACACGCTGATGTCCAGCAATTGCGCGGCGATGAAAGCGCTGCACGAGGCCACCGCGATGCGGGGCGTCGCCAGCCAGATCGACAGCAGCACCGCCAGCGCGAACCCGCACCAGGCAACGTGGCGCGCAGCGCGTGGACCGAAGCGGCGGTTGATCAGGTTGCTGACCAGAAACGCCAGCGGGTAGGAGAACGCACCCCAGGTCAGCCAGTCGTTGATCGGGTATTGCACCAGGATGTTGGACAGCAGGACCACCGCGCCCATTGCCAACACCGCCCGGATCAATGCACGGGAGGTGAGCGGGGCAAAGGCAGGTGGCGAGGCAGGACGCATGGCGACACGGTTGATTGGGCGCGCAATTATCGCTTCGACGGCAGGGCTGGACCAGCGCAGCGATGCGCGCCCCGACCACGGCGCCGCTGCGCGAAGACCCCTTCCCGTATCGCGCAGGCGCCTGGCGCCGGACCGTGCCTGTATCGTCGGCGGCGACGACCGAGCGCGTGCGCACATCGCGGCCGCAATACAAAAGCGCGTGCGTTCGTGGCGGCGGCGGCGCTCGGCAGCATCGTCGGCATGCGATGTGCAGAGCGGGGCAAGCCTGCGCCCCGACATCGGGTCGTCATCGGTGACGCGTGCACATGACGCCTGACCGGCGGCATCGGCAGCACGCGGTGATCGCAAAGCAGGCGGCAGCCTCGACGCAGGAACTGCGGTGATGAGCGGGCGCAGGTGCGCGCAATGGGCGCTTGCATGTACTCGCGGCAACGGCGCGCACCTTGAGGCAGCCACGCGCGGCGAGCTGGCACGCAGCGGCACCTGCTGCCGCAGGCGCGCGCACCTCGCTGATGGCGACACAACCTCGCCCGCTGGCATTTCAGCGGTAGACATCGCACGTATCGTCCCGGCTCCCGACCCGCCGTCTGAGTGATGGCAACCCTTGCAAGCCGCGCGACCTGCCGATGCCGATGGAGATAGCCGCCGAATGTGCAGTGTCGCGATGGTGCACCGGCAGCGCTCGGCCTTGCCGTGGTCTGTGTCAGCGGCCAGCCGCGTGGATCGCGGCCCGCGCGGCCATCGATCGCAGCCGGCATCTGTGTCCTGTTTCCGTGTCGACATGATCGCGCCGGTGGTCGCGAGCGGTCGTGCACGTCCCTGCGATGCCATTCGGCCTCGCTCACTGCTGTGCCCCCTGGAGAGATCCATGCTTACTCGCATCCGCTGTCGGCCGCTGCTGGCTGCCGTGCTGTCCGCTTCGCTGTTGGCCTTCGGTAGCGCCAACGCTGCCACCACCGTCCCCGATGCCCGGATTGACGCGATCACGGCCAGCTTGCGCACAGCGCCCGTGTCCTTCGACGTGCATCTGCCACCACGCGACCAAGTGGCCCTGAACGCCCTGCTGGCCGACATCCAGGACCCGCTGTCGCCGCAGTACCACAAGTGGCTGTCGGCGGCCGAATTCCAGCGGCGTTTTGGTCCGGCGCCTGCGCAGCTCGCGCAGGTACGCGCCGCCCTGCAGGCCGCGCATATGACCGTGGTGCAGCAGGGGCCAACCCTGCATGTCAGCGCGAATGCCGACAGCGTGGAGCGGTTGTTTGCCGCGCCGCTGGTGGCTGATCTGAACGCCGGCCAGCAGGTACGCCTGGCGGCTGCCGCTCCGCTGCAGCTGCCGGCCGCGCTGCGTGCCAACGGTGTCACCGTCACCGGCCTGAGCCGCGGGCTGCCGGCGGCGCGCATGGACTCGCGCATGCTGGCGGGCGCGCCCGGCAACCGCACCGGTGATGGCACCACCAGCTATTGGTACAACGATCTCAAGCAGGCCTACGGCTATCCGTCCTACCAGACGATGATCGGTGCGCCAGGCAAGCAACAGCGGCTCGACGGTAGCGGCAGCACGATCGCCGTCCTGATCGGCAGCGACGTGCTGGATACGGACATTGCCGCGATGTTCGACCACGAGCGCTTCAGCCGCTATGCCGGCAACCATGCCAACCCGACACTGTATGCACGCCGCTATGTGGCCGGGGCCAAGCCCGGGGTGCAGGACGGCAATCGCGCTGCGGTGCGCGAGGCAACGCTCGATGTGGACATGGCACTCGGCGGCGCACCGGGCGCGCACGTGCTGCTG
Organism: Xanthomonas sp. A1809; assembly: GCF_017746015.1. Lineage (NCBI taxonomy): Bacteria > Pseudomonadati > Pseudomonadota > Gammaproteobacteria > Lysobacterales > Lysobacteraceae > Xanthomonas > Xanthomonas sp. A1809. Next base: position 32,075 of record NZ_JAGHWZ010000004.1, on the reverse strand, counting down.
TACGTGATCCCCGATCTGTCCATCGATTCCATCCTGGCCGGCTACCGGCAGATCGTGCAGGACAATGAGGCGGACGTGGTCAGCTCCTCGTTCGGGTTCTGCGAACAGATCTTCACCGCGGCCTATAACGGCAAGGACGCCACTTCCATCCTTGGCCTGTTCGATTCGGTCTTCAAGCAAGGCAATGCGCAGGGCATCAGCTTCGTCGCCTCCAGCGGCGACAATGCCGGCCTGGATTGCCCGGACACGCAATACCTGGTGGAAGGCAAGAACGGCCGGTACGTCCCCAGCGTGCATTGGCCCGCCGCCGATGCGCATGTCACCGCGGTCGGTGGCGGCAACCTGCTCACTGCCTACAAGAAGGGCAGCCTGGATTCGAGCTACCTCAGCGAAAGCGCGTTTGCCGACCCGTTGCAGGCCGAGGACCCGTATGGCGTCGGCGCGCTGCTCAGCGGCGGCTACTGGGGTGCCGGTGGCGGCGTCAGCACGCTGTTCCAGCGTCCGGCATATCAGCTGCGCGCGCTGGGCGGCACGCGCACCTCGATGCGCGCATTGCCCGATGTCGGCATGTTGGTCGGCGGCTGCCCGGGAATCGCCGTGCATCCCTGTCAGCAGGGCACAAGCTCGGTGTCCATCTACGTGGCCGGTGCCATCACCAAGGTGATCGGCACCAGCGTGGCGGCGCCGGAGTTCGCCAGCGTGGCCGCGTTGCTGGTGCAGAAGCAGGGCCGGCAGGGCAATCTCAACGATTACCTGTATCGCCTGGCCGCCAACGGCCCGCAGGCCTATCACCGCGGCATTCCCGGCAACAACGGGGTCGTCGGCAACGACGTGCCGATCGCCGGCAAGTACAACTACACCACCGGCTTGGGAACCCCGGTCGTGCGGCTGATGATCGGCGCGCTGGATGCGGCGCCTGCCGGCATTCCGCGTTCTCCCAGCAATCCGTAAACGCAGCGCGGTTGGAGGCATCGGCGTCGTGGCAACGCCGCCGATGCAACGACGATCGCGCTGCGGTCGATCAGAGGTGGCCCCTGCCTGCGGCGCAGGGCGTGCACGTCACCAGGTCTGGCTGCTGCCGTATGCGGCGGCCGCTTCTGTCGGTACGAACGCCAACGCCTGGCCTTGTTCCGCATGCACGGTCCAGCCGCTGCCTGCGGGGCTGGGTTGGAACGTCACCATTTCGCCGACGTGGAAGCCTGCGACGGGGTCGTCCTGGCGTGCCTGCCATTGCAGCACTGCGGTGTTCTCGGCATGTTGCGGGTCCTGCAGGCGCACTTGGCGTGCACCCGCAGGCAGGGTGTCGACGGCTTGCACGCGCATTGGCGGCAGCTTGCCCGCGCGTGCCTCGCGACGTGATTCGGCCACTGCATTAGATACAGCAACGGGTGCGGAAAACACAGAGCCCGCCGCACCGGACGCGATCAGCACTGGCATGGCGAGCGACAGCGCCGAATAGAACTCGGATTTTTCGCCGGGTGTGGTCGCTTCACCGGCGTGTGCGCAGGGCAATGTCAAGGCGGCGAACAGGCATGCGCTGGCAGCGAGAAAAGAGCGGGCGTGCATCATGGTGTTTCTCCAGGAGTAGGGGCGGCGCGTGCAATCGACAGTTCCTTGTCCACCGCGTCGCGCTGATGCAGGAAGTCGAATACCGATTCGACCGTGACCACCGAATAGTTACCGGACACACGTTCGCTCACAGGATGCTCGGTGACCGCCGCATTGGCGGCGACAAAGCGCGCGCCGATGCGCTGGCTCAGGTCCAGATGCAGAGTGCTGGGGTGATAGCGCGCGGTGCGCAGCCATGCCTGTGCATCACGGCGGTTGGCAATCGCGACCGCCGGTTGCGCGTCGGCCGCCAGCGCGACGGCCAGCACTTCCAGCACCCATTGGTTGGAGTTTTGATAGTCGGTGGAAAACGGATACGCCACGATGCTGTAACGCGTTTCATGCAGGCGGTGCGCAAGATCGCCACTGCCAGTCAATCGCGCGTACAGACGTTGCTGCAGTGCCTGGGTGGGAATGCCCACGCGCAGATCGCTGCTCAACGCGCTTTCGCCGATGAAGTTGCTCAGGCCTTCCTGGTAAAGCTGTGACGCATCGCTCTTGCAGCGATTGAGCAGGTGGCGCACCCGCCAGCCGCCATCATCGTCGCGCACGGCAAATGCCAGGTGGCTATGTTTCAGGCCGTAGCGGCTTAGATCCTGGCCGCCGCGCGCCAGCAGCATCACCTTGGCATCGGGCAACGCATCCAGCGCCTGCGCGGTGGAGGTGGCCATGTCGAACATCGCGGCCGCGGCGTGCGGCGTGGGATAACGCGGCACGCAACGCGGTGTTGTTGCGGTGGCCGCCAGCGGTAATGCGGCCAGTACCAGCAGCGCAATTGCCTTGCGCCGGGTTTGCCGCATCCATCGCGCGTGGATCGTCCCTGTCATGCACATCGTCCTTGTCTCGCTGGCCCGCTGGCGGGCGTTGGGTTATGGCAGCAGGCGCGCGCGTACCTGCATGGCGATGCGCTCGGTTTCGCGCACAGGAACGATATCGACAGCGCTGGCGAGAACTTCATCGACTAAGTGCAAGCGCTGGCGTTGCCGCAACGCTTGCAAATAGGTGTCAACGCGCCCACGTGCCTGCTCGCCGAACGCGGCAGCGACCGGTACGCGGGTGGCACAGGCTTCGGAGAGCAGATTGACCGAATCGGCGCTGGCCACGATGGCATCGGCCCAGCCGAGCAGTCCAGCGTAGGGGTTCGGCCCATCGCGCTCATCGCACCACAGCAGATGCGGCAGGCCGGCGCAGGCCGCGCGCAACGCAGCGAGTGCATCGCCCGGTGTGCGGCGCGAGGTGGTCGCCAGCAGGCTGCCGCCCAGCGCGCGCAGTTGGGCGCTCACGCGCGTGCACAACGCCGCCAGCGCCTGTGGCGTCCACGGCACCTGGGCGGTGGGGCCACCGACCAGCAGCGCCAGCCGCGGGCCCGGCAAGCCGCCTAGGGCGGGGAAGGCGGCCCGCCCGGCCGCCAGCCATGCATCGTCCACCGGGTGCAGGCTGCCGAGCAGGGTGAGCACGTTGCTGCCGCGCAGTGCATCGTGCTCGGGCACCACCAACAGGTCCCAGTGCCGCGGGTCCAGCCGCGGATCCAGGATCTGCACGCTGCGGCTGCCGTGGGCACGCAGCAACCGGGTGGCCAGCGCCGCCTGCCTGCCGCAGCCGATGGCCAGCGCCGGGGGCTGCTGCAGTTGCCGGGCAAATGCCGCGCCAAACGCCTGCCGTGCGCCGGGGAGCCGCCGCGGCGCCGCCCAACGCCACGGCGCGTTGGTCTGCAGGTGCAGTGGCTGGTAGGCAGCGGGGTGCAATGCACGCGCCAGCGCCTCGGCCTGGCGCGCATTGCCGGCACGGCCGTCGCTCAGTGCCCAGGTCAGCCCCATCGTTTCAGATCCGACATAGATTTGTTTCAGATTGAACGCGTGTGGCGGCAATCGCGCCACTCTACACTGCGGGTCTTCACACTGGCGCCGACGCCGCAGCCTACCGTCGCACCACCCCTCCCCTGGAGTGCTCATGTCCGACTCGCTCAATGCCGCCGCACTGGATCAGCTGTTCCGCACCGCCCGCACGCAAAATGCGTTTGCCGACACGCCGGTCAGCCACGAGGTGCTGCGTGAGCTGTATGAGCTGGTGAAGTGGGGGCCCACCGCGGCCAATAGCGGCCCGGCGCGCTTTGTATTCGTGACCAGCGCCGAAGGCAAGGCCAAGCTCAAGCCGGCGCTGTCGGAGGGCAATGCCGCCAAGACCCTGGCCGCGCCGGTGACGGTGATCGTGGCGCACGACGAAGACTTCCACGAGAAGCTGCCGTACCTGTTCCCGCATGCCGACGCCAAGAGCTGGTTCGACGGCCCGCGCGAGGGCCGCACCGAATCGGCGTTCCGCAATGGCTCGCTGCAGGGCGCCTACCTGATCCTGGCCGCGCGTGCGCTGGGACTGGACGCCGGCCCGATGTCCGGCTTCGACAACGCCAAGGTGGATGCGGCGTTCTTTGCCGGCACGCCGATCAAGTCCAACTTCCTGGTCAACCTTGGCTATGGCGACCCGGCCGGGCTGTTCCCGCGTTCGCCACGCCTGAGCTTCGACGAAGCGGCGCGCTTCGAGTAAGGCGATGCATGCGTGCCGGCTGCCGCGCAGCGCCGTGGACGGCGCGCGTCGGCCCGGCACACCGCGTGTGCCTGCCGCGTCAAGCGACGCAGTTGGCCGTTCGCCTGATGATCGCTTGATCTGGCTCGCCGTGTCGACGTACATGGTGCCTTGCGTTTCCTGCAGTCCTCGTCCGTCTGCATCTGTCCCACCCGCGTTGATCCGACGCGTCTCTCATCCCATGGAGTTCCAATGAAGACCACCCACAAGCTGTTGCTGCCGCTCGCCCTGACCCTGGCCATTGCCGCCTGCTCCAAGCCGGCCGAGAACACTGCCGCTCCGGCCGCCGAAACCCCGGCGGCGGCCACCGCACCGGCCGACGCCGCTGCTGCGCCGGCACCTGCACCGGCGGCTGCCGCCTCGACCGCCCCGGCCGTGGAAGTGGCGTCGGGCACCTACACCCTGGACCCGTCGCACACCGACGTGCTGGCGCAGTGGAGCCATTTCGGTTTCTCCAACCCGAGCGCGCACTTCGGCAATGTCGACGGCACCCTGGTGTACGACGCGGCCGACGTGACCAAGTCCACCGTGCAGGTCACCCTGCCGCTGTCCGGCTTGAACAGCTTCACCGCCAAGTTCGACGAACACCTCAAGAGCGGTGATTTCTTCGACGCGGCCAAGTTCCCGACCGCCACCTTCAAGAGCACCAAGGTGGAAGCGGCCGGCACCAACAAGCTGACCGTCACCGGCGACCTGACCATCAAGGGTCAGACCAAGCCGGTCGTGCTGGACGTCACCCTCAACGGTGCCGGCGAGCACCCGATGAAGAAGGTGCCGGCCGCCGGTTTCGACGCCACCACCACCATCAAGCGCAGCGATTTCGGCCTGGGCCAGTACGCCCCGAACGTCAGCGACGAAGTGAAGATCCGCATCACCACCGAAGCCCTGCAGGCCAAGGCGGGCGATGCTGCGGCGAAGGATGCCGCTGCCAAGTAAGCGGTCTGGCTGCTGTCCAGGCAAAGGCCCGCTTCGGCGGGCCTTTGTCGTTGAGGGTAACGGCCAAGTGAGATGCCGTCGGGCGTGGTCACGTCATGTTGGGGCGGCCTGCGTGCCGGGGCGAATCCTGGGAAACACCGCCGCTCACGGCATCGCCGGCAGCGTGGACTGCGTTGACCGTGGCATCGGCAAACAGGTGGCCGCCGCGACGTTTGGCAAACCTGGCGCCGCTGCACTGTCTCGACAGATCGCGCCATCGCCATCGCCGCGAATCAACGGCCGGGCGCAACGCGCGGCAACGGAGTTGCGGCTGTCATCCACGCGTCATCCGGTCCACGCAGGCTGGGCGCATTTTTCTGGAGCGGTGATGTCTGTCGTGCGCTTGGGTAGATTGTTGCCGCTGTTCCGGCAAGGGCAGCCATTGCGCCACCGCGATGTCCGGCCTCGCGGCACGCGCACCGTTGGCGCGCGTTCCACCCATGCACCGCGGTATGCCGGTCAGCCTGGACGCGGGAGAGTGCTCGCGTTGTCGGCAACGTTATGAGGCAAGCCATGCACAATCGCTCTTTTGCCGGAACGATGCGGCACGCACTGCTCGGTCTGGCGCTCTGCCTGCCGATGGCAAAACCGGTCGTGGCAAAAGAGACCGCCGCTGCAACCGCGCACCTGCGCCTGACCATCGTGCTGGTGCGGCATGGCATCCGTGCACCGACCCAGCCCGGCAGCGAGCTGGATCGCTACAGCGCGCAGCCATGGCCGCACTGGCCGGTGGCCACGGGCCAGCTGACGCCGCACGGACGAGCCGGCATGCAGGCGCTGGGCGCACGTTATCGCGCGTTATTCGCGCCGCCGCTCGGACTGGCGGCCAGTGGCTGCGCGGGCACCGAACAGATCGTCACCATCGCCGACAGTACCGCCCGCAACCACGCCAGCGCGCAGGCGCTGCTGCAGGGCATGGCGCCGGGCTGCGCAGTGCACTACCAGGCCCTGCCGGAGGGCGAGCGCACTGTATTGTTCGATGGCGGCAAGGCGCCCACGCCGCCGGTGCGGCTGGAAGCTGAGACGCGCGCGCAGCTGGCGCACTTGCAGGCGGTGTTGAGTGCCTGCCAGCACGGACGCTGCGCCACGCCGCCGCCTACCCGCCTGCTCTACGAGCCGGCCACGCGCGACGGCTCGCCGGCCGCGGCCAGCACCCTGAAGCTGGCCGGCGGACTGGCCGAGAACCTGATGCTGGAAGACATCGAAGGCTTCGATGCGGCGCAGCTGGGCTGGGGCCGTGTGGATCGCGCCGCAGTGGCGCAATTGATTGCCCTGCACAACACCTCGTTCGCCCAGAGCAAGCGTCCGTTGCCGGTTGCCACGGCGGCGGCATCCAACCTGCTCGCGCATCTTCTGGCCACCGTGCAGGCCGCGGCCGGGCAGACGCCGTCGGTGGCGGCATTGGCGCCGCCTTCCACGCGGCTGCTGGTGCTGGTGGGACACGACACTACCTTGGCCACGCTTGGTGGATTGCTCGGCGTGCAGTGGCATCGCAGCGATCGCCCCGACGACTATCCGCCCGGCGGTGCGCTGGTGCTGGATGTGTTCGAAGGCGACGGCATGCCGTTGCTGCGCGTGCGGACCTTGATGCCCAGCCTGGCGGCGTTGCGCAGCGGGCGCTTCGACGGCGATGCGCTGGCCTCGTCCACACTGGTATTGCCCGGTTGCCACGGTCAGGCCTTGTGTCCATTGCCGGTTGCGTTGGCCTGGCTGCGCACGCGCATCGATCCGACGCAGGTGCAAGTGGCGTTGCCGGCCATGCAGTCCTGGCCGGCGTCACCGTAGCGCATGTCATGCGCGGCGAGTGCGCAAGAAGCGGCTTAGTGACGCGTTGAGAGCCGACGCGCCTTGCGTGCACGCAGGGCAATCACTCCTCGCCGTGCTCGCCGCGCGCCTTCCAATAGCCTTTTGCGCGCACCGAATCCTTGTCCACGCCCAGGTGGTCTTCGAGGAATTTGCGCATGGCGCGCGCGCGCATCGATTCGGCGCCGATCCAGTAGAACGTGTCGCCATCCTCTGGCTCGTAGTCGCGCAGGCTGTCTTCCAGCAGGGTGCTGCTGGCGGCATCGAAGCCATTGCGCTCCAGCCAGTTCACCCGCACCTCGGCCGCGCTGAGCAGCTCCTGCCGCTCGGCGGCATCGGCGATCTCGATGAATACCTGCGCGTGCATGTCGGCGGGCATCGCTTCGAGCCAGCGGCCGATCGCCGGCAGCGCGGTTTCGTCGCCGATCAACACGTAGTGGTCGTAGTCATCGGCAACCAGGAACGAGCCGCGCGGGCCGCCCAGTTTCAGTGGGTCGCCGGGCTGTGCGCGCGCGGCCCAACTGGACGCCACGCCCTCCCCGTGCAACACGAAGTCGATGCTCAACTCGCCGCTCTGCGGATCGAAATCGCGCGGCGTGTAGTCGCGCGCCGGCGAAGGCAGCGCGCCTTCTTCGTAGCGCGGGCCTTCCGGCGTCATGGTCGGCAGGACGAAGGCGCCGTCGGCGTTGGGAAAGAACAGTTTGACGTGATCGTCCGGCGCATCGCTTTGAAAGCCGGCCAGGTCGCTGCCGCCGAACACGATACGGCGCATATGCGGGGTGATCGCTTCGCAACGCAGCACCTGCACGGAACGCAGGCGTGGGTCGCGACGGAGTTGGGTATTGGTGTGTGCAGCCATGGGATGCAATTCCTGGAGTGCCGCACGGATGCGCGGCGGTGCGGGGGAAGAGGGAGCGTTACGAAATCAATGCGTGATCAGTCAATAACGTGGTGAGTGGCGATCGGCCATGCTGGTGTGCTGTCATCCAGCGCAATGGCGTGGTCTTCAGCCCTGCAGGAGAAGTGCCCGCAGGGGCAGATGAGGGGAGGTGTGAAGCTGCATGCAATTGCATCGCTTCACCTCGAAACGGGGCAGCGGGGGCGTTGTATCGCCCTACGCGGTTCGCAGATCGCTGTCGGGCCGAGCCCAGGCGTTACCGCACACCCGCTCAGTCGTCGTCGCGCTCCATGCCGTCGGCGGCGGCGTTGAGTAATGCAGCAATTCGCGCGGTTTCTGTCTCGCTCCATTGCCCATGGCGCGCGAACAAGCCATGTTTGATGCGATGAATCGCCTCGCGAATCGGGGCCGGCGTTTGCGACTTGATCAGCTCACGCGCGCGCCGATGGGTGCGGGCCAGTGCGGCATCGAGCGCATCGCGTTGCTGTGCAACGTAGTCGCTGCCAGCGGCAGTGACCTGATAGCGCTTGCGGCCGGCATCCAGATCGGTGTGCACCCAGCCGGCGGCCTCCAGTTGCGCCAGCGCCGGATAAATCGCCCCGGCGCTGGGCGTGTACAGCCCTTTGAAGAGGGCGGCGATCTGCCGCATCAGCTCATAGCCATGGCACGGGCGCTCGGCAATCAGCGCCAGCAGCAGCAGGCGCAGATCGCCATGCTCCAGCGGGCGCACGCGTGCGCCCGCACCGCGCGCGCGGGCAGGTGCCGCATCGAGATCGGCCGTTGGGCTGACGGGAGGGCGCTGTTTCATTCGATATATCGAAGCATGGAGAAACGATATATCGAAGTGCGCTGATGCGCAAGCGCTGCGGCTTGCAGGCGGCTGACGCCTGCCTGGTGACGAACGCCGATGCTGCAACGCGTCTAGACACTCGTGAAGTTCATAATTACGATGTAATTACTTTGACATTACGGGCTCGACCCCGGCGAGGCAGAGGCATGAGTCGACAGTGGGACACCCAGGCCGAAAGCCGGCGTCAGCGTCTGCAGCGGGCCGCCGCGCTGGCGCCGCAGGGTCGCGTGGTGGCTGCCGAGGATGTCGTGGCGTTGCTGGAAGCGGTCATCGAGCCCGGTGACCGTGTGTGCCTGGAGGGCAACAACCAGAAGCAGGCCGATTTCCTGGCGCGGTGCCTTACCGAGGTGGATCCGGCGCGCGTGCATGACCTGCACATGGTGCAATCGGTGTTGTCGCTTGCCGCGCATCTGGACGTATTCGAACGCGGCATCGCCAAGCGCCTGGATTTTTCGTTCTCCGGCCCGCAGGCCGCGCGCCTGGCCGGGCTAGTGAGCGAAGGTCGCATCGAGATCGGCGCCATCCACACCTATCTGGAATTGTTCGGCCGCTACTTCATCGACCTGACCCCGCGCATCGCATTGGTCACCGCGCAGGCGGCCGATCGTCACGGCAATCTCTATACCGGCCCGAATACCGAAGACACGCCGGTGATCGTGGAGGCCACCGCGTTCAAGGGCGGCATCGTGATTGCGCAGGTCAACGAAATTTTAGACACCCTGCCGCGCGTGGATATTCCCGCCGATTGGGTGGATTTCGTGACCCAGGCGCCCAAGCCCAATTACATCGAACCGTTGTTCACCCGCGACCCGGCGCAGATTTCCGAGATCCAGGTGTTGATGGCGATGATGGCCATCAAGGGCATCTATGCCGAATACGGTGTGGACCGGCTCAATCACGGCATCGGTTTCGACACCGCCGCGATCGAACTGTTGCTGCCCACCTACGCCCAATCGCTGGGGCTGAAGGGCAAGATCTGCCGCCATTGGGCGCTCAATCCGCATCCGGCGCTGATCCCGGCCATCGAATCGGGCTTCGTGCAATCGGTGCATTCGTTCGGCTCCGAGCTGGGCATGGAAAACTACATCGCCGCGCGTCCGGATATCTTCTTTACCGGCGCCGACGGCAGCATGCGCTCCAACCGCGCGCTGTCGCAGACCGCCGGGCTGTATGCCTGCGACATGTTCATCGGCTCCACCTTGCAGATCGATCTGCAGGGCAACAGCTCCACCGCCACGCGTGACCGCATCGCCGGCTTCGGCGGCGCGCCCAACATGGGCTCGGATGCGCGCGGTCGCCGGCATGCCAGTGCTGCCTGGCTCAAGGCCGGGCGCGAAGCGGCAACGCCGGGCGAGATGCCGCGCGGGCGCAAGCTGGTGGTGCAGATGGTGGAGACCTTCCGCGAACACATGGCGCCGGCATTCGTCGACAGACTCGACGCCTGGGAACTGGCCGAGCGCGCCAACATGCCGCTGCCGCCGGTGATGATCTACGGCGACGATGTCAGCCACGTATTGACCGAAGAAGGCATCGCCAACCTGCTGTTGTGTCGCACGCCGGAAGAACGCGAACAGGCAATCCGCGGCGTGTCCGGCTATACCGCGGTGGGCCTGGGGCGCGACAAGCGCATGGTCGAAAACCTGCGCGACCGCGGCGTCATCAAGCGGCCGGACGATTTGGGTATTCGCCCGCGCGATGCCACGCGCGACCTGCTTGCAGCGCGCACGGTCAAGGACCTGGTGCGCTGGTCCGGCGGCCTGTACGACCCGCCGAAACGTTTTCGCAATTGGTAAGGGCACAGCATGGAAACCCTGCGATATCGCTTTGATGGACAGCGCGGTGCACGCGCCGGGCTGGAACACGCGCTGGTCGGTGTCGTGGCCTCCGGCAATCTGGAAGTGCTGGTCGAGCGCGTGCCGCTCGAGGGCGCCATGGAGATCGAGATCCTCACCGCCGCACGCGGCTTTGGCGCAATCTGGCAGGCAGTGCTGGACGATTTCGCTGCACGCCATCCACTGCGCGATGTACGCATCAGCATCAACGACGTGGGCGCCACGCCGGCGGTGGTGAGCCTGCGCCTGGAACAAGCGCTGGAAGTGCTGCAGGGAGCTGACGCATGAGCCGCCCGCTCC
>NZ_JAGHWZ010000004.1:0-21209 GCF_017746015.1 Xanthomonas sp. A1809 | reverse complement strand
CGCTCCTACGCAAGTCATCGGGAGTCGCACATGAGCACCGTTCCCATGGCCCAGCGCAGCTACTACGAAGCCGATGCCCGCGAACGTATCGAGGGTCTGCTGGATGCCTGCAGCTTTCGCGAATTCGTTGGTCCGCGGCGTCGCTTGATCAGCCCGCACCTGGCACAACTGGACACACCCGGCGCCTTCGACGACGGCATCGTGGTGGGCGAAGGCACTTTGCGCGGCCGCAACGTGTTGATCGCGGCGCAGCAAGGCGCCTTCATGGGCGGCGGCGTGGGCGAAGTGCATGGCGCCAAGCTCACCGGCCTGCTGGAGCGCGCCGCAACCACGCAGCCGGCAGCGGTGCTATTGCTGCTGGACACCGGCGGCGTGCGTCTGCACGAAGCCAATGCAGGGCTCATCGCCATTTCCGAAATCATGCGTGCCACCTTGAGCGCGCGTGCCGCCGGTGTGCCGGTGCTGGCCCTGATCGGCAGCGGCAACGGTGCGTTCGGCGGCATGGGCATCGTGGCGCGCTGCTGCAGCGCGGTGATCATGTCCGAAGAAGGCCGCCTGTCGTTGTCCGGCCCGGACGTGATCGAAACCGTGCGCGGGGTGGAAGAGTTCGACGCGCGCGACCGTGCGCTGGTGTGGCGCATCACCGGCGGCAAACACCGCTACCTGCTTGGCGAAGCCCACACGTTGGTGGCCGATCGCATCGATGCCTTCGCCGATGCAGCGCTGGCCACGCTCGATGCACTCACCGAAGCGACGGGTGAGGCCGCATTGCAGGCGCTGGAGCATGCGCAGCAGCAGTTGACAGCGCGCATCGATGCCTACGGCGATTGCCGCGACGGGCTGGAGATCTGGAAGCGCCAAGGCATCGTCGATGCGCAGCGCCTGCCGCTGCTCGATACCGAGGCCTTTCTTGCCGCGACCGCAGACCGGAGCCTTCCATGGACCTGAGTCACTTGCTCGATCAGCTGTTTCCGCTCGGTCACGCCATCGCGCGCAACGACGATGTGCTGACCGGCAGCGCAACCACCGCCGCCGGCGATGTCACCGTGATCGGTACCGCCAACAAGCTCGAAGTCGGTGTCGATCACGCCTTGGCCCTGGCTGCCACTGTCTTGGCGAGTACCCGCGCATACCCGCAGCGCCCGATCGTGATGCTGGCCGACACCGCCGGCCAGCGGCTGGCACGGCGCGACGAGCTGCTCGGCATCAACGGGTATTTCGCGCACCTGGCGCGTGCGCTGGAGTTGGCACGCACGCGCGGTGCGCGGCTGGTCACACTGGTTTATGGCGAATCGGTCAGCGGTGGATTCCTGTCGTTCGGGCTGATGGCCGACCATATCCATGCATTGCCCGATGCGCAGATCCGGGTCATGGATCTGCGTGCGATGGCACGCGTGACCAAGCAATCGGTCGACACCTTGCAGGCGTTGAGCAAGAGCTCGCCGGTGTTTGCGCCGGGCGTGGAAAATTACGTGCGCATGGGCGCGGTGGAATCGCTGTGGGAAGGCGATCTGGCGCAGGCGCTGCTCGACGCACTGGCCGCGCCGGTCGACGGCGACCAGCGCCGTGCACGCGGCGCGCAACGCGGCGGGCGCACGCTGGCGCGCGATGTCGCCAGCGCCGTGGCTGCGGGCGAGGCCTGAGCATGGCCGGCCGCCACGCTCTGGTGTGGTTGCGCGAAGATGCGCAGTGGCAGGCCGTCACGCCTGGCGCGCAGCCACGGCTGCGGCAGTGGTTCGCGGCCGGCCTGCCAGCGGTAGTGGCGCGTGGCGATGGCAGTCAGGCACCCGGCAGCGTTCGGCTTGGCGTGCCGCTGCCGCCCAGCGAAGGCAAGCAGCGTTTGGCCCTGCAGGCGCACGTGGCCGATATCGCACGCTGCACTGCCCCGCTGACACTGGATGCGGTGACGCCACAGGCGCCTGTCGCGGTGCAGCCGGTACTGCAGGCCCTGCTCGCTCAAGCGCGCGCACATGCGTTGCGCCCGCACGTCTTCGGCAGCTTTGCCTGGCACGCCCTGACCGGCCTGACGTATGTGCACGCGCAATCGGATCTGGATCTGCTGTGGCCCATCGGAACGCCAGAGCAAGCACGCGCGCTGGTCACGCTGCTGCAGCGCTGGGAGCAGCAGCACGGGCTGCGTGCCGATGGCGAACTGCTGTTGCCCGAAGACAACGCGGTGAACTGGCGCGAGTACGCCGGCACTGCGCAACAAGTGTTGGTGAAATCCAACCAGGACTGCCGGTTATTGCCGCGTGCTGCGCTGTTTCCGATCCGGAATGCGGCATGAGCGCACAGCTGCAGCAAACCTGGGTTGCCGGTGCGCCTGCACTGCCGCGCGATGCTGCCTACCAGCTCGCACGTCTGGCGGTTGGCGCCCTGCATGCAGAGCTGGCCTGCGCGCCCAAGCCGGGCTTGGTGACGCCGTTCGACAGCGGCAGCCACACCGACATGGATGCCGCCACCTTCATGCGTAGCCTGTTCGCCTTGCGTGGCTATTTTGTCGCCATTGCCCAGGCCGGCATCGACCATGCGCCATTCGAGCGGCTCCGCGAGCTGGGTATCGGGGCCGAGTCCGCGATGTTGCGCGCTACCCGTGGCATCAATACGCATCGCGGCGCGGTTTTCAGTCTTGGCCTGCTCACTGCGCAGGCTGCACGCCTGTGGGTTGTGCAGCGGCGGCGACCTACTGCAGAACAGGTCTGCAATGGCGTACGCGCCTGGCGCGATGCATTGCAGGCTGCACCGTTGGATCCGCACAGCCATGGCCAGCGGGTGCGTGCGCAGTACCGCATCAGTGGCGTGCGCGAACACGCCGCGGCAGGGTATCCGGTGCTGCGCGAGATCGCCCTGCCTGCGTTGCGTACCGCGCTTGCGGGGGGCGCCACGCGTGAAGCGGCGTTGGTGCAGACCTTGATGCAGCTCATCGCCCAGGTGGACGATCTCAATCTTTTGCATCGTGGCGGGGCGGAGGGCCTGGCATTCGCCAAGGCGCAGGCGGCAGCCTTCCTTGCCGACGGCGGCGTTGCGCACCCGCAGTGGCGCGCGCAGTTGCATGCCATCGGCCAGCAGTTTGTCGCGCGTCGCCTGAGCCCTGGCGGCAGCGCGGATCTGCTGGCCTGTGCATGGTTCCTGCATCGGCAGGAGCTGGCATGAGCCGCGTTTGCTCGCTGGCTGCAGAACATGTGGTGCATGCGCAGGCGCACTGCCGCGGCGTTCTGCTCATCGGCGCAACGCCGGCTGGCCTGCCCGCCGTCGCAACATACGTCGCACATTGCTCCTCAGTCGACCTTCGCATCCAGGTGTCTCGCCACATCGCTTGCAATACGGAACACGGCAGCATGCGCGCAAGGCATTTCTGCAAAAACGGTCAGGTCACCGCATGAGCCTGGCCGTGCTCTGCCCCGGCCAAGGCGGCCAACATGCCGAGATGTTCGCGCGTGTCGGCGATGCGCCCGCGGTAGCCGCTGTCCTCGCCAGCGCACAGCGCGTGCTTGGCGCCGCACCACGAACACTGGCCGCAGATCCGGACCGCTACGCCAATGCCATCGCACAGCCACTGGTCTGCGCCGGTACGCTGGCGCACTGGCAGGTGCTACATGCGCAACTTCCCACGCCGCTGATGGTGCTCGGCTATAGCGTTGGCGAGCTTGCCGCCCATGCGGTGGCCTGCAGCATGTCCATCGACACCTGCCTGCAGCTGGCAGCGACGCGCGCCCGGTTGATGGATGCGGCCAGCCCGCAGCAGGCAGGGCTGATGGCGGTGGTCGGTGTGCCCTTACGCGGCCTGGAGACGCTGTGCCACACGCACGGCGCAGCGCTCGCCATCATCAACGGCGACGATCATGCCGTACTCGGCGGCCCGCGCACTGCATTGCAGGCGCTTGGCGAGGCTGCCAGCGCACAAGGTGCGCGCGTCACGCTGCTGCCGGTCAGCGTGCCGGCGCACACGCCGTGGTTGAGCGCGGCTGCCGAAGGCTTTGCCATTGAACTGGCAACCGCAGACCTCGTCGCGCCCAAGCTGCGCGTCTTGGCAGGCATCGATGCGCGTGCGGTCGGTACGCACGCCCTGGTGGTCGACTCGCTGTCCAGGCAGATCGCGCAGACCGTGCGTTGGTACGACGTGCTGGTGCAAGCCGCCGAGCGCGGCGCACGCGTGTTTCTCGAACTCGGCCCCGGCAGCGCATTGGCGCGGATGGCGCGCGAGGTGCTGCCGGCATGCGAAGCGCGCTCGGTGGACGAATTCCACAGCATTCACGGTGTTCTCGAATGGGTCACGGCTGCGTGCGAGCGCGCGGCATGACGGTCCGGCAGGTGCTGCACACGGTGTGACCCCAGGGTGGCGGGCGGCCATCCGTGTTGTACGCGTATCAGGTGTCTGGGAGGGCGCATGACCCCGCAAATTGCAACGATTCTTGGCTTGGTGATCATGTTCATCGTCGCCACCGCATTGCCCATCAACATGGGGGCGGTGGCGTTCGCGCTGGCCTTCATCATTGGCGGCGTGTGGGTGGGGCTGGAGGGCAAGGAAGTGCTGGCCGGCTTTCCCGGCGACCTGTTCCTGACCTTGGTGGGCATTACTTATCTGTTCGCCATCGCGCAGAAAAACGGCACCATCGATTTGCTGGTGCACTGGGCGGTGCGCGCGGTGCGGGGGCGCATCGTCGCCATCCCCTGGGTGATGTTCGTCATCACCGGGCTGCTGACCGCCTTCGGTGCGCTGGGGCCGGCAGCGGTGGCCATCATCGGGCCGGTGGCGCTGCGCTTCGCCAAGCAGTACCGCATCAACCCGTTGATGATGGGCCTGCTGGTGATCCACGGTGCACAGGGCGGCGGCTTCTCGCCGATCAGCGTGTATGGCGGCATCACCAACAAGGTGGTCGAAAAAGCCGGGCTGGACGTCAGCGAGATGGCGGTGTTCCTCACCAGCCTGGGCTTCAACCTGATGATGGCGATCATCTGCTTCTGCGCCTTCGGTGGGTTGAAGCTGATGCGCCGGCAGGAGCTGTCGCTGGCCGATGCGCAGTACGTGGCGGTTGCCGGCGACCAGGCATCGCACCGCGGCTTCGCGATCGAAGGGCATGGCGCGCTGGTGGCGCCGGGCGGCGGCACCCTGTCCACCGACCCGCTGGCATTGGAGGCGGTGTTCATCACCCGCGACCGCGTGATCACCTTGATCGGCCTGCTGGGCCTGGGCGTTGCTGCGCTGATCTACAACCTCAACGTCGGCCTGGTCTCGATCACGGTGGCGGTGGCCCTGGCGCTGATCTCGCCCAACGCACAGAAGGGCGCGGTGGACGGCATCAGTTGGTCGACGGTGCTGCTGATCAGCGGCGTGGTGACCTATATCGCCGTGCTGGAAAAATCCGGTGCGGTGGACTACATCGGCACCGGCGTGTCGCACATCGGCATGCCGCTGCTGGGCGCGCTGCTGGTCTGCTACGTCGGCGGTATCGTCTCTGCATTCGCCTCCTCGGCAGCGGTACTGGGCGCCACCATTCCGTTGGCGGTGCCATTCCTGATGCAGGGCCAGTTGGGCGCGGCCGGGGTGATTTGCGCGCTGGCCGTGTCCTCCACCATCGTCGACGTCAGCCCGTTTTCCACCAACGGCGCGCTGGTGGTGGCCTCGGCGGCCAAGGAAGAGCGCGACGGCCTGTTCCGCCGCTTCCTGATCTACAGCGGCCTGGTGGTGTTGCTGGGGCCGCTGGCGGCGTGGCTGGTCTTCGTGGTGCCGGGCTGGCTGTGATGCGGTCCGCGCGCCACAGCGCAGCGGGGCGCCCACGTAGAATGGGTGCCCCGACCCGATGCCGACAGCCTGCCCGCCATGACCCTCGCTCCTGATTCGCGCGCCTCCAAGAAGCGCGTGCCGCTGTACGAGGAAGTGGCCGAGCGCCTGCGTCAGAAGATCTACGATTACGCGCTGCCGCCGGGCGAGTGGATCGACGAGCCGGCCCTGGCCGAAGAGCTGGGCATCAGCCGCACGCCGCTGCGCGAAAGTCTCAAGCTGCTCGCGGCCGAAGGCCTGGTGCAACTGGATGCCGGCCGCGGCAGCCGGGTCACCCGGCTGACGCTGGAAGACCTCAACCAGTTGTTTCCTGTGATGGCGATGCTGGAAGGCCGCTGCGCGCACGATGCGGTCAAGCGCATCGATGCGGCCGGCGTGCAGCGCCTGGAAGAGCTGCACGCGGCAATGGAAGCCGCATCGGCGGCCGGCGATGTGGCCGAGTATTACCGCAACAATTACCTGATCCACGAAACCGTGCAGCAGTACGCCGGCAATCCGTGGTTGATCCGGGTGACGCACGATTTGCACCGCATCTTGAAGATGCACCGCGGCCGTCAGTTGCTCACGCCCGGGCGCATGGCCCAATCGCTGGCGGAACATCGCCAACTGATGGACTGCGTGCGACGTGGCGATGCCGAAGGCGCCGAGCGCACCATGCACGGGCACCTGTTGAGCCAGGGGCAGGCCCTGGCAGCGTATGTCGCGGCCGGTGGCATGCTGAACGTACCGGCGCCGTTGCCGCGGGTAGGTGGGGTGTAGAGATTGGCACGGTCCGGGCGCAGCGCCAGGCGCCCCGAGATCCCGCCTTCCTTCCTCCCATCGCAAGAAGGTGCCCGACGGGCGGATGAGGGTATGTCGACACGCATCACCGGCAATGCCCAGCGCTTGCCAATGCGCAGTTCCGCCGCCTAATCCCCGCTCAACGCAAGCAAGTCTTCCACGCGTTCGATCAACTGCGTTCCGGCCAACCCGGCGAACACGTCCGGATGCGCATAGCCCCAGGCCACTGCGGCAAACGGCAGACCCACGAGCTGTGCGGCTTCCCAGTCGGCGACCTGGTCGCCCACGTAGACCGCTTGCGACGCAGTGTGCCCGGTGGCACGCAGCACACGACGCAAGGCGCGTTGTTTGCCCAGCAGATGCGCGCCGCCTTCGATGACGGCAAATGTGGCGCTCAGCTCTGCGCCTAGCGCGCGTTGCACGTTCTCCACGGAGTTGGACGACACCACGGCCAGCCGGCTGCCGCCGGCATGCAACGCGCCCACGGTGTGGGCAATGCCGGGAAACAACGCCACCGGTGGCGCGGCGCGCATGAGCCGGATGAAGTCGGCCGCCACCCATGGCACGCGCCACGCGCTCAGGCCCGATGCCTTGAGCAATTCGCGCGTGCTTAGGCGACGTGCATCGTCGACTTCATGCGCTTGCGCGGCGCGAAAGCCATGCCGTTCGGCCAGCAGCCGCTGGGTGCTCAGGAAAAAACCAAACGAATCGGCAAGCGTGCCGTCGAAATCGAAGATGATCAGTGCGGGCATGGCAACGCGCAGGGCAGGGCGTCATAGCCTAACCAAGGTGGTGCCGGCACCCACGCGCACAGGTCCCCACATGTGCGCGCAGGCGACGTCGGCGGCGACATCGATGTGGCGCGCAGTCGTCAGCCCCGATGGAAAGCCCGCAGCGACCGCACGGCGCGCGTACAAGCCGCAACGTGCCTTGCCGCGCCCGGCGGTGGGCCCCGTCGGTAGTACAGCTGCGCTCAGGCTTCGGCGAAGTGCGGCACGATCGGCGTATCGCTTTGCGCGCTCTGTTCGATCACCTTGCGCTGCATCGCCGCCAGGTACGCGTCCAGCTCTTCGGTGGAGGCGAACACGTCGCTCAACGGCACCGCCTTGACCATGTCGAAGACCTTGCGGATCTGCGGTTGCGGGTTGCTCACCAGCACCTTGCCCTGGCGCGTGGCCAGCGCCTTGCGCGCCTTGAAGATGCAGCGGATGCCGGCGCTGGAAATGTATTCCAGTGCGCTCAGGTCGAGCACCAGCGTGGTGATGCGGGTGCCCAGCAACGGCGACAGTGCCGCGTCCAGGTCCTGGTAGGTGTGGGTGTCCAGCCGCCCGGTCAGAGTGACGCGTTGACGGGTGTCTTGCGGCGGGTCGATCTGAATGGCGAGCGTGGTCATGACAGGGCCTCGGGGACAGGGGCGTACGGGTGCAGCAGGGTGACGCGCACGACGTTATATGCACCATCGCGGCGGTAGTCGATGTGATCGGCGAACTGATGGACCAGAAACAACCCCAGCCCGCCGATGGCGCGGTCGTCGAGCTCGTCGGTCACCTCGGGCATGGGCGCGGCGCAGGGGTCGAAAGCGCTGCCTGCATCGTGCATTTCCAATACCAGCGCCTGCGCGTCCAGCTGCAGCTGCAAACGCAGCGGCTGTGCCGCGCACTGGCCGTGGGTCAGCGCATTGCAGCCGAGCTCTTCCACGATCAGCCGTACCTGGCCGATGCGCTCGGCGTGCAGGCCCTCGAGCGTGAGCGATTGTTCCAGCGCATCGTTGGCGCCCGCCAGCTGGGCCAGCGATGGCGCGATGGCCAAATCGAGCTTCATGCAGTCGTTGCCTTTCCGGGCGCGTCCCGGCCAGCGTGTGCGACCCGCCCAGCATGCTCCTGGCGCAGCCGGATCGCCAGCAGCGTGATGTCGTCGTACGGATCGGCCGTGCCGGTGAAACGGGCGATATTGGCGATCACCGCCTTGCACTGCGCCGCCGCGCTGCGGCGCGGGTGCAGCGCCGTCAGCAACCGCTCCAGTCCGTAGCTGGCGCCGCGCTCGTCCATCGCCTCGGTCACGCCATCGGTGTAGCCCAGCAAGGTCTGCCCTGCGCTCATGCGGCCCTGCAGCACCGGGTAGGATTCCTGCGGCTCGATCCCCAGCGGTGCACCGGTTTCCAGCGGCAACGGGCGCGCCTTGCCATCGATATCGATCAACAAGGGCGGCTCGTGCCCGGCGCTGGCCAGCCAGTAGTCGCCGCTGACCACGTTGATCAGGCCGCACAGCACGGTGGCGAACATGCAGGTCTCGTTGTTTTCGGCCAACCGCGTGGAGGCGGCAATCAAAATCGCGTCCGGGCGCGTGTACCGCCGTGCGGCAATCTCCAGCACGCTCACCGCGCGCGCCATGAACAAGGCCGCCGGCACGCCCTTGTCGGAGACATCGCCCACCACGAACCACAGCAGGCCCGGTTCGGTTTCCACGAAGTGGTAGAAATCTCCGCCCACCGCCTTGGCCGGCTCCAGCCATGCGCAGGTTTCCAGATGCGAGCTGGCGCGGTCGAAGGTGCGCCCGGAAGGCAGCATCGCCTGCTGGATCTCGCGCGCAATCTGCAGCTCGCTGTGCATGCGTTCGCGCGCGGCGGTCATCTCGCCGATCTCGGCGATGTGATGGCGGATCGCATCGCGTGCGCTGTCGAAGGCGCGTGCCATCACGCCTACCTCGTCGTCGCGTTCGATGTGCTGCAACGGGTATTCGAATTCGCCGCGCCGGAAGTGCTCGGCGGTGTCCGTCAGTTCTTCGATCGGCCGCGTCAACTTGCGCGTGATCCGCCGCATCAACCACCACCACACCAACGCGCCCAGCAGCGCGGCCAGCGCCACCCACGCCGCCAGCCAGTTCAGGCCGGCCAGCACGTAGCCTTCGGAGGCCGACAGCACGAAGGTCCAGCCGCTGCGCCCCACCGCCGCGCTGTGGGTCAGAAAGCGCTCGCCATCGGGCGCGGTATGCGAAAACGAGATCGGCTGGCCGGCAGCGACGGCGCGCTGCAATGGCCGCAGATCCGGGCGCGACCGGGCCACGTAGGCCGTGAGCGAATGGCGCAGATTCAGTGCCGGGTCGGGGCTGAAGACCAGCAGGCCTTCCGGCGACAGCAGCATCGTCTGGATGCCGATATCGCGCGGCAGCTGATCGATGATCTCGCGCAGATGCTGCAGCGGCAGATCCACGCTCACCATGCCGACCGGCGCCGTATCCGGTGCATCGCCAGGCCGGCGCAGCGGCAGGTTGTAGCTGGTGTACAGGCCGCCGCCGTTGGCATCCAGGTAGGGCTCGGACCACCATGCGCGGCCCTCGCGCTGGGTGCGCAGATACCAGGGCATCGCGCGATAGTCATAACCCAGTTCCAGCGCGGATTTTTCTGCGATGCGCGTGCCGCTGCGGTGCACGTACCACACAAACCCGCTGTCGCCGGCCTTTTGCGTACGCGGTGCGATGATCAGGCGCGCCGCCCCGATATCCGGGTCGCCGGTGAGCGTGGCCAGCAGCAACGCACGCAGATTGAACGGCTGCAGCCCCACGCCGCTACTGCTGGCGGCCAGCGTGCGCCCGCTCACCTGCACCGAATCGAGCAAGGCCGCCAGGCTGCGCGCGGTCTGTTCGGTCAGGCCATCCACCTCGGTACGCGCCGCCTCCACCAGCTCGGCGCGTGCGCCCAGGTAGAACACCGTGCCCAGCACCGTCAGCAGGGCCACCAGCACTGCGGTGGCCGCCAGCAGCACACGCATGCGCAAGCTGCGGCGCCAGGGCATGCGCGCGGCGACCGATGTCTGGGGTGGCAGTGATCGCGGGCGGTTGCGCATGGCGCATTCTTCGTGGCAGCGGCTGCGCTGGATCATGGCAGCTTTGCTGCCACGCACAACTCTCCCTGGCAGCCTCATCCTCACGAGGTCTCGATTGACCGGCCGAACGCGAGCGGACTAGATTGGCCGCCCACCTGCCACGGAGGCCGGCCTTGCGCCAGATGTTGACCCCAAGCCTGCTGGCCCTTTTGCTTACGGCCTGTCACCCCCCGGAGACCAGCATGACCCAGACCCATTCCCCCGCCACCGAGGCAACTGCAGCAGCCGACGTCCAGGCCGGCGGCCGCGGTCTTGCCAAGGTGAATCCGAGTCCGCGTAGGGCCTATGCGCTGACGCTCACCTTGGACAAGGCGCCTGGTCCGTTTGCGGCGGTGAATGGGTATGCACAGTACGACGTCAGCAACGACAGCGAATGCGGACAGATTCATCCTCAAACAGGCGTTGGACAACGCATCACAAGCAGCGAGCCGGTTGTACTGAAAAAAGTCTCCGAGCAGGAATATCAAGGAGTCATCTACCTTGATCTCATGCTCGATGAAGATTATTACGGACGTGGGGTCTGTCACTGGGGCATGACGGGAGCACGGGTGTCCCTGAAGGCCACAGGTAAAAAAGAGGAGACCGCATTTCTGCCATTCATCGAGACCAAGGATGTCATTGCAGGCAAGCCGGTTACTCTGTACTTCTGGAAGGGCGGGTATCCCAAGGAAGACATTGCAGACTATGCCGATAACGGCTTGCCCTCGGCGGCGGATTTCAAGCCGGAATTGCGCGACCAGTTATTCTCGATAACCCTTGCCGCCAAAGAGGTCTCGCCGTGAAGCCTACCTCGCAGCAATACGCCATTCTTTCTAACGAGGGTTACGTCGATCACAAGGTCGGTAAGCGCGGCCCTGGTGACCGTGAGCGAGTGGATGTTGGCGGCGAGAGCTACGAAATCCTAGAGCACGTCAATAATCCAAAGACGGGCTATCAGGGAACAATCTATCAACGCGTCGGCGGCGGCGATATCGTCGTCGCCCACCGGGGTACCGAGGAAATCCTGCGTGATGCGATACAGGCAGATGGCTCCATGGTGCTTCAGCGCATCAATCCGCAAGCGGAAGATGCGATCGCCCTGACGAAAAGTGCACTTGGCTATGCAGCCAAGCAGGAGCAGCGCACCGGGCACGCTCCCGAGGTGACCGTGACTGGCCATTCGCTCGGCGGAGCGCTTGCCCAGGTCAGCGCCCACCACTTCGATCTGAAAGGCGAAACCTTCAACGCTTACGGTGCAGCGAGCTTGGCGTATCGCATCCCGGAAGGGGGCAACAGCGTGATCAACCATGTCATGGCCGCTGATCCGGTGAGCGCAGCATCTCCGCATTACGGAGAAGTGCGTGTGTATGCCAGGCCCAACGAGATCGCGACGCTCAGTGCGATGGGCTACAGCAACAGCAGGTTGAATTTCCTGATTCCCGATTCACCTGTGACATCTGCGGTCAGTTCGCTCGGCTCGCACACCATCAAAAACTTCCTGGATGAGCGCTCTCCGCTCAACAACCCGCAGGCGCGTGAACTCGCGGATCAAAACAAGCGAATGATCAACGAGTACCGATCCGATCTGGACGAGATCCGGGCTGGGATCACCTTGTTGAGCCGGGGGCCGAAGGGCCTCGGCCAGGACGCCATCGATGCCATCCGCGGCCCGCTCGCGCCGGGCGAGCCGGCCAAACGCGACGCACGCGAGCATGGCAACGGCCATACTTCCTTGCGGATCGATCAACCCGGGCACGTGGGCAATGGCCTGTTCCAGGATGCCCAGCGCGGCGTGCATGCGCAGGACGCACGTGCCGGGCGCACGCCCGACCAGCACAGCGCGCAGCTATCCGGTTCGCTCGCATCGGAAATGCACGCCGCCGGTGGCCAGCGCATCGATGCGGTGATGATGAGCCCGGATGCCGCACGCACCTTCGCCGTGCAAGGACGTGTCGACGACCCGGCACAGCTGCGCGTGAGCGTGGACACCATGACGGCAATGAATACCCCGCTGGAACAGAGCAGCCAACGCGTCGCCGAAAACGCGGCGCGTCAGTCGGTGGCATTGGAGCAGCAACAGTCCCAGACCCAGCAACAGCAGCAGGGCGCACGTGCCATGGGCTGAGGGGCGTGTGGCGCTGCAGCGTTTGGGTGTGAAGTGACACATCACGCTGCGGCCCATGCCGCACGCCGTCCGGACTGCACATCGCCACCATCGAACCTTGCATCAAGACGCCGGGCCTGCCCGGCGTTTTTGCGTTCATTCGCGCAGTCATACGCACCGCTGCTGCTGCATCTGCACAACAACCGGCCGGCTCGACGTGTGCAAATGCAAGGTTTTCCTGCATCGAGCTATGCCACAACTCCCCGCACCTATAGCGGCCTCAACCGGGCTGTACGGCCGTGCTTGAATCGCCACGGATTTGCAGCGATGCACGGCCAGGCACATGCCACGCCGCGCACATGCACCAAGCAAGACAGGGGATCAAGCAAGGCGCCAACCGGCGCGACATCCATCGATCGAGGGAGCGTTTCATGACCATCTTTTGCAGGCACTACCACCGTGTATGGCTCATCCTGCTGCTGTGTCTGTGCAGCGCCGGCGTCAGCGCGCAAGGCATCGCCAAAGGCGCGGACGTCAGCTGGCTCAATCAACAGGCCGCCAACAATCCGCCGCAGGTCTTTCGCGATGCAGCCGGCAACACCACCGACTTCATCAAGCTGTTCAAGGATGTCGGCGGCAACGCCATTCGCCTGCGCGTCTGGGTCAACCCGTCCGGCGGCTGGAACGATGGCCGCGACACCCTGGACAAGGCCAAGCGCGCCGCCGCGCAAGGCATGCGCATCATGATCGACTTCCACTACAGCGACAGCTGGGCCGACCCGGGCAAGCAGACCAAGCCTGCGGCATGGGCCGGCCACTCCGTTGCCCAGCTCAACACCGATGTGTACAGCCACACCCAGGGCATCCTCAAATACCTCAAGGACAACGGCATCACCGTCAGCTGGGTGCAGGTGGGCAACGAGATCAACAGCGGCATGCTGTGGAACGAGGGCAAGACGCCCAACTTCGCCAGCCTGGGCCAGTTCATCAACAGCGGCTACACCGCCACCAAGGCGGTGTATCCCAACGCCAAGGTCGTCGTGCATCTGGCCAATGGCTACGACAACGCCAACTTCCGCTGGTTCTTCGATAACCTGCGCTCGGCCGGCGGCAAGTGGGACGTGATCGGCATGTCGCATTATCCGCCGGTTGGCAGCTGGCAGGATTACAACAGCCGCCTGGACACCAACATGCGCGACATGATTGCGCGCTACGGCAGCGATGTGGTGATTTCCGAGGTCGGCATGGATTGGCAGCAGGCGGCCACCACCCGCGCCATGCTCAGCAACCTGCTCAGCCGCAGCAGCAGCATCGGCGCGCGCGTCCTCGGCGTGTTCTATTGGGAGCCCAACGCCTACCCGGGCTGGCAGGGCTACACCATGGGCGCAGTCAACAACAACGGCCAACTGACCGAAGCGCTGCAAGCATTCTGACCAGCACGCTGCCACGGGGCGGCGCCCGCCGCGGGGCGATGTCCTGGCAAACCCAAAGACCACGCCATCGCGTAGGAGCGCCCCCGGGCGCGACAGGCTTCACCGATAAAGCTGCTCGCGCTCAAGTGCGCTCCTGCAATCGGCGGCGCCCGCCGCTGGGATGTTCTGGCGACGGCACCCAGCCGAACCCACAGACTCCGCCATCGCGTAGGAGCGCACCTGGGCGCGAGGCGTCACCGAGAAAGCCTCTCGCGCCCAGGTGCGCTCCTACGGGCGGGCATGCACAGCGGCCCACTCGATGCGGCAGCGCCCGGCCATCGCCTGCCGCTGCCCCTCATCCTTTGGTCGTACACCGGCCGCGCCCGCTGCGCCGCATCGGCGTTTCAACAGGCACCCAGGCTCCACGCAGCGCACAACAGCGTCCCATTCCATACGCACCCGTAGCGAGGAATGGCAACAGGTGCGTGCGGTACACTTGGGGGTTCACGAATTCACGATGTCGACACACCCGCGGGGTGTGTCCCCCCGGGAGCGCTAATGAACTGGTTGAACGAAGTGCTGCACAACGATCCGAACCCGCTTGAGACGCAGGAGTGGCTCGAATCGATCAAGGCCGTCATCGACGTCGAAGGCCCGGAGCGCGCCCATCAGCTGCTGGAAGGCATGGTCGAACAGACCCGCCGCGCCGGCGCTTACCTGCCGTTCTCGCCCACCACCGAGTACGTCAACACCATCTCCCCGGCCAACGAGGCCAAGCACCCCGGCGACTCCGCGCTGGAGTGGAAGATCCGCTCGATCATCCGCTGGAACGCCATGGCCACCGTCGTGCGGGCCAACCGCAAGCCGGGTGACCTGGGCGGCCACATCGCCTCCTTCGCCTCCAGCGCCACGCTGTACGACGTGGGCTTCAACCACTTCTGGCGTGCGCCTTCGGACAACCATCCGGGCGATCTGCTGTTCATCCAGGGCCATAGCGCCCCGGGGATCTACGCCCGCGCCTTCCTCGAAGGCCGCATCAGCCAGTCCCAGCTGGACAATTTCCGCATGGAAGTGGACGGCCAGGGCATCTCCTCCTACCCGCACCCGTGGCTGATGCCCGAGTTCTGGCAAACCCCCACCGTGTCGATGGGCCTGGGCCCGCTGGCCGCCATCTACCAGGCGCAGTTCATGCGCTACCTGGAAAACCGCGGTCTCATCGAGAAGTCCGACCGCAAGGTGTGGTGCTTCATCGGCGACGGCGAATCGGACGAACCCGAAACCCTCGGCGCCATCGCGCTGGCCGGCCGCGAAGGCCTGGACAACCTCATCTTCGTGGTCAACTGCAACCTGCAGCGCCTGGACGGCCCGGTGCGCGGCAACGGCAAGATCATCCAGGAACTGGAAGGCGTGTTCCGTGGCGGCGGCTGGAACGTCATCAAGCTGCTCTGGGGCGGCTACTGGGACGCGCTGCTGGCCAAGGACACCGACGGTGTGCTGCGCAAGTTGATGATGGAAACCGTCGACGGCGAATACCAGAACTGCAAGGCCTTCGGCGGCGCCTACACGCGCGCCAATTTCTTCGGCAAGTACCCGGAGACCGCGGCCATGGTCGCCGGCCTGTCCGACGACGACATCTGGCGCCTGAACCGTGGCGGCCACGACCCGCACAAGGTGTATGCCGCCTACCACCAGGCCGTGAACACCACCGGCATGCCCACCGTGATTCTGGCCAAGACGGTCAAGGGCTACGGCATGGGTTCGGCTGGTGAGGCGCTCAACCCCACCCACCAGACCAAGAAGCTGGACGATGCGGCGGTCAAGCACTTCCGCGACCGCTTCAACATCCCGGTCACCGACGCCCAGCTGGAAGACGGCCAGGTGCCGTTCTACCACCCCGGCGAAGATTCCCCGGAAGTGCAGTACCTCAAAGAACGCCGCAACGTGCTGGGCGGCTTCCTGCCCTCGCGCCGTCCCAAGGCCAGCAAGTCGTTCGTCGCGCCCACGCTCGACAAGTTCGAGCGCCTGCTCAAGGACAGCGGCGAGCGCACGTATTCCACCACCATGTCCTTCGTGCAGAGCCTCAACATCGCCCTGCGCGACAAGGAACTGGGCCCGCGCATCGTGCCGATCGTGGCCGATGAAGCGCGCACCTTCGGCATGGAAGGCATGTTCCGCCAGATCGGCATCTATGCCCCGTTCGGCCAGAAGTACAAGCCGGTCGATGCCGACCAGCTGATGTACTACCGCGAAGACCAGACCGGCCAGGTGCTGCAGCAGGGCATCAGCGAGCCGGGCGCCATCGCCTCGTGGATGGCCGCCGGCACCAGCTACTCGGTGTCGGATGTGCCGATGCTGCCGTTCTACATCTACTACTCCATGTTCGGCTTCCAGCGCGTGGGCGACATCGCCTGGCAGGCAGCGGACATGCGCACGCGTGGCTTCCTGCTCGGTGGTACCGCCGGCCGCACCACGCTCAATGGCGAAGGCCTGCAGCACGAAGACGGCTTCAGCCAGGTCATTGCCGGCTCCATCCCGAACGTGCGTAGCTACGACCCGACCTTCGGCTTCGAAGTCACCGTCATCATGCAGCACGGCATGAAGGCGATGATGGAAGACCAGATCGACGAGTACTACTACATCACCCTGATGAACGAGAACTACGTCCATCCTGGCATGCCGGACGGCGCGGCCGAGGGCATCATCAAGGGCATGTACCTGCTCACCGACGCCGGCAAGCCCAAGAAGGGCGAGCTGCGCGTACAGCTGCTGGGCTCGGGCACCATCCTGCGCGAAGCCATTGCCGCCGCGGAACTGCTGGACAAGGACTTCGGCGTCACCGCCGACATCTGGTCCTGCCCCAGCTTCAACGAACTGCGCCGCGACGGCTACGCCGTGGAGCGCTGGAACCGCCTGCACCCGGAAGCCGAACAGCGCAAGCCCTACGTCACCCAGCTGCTGGAAGGCCGCCAGGGCCCGGCCATCGCCGCCACCGACTACGTGCGCGCCTTCGCCGACCAGATCCGCGCCTTCGTCCCGATGACCTACACCGTGCTCGGCACGGATGGCTTCGGTCGCTCGGATACGCGTGCCAACCTGCGCCGCTTCTTCGAAGTGGACCGTTACTACATCGCACATGCGGCGATTGCCGCGCTGGCGAAGGACGGCAAGATGACGGGCAAGGATGTGGCCCGGGCGATCAAGCAGTACAAGATTGATCCTGAGAAGGCAAATCCTGTTGGGGTTTGAGTAGTTTAGGAACTGACTGATAAGAAAGGGCGGCCATTGGCCGCCCTTTTTTCGATAAGTGCAGCCACCTACCATTGCGAGTTTAGTTGGCTAATATGAACTAATTGAGTGAGAGGATGCAGGATGTCAATCGAATATAGTGTTGGCTTGGATAATTTGAAGAAGCTCGTTGCGGAATACTCACCACTTGGTGACCTTTCAAATGAAGCCCAAACCCGATTTTCATTCATTGATTTGTTCCTGCGGAATTGCCTTGGATGGGACGTCGTAGAAACAAAGGTCGAAGTTGCGCAGTCGGGAGAGCGTACCGACTACGAATGTGGTGCTCCCCGATCGCTAATTGTTGAGGCCAAGCGATCATCGGATCAGTTTAAATTTCCGCCAAGAGGCCCAAAATCAGGCGTGCGAGTGCGTCTTGACTCACTCTGTGCATTCTCTAAAGAAGTTGGAGATGCTGTCCTCCAGGCGCAAAAGTACTGCCAGTCAAGAGGTGTCGAGCTTGCGGTGGTAAGTAACGCGTCTCAGCTAATAATATTCATGGCGACACGCAACGACGGTCTTTCTCCGCTTTCCGGTGATGCGCTGGTTTTTGACGGCTACGACGAAATCGTAAGGAACTTCGTTATGGTCTTCGACACTATCTCACGTCCAGGAGTCACCGAGCAGCGATATAGGCCGATTCTCAGTGGGAAAAGTTCTGCTGTCACGCCACCTAAACTCTCCTCATTATGCATTCAATATCACGACTATTCCTATTCAAGTGATTTCCAAGAAACACTGCGCAATGCGGCGTCGCTTGTAATCGAGGATTTAGGTAGGTCTGATGGTGTAGAGACAGAGTTTCTGCGAGAGTGTTATTGCGAAAGTGGTCCTATTTCTCAATACTCGATGCTTGGTAAGAGTATCGTTGCAGCCCGATACGCTGCACTATTTCCTTCTGGTGTTACTGGAAGCAAGCTGGAGCAGGTAAATCCTAGGAATTCGCGTAAAGGAGAGTTTAGCGAGAAGGTCTTGGCTGAAGCCCTTGCTCGCCGCCCCCTAGTTCTGCTAGGTGATGTAGGTGTAGGAAAAACGTCATTTCTGAAGCACCTAATGAAAGTGAGTGCAAGCGATGTCTTTAAAAAGGTAATAAGCATCTACTTTGACCTGGGTTCGGAAGGTGCGCTAGTTAAAGAAACTAAAGATGCACTTCTTGAACAAGTGGAAGTTACGCTTCGAGAGGATCTTGGTGTCAATAAGATGGACGCGAAGATGCTTGAAAGCATATATAAAGCTGAGTTGAATGAATTTGATACCGGGATAATGTCTCAACTTCGAGATATTAATGAGTCCTCCTTTCAAGAACAGCGGCTCACACTATTGATGGGCTTGGCATCTAGGCGCGAAAGTCACTTGAAGAGGGTTTTAGCTTTTGTCGCAAAATCGCGTACTGCTCAGATCGTATTTGTGATTGA
Organism: Xanthomonas sp. A1809; assembly: GCF_017746015.1. Lineage (NCBI taxonomy): Bacteria > Pseudomonadati > Pseudomonadota > Gammaproteobacteria > Lysobacterales > Lysobacteraceae > Xanthomonas > Xanthomonas sp. A1809. The sequence continues at coordinate 2,571 of NZ_JAGHWZ010000004.1, read as the reverse complement.
CAATGCTGATCAGCGGAGTACGTCGGTACAGACCGATGCTTTTGTTATCGCACAGGAGCTTAGCGCGCATTGGTCTTCGGTTGTGTTCATCGCTCTACGGCCTCAGACATTTCATGCTTCGAAGAGAAGTGGTGCTGTCTCTGCATATCCGTCTAAGGTGTTCGTTATTCCACCACCAAAGCTGGAAGATGCTATTGAAAAGCGTCTTGTTTTTGCTAAGAAAATGGCGGAGGGTCGTCTTCCAATTCAATCGATTGGAGGGGTCTCGCTTCACTTGGAGTCACTATCTATCTTGATAGATGTCCTTAGAAATTCGATGTCAAGAAACAAAGATATAATGGAGTTTATTGTTAATGTATCTTCCGGAAATATAAGAATTGCAGTGGAGCTTGTCGCTAGGTTTTTTGGAAACCCGAATGTCCAGTCTGAGAGGATTGTTGGAAAGGTTATGGATGGGGATGGGTATATAATTCCAGTCCACGAATTTGCAAAAACTGCTCTACTTGGTGATTATTCCCACTTCCAAGAATCGGCGTCGCTGGCTTCTAATGTTTTCGATGTCACGACTGCTGATATATACGAACATTTCCTGTCGCTGTTGATCTTGTCTTATCTTTCTTGGGATCACGTAATTTCAGGGGCGGCCGATGGCTTTGTAAAGATGTCTGCTGTTATTGAAGAAATGCAGGATCGCGGGTTTACAAGTGGTCAGATCACGAATCATCTCATCCGGCTTAATAGAAAAAAGCTGATTGAATCAGTTGAAAGAAAGACTCTTGAATTAGATGGAGACATTCAGCGAGAAGGTCTGCCGGAAGCATTCAGAATAACTACGCTCGGCGCCTATGTCAGTAAGAAATGGGTAGGGGATTTTTCGTTTTTGGAAGCTATGTCATTTGATACGCCAATATTTGATGCAGACGTCAGGGCTGAGCTGACCAAGGTTGTTAACGACGATAGGCTTGGTGCTCGCTATGTACGTGCAAGCGGATTTAGGGATTATTTGACCGATGTTTGGGTAAAGAAAAACACTCAGCCGCCATATTTTGATTGGCGTCAGCTTGTCTCTGTTGGTGCTGATTCCTTTAATCGCGTTCTTCGACGGTTGGCAGAACTGGGTTACGTTGGAAAGTCGGAGTAATAACGGGGTCAGGTTCTTAGGTATCCCCACGTTTTTACGGCACCAGCGTCATCTGCTCGCGTACTGCGTCGGGCAATGTGCGCAAGCTTTCTAGCCAACGTGAGACAGGTTCCAACGGCTAATAACGGGGTCAGGTTCCTAGGTATCCCCACATTTTTACGGCACCAGCGTAACGGTAACGGGGTCAGGTTGGACCATCCCCGATTTCTCGGACAGGTTAATTAAGGAACAAATAACGGGGTCAAATAACGGGGTCAGGTTAACTTATCAGTTGATGGCGCTCGGCTTGCGTGGCCGATATCTCAAGCTTCGGCCTTTTCTGTTTCTGCCTTGCCTAGGATTTTTTTCAACTCAATCTGCGCAAGCCACTGACGTATTGTGCCAAAGATCATAAGCGCATACCAGGTCAGCATACCTAAGGCCATCAGAAAAACGCGGCGCTGCTTGGGGATTTCCTGGGCTAAATATTTATCGAATGAGTTATCTGCCCAGATATCGCACAGCGTCCTGGGGTCGGTCGATTTAAACCCCGGTGGGCTGACCGGTTTTTGGCTGGATGAGCATTGGTCTTTTACGAAATTTTCCTTTTTCCCGAAGATCGGGCGGACTTTCCTGGCTTCGGTGCTTGTCAACCATAATGATGTTTCGCTGCCCTTCAATGTAATTAGCAGATCGTCGGTTGAAGCCACAGCCGCTGAGATGATCATTCCAATGATTAGGAGAAATAGGACAATTGAAGCCCCGGCTGGCCATGCCCAATGGGGAATTCTTTTGGGAACGATTTCTAGCTTTTTTAGATCGAATGCCCATCCCGCTCTGCCTATCAAGCTAATGGGTATATTTCTTTTCTCGGAGAAAGCTGCGAGGTTTTGAGCGTCCAAAAGCGTTTGTGACCGCACACCATGGGTCATACGAAAGCTAACCAGTGCAGCCTGGTCCGCCAAGTTCTTCTTGATCACCGGATCTTCAATCTCGTCCCTGGCAATGAAGAAACGCAGGAGCCTAGCGTTGACAGGATGAAAAGATCCAGCCCGCCAGCAGGTGATAGCTGCGGCAACGATGATGCCGGTGATTGATCCTAAAGCAACTTTATTGGTGAGAAAGTCAAACCAATCCATTGATGCTTCTCCTAAAGAAGTTAGCTCGCACTAAGCCGCTCAGGCGATATCGGCCAATTGGGCGAAAATTTTAGCCATATCATCGCAAGTAACGGAGGCAGGTTAACTTATCACTCGGCGGTGTTCGGTTTGCGTGGCCGATGAGCGGGCCTGACGCCTGCAAAGCGGTGGGTCTTGGCTTCGACCATTGTGCGGAAGGCGTCGTGGCCCAGGGCTCGCTGCTGCTGTAGATGAAGACGAATGTTGGCGAGCAGTTCGTCGGAGAGGGCTTCATTGAGCAGAGCACGGTACGCGTTGGATCGCTGGATCGGG
>NZ_JAGHWZ010000003.1:86634-639460 GCF_017746015.1 Xanthomonas sp. A1809 | reverse complement strand
AGCGACTTGAAATATCCCCGGTATGCCGCTTCACGAAATACGACTGGGGTAGCGACACCAGGTGACGGAACAAGTTGCTGCTCCACCGCAAGCCGGTGGTGGAAGAGATCCACAGCAAGGTCCACTTCCTGGCAACGGTTAGGACGAGTTGGACCAAGAGCACGATCGAAAAGCCGATCGCCAATGTGGTGACCAGGCCATCGTCCTTGACGCTGAGCACCTGATCCATGGTCAGTCTCAAGTATTGCGGTGCAATCAGCGCGCAGCCTTCCAGGAACAGCGCCAAGATGCCCACGACCCAAAATGCGGGCACTAGGGACCGAAGCGAGCCTGCCAGATCACGAAGCGATACCGATGGCACGCTCTTGATCTTCTTGAAGGCCGGGCCTGGATGCGCTTCCAACGCAATGCCGCTAAAAACCTCATCGAACTCGTCGAGCTTGATCTTCTTGACGCCGGTCGCAGGATCGCTGATGTGCACGTGCCCGCCCCGCACCGCTGTGAGCACGACAAAGTGCCCGTGGTGCAGGTGGACCATGCAAGGCAAAGACAGCTTGGGCAGTTCGTAAAGCTCCAAGCGAAGCGGACGCGTTGTGAGCCCGTTGGCATCAGCGATTTCAATCAGCGAAGCGAGCGTTGCCCCACTGGTAGACACCGTAAAGCGGTTGCGAAGCTCACCGAGGCTCGTTTCATGGCCGTAGTAGGAGAGCAGCATCGCAATGCAGGCCAGGCCGCACTCGCTCGACTCAGTTTGGCGGATATGCGGAACACGGCGCTTCGAGGAGAACACCAGGCTTGGTTCGGCAGAGCGATCCGGCTCGGCATCGCCATTGGCGGATGGTGTCAAGACATCCTTCATCGCTTTTCACCCGTCAAGCGTGAGCCCATGGTTTGGAAGGGGTCAAACATCCACTCCCAAATCTTGCGCCCCTCCAAGATCAGTTCCGCGTCCACTTCCATCCCCGGAAGGAAGGACTTCGCTTCTTGGGCGACTCCGATGGTTTGCGAGGGCAATGCCACCTTGGCGGTATAGACCGGCTCAGTAGGCGACTGGCGACCATAGCGGCGCTCCAACTCGCCAAGGGGGCTGGTCTGGGTTGACAGCGATGCGATGCGTCCCTGGATGGCGCCATACTTTGCTTTCGGGAATGCGGCGATATTGAGCAGCACCTCGGTGCCGACCGTCACATGTCCGATGGCTCTTGAAGGAATGAGGATTTCAGCCTCGAACACCGACTCGCTTGGGGTGATGGATGCAATGATCGAGTCGGTGCCGATACGCTGACCTTGGGATGCATAGATCGCTGCGACCGTGCCGCTCAATGGTGAGGTGATGGTCTGCAGCCGGTCGGACTTGGCTCTGGCCACTTGATCTTCGATCGTGGATTTCTCGCGCTCGATTTCACTTGCTTGCCTGCTGGCCGTCGTCCTTATCTCGGTGATTTCACCTAGCAAAGCTGCACGTTGATTGCGAAGTGTGGACTGTTGCGCGCGGGCATCCTGGATCTGAGCCTCTGCATCCAAGAGAGCGTTTTCGTAGGTGAGGTAGGTGTATTTGGACACATACTTCTCAGCAAGCAGCGGCTCAATGGTCTTCAAAAGTTCTTGGTTCTTGGCATATTTCTTTTCCAAGATTGAAATCTTACGAGCGACTTCCTGCAGCGCACCGCTCGTTTCTTCGACTTGGCGCGTCAGTTCCCGTTCGCGCTGGCCAGAAAATTCATGCGTCTGCAATTGCTCCTTGGTCAGCTCTTCTGATCGGGTGAGCGCACGCTTGATCGTCTCATCGGATAGAGAGCGGCCCGCTTCGTCGGTGGTGTCGGCTGACAGCTCCGCGAGCACTTGGCCCTTTTTGACCAAGGCGTTGGGCTTTAACGTCGTTGACAGGATGAGGCCAGGCGTTCCACTTCGGATGTCCACTCGCCCATGCGTCGAGATGATCTGGCCTGATACATGCTCTCGCTTGGAGTAGGACGCGGTTAGAACAAATGTGGCCAGCAAGAGGAAAAGCACACAGCCACAGCCGATCCAGATCCGGATGGACGAGGGAAACGCATCTTTTAGGTCGCCGAGTGTGGAAGTTGTCTCCGGCCCCTTTCGCTTGCGAAAGAGCGGTTGTTCTGCGTCATCCGTCTGACCTGACTCGCTATCCATAGCACCTACACTTCGAGATCTACTGCACAACTTGCGTGAGTTGAGGCTACCCGCGCAGACATTAAAATTACATTTGCGTTTTGTTGATCTGGCGTTGGCATTGGCGCCAAACCTAAGGCTGCAAGCCCCACGCTATTGCTTTTTCAGCAACCAAGGTTTGCGTCAAGCGAAGGTGCGTTGCGCAAAGCGCAGCCGCACATTGCAGAGTCGGACCACGGCGGATAGCGCACAAAACGCGTCAACATCACTTAGCACGTGCTGCTCCCAATCGTTATCACGCCGATCCTAGGCTCCCACCACATCAGCCACCGCCCCCATCACCACTGGACGCGTCTGACATCATTTGCTGCTGAGAGTGGGCAGCGAGCGTCATTACGGGGCCCGTTGGGTTCTTGTCGATTTCTTCGCGCTCGCGCTGGAATTGCCCCATCTCCTGCGTCCGTTGTTGATCCAATGCCTCTGTCTTCTGCAAGGTTTCATTGATGCCAGGCGATGGCGTGTTGAGCGCGGTTTCCGAGTGAAAGCCGGGCGTTTTTCCAAAGACAAAGGCGACATCATCTTGGATGGTCACTTTGCGGAGTTCATCCGCGCGCTCGATCCCTGACTCTTTGACGGCATGGAGCACCTCGGCCGTCTTTTCATCAGATATGCCCTTCGGGAGCTGGGCCTGGATCGCGGAGAACAACGCGTAATCCCGATGATCAGAGGGAAACGCTGGCTGAGCGACATCTTGGGAGGGTCTCGCTTGCTCGACCCGATCCTCATCGTTCATACCTGGGTTTGAACGCCCGCCAGCCCCACCGAAGCTCGGCGATGACACATAGGAGGAGGTCATGCGCTCAGGCAAGATGATCTGTGCCGGCGCTTCGCTCTGTGTTGGGATTGCCGGCGACGGCGCTCGCACCGCCTCTTGCTGCGTTGCCTGCAATAGAACAGCCGATGGCGCGTCGTTCTGCGGCATTCCTACTCGGGCTTGCTGCTCGCTGCCCTGCTCCACTGCTGCATTTGCCGATGCAGGCTCCGTGGGTTTCAGAGCTTCTCGACGCGCGTGTTGTGCCTGGGACAATGCAGCATCCAAGTCTTGGCCGGCAACGCCCGTTGCAGGCAAACCCTGGTCTTGCTGGAACCGCCTTACCGCATGTTCGGTCTCTGGACCATAGTGCCCGTCTTGCGGCACGGCCTGACCGTTTGGCCCCCGGGCATCCACTTGCTGCAATCGATACTGCAAGAACTCGACCTCTTGTCCCCGGTCGCCGAGGCGCAGCCCTTCCACTTCCTGAAATGAAGGCGGCGTTGGAACAGTTGCCTGGGTTAGAGCTTCCTCACGAGACGTGAGAGCTGATGAGACCGATCCGACGCTCGGCGCAGATGCGCTTGCCGTGGGTGGGTCTACTGGTTCTGCCTTCGGCTGGACTGCGCCGGCTGCCGAGGGTGCGGCAACCTCAGGTGTTCGGGTTTCTTGGGATTCGCGCTGTGGGACAGGCTCGGGCTTTGGTTCGGCGGGCCTAGCGACCGGGCGCACGTCTTCTGGCAGCGGCGCGTTGACGGGTGAAGGGATCACGACCGGGGCAGGCGTTGCCATCTCCGCAGCAGCAGGCGCGTCGGGCGTGCGTGCAACTTCTCGGTCTCGCTGCACGTCAATGGCTGCCTGAGGCGCTTGGGTTTCATCCACATGCGGAGCGGTGACGGTCGTTGCGGCGAAGCTTGCGACCTGTTGCGCTTCTTGCGTCGAAACGCCTTGCCGATTGGCCTCCCGCATGGCCTGCTCGTAGGCGTCACGCTCTTGGGGCGATTGCGCGTCAATGCGCAGCTCGGGTGCACCCGTCGAAGGTGGTTGCTCCTGCCGAACTGATTGCAGCTGCCCAAGTGCCTGATGAATCTCATCAGTGCTGGTCGTTGCTGCAACACGCACTACACCATCGGCGTCACGGCTTAAATGCTGGATTGGGCTGTCCACCGAATATTGACCGGTCGCATCACGCTCCAATGCCAAAGAGCTGGTCGCGGCATCAATCCCGTTTGTCTCACGGGTTTTTTGCACCGCAAGCTGGATCGCGCCTGCAGTCTGGGCATTGGGCGCAACGCCATAGGCGGCATACGTCGCTTCAGTATTGGCCTGGTCTTGTTGCTGCGCCGTTGGCGTTTGCCGCGCGCGCATCTGTGCCATTGCCTGCGCATGCTGCTCCAAGGCCGGTTGCAAGCGCTCACGCGTTGCATTGAGTTCCAGCGAGACATTGCCTTCGGCAACAACGCCGTCATGGCGCCACTGACCTTGCGTATCGCGCTGATACTGCCTGCCGTCCGATGCTTGCAGTGAGTCGGGGTTTAAAGCGGCTTGCACGGCCGCTGGCACAGGGCCGAAGTCGTCCCAGCCATTGCGCTGATAAGCAGCTTGATAGGTCGCTGCAATCGCGGCCGGACCTCGGGCAATGTTGGCGTCCACCACCTGAGCTGCCTGCTGGTCCAGTGCAGCACTGCGCTCGGGGCTTGCCGGATCCACCGTCCAGACAGGTCGATCGTTCCGATCGACTTCGTCGGCGATCATCCGTGACCACTGGCCACTTGCCGGATCATGCCGCCAATCACGCGCATAGAGATGCGCCGCATCTGCCTCACTGGATGGCTGCACATAGGGATTACTGGGTTGCACCTTGCCCAGCGCCTGCTCGGTCGCTTCACCACTGGCGTGATAGTTCAGCTCGCGCGCTTTTTCAGGTAGCGCGAACATGCCCTGCTTCTGTGGGGTATCCGCGCCATCGTCTTGCAGGTCGGCTTTTTCTTGGCGAAGCCACTGGCTGCCGTTGAACTCCCAGCTCACGCCCTGCGTGTCGGTTTGCGTATAGATCTGGCGGTTATCCCAGAGCGTCACGGCCTTTTCGGCAGCGGCACTGAATAGATAACCATCAGCCACCACCAGGGCGACGGGTCCGGCACCACTTGTGCCAACCACAGCAGCGGCAGCGGCGCCCCCCGCCCAGCCGCCCGCACCTCGGGCAGCAAAGTGCAACGCTTCTGAGCGCGCTGCGGTGAGGTTGTCTTGTGCCAACAGCGTGCCAACACGCTCTCCGGTTTGCGACGCGTCGTAGGCGGTCGCAGCAACGCCCAAGCCCGCGAGCCCTGCCGTCATCCCGGCGCGACGCAAGCCCGGGATCTCCGGCTCGGGCACAGGCACGCGTGCAGGCGGAGCCCCCGGCCGCACGAGTTCATCAATGGTGGCGATGCCTTCCATGCGACTAGCAACTACATCGCTCACCCGGAGCTTGGCATGCTCCTCAAGCAGTTTTGCTTGGACAGCAGGATCAGATTTCGGGATCGCCTGCACGTGTTCCGGTAGATCACGGTGCCAATCGACTTGCTTTTGCCAGGCTTCCCGAAGATGCTCGGTGAAAGCGGGATCTTTAAGCCGCGCGTTGCGCGCTTCCTCCATCGCTTGACCAGGCATGCGTGCGTCGGTGCGACTATCGTAAAGCTCGATGCCCTCACGATTGAAGATGCGGATGGGCACGTTGCTGTTCGTATGGATGGTATCTAAACTGACAGGGAGCTTTCCGTAGATTGCATCACGCGCGCCCTCAGGCACATGGCGACCGTAGCCTTGCCTGTCGGTGTTGGCCGTAAAACGCTCATCGACACCATGCTCACTCTCCAACTTGGGAGAAGCAACAGCACGCACCTCGACCTCATAGCCCTGCTCTTGCAAGCCCTTGATTAGCGTCTCCGATGCCCACTTTCCATCGCTTAACGTGGTGTCGAAGATGAGGTTCTTTTTTTCGGCAGTCGCTGCCATGCGCAGCTCATCGGCCCAAGAGCTCGCGTCCTTGTGGGTTCGACCAGACCATTCATAAGGATTTTCGCGTCGAAAGTCAGCAACGCGCGGGTGGTAGCGGCGCAACTCATCGGGGTCGATTGTGACCGCATTTTGATCAAGCTCGGCCTTCGCCTGAGCGACAAGGCCGCCCTTACCCGCACCAGGCTGGCCGCCCAGAATGACTGCTTTCGGCTGCTGCTGGGCTGTTGAATTGATGAAATCTGGGGCGGTTAGTATTTGCTCGCGTAGGATCTGCTCGTGGATCCCTTTCGGCAGCACATCGCTTTCATCAGCCATGACGATGACTCGAACTTGGGAAACCAAAATAGTCCATTAAATTCTGCTCCTTCCATGTGCCCTTAGCGGCGCTATGAAGCATGAGTAGATGCGTTGCCTTCGCCAGTGCGATTGCTTCTTGGTCGCCCGTTTGTTCTGCAATCCTGAGCTTTTCACGTGATTCGTCGATAAAGGTATCAAGACAGCCCTCGATCGCCCAGATCGCAAACTCCAAGGGAGGGGTAATCGGCGATGGCTTATCGACCGACTCTTGGAGCGCACTTTCCAACCGCGCGATGTGATCGGGGTAATCCTTGAAGCTTTCGCGCAAGCCTTGTGGCACTGGCGGTCTTTTGCCGACCGAATCAGGGGAAGAATCGTTAGTCTGAGTCATAAAAGCATCCTGATTGAGGCGTTGCATTGGACGTGGAAGATTGGGCTTGCGCTTAGGCGTTGCTACGGACGCCCCCGGTTGCAATGGCCCTAACTGCTGCACAGTGCGCGCATTGATTAATGCCAGGTCACGCAGAAGCTGTTGACTGTGACTGCCATCAGCCTTCAATCGATTCTGAGGCACATTGGAAGGTGTGCTATCACTCATGCGGGGACCATCTGTAAGGCTTCAATCTTCACCCTTGGCAACAAGCGCTTGGTGAAGTAGGTGTCTTCGTAATACTTAATCTTCTCGCAGAGCACCGGGCTTGGGATGCCTTCATAGAGGAAGACCTCCTTGTCAAAGCCCATCGCCTTCAACTCCTGTGGCAGCATCAATGCGCGACGTTGCTCGGTCTCGGAGTAGGACACACTGCTTTTCTTGCCACTGGTGTGCGACTTGTTCTTCTTGCGCACCGTGGTGTAGCCAAGCATGTCCGAGTAGTCGTTGGCGTCTTGCTGCTCGCGCGGGGCGTAGACGATTTGCAAGGCATGGTTGGTGATGATGGTGCGCGAGACATCCTTGCCATAGGTCGCGTCCAGCTGCGCCATGCTCTGGATGATCGGCAGCAAGCGGATGTTGTAGCCGGCCATGTAGCTCACCGCGCTTGCAATGATGTCGACCCGGCCGATGGACGTGAACTCATCCATCAGCAGCAAACACTGGTGTTTGAGCGCCGGATTGTTCTGCGGCAGCTCTTTGGTGTTGAGGTTGATGAGCTGGCTGAAAAGCAGGTTGATCAACAAGCGGCTTTCGGCCAGCTTGTTCGGCTGGATGCCAATGTAGATGCTCATCTTCTTCTTGCGCACATCCGTCAACAAGAAGTCATTGCCGCTGGTGGCCGCATCCAGGATTGGGTTGATGAACTGGTTGAGCGGCTCCTTGAACGTGCCCATGATCGAGGCGAACGTCTCTTCGGCTTGCGAGAGCAAATTGTCGAACGCCATCTTGGCGTCGCGACCCAGGAAGTCGCGCTGCGAGAGCTTTTTGAGGTAGCCCTTCAAGTCGCTCCCATCCCCAGACGACACGCGATAGAGCAAGCCAAGGGTTGGGAACATCCAGGTGTCTTTCGGGTGCTTGCGCTTGATCTGATCGTCCAAGCTATCGAACAGATAGAGCGTAAACGCCATGAAGGCGTTGCGCGCTTGGCTCACCCAGAACTTCTGGGCGTCGGAGCCATCCGGGTAGAGCATCGCCGCCACACTCATCAGATCCGACACGCGAAAGGCCGGATCGGGCGAGATATAGCTCAGCGGATTCCAGCGGTGCGTGCGCCCGTCTTCGGCAAAGGGGTTGAACAAAAAGACCTCTTGCCCCTGGCTCTTGCGCCAGCCGGAGGTCAGATCGAAGTTTTCCTGCTTGATGTCCAGCACCACCACCGAGCCTTGGTAGTCGAGCAGATTGGGAATGACGATGCCCACCCCCTTGCCCGAACGCGTGGGCGCGGCCAGGATCACAAACTGCTGACCGGGCAAGCGCACCAGCTTGCCACCGTGCTTGCCAACCACAATGCCGGTTGGCGACGGTTTGAGCATGTCCTTCTTAGCCAGATCACTGCCAGAAGCAAAGCGCGCGTCGCCATGCAAAGCGGCGGCCTTTGGCTTGAACAGGGGGATCAGCAGTGCGATCCAGGCCACAAGCGGCACGCCGAAGCCGAGGCCGCCAGCCAGCTTGATCTTGGTGGCATAGGGAGCGAACTGCGGGAGGTCCAGCGCTTTGACGTAAGACCAGTAGGTGCCGACGGTGAGGGGACCGGCCACCTTCAACAGCATCAAGATCAACTGACCGGAGAGGTAGACCCCTGCAATGAAGGCAAGGATAAAAAGCGCGATGGCAACACTGAGCTGGGTCTTGCCGGTCATGACGCGCTGCCTTCCATCTGTGCTCCCTGGCTTATTTGAAAACGACCGTCCGCTCGCAAGATTACAGGATCACACCGCCTGTTCAGATCGGACGCGCATTGGCATCTGTGTAGGAATTGTCTGACGGGAAGCATGCCAAGACAGCAACGGGACTTTCGCACCATGGACGAGCCGGGCCGCTGTGCTGGGCTCAGCCGCAATTTTGCGACGTCCTTCGCTGCTCCCCAAGTGAGAGCTTGTCCGTCGAATAGGTTGTTCGGCCTACTCTTTTTCGGACTTCGAAGGAGACGATGCGGCGAGTGTCGACAAGTGTTTCGCCAGCTCTTCCTGCTGACCCTCTGGCAGTTGGCGCACCAGCTCGATGATCTGACCAAGTCGATCAGACTCGGCGACCAAGGAACTTAGGGACACACCAAGTGCATCAGCCAGATCCAGGGCAGTCTTGAGATCTGGGACATGCGTGCCCGTTTCGTAGCGGCTGATGCGAGCCTGAGCGATGCGACTCTCCAATCCAAGAGCGACACCCAAGTCCTGTTGCACAAGGCCAATTGCTAGGCGGCGCGCTTTAAGCCGCGCAGCGAACAACGACAGGATGTCAGGTTGGGGGGTGCTCATCCTTACAAGGATGAACGTGAGTTACGCGCCTTGCAAAAATTCGTTGAACGAATCATTCGTTGAACGCATACTGACGTTGCCGCGGCACGCTGTCAACTGCAATGGGCCGATGCCAGAGGCGGCCATGCGGCCTTACACGGCTATGCATCTGTGCCAATCCGTTTGCTCTCGCTTATCTAAGGATTCCTATGTCCAAAGCTCGCTTTGCCGTCATCGGCACGTTGATCGTCTCTCTGGCGGCTTGCTCGGGTGGTGGCCCATCTGAAAGCGAGCGCCATGACGCGTTCTTGCTCTACGTTAAAGACAACAGCAATGACAAGGCCAAGATCGAGGATTTCGAGAGCGGCAAGTGCGTCAAGGCTGAAGGCGCGCCGAGCTACACGTGCGATGTCAGCGCCAAGGTGGAAGCACTCGGGCAGGATTTCGGCAGTCAGATGGATGGCGTCTACACGTTCACTGAGATCGGCGGGAAATGGAAGATCACTGGCCGCGTCCAGTAAGCCTCCCCCACCTCTTCAAGGAGCCCCGCTATGACGGTTTGGACTTTTCTTCTGATCGTGCTTGTCGGTAGCGCAGCACTCATCGCCGCTGGTTCTGGCTACGCATTGAAGCTCCACAGCGCCAAAGCGGCGTTCAAGGCCAACTACCAACGCGCGCATTTTTCGCGGACGACTGCCGTGGCACTATCAACCGAGCGTTCTTCCATCCGACTCAAACAAGGCCGAGCGGTGAAGACCTATGGGTTCACCGACATCAGGGCCTGGGACAAGCACTGGCATCGCTCCAAGCGTGAGGGGACCCTGACCGTTAGCGTGCGTGATCTGGATCACCCGGTTTGGACGTTGAAGTTTGGTGACGAGACCGAGATGAATAAGTGGTTTGAGCTACTCAGCCAAGCGATCAATGATCGGCTAGTGTCGTAACGATCTCGGTGATGTGATCCTCAGCGCTCACACGTAACACGCGTCTCGGTGTCTAACGGCCAAATTGATGCTGCGCAGGTCTTTAGATTCACGAAAGCGCAACATCGATGCGCGTGAAGATGTCGCCCTGGGCGAGAGTGAAGTCGATGTCCACCAAGCTCAGTTGCCCCTTCGTGCGATCAACGACAAAAATTTGCCGTTTCCGACCTTGGGGAAAATTCCAGTAAGCGCCTGGCGATGGATTGGGCTCCAAAAAAAACGATAGTTCAGATGGCCTAAAACTCGTTGCCGGGAAACTATCCACGCAAGTAAGCAGCACTGAGGGAGCGTATTCTGGCGTCATCCCGACCAAGCCCATACCTGATGGGCCTTTGCAGCTTCACAGGCCGCCAACAGCTCTGTCCAAGTCAACCCCGGCGCAAGAGCCCTCATCCGGTAGTAGACGCCGTAGAGATTGTCTTTAACAAACTTCTTGGCAGCGCTTGCGGCGCCAGGACTCTTCGAGAGTGAACTCAAATATTTGTATGGTGCATGAGACCTTGTAATCGTCGGGCAATTCGAATTCGCGCCGTGAACAAAGTGGGCGGTCGTCTGAGCATGCACGCCTCGAAGCGCCATCTGCTGACCGCAAATCAGGCACATCAGAGTCGCACTCCTGTGCTTAACGAGCCACTGCTCCACGGTCACCGGCTGCTTCAAGGGATCGCCAAAACGATACGCGTGTCTCATTGCTGCTTTCCTGCCGTTTCAATCCTCGCCACACTAGCTCATCGCCCAACTCACCATCAACGGAAAGATGTTGGTGAATTCGACACACCAGCACGTCTATCGAAGATCCTGGCATGTAAATAAGGTGACCGGATCGCAGTCCGCCCGAAGCCAAGCGATGACGACGCCGACCAAATGCTGCCATGGAAGCTTCGACAGCACTTGGCATGCGCACTGAACGATTTGCATCATTGGCCCATGTCACTACATACTGAGCTTCACGGTGATTTTTTCTCGCTGCGTGTGTGCAAATGCGAGCAATTCTAATGAGCCACCGTTGCCAGGCAAGCGTGGCAAGCCACCAACGCCAGACTTGGCCTCTACTTTCAAACACCAGCTCGCTGCTGTCTTCGCCACTGCCGTCCAGACTTAGATGCCAAAACCGAAGTGATGTATTGTCATCTGGCGTGAGGTCCTTCCAAAGCACCATGCCAAGACTATTGAAGTAGTCTTGGATGAGCTGGTCTGCGTTGTCGGCAATGTCGCGCATCCATTCAAGCTAAGGCAAATAATCCTCACGTCAATCGGGAGGCTTATTGGGCTCGCCCATGCCCTCTTGCCTTCAAGGACGTGGCCAGCTTCTTGGAATCACCCATCTAGCGATGATTCCACTTAGAAGATGACGCGCCATTACCGGCATTGATTGCCTGGAAGAGCAGGCGCACTGTCAGTCTTTGATGAGTGCGGCCGTTCGCGGGCTCGCCAAACTCGCTCTTAGGCCTGCCCGTTCGCGCTGTCGCTGGCCTCACCGCTTGCTTTTCTGATTTGGCGCGTCGTCGCTTCTTTTGCCATCCCCTCTTCCATTGGCTCAATGCTCCCCATGCCTTGGGTCCTCGGTTGCATCAAGCGTTCTGCTTTGGGTCCGTTCGGCGCTGTGCGATGGGGAGAAGTGCCATCAAGCGGCTTTGTGCTCAATATCGCGTGAGCAAGTCTTCGAAGCTCGCCTCACCAGGCGTTGTGGGCAAAACATCACATCGCCTTGCCAAAAGCTTATCAGCTAGCCTTCGACGATGATCAACTCGCTCAGTGTGCCCTGCTTTTTCCAAGGCGCGATTGTGACCATGCGAGAGGCAATCTTGGCAGAGGTATTCGGCCCGCAGACTTCGATTTGGTGTAGCACGTTCCATCTAAACCGCCCGCCCCGCCGTCATCCATCCACCCTCACCGTCATTCGTCTGATTCCCCGAGACACCCGGTCTCCTTCGCGGTCATCTTCGGCGCACCTCATTTGAGCTTGATGCCATGACACTACCTGGATTGCTGGTCTTAACGTCGCGCCAAGTCAGGTCTCCGGACAACACTGAATTCGGTCAAAAGGCCCTAGGAATTGCTGCCATGGGCTGGGTAGTGAGCGCTGCACTGGGGCAGCTCATCTTTGCCACCTACATCGCAAGCTTCTACGGGCGAAGCACGCTTTCTGGACACCCTGAGCGCTGGAACGAAGTCATGAACCGGGGCTTCATTGCCGGTGACCATGTCTTCAACTGGGTTTTGGGGCTGCACCTTCTGATGGCGTTGACCATCATTCTTGGCGGGCTTTTTCAACTCGTGCCAGCCGTGCGACGACATGCGCCTGCCTTCCACCGCTGGAACGGGCGGGTCTACATGGTTTTGGCCACTGCCTTAGCCCTCGGCGGCCTGTCGCTCGTTTGGATCCGCAAAGGCGTCGCTGGCGATTTGCCGCAGCACCTCGGGACAAGTTTCAACGCAGTTCTGATCTTGTGGTTCGTGGCGATGGCTTGGCGCGCAGCTCGGAACCGCAATTTTGAGCACCACCGCCGCTGGGCACTACGGCTGTTTTTAGCCGTGAGTGGCGTCTGGTTTTTTCGAGTTGGCTTGATGCTTTGGCTTGTCATCAACCAAGCTACTATTGGGTTTGACCCAAAGAGCTTTACTGGGCCAACGCTCACTTCCCTCGCGTTCTTGCAAACCCTCTTGCCTCTGGCGCTCCTGCAAGGCTACTTTCTCGCCAAGAGAACCAAGCGTCTTGCGGTGCGCCTGGCGGTGGTGGTCATGCTCAGCCTATCGACGCTGGCAACGCTTGGTGGCGGTGCTGCTGCCACAATGATCATGTGGTGGCCAAACATGGGATTGAGTGCGTAACTGAGACTCACTACCGCTATGCTTGGCATCATGCCGCTTGAGACACCCCTGCCTACCCTGCGAACGGTGCCGCCGCTTCTAAACGGGCGGCGCGTAGCGACCGTTTCGGCGATTTGCATCCTGCTCTCCGGGGTGCTCGGGCTCGGTTGGGATCGCTGGACACCGCTCATTCTGCGTGTTTTTCTAATCGGCAGCGTCATGCTGTTGACCTTTGGGTTATTCGAGCGTTGGCCCAAGCGTCTCCCGTCCTGGTTGGCCCGTTGGGTGCTCCAAGTGGTTGGCGTCGGGGCATGTGTGTTGCCCTGCACCCTTTCGATTTATCTGTTCACCACCCTGGCTGGCTCGCCTCCATTCTGGGAAGATAACGAGCGTGTCAGTGGGTTTCTCATGCTCACCGTGACAGCAATGCTGGTCGGGCCTTGGGTGGCACTGGCCGCCTTGGTCCGCCAAAAGGATGCCTTAGCGCGCCATCAGGCACTGAGCTTTGAAATGCAGCGGGTGAGCCTAGAACGCCAAGCACTCGATGCACAACTGCAACTCCTGCAACGACAGGTTGCTCCGCACTTCTTGTTCAACACGCTTGCTAATGTCCAGTCACTGATTGAGATCCACTCTCCGCAAGCGCCAGTGCTCATGCGAAGCCTGATCGCTTACCTGAGAGCAGCCGTGCCGCGTTTGAACGATGCGTCCACGACGCTTGCCGAAGAGCTTGCACTCACCAACGCCTACCTTGAACTCATGCACATGCGCATGCCCGATCGTCTGAGCTATAGCGTTGACATGCAACTTGACCCCAAAGCAGTCCATTGCCCCAGCCTCATGCTGCTGACATTGGTCGAGAACGCCATTAAGCACGGCATTGATCCTTGCGAGGACGGTGGGCAGATCGAGATCAAGGCCTGGGCTACAGAGCGCCACTGGCGCTTAGTGGTTGAAGACACTGGCGCAGGGCTTGGCAAATCCAACCAGGGCCTTGGCACAGGGCTTACGACACTTCGGGATCGACTCACATTGAGCTTCGGTGATGAGGCAAGCCTTACCCTGGTCGGAAAGTTTCCTCGCGGCACGAAAGCCGAAGTCGTGCTTCCATTCGAACTGCCCCAATGATTACCCTGTCCCCCACTGCCCTCATTGCCGACGACGAGCCATTGCTTCGCGACGCGTTGGTTCGTCAACTATCTCAAGCGTGGCCTGCGCTTCAAGTGCTGGCTCAGGCGCGGAATGGCCGGCAAGCCTTAGAGATGTTTGAGCAACATCAGCCTGATGTGTGCTTTCTCGACATCCGCATGCCGACCCTGTCGGGTGTGGAGGTGGCCCAAGCGATCAATCGGCGCGCACATGTGGTCTTTGTCACTGCCCACGACGACTATGCTGTCCAGGCGTTTACCGAAGGCGCGCTCGATTATCTCGTCAAGCCTGTCGAGCCTGCACGTCTAGTAGACACGGTCACCAGGCTCCAAGCCCGCATGCATGAGTCCAAGCCGCCGCTGGCGGACCTTGCAGAGCAGCTCAAACGCCTGGAAGCGCAACTTACCCTTCCCCTAAGCCCGCCGAAGACCTATTTGCAGTGGATCCACGCGCAATGTGGAGCAACCGTCCGACTGATACCGGTCGACGCTGTCGACTACTTCCAGTCCGACACCAAATACACACGCGTGGCGTGGCGAGATGAATCAGATATTCTTTGCGAGGCAATCTTAAGCATGACGATCACGCAGCTTGCTGAGATATTGGATCCGCAGCGGTTTGCTCAAGTTCACCGATCAAGCTTAGTCAATCTACACGCTATTTTGCACTTGGTTCGGGGCGAGAACGAAACGGCCCGGATCTATCTAAGGCGACGCTCAGAGACGCTTCCTGTGAGCCGGCGCTATTTGCCGCAGTTTCGTGCGTTCTGACCTTCCCTTTCTCACCCTGCTCGCGTGGCCTATAGAACTAAAACCAGAACATTCCGTACGGTCTATTTATGCTCTTGGACAACTTGAGATTTATCGAAGCTGATCAATGGTTGTCTTTTAAGCGAAGAGATAATTTAAAAAGCGTACATCAAGGGTCACTGAGCGGCTTGATAACAATAAAAAGTTACGGGAATTTACTTTCTGTATCAGTCATTTCTTACAGCAATTTCCATGACGACATCCAGACTATTTACTATTTATATGTTATTGCAAAAAATCCGTAGCTGACCAATTGCCTTGAAGTGTACCGGCGCAGGCCTCTACTCAGTCAACACCTATATAGATTCATCCAAAGGAGGCCGACTCGCACGATTTGATCCGAGCCCATATTTTCAGGGTAGTGATAATTAAAATTCATCAGCGAAGAATCACCAGACTGAAAAATCCTATTGACACCTGTGCATCTTCTGCTACGAATCAAATTTATCAACACTTTGATTCCTAGCCATGCCTCCCTTCGCCAGTCAGCAAGCCCCACCTCTGACCCACCAAGAACATCAACTCCGCCAAGCTCATGTTGAAGGCTGGATCGCCCAACAAAACGCAGCTGGCTTTGGCGTTGACCAGCACATGGCAGACGCCCTCAATGCGTATCTTGATGGCCGCTTCGATCTGCTTGGATTGCTGACAGAGTTGCGTCGTCCCTACTTGAACTGACCCCGCCAGTGGGTGACAGCATGATGGGCATCTGCGCCACCGAAGCCTCATCAACAGAAGTATCCATGCCCGGCCCTTGACGCTCTCGCTTGGCCTGTTCCGCCGCGTGGCCATCCGGCACGCTCAACAGTCGCCCCTCTTGGCGGTAGCGGGACAGAAGCTGTTCGAAGCTTGCTTGTCCTTGGACAAAGACCCCGTTGCCTCGCATCGCCTTTAAGCGTTCCGTCAAGGGTCGATGCTCAACGGCTTTACCGATGCCGGCTTGGGCAAGGTGTGCATTGATCCGGTCAGCGATCATGGCGCGGATCCACTCGACTTCCTCCTTGCCATTCATGCGCCCGTCTAGCACACGCGTCTTTGTCGTCAGCCCCGAGGCTTCCATGCGCCTGGTTGTCGCAAGCAGATGGCAATAGAAGTAGCGAGGATCATCTTTGGTCGGACGATGGTGGCTGGCCTGCAACGCAAAGCCAAAGCGCTTGATCAGGCGATGTGCGATATCGAGCACCAACTCCCAGCGCTTGGGGTCATCGAGTTCGTGCGGCAGCGCGATGGCGAAGTCGCGGCAGACGGTGCTGTTGCAGCGTCGCTCTGCCGCTTCTGCAGCGGCCCAAAGTGCTTGCGCGTCATCGGCCCATGCCGGCGAACCAGGTGGTGCCAGGCAACGCGACTGGATGATGCCCGCCCTACCCCGGTAGTCGTGGCGCGCACCTGAGGTCGGATTGGTGAGCAGATAGCCGCCGCGATAGGCGGCAGCTGCAATTGCAGAGTGCCCCTTCGCTCGGCTGTAAGTTTTGATGCGGGTGTGATAAATGGCCATGTGTATTTCCTGAGTCAGAGTTCATCAGTTCTGACTCAAGATTTGCCAGGGCTCAAGAGCGTAAGACGGCTATTTTCGAGGGTTCTACTTTGCCTGTTATGGAATCAGGCCAGACTTCGATCGACCTCAAAAATCTGCCCCAGGCTCACGAAAGGCTGGGCAGGATGACAAAGCTCAACACTCCATTTAGCAAATCGCCTCACTGCTCCACGAGGTGCCTCGCTCAGGAATTGCGCCCTTATACCGAAGGCAAAGTTGCCGATATTGCCCATTGGCCTTGCATAACCTCAACTAGCGAAGTCTTACTCAGTCAGAACAAACCATGCGCGCCAGACGTCCAAATTTAAAATGCACAGTTGACAAGCCAAGAAATTACCCTATGAAATAAACAGTTAAAGGAGATGAAATGACCGAGAAACCACCAAAATCCGAAAGATATTCACTAGCCATTACAGCCATTTGCTTTTTCTTCTTTTTACTTGGCATCGCGTGGGGAATCGCCTGCTCACTACTGGTTCTTCTTTAATTACATCGGATCCTATGCCATTTGAAAAGTAATTCGTCATTGCATTAACGAAATAACCCACATAACAAAGCCGACGAGCGAACCAAAGAGCGACCAAAAACGCGCATTGGTTTTTGGAACGACTCCAACGGCAGCAAAAAAGAATATTACAGAAATAAAAACTAGATTCATTGGCGAAAAGGGACCAGTAACCGGCAAATTCTTAAATATAAACGCTATTACAGCGGCAAAAATAATTGTTCCAAATGCCGCTGTCGCTGACAACCAAGCAGGGATTCGGTCAAGAACACGATCAAGCCTTGCCTCTACTCGATTTATTACGGTGAGCATCCTGCCGATGACCGATCTCTCCTGAGTAGGCACCGCCGGAGTTGCTTCGGGCACTGGCTCTTTAACTGGCACCGAGATATTAGATCTCGTTGCACCCTGCGAATTTTTCTTCGATAGCAATGCGCGCGAAAGCAATACGATAGCAGCACCAGCAAGAAGAATTTCGGGCCAATTTTTTCTCAATTTAATTCAACTCCGCACTGGGGCGCTTGTGGCAGCTGGAAACACAACCAGATCATCATGCCTCATGGAGCTCCAAACGACCCAAGTCTATGATCGCCTACAATTGGTGGGATTAGCGAGGAATTCGATCGACTTCGAATAGACGTCCCAAGCTGACGAAGGGCCGAGATGGATGACAAAGCTCAACACTCCATTTAGCAAAGCGCTTGACCGCACCACGGGGATAGTCACTACGGAGTTGTCCATCCATGCCAAACGCGATCTTGTCACCCAATTGGTTGGGAATCTGACCCACTACCACCGCTCCATCTGCCGTGAGTGAGAGTGATGCAGTATCCACCACATCATGCGCCGGGAGCACCCCCTCTTTCACTGATGCGAACCATCCAAACGGTTCGGCCAGAGTCAGACATTGAGTCATGCCCTCTCCTACCTTGAAGAGCGAACCTGCGCGCTCTCCTTGGAGCATCAAGAAAGCGAGAACGGGCTCTGGTTCTTCCTGCTGGTTGTTGACCAACATTGCCCAACTCTCTCGGAAGAGAAAGATGCTGCCAGGCAAAAGATCATTGGGCAGCCGATCTGCAAAAGCTTGTGCGGGAACGCTCATTGATTTCTCCCGGTTGATGTCCTACTGGATCTCAGTTGATCCAACGACGGCGCAGCAGCACGACCAGATCTTCTCCGATTCGCTGAGCGTCCATGGATAGCGCTTGCCTGACTTGGTGAGCTGGCGTAAGAAGCACGGGCGCTTGGTGCTCACCTTGCCGGTAAGGCACCTGCATGCTGTTAGGACTGGCCTCGTGCTCTGCGCGGGTCCTCCAAGCACCAGCATGCTCTCCCAGTAATCGCACGGCAGGAACGACATGGCTAAGCCGTTCGGTGGGGTCAATCTGACCCAGAAGCCAAGCGGCATAGGCGATCGCCGCTTCGAGCTTCTCAGCGACGCTTTCTTCCAAGACGACCGGTAGCCCCATACCGCGTTCTGGCGGCGGAACAGGCAAGCTGATCAGGACATCTCCGTTGGGCCAAAGTCCGATCGACGCGCCGTCACTACGCTGCGCTTCCTGGACCAACACGAGCGCCTCACCGTTCAAGCCCGCCGTCATCCCCAGGCTCCGATCAAAAACGGCTGGGACTCCAAAGAGTGCATGCTGTTGCATGGCGTCCAGAAGGGGCTGAGCTTCCATCTCGGCGGGGCGAAGCACCGTTGTGTTCGGTCCAACTGCAACAGCAAGCTGCAAGACCGTGCCATTTTGCTGATAGCCGCGCTCGATCCGTGGGAAGAGCGCCAGTGCACGATCGCGCAATCCTGTTGGATCGAGGGGCGCCACGGCCTGCGTCAGCTGGAACTGATGAATGGCACGAGTTGCCTTTTGTCCCAGTTCATCCGCTGAGACAAAGCCGTCCCAGAGCTGACCACCTTGCCAATTGCCGATCTCTCTAATCAAATCGGCTTGATCCGGTTCCGCTTCCATGCCCGACTGCACGAACATCAGGAGTGGCTTGCGGTTCCGAGCCTCATTTACCTCCTCGTGGGTCGCCGAGACGCCTCCTGCCTGCTTGGCTCCGTAGCGAGGCCCAAGAACGAGGATGACGAGGTCCGCCTCGCGCACACCATTGAGGCATGCGACCTGAGGGGAGCTTGCCCGCGCTCCGAAGTCCTCCGCCATGATGGCTTGATGACCGAGAAGCTCGATGGCCTGCTTGACTGCTGCTCGCTCGGCTTCCATTCCGGTGATAAGCGAACTGATGAAGATTTTCATATCGAACCTCCTTAGTCAGCAGACGATATCCAGATCGCGGCATTCTCAAAATGAAGACTAGGCCTTTTGAGAAGTGAGGTCCAAGCGACGCTCTGTTCGGTCGATCAGCGCCTTCTGGCGTGTGATGTAACCCTCTCCCTTCCTCAGGCGCGCGATCATGCCAAGCGGATAAATCACACACCCGTAGATCGACAGGCCAAGCAACCCTAGCCCTGGCACGATCCACTTCGCTCCGTCGGTCATAAAGGCCACTGGGGCAAGCATGATCGCAATGCCCAAGATCCCAAAGCAGCAAAGCACTTGGATTAGCAGGAACTGCACAATATGGAACTTATCTTGGCCAAGGTGCTCAATCTTCCGCAGCTCAGCTCGATTGATGGCTAGGCTTATCCGATCGTTCCAGAAGATCGCTTTGCCGTAAGCCCAACGCGCTAAGTAGATGACCGTTGAAGCCACCACGCCACCGATCACCGCTTGTGCCAACCAGTTGTCCATGCGTTATCCCCGTCAGTGAGTTTACGGGCTCCTGAGGTCTGCGTGTCAGCCCCTGCCCCAGGGCCGATCTCAGCCGAGTTGTGTCTCAAATTCTGCGACGCCCCCAAAATCATCCCTGCCGACACTGGGGGACCGAATTCGGATTGCCTAACTGTCTTCTTAAGAATATTTAAATTAGGCAAATCCCTCGTAATTTATCTGGCGTTCATTTTATTTGCGTGAGATATCTCTCGCTTTTCGTCATTTTGTTACTTTTAAACACTACAAGCGCATTGATGGTTTCAAACCTATTTATACCACTACAATCATTGCCACATATAGCTTTTCGATAAAATCTTTTATGAAAGTCAAACTGAAAATGTAGCTGTCTGAATGGGAAATAGTGAGATCACCTTAGGCAATCATCGGCACGAAATTTCTGTCCTATTTTATCATTGACAGAAAATCCCCTCCCCTTATCAAACGTCTACCTCCTCAACATTGGATCGTAGATGCACTTTAAACACTCCCAACTTCATCAGTATTTGCAGCACCCCAAAGGTCAGTTATTCATCCGAAGCATTCGCATCGGCAAAGTCGAATTCACTGACATGGTCGTTCAAGACCGAGCCGGCGCGCTTCACCTTCAGGACCTGGTCCAAGCGACCTATGACCATCATGAAAAGCTGCGACGGCTTCGCCGATCCGGAACTCGCTATCCCGAGCCTTTGCCCTTGGCCACTCCGGCGCGGCTCCTTTCTGAAGAGGTCGACGACTTCCTCAAAGATAAAGAACGGCAGAACCTTCGCACCACCACGATCGATGCGTATCGCCGCACGCTTGCCATCTTGCACCGCGTGAGCGGCAACACGTCCGTTGCCCGGATCGACCACACGCATATCTACCAAATGTGGGATCTGCTGCGATGGGCGCCCGAAGACTTCATGACCAACCCCAAGCATCAGGGGTTGACCGTCGATGCCTTGATCGCCAAGGGTCAACGTCAAGGACGGCCACAGCCGGCCAACGCAACACTCGAACTGCATCGGCGCTTCCTCGCGTCCTTCTTCAACACCTTGGTCAAGGCTCGCGCCATCCCACACTCCCCCATGGATGCATTCAAGCCGGCCAGAGAAGAACTACTGGCTGATCATGACGAGCCCGAGCGGCTTCTCTCACCGGAGGAAATCCAGAAGATCTTCAACCCCGAGACCTTCCTGCCCTGGGCCAAGAAGTATCCGCACCGTTGGTGGTGCCCGCTCATTGCGCTTTACACAGGCGCCCGGATCAATGAGATCGCCCAACTCAAAGTGGCTGACATCATGCAAGACCAAGGCGTGTGGTGCTTCTCGATTCAGAAGACCGTGGACGAAGACCTGGCGCAAAGCGCTGGCAAGCGCAGCCGGCAAAGCCTCAAAGGCAAGAGCGCGATCCGCAAGGTGCCGATCCACCCAAGCCTCATCCAGGCGGGCTTTCTCGACTTCCTGGCAGACATCAAGGCATCTGGTCACCCGCGCCTCTTCCCCAACTTGTCGGCTGGCACCTGCCGCAAGACCGGTGAGCCGAATGGGCGCTACAGCCAGGGCTTCGTCAACCAGTTTGCGGCTTACTTGAAAGGCCTAGGCTTCGGCAAAGGGATCGGATCGCACGCCTTCCGCCATACCCTGGCAACAGAACTCGATGCCAAGGGCGTGCGGGTGGAGCACATTGCCTTGATCACAGGTCACGCGCTCGACAAGAAGGCGCCCGTGCTGCAGGACAACTATGTCCACAAATCGGCCGGGAACACTCGGAAGATCCAAGTGGAGGCGTTGAGCCACTATCAGCCGGCTGTGACACTGCCGAGCTATGTGCGTGGGCAGTTTAGAGAGAAGCTAAAGAGGGGAGCTAAGACCTATCCATGAATCTTGACGGCCGCCTTATACTGCAATAGCACATTGGTGTCATGGATGAGGCAGAGGATGCCGGACATCACAGATCATTGATCGAAAGGTGGCAATCAAGGATAGTGGGTAACGCCGCGCTCGTGGCCGCGTTATACTTCGCGGCCTTACTCAAAGGATGAGAGTCATGGCGTTTGTGGATGATGTAAGGAATATTCTGGGGCCGCTTGACGTTTACTGGGAAAACGTTGCGTTGCGACTTGAAATTTGGGGCTTTAAGCCATTTCAAGCAGCGGTGTTGATCGCTTGGATGGTTGCGCATCAACGCGGTGGAAAAACCAACCTTAGCGATAAGGATGCAGCGCTTCTTGGCCAACTGGAAAATCAGCTGATCGATGCTGACGCACCTGATGAGCCCTCCGCAAGCGCAGAGCGGTTGCGCGCATTGCTTCCGTCGAATCCTGCATCTCCAGATTGGCTAAGTCTTCGAGCACAAGCCGAGGGGATTGATCCGCGTGCCGGTGTGATGGCCTATCTCTTCGCCGCATTTTTGCGCGGCGAACTAACGATAAACAACCTGAGGCCAACCATCAAACGCGCTCAGTCGTCGCTGGGCTACCGCTGAGCCTGCCCTTAGAGTCGAGCCTGTCCAGCCCTTGCCCGGGCATGCGGGGTCGCCCAAAATAGCATCTCTCTGGCGCGCCTAGCGCATTCGCGCGCATAAAGCGTTGCCATATCCGCTTGCTCCTTCTTGGTCATGCAAAGCTTCGCCCAATCACAACAGCGCGGCCAAAGCAGACACATGCAAGCTTCATTTGAGGCGATCTGAGCATTGACGAAGGCGCCCAATAACCTATCGCCTGGCTCCACGAACGCCATCAAGTTCTCCAGGCACGATGCATCGCCGATAAAGGCTGCGCACTCTGCAAGCTTGACCAACTGAAAATCGCTCAGATTTTGACCCTTAGGATAACGCCTAATGACCAATCGGATCATGGCAGCGCGGAAAGACGGACGTGTATAAAGCAGCTTCAAAACCACGGTTAGCTGCTCATCCACTTTGACATTGGCTCGAAATCGCGCCATCACATGATCGTCCCGCTCGCGCGGCATCGAAAGAGCAAGCAACAGCATGTCCATCATATCGGGCTCATCAAACATCCATTCGAGATCTTCGGCATTAGCGGCCCCCAGCAGCTCATCCACCCAGGGTGTAGGCTGGTCGACGTACGTGGCGGTCCACCTCGATTGATGAACGCCGGCCTCGCTCCAAGCTTCTAGAATTTCAAATTTGTTCGGACAACGCCGCGTGTCTTGGCTCATGAACACCTCCAAGCACAAGATTAAGATCTCTATGCATCTTGTCAATTCGCATCATCGGCACGATTCGCCCGAATTTCTGCTTGCAGGATCAATTGGTTAGCCTCCCTCTGGTCACAAAGCCTTGCTAGCGCCGAAGCTTGTCCTACACTGCATGGGTAGCCCGCAGACCTGAGCCCACGGATGAGCCGCCCGCACCTATCTAAATCCATCGACCAGCTCGAAGAGCTTTACGCCGCATCCCTTTCCGACGAGGCCACGCTTGCAGAACTCGCGGAGGAACTTGGCTTTCGCCGAACTCCGCGTGCCAAGGAGCTTGCTACCGAGGTTGTCAATGCCTTGGATCGCTACCGGGCACAGGCCCGGGCTGACAGCGTGCACAACCAGGCCCCGCCTACACCGCGCTCCCCTGACGCCCCAAATGAGCCAACGCATCTTCGTCTTGAGCCGAGCGATAAGGCGGAGCAGCAGGCTGGACCCATCATCCCCCCGCCTGAACTCGATCCGGTGAATTACACCAATCGCGCCCCCGACATCCTGGACGCTTGGTCGGCTCTGGAAGTGCTGTCTCCTACCACCTTCAAGCGCCGCGCAGAGCTTGCGAGCAATATTGCGCAGAATATCGTTTCGATCGGACCAGGGCTGCCTTGGGATGGCGGCTCCGCCCGCTCCAAGCCCAACTTCAAGGTCTACTTTCATATCATCCTCGGAACACTCGCAGCCGAGCCCGCTTTCAGCAAGCTTCTCACGCGTTTTCAAGACGCACGCCCCAACCCGCCCAACATCAAGGGCGAGGTCGTCCTGGCGTCGATCTTGGTCGACAAAGATGGGCTTCTGGCCGGCGAAATGCCGGTGTCCCTCTCAGCGTTCGGCTGGGGACTGCCTGTGGCACTTGGCGGCTCATTGCAAAGCTTGGCCGCTTGGACACAGGAGGAAGGACGCCTGATTGAAGGTCTGACCAAGCAGCTCCGCCCCGACCCAAGTGGGACGGATACACCGATCACCTACGCCACAATCCAACAGGCGTTCTCTTGGCTGGTGCAAACCCTCGGACTCCCTGCCGAGCTGGTGCAGGGCCCGCAATTTGCCGTCGCTGCCTACACAGGCTTTCGTAGCAGCCTCGTCCCGGACCCACTCCTGCTCAACAGCTTCTTCTTGCGCGATCTGGCCCGAGCCAAGGATCGCGCAATGCGTCAGGCGCTTCCACCCGCGTTAGCGCGCTTCTTAGGCCAGACGAAGCCCTCAGAACGCCATGATCTTTTGCATGATCCCCAAGCGCTCGACCAAGCGTTGTCACCCGCTACTACGCCCTCGGGGCGCTGGATCACCCCACCCAACCAGCGTCCTGCGCTCTTGCAGCAAGCGGCGGTAAACCTCGCCTCGCAGTTGCCTAAAACGAGCCCCTTGCTGGGCGTCAATGGTCCTCCTGGCACGGGCAAGAGCACGCTACTGCGCGATGTTATGGCCGATCAGCTGACGCGTCGGGCTGAGGCCATGTGCGCCTTCGATGATCCCAAAAAAGCCTTCAAATCTGCATGGAGTAAACGCATCCGAGGTGAAAACCAGGAGCTATTTTCTCTCGATCGGTCGCTTCGTGGTTTCGAAATGGTCGTGGCAAGCTCAAACAACAAAGCAGTCGAGAACATCAGCGAAGAGATCCCGGCACTCGGCTCCATTGCCAAGGAAAGCACGCTTCGTTACTTCGAGCCTTTGGCAACCCAGCTGCTTGGCAAAGATGCCTGGGGTCTTTCGGCAGCTGTCCTGGGGAACGGCACCAATCGCTCCCGCTTTCGAAAGGCGTTTTGGACAGAATCGCATCTCTCGTTCAAGACCTACCTGGAACGCGTTAGTGGCATCACGCCGCGCCAAGAATCTGATCTTGAGGGCTTAGCTGAGCTTTGCCAAGCTCCGGCCAATCCAGCTGAGGCGATAGCTCGTTGGCAACAAACAAAACAAAACTTCCAAACCCGCTTAGCGCAAGTGCGCAAGCGCTTGGCGGAATTGGAGGCACTGCGACAGGCGCTGAGTGCACTGCCCTCTCTTCGGCAGCGCGAAGAACACGCCTCGCGGCAAAGAGCCGATGCTGAGCGAAGCGCTGCCACAACGATGGAGACTTGGCAGACAGCACAATCGATATCAACCAACGCCAGGAGCCAGCTTGAAAGCAGCCAGGAAGCGCTGAGCCAACACGAACGCAATCGTCCCAGTCTGTTCGCCCTGAAACGCCTGTTTGGTTTGAGCGGCGCCAAGCAGTGGGAAGCCACGCGCACACCTCTTGCTCGCGCTCATGATCAAGCACAAGGTGCCCATCGGAAAGCAAAATCAGAAGAAGATGCTGCGCTCGAAGCATCTGAGCAAGCGCAAAAGGTTATCCATAATGCCAGCGCATCTCACGCAACAACAAAGGCTGCACTGGACAAGGCCCTTGCTCAATGCGGAAGCATTCAAGTGGGCGACGGCGCTTGCGTGCTTGATGCGAGCTTCCATGATCTTGCACACGGCGCTAAGAATTTGGCGTTGCCTTGGCTAGATCGCGATCTTCAAACCCAGCGTTCTGAGCTATTTGAAGCGGCCATGGACGTCCACCGGGCGTTTATCGATGCGGCAGCCTTACCACTCCTTCGCAACTTGAATGGGCTTGTCGGCGGCAACTTCAAGCTAGGCGCTGATCGCAAGCACCTGGCGGAAGATCTCTGGGCAAGCCTATTTCTAGTGGTGCCGGTCATTTCTACTGCTTTTGCATCGGTCGAGCGCATGCTCAACCAACTCCCTGACGAGAGCCTAGGGTGGTTGCTGGTTGATGAAGCGGGCCAAGCAACGCCTCAGTCGGCTGTTGGTGCACTGCTTCGAACCAAGCATGCACTCATTGTGGGCGATCCATTGCAGGTAGAGCCCGTGGTCCCGCTGCCGCCCGTGCTCACGCAAGCGGTGATGCGCGAGTTTAAGGTTGATTCGGATCGCTTTGCTGCTCCTAACGCTTCTGCCCAAACGCTTGCTGACGACGGAAGTCTGCATTGCGCGCGCTTTGAAACCACATCAGGTTCTCGCGCGGTTGGCGCGCCGCTGTTGGTGCACAGGCGCTGCGCCTCGCCGATGTTTGAAATTTCCAATCGTGTGGCCTACAACAACCTCATGGTCCAAGCCAAAGTGCCTGGTGCTTCGATCATCCGGGATGTCTTGGGTCCTTCACGCTGGATCGATGTTCGCGGAAGTGGGCGCGATAAGTATTCGCCTGAGGAAGGCGAGCAAGTGGTAGCGCTCCTGCGAGCGCTGCACGCAGCTAGCATCAAGCCTGATCTCTATATTGTCACGCCATTCGTCGTGGTGCAGGACGAACTTCGAGACTTGGTCCGCCGCTCAGGCTTACTCAACAGCTGGGTGGATAGCCCTTATGAGTGGACCAAAGAGCGCATCGGGACCGTACACACTGTCCAAGGTCGCGAAGCCCAAGTTGTGATCTTCGTGCTGGGCGCTCCGCAAGCTGCCCAGCATGGTGCGCGCGGCTGGGCTGGATCGACGCCGAACCTCCTCAATGTTGCAGTCACGCGTGCCAAGGAGGCAGTGTATGTAGTTGGCAATCGATCGCTTTGGTCAGGAGCCGGGCACTTCGCGATGCTTGACCAGATGCTTTGATAAGAACGATCTGCCTAAGCGAAGTTTTGAACTGAGCCTTTTTTAAAAGAAACGCCACCTGCATTTCAAAGGAAAGCGGTTAGGCAAGCGAGCTATGCATTCCCAGTTTACACAACTGACTGAACTTGGATAGTCCGCACCAAGTGGCCTACACAGAAATGGAGGATTTGCAACATGGCAGTTCTCATCAAAGATCAGAAAGATCTGGTCGATTGGGTCAAAGGGCAGGATACTGACCTTGATCTTGCAGTAGCGTTCTGGGGAACTAACGCTTCAACGATTTTGCAACTAAGCAAGCCTAGTCGAAGCGTTCGTGTCATCTTGGAGCTAAGCCAGGGAGCAACGAACATCACAGAGGTCAGGACCCTGATGACGCTCAAAGGCGTCCAGGTCAAGACACTGGATCGCCTCCACGCCAAGGCTTACATCGCCGCAGATGAGATGGTGATCGGGAGTGCGAATGCATCATCTGGTGGACTTGGTGTCGCTGGATTTGAACACCTCCACTGGAAAGAGCTTGGCTTCCGCACCAGTGATCAAGTGTCATTGGCTGAGGCAAAGGCCTGGTTCGAAGTGTTATGGACCGAAGCCAGAATGATTGAACCGAGCGAACTTGATCGTCTAGAAAAGCTCCAAGAGATTAGAAAGACGCAAGCCGTTCCGATGGTCTCCAATGGGTCGACGTTCGATGCTTTGAAAAATCATCCTGAGTTGTTCGCTGACCAGGAAATCTGGATCACTGTTGTGACCAGCAAGCTTAGTGAGGCACAAGAGGCGAAGCGCAAGAAACAGCAGGATGAAAGTCCCGGCATTGAAATCTATGCCTACGCGCGATGGCCGAAGATGCCTCAAAACGCAACCATCATCAGTTTTACTTGGTATCGAGGACATAAATTCAAAGCCGATAAACCACTCATCTATCAAACTCCCGATGGGCGCCAGCCTGGTGAGATGCAATACATCCAGCCAGGAAATCTTCCTTGGTTCGAACTTGGCAACCTCAAAGAATGGGAAAACGCGGTGATCAATTTCCGTGATGGCAATTTGGCCAAGTGGCAGCGGGATCATGGCCTCTATATGCGGCTCCGTGATTTCAAAGAATATATTGATAATTAGATAAGGAAGATCATGGCACACCAACAGGATGCAACAGTCGCGGTTATGATCGACTGCGACAATGTAGCACCAGCGATCATCGATTTCGCGCTCCTTATGGCAGCGCAAGCAGGTCGTGTGATTCTTCGGCGGGGTTATGGAAACAAAGCAACACTCAGCAACTCTTGGGAACAAGCACTGGTCCGGCAGGCGTTCACCCCATGCCTCCAATACCAATACGCCTCTAAGAAGAATACTGCTGACATCGCTCTGGCTCTTGATGCTCAAGAAGCGCTGTTCGACAAGCGTGCAGAGGTCTTTTGCCTCGTCACCAGTGATTCGGATTTTGCATACCTTAGTCGCAGACTGAGAGAGCGAGGAGCAACGGTTTTCATAGTGGGCGAGGCAAAAACGCCTGATGCCCTGCGTAATGCTTGTGATCGATTCTTTGAATGGAGTCCGGAGCAGGCAGCTGCGGAAGCGCCTGATGCGGAGACACCAGAAGCAAAACCTGCAGCTCCTACTCAACTCAAGTCTGTCGCTGTGTCGACTCAATCGGCAAAGATCAAACGTCGGCCGCGATTTGTCGTGGAAGCTGTCTCTCTGCTTGCAGCGGGAACACCGGATGGCAGGGTCAGCGTGAGCGCGCTGAGTCAGTATTTGAAACGTGCAGACTCAGCCTTCTCTCCAAGTGCCTACGGGCACTCTGGACTCGTCGACATGTTAAAGACCTATGACCTACTCAAACCCCATCGAGAGGAAGGTGGCCATTGGACTGTGAGTCTGGCGACTGCGCCTGATGTCGAATAGATAGAGCAAAGCCGAGGGCCGGCTTTCAGCTCCAAGCCGCCTTTTTGAGCCAAATGTGGCAGCAATAGGTTGGGCTCACAGAAGCCTCAGTTGCGAGCGCCACATCCTTGCCACAGAGCTCGACGCCAAGAGCGTGCGGGTTGAGCACATTGCCTTGATCACGGGCCATGCCCTCAACAAGAAGGCGCCAGTGCTGCAGGACAACTATGTCCACAAGTCGGCCGGGAACAGCCGGAAGATCCAAGCCGAAGTGCTCGACCACTATCAGCCGGCTGTGACGCTGCCGAGCTATGTGCGTGGACAGTTCAGGGAGCGGCTGAGGAAAAGAGCGAAGATGTATCCGTGATCAGCTACACTGGCACCTCACAACCAAGGAGTGGGCCATGAACAGTTTTCAGCAAGATCAAGCCGCGCGTATTGCAGAAGCAATTTACGCTCAGATCGTAGGAACAGCCCTTTCTTCACCCGGATTGGTGGTTGACTTCCATGCCGCCGATCAGGCCGCACGAGCAGCAGGGAAAGCGTACGCTACGACTAGTAGCGGGAGCGCGAAATCTCCTGTCACAAAGCCACTCAATATCTAATTGCCCAAAAGGAGGGAGCAGGCTTTTGCCTCGCTCCTTCCCTTGCAAATTCTAAACTATTCAAAAGTCCGCTACTTGAGCGCGATCGCTATGCGTGGCTGATTCGTGGCTACGTGCTCAGCTAGGTCATACGTGGCTCTGTAAAAATCAATACCTATTGAGCTCATAAGTATTTCTCACGGGCGGAGAGAGCGATGCGAATCGCATGCCGCTTAGCATTTGTTCCCGCACTTGTCTGCTGGCAAGAAGAAGAAAAGCGGCGCGAGCAACTGCCGGTATAGCCAAGGGCTTTTGAACCAATTCAGCGACTACCTCAAAGATCTTGGCTTCGCCAAAGGCATCGGCTTCCATGGCTTCCGCCACACCCTGGCCACGGCGCTTCATGCGGCGGGCATCACGCCTCAGGACATTGCTTTACTCTCGGGACATTCGCTGGTTAAGAGCGTGCCAGTGCCGCAAGACCACTACATTCATAAATCCTCTGGCAATGTCATGCAAAGACAGCTCGCGGCACTCTCGCTCTACCGGCCCAGCGTCCAATTGCCCAGGTATCAACGAGGCCAGTTCAAAGAGACGCTTCGTAAGGGCGCGAAGATGTATCCCTAGTTCGGCGGATAATCCTGGTTGCTTTGGCATATAGCGCAGTATCTAGCGAAGCTGTGCAGCTGGAAGGCCGCAAATTAACCGACCAGGCGGCGGGCGCCAGGTCTATTAAAGCGTCGGCGATCGACGCTGATGGATCTTGCCGAGCAGCCACGTCGAGGTCAAAGGTAAGACCGGATCGCTGCGTGTCAGTTTCGAGCGTTACGTGTTCATGGAAGACTAGAACGTCGCTACCTGTGTTGCGAACAAAGCGGACCAAAGATCTTGTTACTCGCCTTCTGCGATGGGCGGCAACGCCCGCCTTCCAACTACACGCCATCGATCCCACAACGACGAGGATCGAGACCGCGACTTAGTATGACGAATACTCGCTTGCCTGCGCAAAGCAATCCTTGAGCATCAGATTGCCCAAGGATTGCGTGATGGAACATTCTTTCGCGTTGACCAATAAATACGATTCAGAGAGACCTAGCTGTTCGCCGTCTTGCCTGCAGCTGGCCAGATACGAAGCAACTGCGCAAAGAGGTGCTCAGTGCGAGTCCGGATTGCCGCCTCGTGCCAGTCGTCGGCTTCCTTCCCATGAAAGTAGCGGGTCAAATTCATCTTGGAATACTTCAAGAGCTCCGGGCGCTTGTTCGCCCAAGCAGCATTCTGCAAAGACGAATTGAATTTTCCGGTGATCAGGGTCAAGTTACCTAAGGTGTTGAGCATGACGCTTCTACGAACCATGGCCTTCTGCTTGGTCAGCTCATCCACCTGGTCTTGTTCCGGCAGTGGCCAGTGGGTAAGCCAGGCTTGCGGCATCACATGTTCGATGGTGAGCTTCGATGGCATCGCGATCGCTTCGCTCTTGCTAGACATGGAGAATGCATCCAAGGCTTCAAGCACGGCACGTACCTTCTTCTGTGCCAACCTGCCATAAAGCTCCTGCTCGAAGATCGCCACGAGTAATTCATCATCCGTTGGGAACTTGGTGCTCTCGCCAGTGCCCTTGCCCAGTTGCTCAGCGACGGTGGCTGCGGACACTCCGCCCGCCTTCTCAACGGCCTTGATCAAGTCCACAAACAGCCGGTTGTAGTTCTTCGTCGTGTAATTGGTGATCAGGCGGCGCATCAGGAAGCTTTCGAGCACGCCTAAGATCTTGTCGAACTCGTCCCTGTTGTCGGGCATCAAGCTCGCGTAGGCATACAGGAGAAACGGATAGACCGTAGCAGTGTCTACCGCTTCCAAACGGCGTAGGAACAGTGCCAAAGCGTCATGGTCTTTGGGCTCATAGAACGCCTGGAAGATATCCCCGAATTGAGCGAGTTGCTGGATATGGGCCGCAGGTGTCGTGGGAGCCGGAATGCTTGCTTCTGGATCCGCCTCTGCATGATCTACAAAGTTCTTGTATGCATTGAACAGATGAGTGGACTTCACCTCATCCCGAGTCATCATGGACAGGTAGTGGTTGATGAAAAGGTCAATGCGGGGGCGGTAGATGCGACCCTGCTGGACGGGCTCTCGCCAGAACTTGCTGTCAAAGCGCTCCCAATGCTTGGCGTAGAGCTTTTCTACATACTTCTCCGTCGCACCCTCCACCCTCGCAGCTTTGCGGAACA
The DNA here is from genome assembly GCF_017746015.1 of Xanthomonas sp. A1809. Classification (NCBI taxonomy): domain Bacteria; kingdom Pseudomonadati; phylum Pseudomonadota; class Gammaproteobacteria; order Lysobacterales; family Lysobacteraceae; genus Xanthomonas; species Xanthomonas sp. A1809. Next base: position 608,281 of record NZ_JAGHWZ010000003.1, on the reverse strand, counting down.
GATAGTTCTTGATCAGATCAGCAGGTAGGAGCTCGGTGCCGCGAGCATTGAGCGTTTCGAAGATGACTTGCGTTTCATCTCCCGCAGTCAAGTTGATCACCACCAGCTGTAAGCCATCCTGCACGGCCAACCAGATGCACTCCAGGCGGTCCCCAACCGTCTTGCCAGATAGCGCTTCGGCATCGGCCTCGTCATCAAGCTTGCCCGCAACCCAGTCGACCAGGTGCTTGCTGAAATAGCGATAGGCGCCAATAATCTGGCTACCATGAAGCTCTGGCTTCCCTTTGGCCCCCTGCTCTACCTCGGCGTCGGAAGTGGACTCACACACCAGCCGGAATGCAGGCCGGTCGGAGTTAGTGGGAAGAAGCTTGAACTTTTCCTCTTCGGTCTCTGCCCGGTTGGCTGCGTTCTCGATCAAGCCAGTGAAGCGACCAGCGAACTTCTCCGCCCCTTTGGCAGTACATAGGTTACGCGCTGCCATCAAGAAGACTTGCAAGGTTGTGAAGCGCTGCTGGCCGTCGATGACCAGGCGTGTCTCGATGGAACCTGCGGGGTTGGGCACCTGTTCGAGCACGATGGCGCCCATGAAGTGCGGGTGCGCTTTGCCTGTGCGAAGCCGCTTGTCCAACAGTGCTTGGATATCTTCCCAAAGCGGCTCCCAGTTCTCTTTCTCATCCCAGACATAGGGCCTTTGAAACAGCGGCACCTGGTAAAACTTGTTTCCGTCGAACAAAGCGTCGAGCTGATTGGTTTTTGCGTCCATCGATCCCCAAGATCCTTTGTTACTGCGCCTTTCAGCGGTTTAGAGAGTGCGCGGCCCTACCGACCTCCCCCGCCCTGAGTAGTGGTCGGGTTTGGAGTCCTGGGCTGATGATATCGGTGTTTGCCAGATGTTGGGCATAAGCAGCCGGGGTCATGCCGCCGATTGCTTTTTTGGGTCGATCCTCGCTGAAGCCATGCCGCCGGCATGGGTCCCTGATCGCCACGCCCGCGTCGGCTTCGCGCAGCAAGCCAATGATCTGTTCCTCGGTAAAGCGCTTCTTCACGTCCAATCTCCTCGGAGTAGGGAATTGGACTCTAAACTGAGGCGCTACTCAAATTTGGGGCATGTCGCTGGATCTCACGGCAGGACCGGCGGCCCAAGGCGACTTGTTCGCGGGTGTGGATCCTCGTTCCAAGGGCCTCATGGACATGTTGGACAAGGACACCAAGAAATTCGGCTGCGGAACGGCAGGGTTCGCCTCGTCAGTCTTGAAAACAAAGCCGGTGTGGGCAATGAACCAGAAAAGCCTGTCGCCAGCCTCTACATCAGGGTCGGATCAGCTACTTAGGGTGACTCAGTTAGAAAACCGCTCAGCGTGCTCCGGAAAAATATCGATCATGAAGAAGGTCTGCCGAAAACGCTCGAAGATGGCCGGATCACGGATCTTTGCTTCAACCTGCGCCTGAGACCAGATGGCTCCTTGCTGCGCAGCCATGGCGCGAAGACGAGCCGCCTGCTGTTGAACGGCGCCATCCGTTAGATGATTCTCTTCGTACTCCTTCACAATCATCTGGAAAATCGTGTGTGCGCTTATTTGCCAGAACTCCTTTCCCGCCTCAGTGGCGCGCAACGCAGCCATGGCCTGCTCGGAAGTTCTTGTCCTAAGCAGAGTTTGGTAGAACACGGATAAACCATCTTCGAGGATGCCAGCGCCGATCTCGCGTTTCGGGGCAAGAAATGCCCAGAATGGTGCTCGCTCCTCAACACGAGCGGAACCGCCTATTGATCCCCCAAAGCAAGCCGCGACAATAACAATCAGATTGAGCCTGGTTGCCGTGTTAAGCGCAACGAACGCAGGCTTCATGTCGGCCCACGTAAGTTGCGAACCATCGGCAAACGCCAAGCCCTCCTCCCTTCCGTGGCACTCAATGTGTAGAAGCGGAACATAGGGTTGTTGCGCTGCTAGCTCCGCACACTCGCGAAGAAGGTCAATGAACGCCTGGGCAGACGGCACACGTCTGAATACGATGGCTGGGGTTTGCTCCATCACATAAGCCCAGTCGGAGACGTCGGCGTAAAGACGGGCAGCGGTGTTCTCACCCTCTGGGAGCGAATCAAGGAACAGAATTTGATTGAATTTGGCGCTCATTGTCTGTTGTCAGGCCACGTTGACCAAAGCGGCTGCATTAAAGGCGGCGTCTTCCGGATGATCCGGCCTACCGCAGCTATCGCACACTCCGACTGGGCGTTCTGACTTCGACCCCCGAGATGGAAGTCGTCGCCTCAGCTTTCAACTGCCTCGATAAGCTTCTCATTAGTTCGCTCCTGTTGTGTTTTAGCCCTGGTGGCAAACTTCAAGCAGGCAAACGAATCCGATCATTGCAGGACCAACGCAGCCTGAGTCGGGTCATAGATGTAACCGGTAATCGATCCATCCTGGATGCGTCTCACCGCTTCATCGATCACATGGAGGGGAACAAGGAACCACTCTCGCGGGCGAACCGGATTACCAAATCGATCTTCCAATTTTAGATCCAACCTAGCTGACTGGAAGATGCGATGGAAGAGGTTTTCCAAGCGGACCCGGTTTAGGTTGGAGAGCTTGTAGGTCGCCACCACCTCTACCTTAGCCAGCATGTAGGTGGGATCCTTGTCAGCGTTGGCGATGCGCGCCTCGACGCTCCCGCCTGTGATCCCGATCTTGTGGATCAGCTCGCGATGCTCAACCACGAAGGAATTGTTGGACAGGCTACGCAGCACATAGATGGCGCCGTTGACGATATCGTTTGGCTCCAATGTGTCGCCAAAGAGAGGGCCAGCATCGTCATCGGTGATGCGCCTGCCGGTATCGTCCTTGTAAAGGGCTCGTTGCAATGAGCGTTGCAGCAGGTTGCTTTCGGTGCCGTTTGAGTAGATGACGCGCAGCCTGGCATCAGCTTCGCCATTGGGCGCGCGGATGGTCTCCCCTACCTCGGCGACATAGGCCATCTGGCCGCCAAGAATAAAGAAATTGCCCTCGGCTACACTCGCGTCCCGACCAAAGCGCAGGGTCTTGCGCAGGCCCGTCTTGATATCGCCTTCCACTCGCTCAAACAACGGCTCGAAGCGATCAAAATCGGTGCATGGCGTCCGGTTGGCTATGTCATCAGCCGATTTGCGCTCTTCGAAGGAGCGCACATGCCGCAATTGAGTGATGTCGTTTTCGTCCCCTCCAAGACCAAGTTCGGCCAAGAGTGCCGCATCATCCAAGTCATCGGCAGCATCAGGCGCGGCGAGGCTGGGTGGCGCCGATAGCAGGCCTTGGGAATCTAGTGGCATAAGCAACGCGTGGGCGCTGGTCAGAGCCCTCAATCGATCCAGACGAACGGCGTAAAGGCGTTCGAAAATGTCGCGGTCTTCACCGTGCTGGGGAGCTCGCCCATGTTCTTGGACGAACCGGAGAATGTCTTCAAACCCTGCCAGGAGGCGTTCCTCCTGTGGGGTGTGGCTACTAGCCTTGATCGGTGTCGCTTCAAGGCCCAGTTCTTCCAGCAGGTCCTCGCCTTCCCGGTCAGCCATTGCCGCCTCCCTGGGCTGCTGCTGCCTTTTGCTGGGCGATGTGGCGTTGCAACGAGGCCACGCCTTCGGCCATGCGACGCTCCCAAGGATCTGCCGAGCCGATCTCAGGCAAGCGCCCCCGCTCGTTCTTGAAGGCTACGGCGCGCTTGGCTAAGTCCTTAGCTTCTTCGTAGGAGATAGCCAGGCGCTTTGCTGCAATAGCGGATTGAACTTGACGAAGCACACGTTCGTCCATGGCCTTGGCCAAGACGGCGTAGGCGGCGTCGAACGGATTGATCCGATCAATCAGGTCGATATCAAGGTCTTTAACATTGACAAATTTACGGACACCCTCGATCAAGGACATGTTTGGCGACTCTCCCTTCGCGTCACCTTGGGCGATCACCTGCTTGGCTTGCTGGGTAATGTTCAGAACCGCAATGGCGTGCTGGCGCACAGCCTCATGATCGTCCTCACTCAAATCCGGGTAGCGATCTCGAACGATCTTCGCCATCTGGACTTGGGTGATTTCTTCAGGCAGCGTATTTTCCTTGTCGAACAGCCCTCGTTCCAAGGTTGGCTTGTCCTGGATGAAGCCAGTGATGACTTCGTTGATATCCTCTTTGCAGATACGCGCTGCCTCAGGAGACTTGGGTTGCGCGAGGCCGTTGATTTCAACATGAACTTCGCCAGTGGCGGCATTGACGCCTACATTGGCTTTGCCGTCCTGGTAGCCCTCATCACCGTAGTCAAAGCCCTCTTTCTCGCCTGCATTCTTGGGCGTGAACTCAAAGCGAGGCGCCAGCACTTGCTCCATCAGCAGACTAGCCGCTATGGCTTTGAGTGTGTCATTCACGGCATCGATCACGATTTCCGAGTCTGCGGCCGGCTCGGCAATGAGATTAGTGAAACGCGAGCGCGGCTTACCTGGTGCATCGCGAGTGGCTCGACCAATGATCTGGACGATCTCAGTCAGGCTGCTGCGGTAGCCAATGGTCAGAGCGTGCTCACACCAAATCCAATCGAACCCTTCCTTGGCCATTCCAAGGGCAATGATGATGTCGACGTTGTCGCGGTTGTCCTTCTGAGCCGGATCCTTCAAGGCCGTAAGGATCTTGGAGCGACGGGCCGCGTCGCTGTCGTCCACCAAGTCAGCCACCTTGATGATCCGCCCATCCTCAACTTCAATCAGGTGAAAGCCCGTTGCTTCATCGCGTCCCTTCCAATCGCCCAGGGAGGCGAGGATCTCATCAACCTCTTTGTGCTTGTCCTTCAAAGATTCGCGGGCATTGACATTGGGGATATGGATGATCGTCTTCAAAGACGGGTCCAGAACCTTCATGATCGCGTCCAGGTAGCGACCGGTATAGAAAAAATACCCGATGTCCAAGCTTTTGAGGTAGGTATAGCCGTTTAGCTGCTCGTAGTAAGTATAGGAGACCGACTCAAACTTGCCCTCATCTTCCGGCGAAAGAACCGCGACCGCATCCCCACGGAAATACGAACCCGTCATCGCAACCACATGGACCTGATCACGGCCAATGAGTTGCCCGAGCTGCGTGCCTAGCTTGTTGTCAGGGTTGCTGCTGACATGGTGGAATTCATCAATGGCGATAAGGCGTCCGTCAAAGGCTTCGATACCGAACTCATCCACGGCAAAACGGAAGGTGGCATGCGTGCACACCAGAACCGGATCTTCGCTGGCCAGGAAAGCACCTACGGCCTTCACTTTGGACGGGGCTACCTTTCCGTTGTCCTCACCTGGCGCATTGCAAAGGTTCCACTGAGGCCTAACGACCCAGTCAGCCCAAAAGCCCTGCTCGGATAATTTCTCATCGGCAAAACTGCCACCGATGGAACGTTCGGGCACTACAATGATGGCCTGTTTTAAGCCCTGGTTATTGATCTTGTCCAAGGCAATGAACATTAGAGCTCGGGACTTACCGGAGGCCGGGGGCGACTTGATAAGCAGGTGTTGCTCGCCTCGCTTGGCATAGGCCTTTTCCTGCATTGGACGCATGCCCAGAGCATTGATCTTGCTGGAAACACCCGTTTGTGCCGTCGCGATGGAGACGGAGGGAACGGTATATTTGTTGGTCGGATTGCCTTCCATGCTCATTTCTTAGCCTTCTTCTTTGGCTTGCCTTGGCCCGCCGTCATCTTGGTGTATAGGTCGAACAGCTTTTCCAAGCGTTCGGTGTCGTTGCGGAAGCGCCGACCGATGTAGATCCGTTCCAAGACTTCGTCATTGCGCTCGTGGGCACGGCGAAGGTCATCCGGCATCTTCTCGGGATCGTAAAGATCCGCAATCGTGGCCGGATAGTGTGACTCTCGTGCAAGCAGAATATCTTCCGCGCATCGAGTTAGATCCGTTTTGTTTTGTTCGGTGAGAGACGGCAGTGGAAAAGTGTTCCAACCCAAAGTATTTGAGTAGGAATAACGCATCTCTAAGCGCACACAGACAGCCGCGACCCAGACAAGATGCATCTTTGACGCAATCAGCGCAAAGTTCCAAAGAGGCGTATCATACAGCGCAAATGCCTTATTATGGACTACTGCCTCTTTCGACAGCAGAACAACTGGCAAATACGGCCGATTCTCGGAGCTCACAATAGGAACGACCAGCAGACTGCTTTCCGCTTCATATTGATCCCGGAAGCGCCACGGCGTCTCAACTAACTTTTTTGCCTGAACATCCTTTGTCTTGGTTTTACGATCCTTGCGGACTTTTTCAACACGAGCCCATAAAGCAGGGATTTCTTGCGCTAGCGCAAGGTTTTCGTCTGTAATCCACAAACACGCGCGAGGCGTGCCACTGATGCACTCACGTGAGCCATACAAGGGCCGTATAAATTCGGCCACGCGCGCATCTTCTCCTACCATCTCAGACGCTTCATCCTGCGAAAGCATTAGCTCATTCGCGTAGTAAGGATGATTGCCAAATTGCATAGGTGCACGCTCGTCTGGAACTTTGGATCTAGGTGAAACCAGTATATTGTCCCCCGGAACAAGATAAGGGCTAACATTAGATACCGTGCGAACGGTAACTGGCCCTTCCTCATTGGCGATAAAAATCTGCTTAGTGCCGCCACTCCTGCGTGTTAAACCAATAATGGCAACCGACACTCCTGCATTCTTTGCTGCAAGATTCGCCCACTTAAAGGATTGATAAGCAAATCTAATTTCCGCACCCTCACCAAACAACGTGGGCCAAAGAGCTGAGACTTGGATACCTTGGCAGATGGAATTTGTCGAGACAAAAGCAACGTCTGCTAGCGTTTCCGCCATGTAATCGGCGGCCTTCATGAACCAGCCAGACACATAGTCTAATGACAATGTATCGTTGGATCGACCACGAAAAACGGCTTTTAATTCCGCCTTTTGTGCATCTGTCTGATATTTGCGCCCTACATATGGTGGATTTCCACAAATATACGTTTCACCACCTTCGTTCTCAAAATCGATCTCTGCCTGGTCAATTGAAGTGTCAAAAAGATCGTCCCCGATCAGCTTTACCGTTGTGCCAGTGGGCGGACAGATCGCCAACCAATCCAGACGCAGCGCGTTGTCACATGTAATCCAGTTCTGGGAATCCAAAGGCAACACATCTGCCAACGCTTCCTTTTGGCCGCGATAGAGTTGATCGCACTGAAACTCAGCGATAATGAGAGCGAGACGGGCAATCTCAGCGGGAAATTCACGAAGCTCAATGCCACGAAAATTGGTCAGAGGAATCTCTGTGCGCAACTCGGCTTCGCCGCGCCGCCTGTTGATCTCAGCCTCAATCTCCCGCATCTGCTTGTAGGCGATAACCAGAAAGTTTCCTGAGCCGCAGGCTGGATCGAACACACGAATGCGCGCCATGCGCTTTCGTAGGTTCAGCAGCTTCACCTTGTTCTCGCCGGCAGCTTCCAACTGTGCGCGCAGGTCGTCCAGAAAAAGTGGGTTCAGCACTTTGAGGATGTTTGGCACACTGGTGTAGTGCATGCCCAGTGAGCCGCGCTCTTCCTCATCGGCCACTGCCTGGATCATCGACCCGAAGATGTCGGGATTAATTTCCTGCCATTTCAGCTCTCCAGTGCGGATCAAGTAGGAGCGCGCCGTGCGAGTGAACACCGGCACATCGGTGCTACCAGAGAACAGACCGCCGTTGACATAAGGAAAACGCTCAGCCCAACCCGGCAGCTTGGCCGTCGCTCGCTCTTCGGTAGCGAGATTCATGGCTCGGAAGATGGTTTCCAACACTTGGTGGGTGTTGGAGCCATCAGGCTCGCTCATCGTTTGCAGAGTATTGGTAAACAGACTTGTGCCGTGGAAGATGTCTGTGTCTTCCGCGAAGAAGCAGAACACCAAGCGCGCCATGAAGTGGTTCATGTCCGCTCGGCGCTCGTCCGACGCCCAGGTCTTGTTGTTCTGCAAAAGCTCGATGTAAAGTTTGGTCAGTCTTCCAGTCGCCCGAACATCGAACGGGTTCTCCTTGATCTCCTTGATTGTGGATATGCCTGCCAAGGGAAGGAAGAAGCCGAAGTGGTCAGCAAAGTTTGCGAATTCGCAAGCTAGCACTTCTCCACTGATTAGATCCTCGGCTTCCAGGGTTTGGCCATCGGTCGCCAGGATGAACTTGGCTTTGGCTGGCAGAGTTCGCGGACTGTCGCGCAACGCCTGCAAAGTCTCGTGGACCTTTCCCGGGGCACAGGTGGCCAGATGGATGTTGCTTCGTTGCAGGACGGCGCCCGGAACGTCGGACGCGTTGCTATCGCCCTTCCGCAGGCGCTTGATGGTGGTGTCTTTGTTCCCAAACGCTGTCAGGAACTGATACGGAAATTCTGCCGGCTCAAACGGGGCTTCAGCCAGAGCTGATAGTGCCTCTTCAATCTCAACTGCGTTCATGCGCTCGCTGTTCTCTTAGTCATATCAGCCCTTTACAAGGCGTAGGTCTGCCCGGCTGGCCTTTGGAACAGCATCAGCGCTGCGACCACCTTTAAGTGCATTGAGCATCAGCCCGAAGGTCAGTTCGTTGATTTCTTCTGGCGGGATGGCTAGCTGCCTTGCTACGTCTGCCTTCCCTAGACCTTCATCACGAAGTGCTGTAAACACCTTTTCCAGGACGAGGGACTTCTCATGATTAATGCTCTCAGGCTCCTTCCCTCGATAACCAGCTTGTGCGATCTGGATACAAAGCGTTCGATACGTCCAGTCGCTCGTAAGGTCTAGCGCATGCAACCGATAGTTCAATGCAGCGACCGACACCAGCCAGTGTTTTTTGTGCCGAATAAGATTTGGCACAGTGGCTGACCTTGGAGCAAGAGCCAGCACGCTCGCCTTGGGCATCAGGAACGCAGAGGCGAAAGCATTGGCCTCTCTTTCAAGATCAGGGCCTTGCGGCTGCGCATGCTGGTGCATCACCAGATGGCCCAATTCATGGGCCGCATCAAAGCGACAGTGTTCGGCGGATTTGAAGGTGTTCAGAAATACAAACGGACGACCACCCTTCCACATCGAAAAAGCGTCTACTTCCTTGGCGTCGATGGCCAGAGAGTAAACACGCACCCCCTTGGATTCAAGCAAGGCGATCATGTTCTTGACGGGCTGCTCACCCATGCCCCAGTGCGCACGCAGCATTGCGGCTGCGGCCTCAGGATCCTGAGCGGAAGCGCGCGTTGGATACGGTTCGGCTTCCTTCGACGAGTGATCACCCCGCGCACCACGGGAGGATCCCCCTTCCCTACCCAGATCTGGAACATCTGGATCAGGCAGCTGGAAGCGAGACTCGATCCAGTCGTTTAGCAGGAGGGCAACAGCGCCCGCCCCCAACGCGGAGTCACGCTGAGAAGCTGACATTTTTGAGAGGGAACGGAAGCTCGCGACGTCAGGAGTTGGAACTTCTGGGTCATCGCCAAAGAAGAACGCTTCGGGGAACCGAAGCGCTTCTGATAGCTTGCTCAGAGTCGTGCTCTCTGGTTCTTGGGATCCGGCTTCGTAATTTGAAACCGACTTCTCCGTTAAACCAATCTTTTCAGCTAGCTCACGTTTCTTCATTCCCCGGCGTTTTCTCGCAAGGGTCAATCGCAACGGGTTGAACATAACAACCCCGCTACGCTTTTCGCTGGATGTCGAAGTCGATGTCCGGTCCGCTAGGCGGATAGATTTCAACCAGCTGATCGTCAAACGGAATGCCAGCCAAAATGATGCGCTCGGCCCACTGGTTAATCTTGCCGTCGCTACCGATACTCAATGGACGGGACAACTCCACACGAATTTCGCCACGGGCAATGTCGGTGTGATGCATCAGCACCCATGTCTGCTTGCCCTCATCTTCATCAGTCCTCGCGGGCGGCATCTGTTCGAATAGTTCGAATTGACGATTAGCCTCGATCGCGTCCACGGTGTTGCGCCCCTTGCGGGAGCGATTAGTGGGATGTGCATCCGGATTGCCAGTGGCTTCATCACCTGATGCCACGGTGATCGCCAGTTTGAGGTCTTCATTGACGGTCAGAGCATAGCTGCCGATATCTTCACGAACCCAATCCAGCGGCCGGAGCTGATCGCGCAACGCCGCGACAATTTCGCCCCACATGTTCAAGCCGTGGTAGATGATGGGGTGGTTGGCGGTCAGGCGCGTCCGCTGCAAATGACCCTGATTGACGGCCTCACGGAGGGCAGCCTCATTCAGGCCCATCGCCTCCAAACGGTTGGCAACGTCGACGGGGTTGGGGGCAGGCATTGGAACTCCAAGGCAGGATCGGCTTCCGGTAATCCTCCCTCATCTGAGGACGGAAAACAAGAAGTCAGGGGGGGGGTGGGGCTGCGCTGCGGCTCCACCAAGGAACATAAGGCAGAACACCGATCTCAAAGACTTGAGAGACGCGGCCGCGCAATTCAGCTGACCAATCCTGCTGTGCCGAAGGCCAACGCCCCCCTACTCGTCCGTTGGAAACGATCCGGCTATCCCCTTGGCCTCAGTCAAAGAGCGCGTGGCCAAGGCGGGCAACCCAATGTCCATCTAACCAATCTCCTGATTAGCCCTATCGCTCAGCTGGTCTTTGCAGGCGTTGCGGCTATGTGATGCACCAACCTAAGTGTGCCCGACGCTACTTGGCTGACGCGGCCTATCGACTCGACGGCCGATCAAGCTTGGAACAGAGAAGGCAACGAGTGGCGACTAGCGCTGATGCGTAGTTAGCCTTGCCGAGAGCGAATTTTGCGCATGGCATGCAACTTTTATGGATGAGGGATGAGACTAATCAGAACCAATCTTGAGTGGCGCCAAAGTTGGAAGTCCAATCCCTACCAATCAGGAAAATGGCCATGAGGAAGCGCTTTGGCGAAGATAGACCATCGGCTTCCTGTGAGAAGTCGAGGCCGGCAGAGCGGTCGAACGAAAGTTCGTCGGCAGCGCCTGGACGGAATCTGCTACTTTCTAAGAGCGTGTGCAAAACCAGTCTAAGGACCAAGGCGCCAACAGGAGAAGGGCTATGGCAGATAAGAAGAAGGCAAGACTTTGGGAAGAATCGGTGGTGATTGGGCTTCGCGATATGCAGTGGCGCTTGCAGCTTCGAAACCTACTCTCCCGGGAAGATCTGCTCAAGTCAACTCGGGCTCGCTTCCAAAAGCAGGGCAACGTTACTGACGACGTAGCGCTTCGCGGAGTGATCCCACCAGGCTTCGTCACACTAGATGGCAACGCGGAGTCCTCGACTGCTGATGTAGCCCTCAGCTCAACGAAGGGCTTCTGTTTTTTAGTAGAGGTCAAACCCTCAAAAGAAAGAATTAGAGACGAGTGGAAATTGGGGGGGAAGAAAAAGCGCAAACGCAAAGCTAGTGTTCATTCGAAGGCAGCATTTCGCACTTTGAAAGGCCTGGTAGAGGCATTTGAGAGCGATCCGGCTGACAAAAAAAAATCCAGATTGCTGCGCCTTTCGCTACGAATTCACCAAGTTGCATATTGGGAGGGCCAACCCCGAGGTAAGCGACGCAAGGGAATGATCAAAGTCGAGCCCTATATCAACGCCTGCATCCGGATGCGCCGGATTGATGAGCTTACTAGCGATCGATGCATCCCAACGTTAGAACATCTCCACTATCAGTTCGTTGTTGATGACACACGGGATAACCAGCGTCTATCGGCCAGTGAAATGCTAGACACATCAAAAATCATTCAATTTGACATCACCCATGAAAAAACGATCAAATCATACGAATCTGCATATGGTGCAGAATACAAGGAATTCCAGGAATATGTGAATTGGCTTTGCGAAAGTTGCAGCGAAAATGGCGATATCGATCAACCGATTAACTGCATTGTGATGACCAGCGATGGATTTCTACAAGCCATATCAAGCCTGAGAGAGTTAGCTGATTTGCTAAAAATAGACTTTTCCCAAAAGCCAGAACTAAAAAATTCAGAACCAACTCATCGTTAATCCCACTCACCTGTCCCAACAGGACAATCACTGAGGTGCGTCCAGATCTGAACTTTTTTCGATATCCGCATCCATCTGATATTGCATGCCTCTAGAGCCCTATCCGCCTCGACCAAAGCCAATTCGTGATCTAGGCGGTGAAGCGCCGCGATGTAAGCTTGAAGCCAGAAATCTTTTTGACTCATCGGTTGGTTTTTTGTTTTACTTTGCATTGCCACTCTTGAAAATTGACTGGCATCGACAGTAAGGCCTTTCGGTCGTTCGTCAAGTTATCTTTTCCATTTTGCCCGGGACCACTGCATGATGAACCAGTCCGAAGCACGGGCGTCCAAGGAACCTTTGGGCGTATCATGCCTAGCAATTGATTGACCACGAGAACTATGCGCCATACCGAAATTTTCCGATCGAAGCGTTCCACCCCGTCACCAGAAGACGCGAACAGTGCATCTTCCAAGAGGTCGTGGTCCATCACCCGCTTCGTCGGTAGTCTGGCTGCCGTGACAACACTAGCTGGAATCGTTCTTCACGGCTGCGGGCATGTCGCCTACACAAGCTATCTCAAAGCCTGGGGCGTTCAAGCCGACCTATTTCCCCAATCGGCCGACTGGAAGGTTGTTCGCGGTTACTATGCCATCGTGCTGCAAGGGCTTGGAATGTTTCGCTCGTTCCCCTGGTTTTCCGTAGCAACAGCCTTTGTTTTTGTGTGGATCGCAGTTTTGATCTACCGGTTGCCCACTCGACCAGTTGGCGAAGGTCGAATTAAAGAGTTTTTCCTGCGACATCCATGGATCAAGCTTATTTCCTCGTCGGCCGGTATTGCTGCCTCGGGGGTTTATCTCGCACTGACACTATTTCTCGTCGGCCTGTTGGTGGCGACCCTGCCGGGTTTGCTTGGCGAGCATGCTGGTAAAGATGACGCAAACACAGAAAAGGGTCGCCTCCTTGGTCCGGTATCGCGAGGCGATTCAGAACTCTGGGAAAAGGGTGAGCGAAAGATCCGAGGCCACATCATTGCCAGCAGTTCTGACCTGATCGCCATCTACGACACCGACCTCCATCAAGTCCGAACACTCTCGCGTGGCGATTGGGAAATACGAAGAGTAAGTCCTTAGAAGCAAAGGTGTGAGGATGCTGGCGACATCTGGTCTTATTTCGGCAACATCTGCTTACAAGCGCACGCCACGAGATGAATTCATTGTTGCCGGCCCTGCCGTATCGCTCTGCGCCATCCTTTTGCGCTCGTTGGATTGAAGCTCTCTGCGCTGCTTGGCCGTATCAACTCTGGCAATCGCCTCATCAAGCTTCGCCTCAATCGCTTCGTCTGTGATCAGGTCCCGCACATCATCTAAGTTCGCTCGGCGAACCAGAATATCCACCACTTCATCATGGCCATTTCGAAGTGCCGTATGTAGGCCCAACTCGGGATAGGCGGTCTTGTGCGCGAACTCTAAGATGGACTTGACGATACCTACATGCCCGGTTCGTGCTGCAGATTGCAGCGCCTCTTCGCCAAAGTCACGAGGCGCACGATGGGTTGTCACGATCGCTCCGAGCAAGGTGCGCACCAGTTGTTCATGGCCTTTCGCAGCAGCGACGTTAAGCCCTAACGCGTAGGTATCTTCCGGATCTGGAAGACCGGCTTCGATCAAGAACTCAACGACCTCGACATGATTGTTCTCGGCTGCCGCTGCAAAGCCGTGCTGCGCACATTGGATCTTGGATGAATAAGGCAAAAGATGCTTGACCACCTCCACATGTCCTTCTTTGCAGGCGGCAATCAATGCTCGACTGTCCTGTGCCTTGGCATCTGAGAACAGGACCAATTGAAAGACGACATCTACATGACCACGGCGCGCGGCCTCATACAACGCAAGTGAGTCATGTTGCAGAGGGCTACACTCTTTGAGCAGGCGTTTGACGCACTCCGTGTGCCCGTGCCTGGCAGCAAGCACCAATGCCTCGTTATCCTCTGTGTCGCAAAATGCCATGAGCTGCTCGACTGTCCGCACAGAGCCCACCTTGGCAGCCACATCAAGCGGATAGACCTCAAATGACTCTGACAGCAGTGGCGCCAGTTGATCAACCAAGCTTTCTTTGCCGCTCGTGATTGCCACCTCAATGGCGTAGCGTGCTGCAGCATCGGGATCGCCCTGTTCCTGACAAAGCGACACCACATACGTCTCACTCCCCTGCTTCACTGCCTGTCGAATCTTTCTTTTAAGTGCCTGATCCATTTTCTCTCCTCCCCTTCAACTTAACGCCATCACGTCTTTCGTCAAGATCACAGCGTGATGGCGTCAGTCGATTGGACAGGCCAAAACGGGGCTTACAGATCATCGATGTCAGGAACATCGGTCTCGTAGTCGCACGCGATGAGCGTTCCGGCGTCGTCTTCAATGCGTTCGATCGTGAGTTCACTGACCCATTGTTCGAACTCGAAGTCACTCTCGGCCAGTGCATCGATATCGCACTTGGAAAGTGCTTCTGCCGGCGAGTTCGCCTCAATTGTCGCCCAGTGGACGACTTGGACGGTGCCGTTGATCTCAATGATGTATTTCATGCTGCTCTCCGTGCTTGGCGACTTGCCAAGCTTCGGAACGCAATCTATGCATCAGGCCCGGATAGCTAAAGGACGAGGTCGTCCCGGATCGCTGAACAACCGTTCATCCGTTGCCTACAATCCTGACGATTAGGTGCGCCAGGCAGCCATTACGTAGGGCGGGCGGCCGCGCTACACGGGCTTCGTGTCCTCTTCCAGCTCCTGGCGATCCAACAAGGCCATCTGGGCTGCATGAACCGCCATCAGGTGGGTTCTGTAAGCTTTCCGCCAAAGTTGCTTCTCGCCATTTGACTGCCAAGGTAGCGCTAAGGCTTGATCAATGGTCAGAGCCACCACCGTTGCCCCATCGCGGAAGGCTTCTTCAATCGCACTCATATCGAGCGCAGTGATCCCCGCGTGCGAGATCACGCTCTTGATCTTTTCTGAGGACTCGCGGATCACAATGAAGGGAATGCCCTTCCCTGTTCTGCCAAACTTGCCCGAGATAGGCTCTTGGATCTTTTCGCGCGCTTTGGTGACTTGGGCATACCACGTCAAAAGCTCCACTTTGGTGATGGATCTTGGCGAGCTTTTGCTCCCTGCAAAGGGATTGCCGTGCTCTCGTTTGAGCTTGTCGAAGTGTCGTCTCGGGATGCCGAGGTAGAACTCGGCCATCGGCTGCGTAAAGCGCGTCGTGCTTGGTGAGCGATCAAGTCGCTGCTTCAGGCCATCGAAGTCCTGGCTGTCGATTATGGCATCGCGCTCATCACGCTTCGCGATGACTTCAAGTGCTGCACGGAGAAATCCGTCGTAGAAGCTTTCCGCCTTCCCGATGTTCGTCATCCGACCCTCTCACTTGTTCAGGCCTTACTGCGAGAACCTTGCATCGCAAGCTTGCCACTCATCAGCCTTAAAGTCCGCGACCGATGCTATCGAGCATAGCCTAACGTGTTCGCAGAGGAAGCACATCAGAAAAACCATCCGCCGTTGTAGTGACCCAGCGCACCGCCTCCTGGCTACCGGTTGTGATCGCGAGTTGCATGTGAGCCATCACTACGAGCGCGTTACTTTGTTTGACGACCAGTTCCACGAGTTCAAGCGGGAAGCCCGTTCGCAACCGATGAAGTGCATGTGCGCCCGCGTGGACAAACGAGTTGAGTGCCGCCCAAGAGTATTTCTTGAACTCCAAAAACGCCCGCAATGGCTCAGCCGCCTGCGTCACCGCCTCAAGAGCGATCAGCATCTTGTGTAGCATGGGCAAGCGAGCAGCTAATGATTCACTCGTCGGCGTCAATTCGTCTTGCAAGCAGGCCACCTCATCATCGCTTGCACAGTAAAGGACCCAGACGGCTCTCACCAGCGCTTCGAACTGCGCACGGTGGATGATGACCGTCGATGGTTCCGCACCAACCGCAAGAAGACAGCGACTCGCAACGGCATGCTCAATCGAAAGCAGGCAAAGGGCGCGACAGACTTGCAGTCGATCACTTTGATCGAAGCTCGGAAGCTCGGTGATTGGTGTCAACGCCTGCAACAGTGCGTCAGACCCTTCAAAGATTTGCGCAACTCCGTCAGACATCGTGCTCCCCCCAGGCGTGTAGCACTCCCTACTTCTCTCCAACAGCATTCGAATTGTCACAGCATGGATCGGCGGAATCCGATCATCGCAACATCAAATCACGCAAAGCACATAACGTAAAATTGCTTGGGCGACCATTAAAAATCCTAAGACCCGTAGTGAATGGCGTCGAGCATTGCTGCCCTACCCATCCAGATCTCTCTCTCCAACTCGTCCTCAGGAATTTCGCTCTGCCACCAGGGCGAAAGCATTAAGGGCGCAATCACACGATCCCAATAATTGTCTAAATTAGTCGTCGTCGGCGCGCATCCAAAGTAGCCACATACACCTGCGCGGTTAGCACTATCGATGCATATGAACTGATCTGGACGCTTCATTGCAAGCAGTCGCGTCCCCATTCCAATCCAATTTTTCGATGCTTCTGGAATTCTGTAAAACGCTTGGCGATACGCGTCATAATGACGACGAAGGACTGGACCTTGAAGTGGAATTTGACCTAACGCCCTTGAGAAGAGCTTTACTCGTGCTCTTAGGATCGGAGAGAAGCGACCATACGCCGTCATGTTGCCGAAGAAACCCCAATCTGTATCACCCCAATCAGCCTTTGGAATTACACCAGCGACCCGCTTCCGATCATCCTCATCAAGATCGCTAAAATTTACCTCCTTCGCAAAAATCTGCCGTGCCTGGGATAGCACACGCAGACGGCCGACATAACCGTTTATTACATCTTCTTTCACCTTCGCAACGAACTCTGCCCACTCCATATGCTGAGGCGCGCTGGAGCCTACAGAACTGCCAGATGTTACGCTCACCTCAACAAATTCATACAAACCCCGCTTGGAATCCTCCACTTGGCGATAGTTAAGTCGGTATGCGCTCGCGAAATCCGAATCAAGAACTTCTGCACCTTCCCAAAGTTTAACGACATGATCTCTAAGCAATTTTAAGGAGGGCTCTTCAGCCGACCCCGTCAGAAAAACTCCACATTCGATATTTCCTTTTAGTCCACCCATCGTCAAGTTCGCGCTCCCAACAAAGACTTCTATTTGGCCAGAAATCTCGAATACATAAAGCTTGGGATGAAAGAGCGGACCTGTGGGACGCATCACGCGCACGGTTTTCATCCCCACACATGAATCCAATACCTGAGGCGAAGTGAAATAGTGATGCGTCCCGATGACAAAGAATGCCATCTTCTTGGAAGCTATCGCTAGATCTAGTAATTTTGATGGCGCCGCCCATGCGGTAGCCCAATAGAAGCGATCACACTTTTCAGCCAGGGTGGTAAGGCGCTGCTGAATGTCTTTGGCGCTGGTTACGGCTCTAACCTTCATGTTGGTGGTCCTTGCTTGTTGATTGCATCTTACGTAAATGAATTGAACAAGCCATAGGCAAAATCAGATCCAGCTTAGACATTGCCAAGTTACAGAATGTAAGGCTATACCCCCCCTCTTGCTGCAAGGCTGGTGTGCTGGCGCCCACCGATGACCAAATGGTCGAGGATCCGGATGTCGAGAAGGCCCAGAGCCTGCTGCAGGCGCTCGGTGACCTTGCGGTCAGCTTCGCTGGGCTCGGGGTTTCCGCTTGGGTGATTGTGGAAAAGGATGACGGCAGCAGCGTTCAAATCCAGGGCGCGCTTGGCGACCACCCGAGGGTGCACCTCGCAGCCGTCGATGGTGCCGAAGAAGAGATGTTCGGTTGCCAAGATCTGGTGCTTGATGTCCAGGAAGACGACCCCAAAGACTTCGTGCGGCAGGTGAGCACAGCGGGCAATCAGGTAATCGCCAGCTTGGTCGGGGCTGTGGATGCGGCCTTGGCGTTGAAGGCGTTGTTCCAGGATGGTGGCCGCTGCGAGCAAGATGCCCTCTTCGTCCATCTGGAGTTGGTATTGAGCCTTCAGGTCTTGGGTGCGCTTCATCGGTTCTTCTCCACCAGCGCGTTGTGCGCCTCGTGGGAGCCGACAGGCGAAGCGTCCGGCCCTACCGCACCCGAGAGTGAGCACCGTTAGGCGCGCAGCGAAGGGCCGCAACAGAGCGTCAGCGTCGAGAAGGAGGCCTGTCCTTGCGGTCGGGACAGCGAAGCTAAGGTCCCTTTCAGAGGCCCAGCGCTGGTGGACAGCACCATGCATGCCCAACAAGGCTTGCGGGTCAAAGGGATGGCAGATGGATGGGCAGCGATTGATGTCAGCAAGCGCTTTCGTCGCTGCTCTCGAGCCCGTGCCACGACAAGATTTCCTCGGCTCGACGGCCGACGAACTGCGCGTCCTCGCTCGTTAACGCCTTGCTCTCGATGGCAGAAGCCATGCTGGCAAAAGCTTGCCAAAAGTGGCGCCGGTCAGGACTGGAGGCCCGCAAAGCGGGCACGGCCTCATCTAGGCGTTCGAGGTGAAAGCGCAGCTCGGCTCTATCCATGGGCTTAAGTATCGGCAGCACTGTCGCACCCTCTGAGATCGCACCGCCTGTGCCACGCCATAGGTGCACTCCCTTGCCGGCTCGGGCGTTGGAGCGGGGTCACAACTTCAAGAATTAGGATTGACGCTAGAGCTCGTTTGTTAGATACAAGTGACGACCGCGTGCCACATCGTGGCAACAGGGGCGCGGCGCAACCCCGCGACTCGCCCAGTTGGGCTGCCTGCTTCAACTCCGTCAACTCATGCGTTCCTCAACTGGCAACGGCCTTGTTCCGTGCTTGCTGAGCTTGTGCGACCCCAGAAAACACAAGGAGATGTGC
The DNA here is from genome assembly GCF_017746015.1 of Xanthomonas sp. A1809. Classification (NCBI taxonomy): domain Bacteria; kingdom Pseudomonadati; phylum Pseudomonadota; class Gammaproteobacteria; order Lysobacterales; family Lysobacteraceae; genus Xanthomonas; species Xanthomonas sp. A1809. Next base: position 589,487 of record NZ_JAGHWZ010000003.1, on the reverse strand, counting down.
TGTTATGCGATTCCGAATCTTCCTCGCCGTGTCGTTGATCACCACGTTCAGTGCTGCGGCCCATGCCCAGGTGGTCACGCTCAACAAGGGTGGCTACACGTTGAGCTATGACTGCACCAACCGCACCGCGCTGCGCTACGAGTATGTCTTGCAAGCCGACACCGGCTCGGCAGCGCGCCCTTCAAGCTTCAACTTGGATACCGAATTACCCAGTGGCTGCGCAGGCCAAACGTCGAGTGCTTCCTATGCCAGTGTGCGTTCGGGCTATGACCGGGGGCACTTGGTGACCTCCAACCACATGGACTACAACACAACCTACATCCGCCGCGCGAACTTGATGTCTAACATCGTTCCGCAGGTGGCTAGCTTCAATCAAGACATCTGGGTCCGTGCCGAAGAAGTGGCTGAGTGTTATCGCGATATCGCAAGCGTCCAAGTCTATGGGGGCGTCATTTACAGCGACACGACCAACGATTACTTTCTCACCAGTCATGGCATCCGCACGCCGGATTTTTTCTGGAAGACCATCATCACGGCCAATCCAAGTTGCGGCTCGCGGGCCATCAGTTGGCTCATTCCGAACAGCGCAACGCTCGGCTCGCTGGACAGCTACATCGTCAGTATCAATGAGCTGGAAGACACCTTTGGCGCCAGCACGATTGGCATCACGGCGCCAGCCGATGTCAAAGCGATGCTGCCGGCAACCACCTGGCCGCAGCCGAGTGGTTGTGATCTGAGCTAATAGAAGGCAATCCGCAGACTTAAGAAATGAGTGCCCGAAGAGACTTCGGGCATTCATTGCCTCGCATTCGCAAGCCTCAGCCAGGGAAAGCCGGGAACTTCTCATCCGGGTGCTTGGCTTTCCACTCCTTGTAAGACGCACTGCCCTGCCAAATGGTGAAGGCCTTAGGCGGACGACCACGCCCTGACCATGTCTCCTGGTTGTGGGGCAACCAATACTTGGGCGCTACTTCCTTTCTCGTAGAAGCATCCTTCTTCGGCTTAGCCACACCAACACCGATCAGAGCCGCAATCTCCGACTTCTGCTTTGCACTGAAATGCCCGGTGTATTGGTCGAGCAACTTGACGATCTCCGAATAGGCTTCGGATGATTGCTGCTGGCGTAGCTGAGCTTCCTGCTCTTCCAACTTCCGAATTTCTTCTGCCAATTTTTCTTTAGCAGCGGCAAGGGCACTCAAAGACGCGGTTGTCATTCAGGACTGTTCCAATCAGTTGATTAGCAAATTATTCGTGAGAAATCTATTGCAGTAAAGCTGCACGGCGATTTATCGACAAGCTCTACTATTCTATCGTATTGCTCCGCAGCGACTTCTGTCTTTTTTGGATATCGGGAGGGCATGAGGCAAGTCGGGCCTCCTCAACTTGAACAGCTTGACTACTGCCACAACCCTTGAAAGCATGTGGGTCAAGACAGGGGGTGTCTATGGATAAAGCAAGGGATCGTCGAAGCGACCAGGACTATACGGCCCAACAGGTGGCAGATTTGGATCCGTCTGCTCGCCGAGCATTGAAGCCTCATCTGCGTTGCCCTTACTGCGAGGCAACCGCCCATTTCAGGTCAGCGTCTAGGCCCAGCCCAGGACGACGAAGCAAGGTCGCGCATTTCTACGCGCTACCCCACGGGGACGAGTGCGACATCACCCGAAGCTATGGTGATCCATGGGAAGACGATGATACCGATCGGACTGTGGCTCATTGGGAGCAACGAAACACCACGCTGATCGTTCGTATTCTGACCGATCAAGAAGAAGGCTTGGCCGATAACGGCTCAATCGGTGAACCCACGGAGAGCGAAAGCCGATCTCGTGGCGGCGGGGACCGGACACGATCAACGAACTCGGTGTCGCGCGGGCCCCAGAAGCTCCTTGAACAACTCGTGCATTGGCCGAGCTTCAAGACCAGCTCTCTAACGCTTCGAATGCCGGATCCCAACCGCACAGAAATGGCTGTCCATGACGCTTTCGTGCGCTTCGAGGATGCAAACGTGGAGCGCCATACACAGCGATGGCATGGGTTCTGGGGCATTGTGCGTCCTCTTCGCTTCTGGGCACGCGGCAGCTGCTATTACTCGAACTTTGGACCTGCTGATAGCGATTTCCGCATTTCTATTCATGAGAGCCACGTTCCAGATATTCTACGCCGCTATGGCCTTGCAACCATCGGAGAGATGGCTGGACACTACTTGCTCCTTTTTGATATCGCTCGACAATCGACCTCATTGCGATTTACAGCAGACATCATATCCCCGAAGCATATTGGTTTTATTTTTAATGATAGAGGCAACTAGCGTAGACCAATCGCCTTCGGCAACCGAGTCGCACAAACGAATTGCCTAAGTGTTTTATTTTCACCTCAAAATTCACTAAGCACCAATCGGTCTCATCAAAACGCTACCAGGTGCCAATAACGAAAGGAATATTCATATGGCCGATCTCTCAGAGATGTCTGTTGTGTTGGCACTACGCGACTGGCAATGGCGTCGTGCCAAGTTGGTTGGAGCCGAACCCAAACCAGCCGTCGGATTGTCCGGAAACGCTGAAAAAAAAGTCGGAGATAACTTAACTGACATCAATGATCGGCTTTTCATTTTTGAAGTAAAAGCGAAGCGTTCGAATATCAATGATGAATGGACTCGCCCCAAAGTAAAGCACGCCCTCTCACGACTGGAGACGCTCGGGACATCTTTCGTAGTCCGTAATCAAGAGCAGATGTCAGTTGATGATGCCCTGCGATTTCATCAGTCGCTACAGTGCCATCACTTTGCGTTTTGGGCTCCAGACTTCAAGCGCCGCCCTAAAAACTTTGAAACGGGGCGCCCGGTTCCTGGGGCACTTTATTTAACCCCGTATTTTCTAGGTGTAATGCATAGATTCAACTCTAACTGTTGGAAGCTTATTCGATCAGATTTTAAGCGGGCCTATGGCCTCGGCCATTCATTTCCGTCACTAACGACAGACCCGCCAGACTCAATCAGATATTTATACGATACAGAGTCTAAACTCGACGAAGTTGGAGACCAGAAGACGAAACTTATCAGTCGCTTTGAGACGCCGCACACGTGGAGTGAGCTCGGACTTCCTCTCAAAGAGTTTAGTGAATATATCAGCTATCTCTGCGGGGACGAAGAGCAACAAGAGACAATAAATGTAGTTATAATGGATCGCAACGGAAAATTCTTCGCCCACATTACTTCCACCAACGACCTACGTTCGATTTTCGAGCCCAAAGATCCTGATCCTGAATGGTCTAACTCACTAGAAGGCAAAGCGAGTATGGAGCAGTCTCAATTGGATCCAACAACACTCGAAACTGCTGAATCCAAAAAAAATGAGCTAAATCATAAGCATGTTCGCAAGGGTTTTACTCCAAACTAGCTTGACTCTATCGAAGCTCTGTTGCATCGATCTGCAGCAGCCATGCGAGCGCATAACTCTGCATAGCGCTCTTCTTGATTAATATCTCCATATAAGACTTTATTTCTCAGTCGAGTGACTGCTTCTTGTGCCATTTTTTCGGCCGCCTCAGGATGCACTTCTGATAGTGCTCTTAGGTAGGAAATAGTCCAAGCCTGCTCTGACAACTCATTTAGTCGCTGATGATTGACGTGCATACACCCCCCTTTTTACTAAAAATAAGCCAGGAGAAATTCTTGTCAAGCAGCACTCTACAATTGAAGACGGAAATTAAATTTTTCCAGTCCAGGACAGTGTTGACTCAATCCGACCAACTTCTCTCGCGTTGTGAAGACCCTACTGTAGGTTGAATGATGCTCATCATCCAATTCGTGCCCCACGATCTGCGCACGCAGCTCCGATGACACACCCAAGCCTTGCAGCTCTTGGATGAAGGTCTTCCGCAACGAGTGGAACCCACGCTTTGCCTTCGGCCAGTCTTTGCCGATCTCGCCCAGGTAATGGCTAAACGCCTTCGTGATCCAGTTCCCCTGCCCGTTCATGGCATCTGCTTTGGCGTGCGGGAACAAGCGCTTGTGACCAGCAGCCTTTCGGCTCTCAACCCAGTCCCAAAACCCCAGCGCCAGCAGCTCGGGATGGATGGGCACCGTGCGCAGGCTTACCTCGGTTTTGACCTTCTGGTGCTCTCCCTCATCTGAAATCCGGATGCAAGGGATGTTGTCCTCGTTGAACACATCCGCCACCAACAACTGTCCAACCTCAGAGGCTCTGGCTCCCGTGTAAAGGCCAATGAGCGCTGCCCAGCGGGCATTTGGAGAAAGCCTGGGGAAGTTGACCGGCGAGAAGATTGCCTGGATTTGCTCACGATCAAAAGCCTTAAACCCAAGCTTCCGTCGAGCCCGCCGTTCCCTTGCCGAATAGCTCACATGACCCTTCGCCGGATTATCGCCTTGGGGGTAGTGACCGGAGACCATAGCCCAATCGAAGAAGCCTCCTTTCCCGCCCATGTAGCTCTGCTTGTTCGTCAGCGTTGGCGTGGACGCACCCTCCTTCCGCATCTGCTGATACCAGCGAGCTAGGTCTGACCGCGTGATTGTATGGATCTTCGTCTTCTCACCCAGGTAGTCCACCAATGCTTGGATGGCCGACTTCTTGATGACATAGGTCTTGGGCAAGGTGCGTCCCTTCAAGGTCGCCAACCACGCATGTCGCGCCTTCCCAAGCGTCATTGGCTCAAGGGTCGAGCCGAGCTTGGTGGCATACGCTGTCACAGCCAGTGGCGACGCCGGCAGTGGGACCGGTCGTTCGCCTTCCGAGCCGAGGCCTTCGTGGAGTTCTCGAAACAATCTCACGCCTTTGGTGCTGTCGATTTGCCAACGCTCATGCACGGTCCCGTCTGGCGTCCTAGTTCGATGCAAGGTCAGGTTGCGGAAGGGGGTTGCGGCAGAGGCGGATGTCACCAATGCGGAAGCGTCTGCCTGACCGCGTCGATCTAACCCGTCGTCCCGCAACCGCGCGAACAGCCGCTCGTAGTGCGATGCCAAGGTGGCAGCGCGCAGTTGCGCCTCTTCCAAAACGGTCGTATGCAAGGTGCGCTTGATCGCCTGCAAGCCGAGCAGCGGTTGTAGATCAGTGGGAACCCGCTGCCGAAAGGACCATCGACCGGAGGGCAACGAACGCGACAAATAACGAGGGATACGCATCAACAACGAACCGGCTGCGCGCTGCTTTGCCTCTCTTGGAGCTTCGATTGAGCTCCGAAAACGACGACAGCGTGGACCGATCAACCTCTCAAACCGAGTGCGGGGGGCAGCACTATCGCCGGAGGCAACTGGTGGTCAAGGTTGCGGCTTCGCTTTGCGGGAGCAGCTGTCAGCAGCCGAGGACTTGGCCTATCGCCAAGCCCTGAGGCATCGGTCTTGGAGTGCGTCAAGCCAAGACGCAGAAGCAAGCTGGACTGCTGAGCAGGCATCTCAGAATGGGCTAGCGATCAAGCGGTGCAGCCGACCGCTCGCTGCACCTGATCAGCAGCACCCCCTACTCACTCAGCTCTGACTTTAGGTATCATTTGAGGTATCAAAGCAGGCTCAGCTGGAAGACCCAAAATGCTTTAGGGTCAATGGCTTGCGTAAGGGCGTCTTCAGGCTCCGCCCACCTCCACCAATGAGCGGACCGATGAGGTCCTGAGAAGGCCGGGAACCCCCGTAAAACAAGGGTTCTCGGCCTTTTTCATGTGCGACGCAGTGCGCAGGTGAACGTATCACGCCATGCGACGCTGGGGACATCTGGGGGCATGCAGCCAATGGCCAACGTCGATACCCCCACGATGCCCTCGCCCACCTTGCGATATGCCGCGCCAAAGCTGCGCTCGGATTCCGCCAGCACCGGCACGCGGTCCGGCATCCCGATATCGACTTCGATGAGCCGATGCCGGGGCGCCTTGTCGGCCACGATCTCCGCAGGGGCGCAGTCATTGGTTGCCGGCGACGTGGCGGGCGAGAGAGCGATCAGGCAAACGCCATCTGTCACCTGTTCGAGTCATCGCTGCGCCTGGTTGCACGCGGCCATCCACGCGCTCGACATGACGCAGCGCACCGGAGCGACATCGATGCAAAGCGCTCAAAAAACAGCGCCCTCTCAACCGTTCCTTGATCATTTCCAGGCGGAATCCCCATACGACCAGCCCACCATGCGCGCCGCACCGGATCGGGAACGACGTCGCCAGCAAGTCGCGTTGCCCGGCCCAGTGCACCTCTCTATATGGTCAAGGGCGGACGGGTCAGATGTCGGGTATCTGTGGATTGTGGTTGGAACCAAATTCTCACAAAGACAGCAGCACGCTAGGACGGCGTGGAAGTGCGATGGTTGCTGTGATGAAGCACCGTGGAGATAAAGCGTGTGTGGCAACCGTCGTTGACACGCCCCTGGTACTTGCTGCATGCGGGAGCTCTGGCACCCCGGGGACTCGCATGGGCTTTTCTGCCGATGGTCGTTATCTTGTCGCTCTGGCTGGACGCGCCAATGGCCTCTCGCCGCTTTACAGCACACCAGAGGCTTGTGAGAGCAACACCTCTGCCGCAAGGATCGCGCAAAGTATTCAGTCGTTGGGGCTGCAGCAAACCCTAGAGCTCATCGATGGCAGCTTCTGCCTGGCCATCCTTGATCGTCGATTACACACGCTGTCGCTAGTGCGCGACCGCATCGGTCAATGCAGCCTGTACTACGGCTGGACACATCAGGGTCTTGTGTTTGCTTCTGAACTCAAAGCGATCGCTTCCTCTCACGGCTTCAGTAACTTGCTCGATCGGAATGCGCTGACGCTCCTGCTGCGATACGGCTACATTCCATCGCCATATAGCATCCATCGAGGCATCTTCAAACTAGCGGCAGGAACCATTCAAGTTTTCAGCACGCTGGATGTGGAACGCGGTGCGCCCCATCACGACCCCAGCGAGGGGGCGCGCTACTGGCATCCGAAAAGAAATGTCAGCAACTTAATCCAAGCAAGCAAGCAAGCAAGAGAGCATGTGACCGAAGAGCGTGCGATCAGCCGCCTGCAGGATGCGCTCTCGATGGCGGTTGACCGCGTCAGCGATCGCAGGACTGGTTCATTCCTGTCGGGAGGAACCGATTCCAGCCTCATCACGTCCCTCCTGCAGTCGCAACGCTCAACACCTGTCGATACCGTCACCATCGGATTTGAGGATGCCGACCACGACGAAATGGATTGGGCACAAAAGGTTGCAAGCCATCTCGGTACGCGGCATTTCCAACAACGCATCAGCGATCAGCAGGCCGTGGCCATTCTGCCGGAGATATCGGAGGCGTTTTGCGAACCCTTTGCGGACTCGTCCCAGATTCCGACACTGCTTGCAGCAGGCTCCGCGCGCCGCCAAGTCAGTCACATGCTGACAGGCGATGGAGGCGACGAATTGTTCTTCGGCCATGCCGCGTATGCGCGTGCACTGCGCAATGCGCGCCTGAGCTCCATGATCCCGGACACGCTGCGCTGTTCGCTGCGTCGCCGGGGCGTCTACACGAAGGAGTCGGCCCGTTTGGGCGGATGGCGAGCGGCCCTGGGGGAGACGATCAGCCGCTCGGTGGAAGAGAGCTACCTGCTCAGGGTCTCGCGTTGGCGCAACCCCCATTGCGCCGTGCTTGGCTCCATGGAGTACCCCACGATCTATGACACCCCCATGGAGCAGCTGACCGTCGGATCCCCAGGCGAGCGCGTTCTCTTTATGGACATTGCCATGGAACTTGGGGAAGGACTCATGACCAAAGTCGACCGCGCGTGCATGCTGCATGGCCTGAACACGTCTTCCCCCTTCCTGGATCAGCAGGTATTTCAGCTGGCCTGGCAGATTCCGCTCAAGCTCAAAATGGTTCGTGGGGAGCAAAAATACATTTTGAAGCGCCTGCTCGAACTGTATCTGCCGCAGGAGCTTATCTACCGACCCAAGCGAGGCTTCGGTGCGCCTGTCGGCCGCTGGCTACGCGGCCCCTTACGCGAGTGGGCTGAAGACTTGTTGACACCTTCAAAACTTGAAGAGCAAGGCGTCTTCGACGTCGGGGTGGTGACGCATCTCTGGCAAGCGTTCATCGCAGGTCAACGAAAGTGGCACACGCATCTTTGGCCCATTCTCATGTTCCAGGCTTGGCAGCAACGCTGGCAGCAGCGGCCCTCCTTTTGTGTGGACGAGGCGTGCCATCGCGATCCAGAAGGTATAAGCCACCTCACCATTGAGGCGTTCGTTTGACAGCGAGGTCACCGAAAGCGCTTGCGCGTTGCGACATGCGTCAGTGCGTGCTGGGGCCCTGCCCACCCGCTTCAACCTCGCCCCAGAGATAAACGGACAAGGCCGGGATTTCCCGATGCAGAGGTCAGACGTTGGCCATTGCGAAGGACGAAGCAGACTGCGCGCGCTGCGTCAGTTAGTGACGCGCGCGGCATGGTCGGGCTCATCGCGACGAACGAGGGCCCCTGCCCGGTCGTCGGCAGCTGCACACCGCGGGGCGGCATCGCCGCGGAGTTGATCGAACAAGGCCAGCAACGCGCTGGCTTCGTGTTGCAGCAACGCCAGTGCGCTTTTATTGGGCTCTTCCATTGCACTTGCTCCAGAGACGCTCGACGGCGCCCTGATCAAACCCGAGCAAATCGCGTGCCAGCCGTCAGGGCTTCCCGCTCAGGCGTACTCGCGCTGCTCTTGCGCCTTGGCGTGCATGGCTTCCAGCGTGACCATGCCGGCAATCCGGGCGGCTGCCATGGCGCTGCGATGGTCGGGAAAGGTCGACGACAGCGCGGCGCCTGCCAGGTTCGCGCCGCGGCCGATGCCGATCTGCGCAATATCCCAGCCTGCCACCCAGCCATGGGCGGGGGTATCGCCTTTGACGGCATGACAGGTGAGTTGGTAATTGCCTAGAAAAATGACCAACGGGCGCCCTTTTCGGTGACTGCTTGCCAGCATACCGCCACGACGCTGCTTCCGGGGGCAATGTGCCGTCTGCCAGCTGACTCGGCAAGCGAAGTGGAGCGTAGGCACGCGGCTTGCATCGGCCTCGACCAGACAATCGTGCCGGGGGAACGCGGTGTTGACCAAAAGAACCAAACGTCGTGCTGCCGGGGCCTTGCTGGTGGGTGGGCTGATCTTTGTCCTGATCGGCGTGGGCGGGTACCTCACGATGCAGCGTTCGCTGTCGGACGCCGGCTGGGTAACGCACACCCAGGAAGTGATTGCCAGCATCGACGAAATCCAGGCGGGCATGCTGTCGGCGGAATCGTCGGCGCGCGGCTATGTCTTGACCGACAACGAGGCCTTTCTGGGCGTGTATGCCGATGCGATCGGCCGCCTGCCCGAGCGCATCGTGCGGCTGGACGCCCTGGTGCAGGACAACCCGACGCAGCGGCGCAATGTGGTCGTGCTGAGCCGTTTGGTGGACGCGCGCCTGGTGCAGATCGACGAGTTATTGCATAGCTATCGCAAGCAAGGCCTGGATGGCGCGCGTGCTGCCATCGCGCGCGGGGTGTTCCAGACCTCTTCATCGCTGCGCCGCCAGGTGCAGACCATGACGGAGCTGGAGCGGCAGCAACTGATCAGGCGCAATGCAGCCACCACCCGCAGCGCACAGTGGGTGCTGTGGGTGACCGTGATCGGCATTGCCAGTGGCTTGCTGGTGATGCTGTTGGCGTACCGCTTGTTGTCGCGCGAGCTGGAACGGCGTACGCGTGCCGAAAACGACGCCAGCCGGACCAGCGAGCGCCTGATCGAGTCGTTTGCCGCACTCGAACGCACCTCCGCTGGCCTGGAGGCGCTGGCACGCTACTCCGGGTTGCTGCAGAACTGCCGCGATGCCGAAGAAGCGCTGGAAATCACTGCACGCACGATTGCACCGCTGATTCCCGGTGCCGCCGGCGCGGTCTACTTGCTACGCGCCTCGCGCGATCGCGCCGAACAGGTGGTTGCCTGGGGCGAGATGGCAGACGACGCCAGTGCCAGCATCGCGCCGGACAACTGCTGGGCGCTGCGCCGCGACCGCACCCATGTGGTGATGGACGCCGGCCAGGGCATGCTGTGCCAGCATGCCGGCGTCAACCTCCCGGCGCATGCGGCCACCGCCTGTATTCCGCTATCGGCGCAGGGCACGCAGCTGGGGATGCTGGCATTGCGTAGCGAAGACCCTGACGATCTTGCCTCGCTGACCGTGGCCGAGGCGGCAGCAGAACAACTCTCCTTGGCGCTGCACAACCTGCGCCTGCGCGAAACGCTGCGCCAGCAATCGATCCGCGACCCGCTGACAGGCCTGTACAACCGCCGCTATCTGGAAGAAACCCTCAGTCACGAGTTGGCGCGCTGCACGCGCCGCGAGCTGCCCTTGTCGGTGCTGATGCTGGATGTGGATCACTTCAAGCGGTTCAACGACCTGCACGGGCACAGCGGCGGCGACCGCGTGCTGGCGGCCATTGGCGAATTGTTGCTGGCGCAGACGCGTGGCGAGGACATCTGCTGCCGGTACGGCGGCGAAGAATTGACGATCATCCTGCCCGAAGTCGATCTGCCAACCGCGTGCATGATGGCGGAGAAATTGCGCGCCGGCATCGAGGCCCTGCAGGTCATGGGCGATGGCGTCTGTCTGCCGAAGGTCACCGCCTCGTTCGGCGCGGCCAGCTTTCCCGCTCACGCCAGCACCGTGGCCTCGTTACTGCAACGGGCGGACGCGGCGCTGTATCGCGCAAAGCAGGGTGGCCGCAATCAGGTCGTGAGCGCGGATGTGCTTGCATTCGTGGCCTGAACGCAAGCAGCCGGGCGTGCTGCTGCGGTCTGTCGCAGAGGCCTGTGTCGCGCGGTCGACGCTCAGATCCACATCGCGCGCGCTTGGCGAACCCGGGTGCGAGCGCCTGAACGAAGATGCTCGGATCATTCGCTGGCGCGTGCATTGCAGCGACAAATGCACAGGCACATGGGCTCATGCCAAGACGAGGCCTCAGCCGCAGGACTGGCCCGCGTCGTCGGTGGGGATCAGGCCCGCACCGGCCAGCATGCCGTCGATACGCGTGCGCACATAGGCGGCATCGTCCTGCGCGGCGCTGCTCAGGATCGCTTCGGCACGCGCCTGAAAATCCAGGTAGTCGAAATCCGCATCTTCATCTGCCGACAACTTGGGCAACTCTTCCTGCAACGCGTCCAGGCGCGTGGCCAGTTCTTCGCGGGTGGGCATGGCAGACTCCGACAACCAAAACGATACGTTTGCGGCAGCGCCGTCAAGGATGTGCGAAGCCTTGCGCTGCAACACTTCACTTTCCTACCCATTGCGGTGATGAAGACACGCTCAACTTTGACCGCACTCCGCCGATAATGATGCCGACTCCTATAGAACCTTCCCTGTGATCCTCCACCTGCGGCGGGATTTCCGACTCGGCATCGTCAAGATGCTCGGGCCAATCACCGCGCTGTTGCTTTGCCTCTATGCGGTGTACCTGGCCATGACCGGTCAGGCAGTTGCGTGTCTGGTCACCGCGGCGCTGGGCGTGCTCGCGGTATGGCGCGGCTGGCAGATGCGCAGTGCCGAAGACACCGGCGCCGGCGGCGTGTGGCTGGCGTCGATCAATGTTGGCGGGTGCCTGGTGGCGTGCTGGACTGGTGGCGATGGCGCCCTGCCGTGGCTGTTCCCGGTGCTGGCCACCAATTATTTCCTGTGCGGGCCGCGACGCGCGGTGTTGTTGAGCTTGCCGCTGCTGGCCGCCTTGTTGTTCTTGCCCGGCTTGATCACCAGCCCCGGCCAGGGTGTGTCGACGATCGTGGTGACGCTGGTGACGCTGGCGGTGGGCTACGCGTTTTCGCTGCGGATGCAGGACGACCGCGTGCATCTGGAAGAACTGGCCTCGCTGGACGCGCTGACCGGCTTGCCCAACCGTCGCATGCTGGAACGTGCGCTGACCCACCAGATCGATCAACGCCAACCGCACGACCGGCTCAACAGCCTGATCATCCTGGATCTGGATCACTTCAAGGAGGTCAACGATCTGTACGGACACGCCGCCGGCGATGCGGCGCTCTCGGATCTGGCCACCATCCTGCGCTTCGAAGTCCGCGAACCGCACCAGGTGTTCCGTTTTGGCGGCGAAGAATTCGTGGTGCTGCTGCGTGCCGGCTCGCTGGCCGAACTGGAAGCGGCCACCGAACGCTTGCGCAAGGTGATACGCAACGGCTTGCGCGGACCCGGTGGGCGTATCACCGTCTCGCTGGGTGCGGCGCGCCACGATGGCGAAACGCATTGGCAGGACTGGTTTTCGCGTGCCGATGCAGCGCTGTATCTGGCCAAGAACGGCGGACGCGACAGCGTGCGGGTCGCCGAATAGGCACCTGGCGGCATGCCTGCTGCGCAGGGGTCCGCCTGGGCACACGCAGCTGGCAGCTGGGTAATCGCATTGGTCACGAATGCGATGGTGCTGATGAAGCGGCGGTAGCGCGCCTGTCAGAGGCGAGCGAACCGATGGAGTCGGATGCATGGCCGGTATCGCCAACCATCACCCGCACACGTTCGACCGCCTCGTTAGCTCTGACGCTGCAGCCAGAACTGCGGGGCGACCCACTGGCCGCCCCGCGCGCATCGTTCAACGATTGACCACGGCCACCGGTGCCGCAGGCGCTTGGTCCTGCTTCCAGCCACCGAGCGCCTTGTACACGCCGACCACGCCGACATTCACCGCCGCTTCGGCCTGCGCCAACGCATCGTCGGCCGCCAGCTGGGTGCGCTGCGCATCCAGCAGGGTGAGGAAGTCTTCCGAGCCCTCGCGGTAGCGGATCTGCGCCAGCTGCTCGGCACGCCGCGCGGCATTGGCCTGCTCCACCACGATGGCCAGGCGCGCCTGCTGGCGGCCATAGCCGATCAACGCGTTTTCGGTGTCTTCCAGCGCCAGCAATACGGTTTGCTGATACTGGGCCAACGCACCTTCGGCCTGCGCCTTGCTGGCACGCAAGCGCGCACGCACGGTGCCGAAATCGAAGGCGGCCCAGCTGATCGACGGGGTCACCGACCAGGCCTTGGCGTTGCCCTCGGTCAACCTGGCTGCGTCGCCGGTGAGGAAGCCGACGAATCCGCTCACGCTGATGCGCGGAAACAGGTCGGCAGTGGCCACGCCCACTTGCGCGGTGGCTGCCGCCAGCCGGCGCTCGGCGCCGCGCACATCCGGACGCTGACGCAGCAAGCCGGCGGTATCGCCCAGCGGCAGCGGGCGCGCGAACGCCGGCATCTCGCGCGCGGCCAAGGTGGCATCCAACGCGTCCGGTTGCTGGCCCAGCAATACAGCCAGACGGTGGCGGTATTGCGCCTCGGCGGTTTCCAGCAGCGGAATATCCGCCTCGATCGCCTTCAACCGCGCCAGGCTGCTCTGCACGTCCAGTTCGCTGCCGGCACCCAGATCCCATCGGGTCTGGGTCAGCTTCTGGGTGTCGCGCAGGTTGGTGAGCGTGCGCTTGGAGACGTCCAAGCGCTTCTGGGTGCCGCGCAATTCGAAATAATTGCGCGCCACTTCGGCAGCAACGGTGACCTGCACGTCCTGCAGGTTGGCCTGCTCGGCATCCAGGTCGGCACGCGCGGCCTCCGATGCACGCCGCTGACGGCCGAACAGGTCCAGCTCCCACGCCGCATCCAGACCGAGCGTGGTCTGCTCGGTCAGAAAGCGCTGATTGCCGGCGATCACCTGCTGCTGCTCGCGACGATCGAAGCTGCCTTGCGCGGTGATATGCGGCGCCTGATCCAGGCGGCGCTCGACGAACACCGCGCGCGCCTGCTTGACGCGCGCCACCGCGATGCGCAGGTCGTGGTTGGCGAACAAGGCGTCGCGCACCAATTGCTCCAGCACCGGGTCGTCGAACTGCGACCACCAGTTGCCCACCGGCGACTGCGCGCTGTATGCCGGGTCTTGCGCGCCTTGCAGCGTCACCGCCGCCGGCGGATCGGGGCGGTAATCCGGCCCGACCGCGCAACCGCTGAGCACCAGTGCAGCCAGTGCCACGCTCAGGAAGTTTCTTACCATGGCAACACCTCTCCCAGATGGGTAAAGCTGCCGGTGGCACCGTGCGCATCCAACAGCGCCATTTGCACGCTGCTACGCGCGCCCTGCTCCACTTCGATTTCGCCGCCGCCACCGTTCATGTCGGTTTTGACGTAACCCGGATGCACCGTGTTGACCTTGATGGCTGTGTCGCGCAATTCGTAGGCCAGATGCACCGTCCAGCTGTTCAACGCGCTCTTGGACGCGTCGTAAGCAGGAATCTTGAAGTCGTAGATCGGCGAGCCGGGCTGGCTGTGCAAGGTCAGCGAACCGAGGATGCTCGACACGTTGACGATACGCCCGGCCAGCGAACGACGCAGCAGCGGCAGGAAGGCCTTGGTCACCTCGACCACCGCGAACAGATTGGTGTCGAAGGTGCGCTTCCACACCTCCAGGCTCTGCTGCGACGGGGCGCGCTGCATGTCCTCGATCATGATGCCGGCGTTGTTGATCAGGATGTCCAGATGACCATGGCGCTGCTCCACCGTGCCCACCGCGGCAGCAATGCTGATGTCGTCGTTGACGTCGAGCTGGATGGCCTCCACCGGCAGGCCTTCGGCCTGCAACTTGAGGGCCGCGGCCACGGCGTCGTCGCGCTTGCGGCCGGCCAGCAGCGTGTGCACGCCGGCGGTGGCCAATTGCCGAACGGTCTCCAGGCCGATGCCGCGGGTTGCGCCGGTGACCAATGCGATCTTGGTGTTGCTCATGTGTAAATCCTTCGAATGTATGTAGGGGGGAAGTGACGCGTGCTTAGGCGTTGACGTGCGCGTGATCGTGCGCAACCGCGGGCGGTGTTGCGGGACCGCGACGGGTCACCCACTTGCGCAGCGCCACGTAGAACACCGGAGTCAGGAACAGGCCGAACAAGGTCACACCCAGCATGCCGGCGAACACCGTGATGCCGGTGACCGAGCGCACTTCGGCGCCGGCACCATGGCCGAACACCAGCGGCACCGTGCCGGCGATGAAGGCGATGGAGGTCATCACGATCGGACGCAGGCGCAGGCGGCAGGCTTCCAGTGCGGCTTCGACAATGCCCTTGCCGTGCATTTCCAGTTCGCGGGCGAACTCCACGATCAGGATCGCGTTCTTGCACGCCAGGCCCATCAACACCACCAGACCCACCTGCACGAACACGTTGTTGTCGCCATTGGTGAGCCACACACCGAACAGCGCAGACAGCAAGGTCATCGGCACGATCAGGATCACTGCCAGCGGCAGGGTCCAGCTTTCGTACAACGCAGCCAATACCAGGAACGCCAGCAACACCGCCATCGGGAACACGATCAACGCCGAGTTGCCTTGCGTGGACTGCTGATAACTCAGGTCGGTCCACTCGATGTTCATGCCGTTGGGCAGCACCTGCGGCGCCATGCTGGACAGCTTCTGCATGGCCTCGGTGGACGACAGCACGCGCGGGTCCGCTTCGCCGATGAGGTCGGCGGCCGGGTAGCCGTTGTAGCGGATCACCGGGTCCGGGCCGTAGGTCTGGCCCAGCGTGACCATGCTGCCGATCGGCACCATGTCGCCGTTGGCGTTGCGCGTGCGCAGGTTGGCGATGTCTTCCACGCTATCGCGGAACTGTCCATCGGCCTGGGCGATCACCTGATAGGTGCGACCGAAGCGATTGAAGTCGTTGATGTAGGACGAACCCAGATAGGTCTGCAGCGTATCGAACAGATTGGTCAGCGGCACGCCCTGCGCCTTGGCCTTGTCGCGGTCGACCTTGGCATCGAGCTGCGGCACGTTGGCCTGGTAGGTACCGATCGGGAACTGCATGCCCGGCGTTTGCGAGATCGCACCGGACATCGCATTGACCGCACTCTGCAACTGGCCATAGCCCAGGCCGGCACGGTCCTGGATGTACAGCGAGTAGCCCGAGCCCTGGCCCAAGCCAAGAATCGGTGGCGGCATGAAGGCGAACGCGAAGCCCTGCTGGATCTGGCTGATGCGTGCGTTGATTTCCGCATTGATCTGCGCGGCGGTGCGGCTGCGCTGACTGAACGGCTTGAGCGTCAGGAACACCGTGCCGGTATTGGGCGTATTGGTGAACTGCAGCGGGTTCAGGCCCGGGAACGCGATTGCGTGATCCACACCGTCGGTCTGCAGCGCGATCTGGGTGATCTGGCGGATCACCTCATTGGTGCGCTCCAGCGACGATCCTTCCGGCAGTTTGGTGCCCGCAATCAGATACAGCTTGTCCTGGGTCGGAATGAAGCCGCCCGGCACCAGCTTGAACATGAAACCGGTACCGACCAGCAGCAGCAGGTAGACCACGAACACCGCACCCCGCTTGCCCAGCGCACGCGACACCGCGCCTTGGTACTTGTGCGAGCTGGTGTTGAAGAAACGATTGAACGGGCGGAACAACCAGCCGAACAAACGGTCGATCAACCGCGACGGACCATCCTTGGGCGCGTCGTGCGACTTCAGCAGCATTGCCGCCAGCGCCGGCGACAAGGTCAGCGAGTTGATCGCCGAAATCACCGTGGAAATGGCGATGGTCACCGCGAACTGCTTGTAGAACTGGCCGGTCACGCCCGACAGGAACGCCATCGGCACGAACACCGCGCACAGCACCAGCGCGATGGCGATGATCGGCCCGGACACTTCGCGCATGGCCTGATGGGCAGCCGCCAATGGGCTCAGGCCTTCTTCGATGTTGCGCTCGACGTTTTCCACCACCACGATCGCATCGTCGACCACGATGCCGATCGCCAGCACCAAACCGAACAGGCTCAGCGTATTGATCGAAAAGCCCAGCAGGTACAACGCAGCGAACGTACCGACCACCGACACCGGCACCGCCAGCAACGGAATGATCGAAGCGCGCCAGGTCTGCAGGAACAGGATCACCACCAGCACCACCAGCAGCACCGCTTCCAGCAGCGTGTGCACCACCGCGCTGATCGAATCGCGCACGAACACGGTTGGGTCGTACGCGGCCGACCATGCCATGTCCTGCGGGAACTGCTTTTCCAGTTCGGCCATCTTGGCGCGCACCGCATCGGACAATTCGATCGCGTTGGCACCGGGCGACTGGAACACGCCCATGCCCACCGCGTTCTGGTTGTCCAGCTGCGACCGCAGGGTGTAGTTGCCGGCGCCCAGCTCCAGGCGCGCCACGTCGCTCAGGCGCACGATCTCGCCGCTGTTGCCGCTGCGGATGACGATGTTGCCGAACTCTTCTTCGGTGGTGAGGCGGCCCTGCGCATTGATCGAGAGCAGGAAATCGCTCTTGTTGGGCATGGGTTCCGCGCCGAGCTGGCCGGCGGAGACCTGCACGTTCTGCTCGCGGATGGCGGCGACCACATCGCTGGCGGTGAGCCCGCGTGCGGCCACCTTGTCCGGGTTCAACCAGATGCGCATGGCGTAGTCGCCGGCACCGAAGATCTGGATCTGTCCCACGCCCGGCAGGCGCGACAGCTCGTCCTTGACCTTCAAGGTGGCGTAGTTGCTCAGGTACAGCGAGTTGTACTTGCCCTTGGGCGAGGTCAGATGCACGACCATGGTCAGCGTCGGCGATTGCTTCTGTGTGGTCACGCCCTGGCGACGCACGTCCTCGGGCAGACGCGCCTGCGCCTGGCTGACGCGGTTCTGCACCTGCACCTGCGCCTGGTCCGGATCGGTGCCGGGCTTGAAGGTCACGGTGACCACCAGCACGCCGTCCGAGCCGGCCACCGACTTCATGTACATCATGTTTTCCACGCCGTTGATGGCTTCCTCAAGCGGCGTGGCAACGGTCTCGGCGATGACCTTGGGGTTGGCGCCCGGATACACCGCGCGCACCTGCACGCTCGGCGGCACCACTTCTGGGTATTCGCTGATCGGCAGCAGCGGCATGGCGATCAGGCCGGCCGCGAAGATGATGATCGACAGCACCGCGGCAAAGATCGGCCGGTCGATGAAAAAACGGGAAAAGTCCATTGGGATGGTCCTGAAAGAGGTTGCCGCCGGGTGGCGGCGCGGCACAGCGGCCCCGGGCCGGCCTGATGACGAGGCCGGCAGTCATGAGCTGCGATGCAGCGATACAGCAGTACAGCCATTGCAGGTGGTGCGCTGTCGCCAGGCAGGCGCGACAGCGCGCAACGCGCGTTGGCGATCCCTAGTTGGAAGCGGTGCGCTTGTCCGCCGCCGGCGCCATGGCCACGGTCTTGGCGTCCACCGGCATGCCGGGCATGAAGATCTTCTGCACGCCATCGACCACCACGCGGTCGCCGGCGGCCAGGCCGCTACGCACGATGCGCAGACCATCGGCACTGCGGCCGAGCTCCACATCGCGGCGCTGCGCCTTGCCGTCCTTGTCCACCACGTACACGTACTTGCGGTCCTGGTCGGTGAGCACGGCCTTTTCGTCGACCAGCATGGCCTTGAACTGGCCGCTGCCCAGCAACTGCACATGCGCATACAACCCCGGCGTGAATTGCCGTTGCGCGTTGTCCAGTACCGCGCGTACGCGGATGGTGCCAGTGCTGCGGGTCACCTGGTTGTCCAGGAAATCCACGCGACCGGTGTGCGGGAAGCCCTGCTCGCCGACTAGCCCGATCCGCACCGGCAACTCGCCGCCACGTTCGTCCGGGCGCTCGCCGTTGCGGGCCATCTGCGAATAGCGCAGGAAGGTGCCTTCGTCGGCATCGAAGTAGACGAATACCTTGTCCAGCGACACCAGGGTGGTCAGCACGCTGGCGCTGTCGCCGGCCGTGACCAGGTTGCCGGCGGTGACCATCGCACGCCCGGCGCGGCCGTCGATGGGAGCGCGCACGCGCGTCCAATCCAGGTTGAGCCTGGCGGTGTCCACCGCGGCCTGGGCGGCCTGCAGGTCGGCATCGGCCTGATCGGCGGCGGCGCGGCGCTGCTCCCAGGTTTCGGTGGAGATGGCCTGCTGCTCGGACAATTTGCGTGCACGCGTGGCTTCGCTACGTGCCAGCGTGGCCTGGGTGCGGGCACGCACCAGCGACGCGTTGGCACGCGCGAACTCGGCGCGGTAGCTGCGCTCATCGATGGTGAAGAGCACATCGCCCTTCTTCACCTCTGCACCTTCGGTGTAGTTGACCTTGTCGATATAGCCGGACACGCGCGGACGCAGTTCCACGCTTTCCACCGGCTCGATGCGGCCGCTGAATTCGTCCCATTGGCTGATCTGCTTCATCAACACCGGCGCGACGCTGACGCTGGGCGGCGGCGGTGCGCCGGTCTCGGCGGCCTTGCTGCCGCAGCCGGCGAGCACGACCGCAAGCACGGCGCCCGCCAACACGGTACGCAAGGGAAAACGGAACGGGGTGGCGTTCGTGGTCATGGGGAAATCTCTCGGGTGGGGATGGGAAATTGCAGACCGGCCAGCCGGCTGGCCGACGGTGCGGCCGGCGGGCGACGACTCACGGTCACGATGGCTTGTCCGGGTTGGCCAGGCCCGGCAATCAGGGAAACAGCGGCGCGGCCGACGTCCACGGCGCGGATCCATTCCGGACAGGCGTCCTTGACGCGGCCGGGCGTGCAGACCGGCTGCTCGACCGAGAGCAACTGCACGCGGACGCCCAACGGCTTGGCTTCCTCGTGCAACACCTGGGCAAGCATGCGGGTGGCTGAGGCCGCAACCGAACGATCGCCATGCGCCGACCAGGCGCGCAGCGCGCACGGACTACCAAGCAGCAGATAGCGGCCGCCGCCGTCGGCCTCGGCCAGCAGCGGCAGCAGGTGACGGGCGGCAGCCAGATGCGGCAGCACGTCGCGCTCCAGGCGACGACGCAGGGCGGCCACCGGCCGATCCACCAGCCGCCCAGCCTTGGGCGGGCTGCCCAGACTGGCGATCACCGCGCCCAGCGGTCGGTGCCGCTGGGCCAGTTCGGTGGCCAGGCGCTGCGCAGATGCATCGTCGGCCACCGATCCCTGCACGATGTCCAGCAGCGGGGAGCGACCGTGCTGCGCACGCAGTGCGTCCAGCTTGGCGGCGTCGCGCCCAATCACCACCGTTGGCATACCGGCGTCCAGCAATGCAGAGACGATGCCCATGCCCACGTTGCCCGCGCCGCCAATGACGGCCGTCTCGGATTGAACCATCCCGCTCATGGGATTTTCGCTCCCGAGATCGGGATAATTCCACGGCGTGCCCAGCGCGCCTGCAGTCCAGTCCGCTGCGCAGGCGCGCCGCCAGCCTGCCGCCGTGGCGAGCTGGAGAATTCGCGCAAGGCACTGTCGTACGACCGCTTTTCCGTGGAAACGACCGGATCGAAGGCGCTTTCGATCGCACTGCGCTGACTGGAAGACACGCCGAAAACGTTGCACAACCACATGGCCGTGCTCCTGCATGGAGGGGATGCCGCATAAGTTAGGCTTCAAAGCAGCACTTGATTAGTCCGGATTTAGGGGAATAATCGTCCCGCAAGCGGTCTAATCCCTCCTGACCCCCGGAAGGCATCCCATGACTCACGATCTCAACGACACCTTGATCTTCGTCAAGGTGGTCGAACAAGGCAGCTTCATCGCCGCCGCCAATGCGCTTGGCCTGCCCAAGACCACCGTCAGCCGCAAGGTGCAGGAACTGGAAACCCGGTTGGGTGCGCGCCTGTTGCATCGAACCACCCGCCGCATCGGCCTGACCGAAGCCGGCTCGGTGTACCACGAACATTGCCAGCGCATCGCGCGCGAACTGGAAGAAGCCGAAAGCGCGGTGGGACAGCTGCAATCGGGCCCGCGTGGCTGGCTGCGTTTTACCGTGCCGTATTCGCTGGGCATTACCTGGATCGCGCCGTTGCTGGGCGAATTCCACGCGCAATACCCGGAAATCCAGCTGGACATGCATCTGGGCAACGAGAAGCTGGACCTGATCGGCGGTGAAGCCGATCTGGCATTGCGCGTTGGCGCGCTGCCCGACTCCAATCTGGTGGCGCGCAAGCTCGGCAGCTTGCGCACCCAGGTGTTCGCCAGCCCCTCCTACATCGAACGCTATGGCGAGCCGCTGCATCCGGACGAATTGCAATTCCATCGCACGCTCGCCTTGCGCAAGAACCGCAACGTGCACAACAACCGCTTTTTCTGGTCGCTCAGCGACGGCAGCGATGTACGCGATTTCCCGGTCAATCCGCTGATGGTGGCCAACGATCCGGCCGCGCTCAACGGTGCGGTGTTGTGCGGCGAAGGCCTGTTGCTGACTGGCGATGTGATGGCCAAACCGTTCGTGCAATCGGGCCTGGTGCGTCGCGTACTGGCCGGTTGGACCGGGCCTGAGGTGGACTTCAACGCGGTGTTCGCCGGCGGCCGATTGGTGTCGCCGAAAGTGCGGGCGTTCGTGGACTTTTTGGTGACGCGCATGAATTTCGATGCGGATTACATGATGGCGCAGTGCCCTGCCCGCCTGGCCGCACAAAAGGCCGACAACGATGCGAAAGTCGAAGTGGGCGCAGACGCGGAGTTGCGTGCCGAAGGCAAGCGAATCTTGGAAAACGTCACGGCGTAGTGCCGGATCGACTGCGCCGGCGGTGGTTGCCGTCTGGCGCAGTCCATAAGTTCATCGATGCAACCCAGTGAATGCATCTCTGTCACAACACGCGTACGCCGACGACAGCTCGGTCGCTTTGCAGATGATCTCACTACCGTCAGCGGTGAGTTGGGAAAGATCGAGACGTCCGTCGTGGCGTCGTTGGATGCGATCACCCGATGAGCGCAAAGCCGACTCGGTCGCGCGCGGTGCCCTCGCCGCTCGCGGGACACGCCGTCAACCCATCCATGGGGGCTCGATGGCGGCACCCATGCCGCCAACGGTTCCAAGCGGCGAGGACACCGCACCAGAACGTTGGTCGGTCGCGCGGAAAGCGGCCCATCGTAGGAAAGGGGATGGAGATACCTTCTCGCCTGAGCACCGCGAGCTAGCCGCGCCTCCTTGAATCGCTAGCGAACGCATCTATCGCTTGCACAAATACAGCGACCAACTCGATTGGTCCTTGCCCGCTCACCGTCGCGGGACCCTTGGCGGCATGGATGCCGCCACGGAGCTTATAGGGACGTACTTGCAGCGTATCCCGCGATGGTGAGCGAGCAAGGGCCCTGCAGCAACGCTCAGATCCGCGCTTCGAAGTTCCACAGTTACGCCGACACATTCGCGCCGATGACGTGAGAAAGATCGAGACCTCAAAGCCGTGCAGACCAGCCGTTCTAAATCCAAGCGATTGGTTCGCTGCTCTTGATCCACCATGCAGCAAAAAAACAGGCCGCTTTCGCGGCCTGTGTTGCGTACATCAGCACATCGCAGGTGAGTCATCCGACCCGCCACGATTCACTGCATCTCCTCAACGCATGCCGGTGTTGCTGGCCGCGCCTTCGGCACGCAACGGAATCAGGCGGATTTCGACGCGACGGTTCTTGGCGCGGCCGGCATCGGTGGTGTTGTCGGCAATCGGATAACGCTTGCCGGCGCCCATGGTTTCCATGCGCTCGCGCTGCACACCTTGCGCGGTCAGGTATTGCGCTACCGCGCTGGCGCGCTCTTCGGACAGGCGCTGATTCACCGCATCGCTACCGACGCTATCGGTATGCCCCACCACTTCCACCATGGTCTGGTTGTACTCGCGCAGGGTGGAGGCCACGCCGTTGAGCGCGGTGTAGAACTGCGGCTTCAATGCCGACTTGCCGAAGTCGAAGGTGATGCCGTCGGGCAGGTTCAGGCTGATGTTGTCGCCCTGGCGTTGTACTTCGATACCGGTGTTGGCGGTGCGCTCACGCAGCGCGCGCTCCTGGCGGTCCTGGTACTGGCCGATTGCCGCGCCGCTCAGTGCACCGATGCCAGCGCCGACCATTGCGTGCTGACGACGCTCGGTGGCGCTGTCGCCGGTGAGCAGGCCTGCAGCCACACCAATGGCGGTACCGATCAGCGCATTGCGGCCGGTCCGATTCTGCTGTTGCGTCTGCTCGCCGTATTGGTCGCGCTGCACATACGAGCCGCCGGTGGCACACGCGGACAGCGCAATGGCGCTGGCCAATGCAACGGCAAGACTCTTGGTGGCTGCTGGGGACATGGTGCTCTCCTATGGCCGGACCATCCGGCGCTCAATCGTGTGCGCGAGGATAAACAGGCCCACGCGACTGGCGCATGATGAAAACTGCCGCAACCCACGTGTAACGGGTGTGCCATTCAGGAAAACGTTTTCGGCGATGACGCGTACACGTGCGCCGCCACATCAGCCAGCGCACGCCAGTACACAGCGCGCATTCCATGCCCTGTTTCGCTCCTCAGACAGCGTTGCGTGCACCGTCCAGAAACAGGCACACGCGCATCGATCAGCAGCGACTAGGCGCGCGATTTCGCATACGCCGCCAACGCCGCATCGCGGCCCTCGGCCAAGCCGATGATCGGATTGCGCGGATACTCCGGTGCAAAGCGAGCCAGCGCCAATGGATGCAACCATGGCGCGAAGCGCTCCTTCACCGCGAGCTTGCCCAGCTCAGGCACCCAGCGCGTGATGTAGGTCGCATGCGGGTCGAATTTTTCTGCCTGCGTCACCGGATTGAACACGCGGAAATAGGGCGCCGCATCGGCGCCGGTACCGGCCACCCACTGCCAGCCCAGCGTGTTGTTGGCCAGGTCCGCATCGACCAGCGTGTCCCAGAACCAGCGCGCGCCTTCGATCCAGTGGATACGCAGATGCTTGCACAAAAAACTGGCGACGATCATGCGCACGCGGTTGTGCATCCAGCCGGTATGCCAGAGCTGACGCATGCCGGCATCGACGATCGGAATGCCGGTGCGGCCGCGTTGCCAGGCCTGCAATGCAACCGGATCGACCGTTGCCCAATCGAATCCTGCAAAGCGCGGGTTGAGATTCTGGTTGGTGGTGTCCGGGAAGTGATGCAGCAAGTGATACGCAAAGTCGCGCCAGCCCAGCTGCCGGATATAGCCATCGATTTCCGCGCCATTGCGCGCAGTGCGATGCGCCTCCAGGGTACTGGCAATCCGCCACGGCGCAATCTCACCAAAGTGCAAATGCGGCGACAGTTGCGAGGTGCCGACGCGATCGGGGCGATCGCGGTTTTCGCGATATCCCGACAACGCGCCGTCGATAAAGATCTCCAGCATTTCGTGCGCGCCGGCTTCGCCGGGCTGCCAGTGCTCCCAGAAGCCCTGGTCCCACTGCAGGCCCGGCACCAACTGCAGCGTGTCGAGCGCATCGGTCTTCAAGCTCGCAGGCAGCGGCGGCAGGCGACGCGGCGCGTCCATGGCGGCGGGCAATTGCAGCTGCGTCAGCGCATTGCGCCAGAACGGGGTAAACACCTTGTAGGGGCCGCCCTGCTGCGTGGACAACTGCCACGGTTCGAATAGCAGCGCGGCATTGCAGCTCTGCACCTCGATGCCGCGCTCGCGCAGGTCGCGCTTGATCTGCGCGTCGCGCGGCTGCGTGGCCGGCTCGTATTTGCGGTTCCAGTACACCGCCGCCGCACCGGTCTGCGCGATCACCTCATCGAGCACCTGCGCGCTGTTGCCGGAGCGAATGACCAGGCCGCTGCCGAGCGCGCGCAGGGCACCGTCCAGCGCTGCAAGCGAACGATGCCGCCAGGTGCGCGACGCGGCGCCAGGCGTCCATTCGCCCTCTTCGTGCGGCGCATCGATGTACAACGGAATCGGGTGATGCCCAGCATCGAGTGCGGCGCGCAAGGCCGGGTTGTCTTCCAAACGCAGATCGCGACGGAACCAGACGATGGCGTATGACATACGAGCTCGGCAGCAAACGGTGAGGCTGCGCAGCATAAGCCAGCGGGCGCAACGATGGCGCGATGCCGGGCGGTGGATGACCACCCGGCCGTTCCCCGGCAGCGCTTACTCGAAACTGCCCACCGAGTCGTGCGCCAGGTTGTCGAAGCGGGTGTACTCGCCGAAGAACTTCAGCTTGCACGAGCCGGTCGGTCCGCCGCGGTGCTTGCCGATGATGATTTCGGCCAGGCCCTTGTCCGGCGAATTTTCCTTGTTGTAGTAATCGTCGCGGTAGATGAAGACGATCATGTCCGCGTCCTGCTCGATAGCGCCCGACTCGCGCAAGTCCGCCATTACCGGGCGCTTGTCGGTGCGCGTTTCCAACGAGCGGTTGAGCTGCGACAACGCAATCACCGGCACGTTGAGCTCCTTGGCCAGGCCTTTCAGCGAGCGCGAGATTTCCGAAATTTCGGTCGCGCGGTTTTCGCTGTTGCCCGGCACCGACATCAGCTGCAGGTAGTCGATGACGATCAGGCCCAGGTCGTGTTCGCGCTTGAGCCGGCGGCACTTGGAACGCAGCACTTCCGGCGACACGCCCGGGGTGTCGTCGATGAAGATCTTGGTTTCCTTGAGCATCTTGATCGCGCCGGTCACGCGCGCCCAATCCTCGTCTTCCAGCGCACCGGTACGCAGGCGCTGCGCATTGATGCGGCCATTGGAGGAAATCAGGCGCATGGCCAACTGCGAGGCCGACATTTCCATCGAAAACACCGCCACGCCCTTCTTGGACTTGATCGCGGCGTATTCGGCAATGTTCAGCGCAAAGGTGGTCTTGCCCATCGCCGGACGCGCCGCCAGGATGATCAGGTCGGTCGGCTGCAGGCCGGCGGTCATCGCATCGAAATCGGTGTAGCCGGTCGGCAAGCCAGTGATGTTGCCGCCGTTTTCGAAGCGGTTGCGCAGCTCTTCGAAGGCATCCTTCAATGCCCCGGGCATGGCCACGAAATCGGTGCGCCCGCGCGCGCCGGCTTCGGCGATCTTGAACACGGCCTTTTCGGCCGAGGACAGCAACTCGACGCTGTCGCGCCCTTCCGGCTGAAAGCCGTCGTTGACGATGTTGGTGCCCACCTCGATCAACTGCCGCAGCACTGCCTTGTCGCGCACGATTTCCGCATACGCGGCGATGTTGGCCGCCGACGGTGTGGTGCTGGCCAGCTCGATCAGGTACGCACCATCGCCCACCTGCTCCAGCTTGCCCTGCGACTCGAACCATTCGCCCAGGGTCACTGCATCGAACGGGCGGTCCTTCTCGTTCAGTTCGCGAATCGCGCGGTAGATCAGCCGATGGTCGCGCCGGTAGAAGTCGTTTTCGGTGAGCTGGTCGTTGACGCGGTCGAACGCGTCCGGCGCCAGCATCAGGCCACCCAACACCGCCTGCTCGGCCTCGACCGAATGCGGCGGTACCCGCAACTGGTCCAGACGCGGCTCGGGACGATCGTAATCGTCGTCGTCGCGATCGCGACTGCGCTTGGAACGGAAACCAGGACGAGCGGACATGGACAAACAAACCTGACGCAGGGAGACGAGGGCAGGAAGCATAGTCATCGGCGCGGCCGGCGACCATGCACAACTCTGTGGATAACTGGTGTATAGCCGGTGCATCCACGTGCTACGCGCCGGCCGTCGCAGATGCCGAGACCCTTGCGCCGCTTGGGTTTCCGCCCTCGCCCAGGGCCCAACGGGGCGCCGCATTGACGTGCGGCGCCGCTGTGGTCAACTCAGCGCTTGAGGTGCCCGATCAGGCCCAGGAACTGGTCGATGAAGCCCTGCAGGAACTTGCGGCTGTCGGCGTTGGCGATCTGGTCGTCGGGCCCGAACAGGCCGTCCTTGTATTGCAGGAACACTTCCGGCTGGCCGAGCACCTGCATATCCAGATACGCCAGCACGTTACGCAAATGCTGCTGCGCGGTGGCAGTACCGATCGCGCCGACCGAGATGCCCACCACCGCTGCCGGCTTGCCGGCAAACGCGCTATCGCCGTAGGGACGCGAGCCGGTGTCGATGGCGTTCTTGAGCACGCCGGGAATGGAGCGGTTGTATTCGGGGGTGACGAACAGCACCGCATCGGCAGCGCGGATCTGCTGCTTCAGCCGCGTGCCTTCGGCGGGATAATCGCCGTCGCGGTCCTGGTTGTAGAGCGGGATATCGCCGATCTCCAGGTACTCGAACACGGCCTTGTCGCCGGCCAGATGCTCCAGCGCGCGTGCCAGCTGGCGGTTATACGACTCGGCGCGCAGGCTGCCGACCAGCACGGCAATGGTGAGCTTGCTCATGGGGAATGCTCCGTGGAAACAGGGCCCCACCCTACCCAGCCGGATGCTCAGGGCCGGTGAAACGCCGCCGGCGTCTGTAGCGCAAGCGGCAGTGCGTGCACGCGAGCGCGGCACCGTCCAGAGGGGATTTCGCCCACGCCGGCCCGTGTGCAGACCACAACCTACAGGTGTCAGCGCACCACGGCCGCACGCTGTTCGCGCCAGTGTGCCTGCCATGCCTGGAACATCAGCACCGTCCACAGATGCGTATGCCATTTGCGCTCGCCACCGTTGAAGTCGCGCCACAGGCGGGCCACGCTGTCGGCGGCGAACACGCCTTCGCGTTGCAGGGCGCCGTGCGCCAGCAGATCGTCCGCCCAGCCGTGCAGGTCGCCACGCAGCCATGCGCTGACCGGGGCGCCGAAGCCGCGCTTGCCGCGGTACACCATTGCGTCCGGCAGGTAGCGGCACAGCACGCGCTTGAGCAGATACTTGCTCACTCCATCGCGATATTTCAGCGACAGCGGCAGCGACCAGGCGAATTCGGCCACGCGCCAGTCCAGCAGCGGCGCGCGCGCTTCCAGCCCCACCGCCATGGTGGTGCGGTCCACCTTGCACAGCAGATCGTCCGGCAGGTAGGCGGCAAAATCGGCCAGCATCATCGCATCGGCTGGGGTGCCGGACCCATGCAGCGGGTCGGCCAGGCTGTAGAAACTGTCGGGTTCGGTGGCGCCCAGCACCACCGCGGCCGGATCGCGCCAGCGCGAAATGCGGTTGCGGTAGATGTCGCCGATGCCACGTGCACCGGCCTCGGCCACCAG
Organism: Xanthomonas sp. A1809; assembly: GCF_017746015.1. NCBI lineage: Bacteria > Pseudomonadati > Pseudomonadota > Gammaproteobacteria > Lysobacterales > Lysobacteraceae > Xanthomonas > Xanthomonas sp. A1809. The sequence continues at coordinate 561,687 of NZ_JAGHWZ010000003.1, read as the reverse complement.
CGCGGCCAGGCCGCCGGTGCGCGAAGATTCGCCATTGCGACGCGCTGCCACCGCCATCAGGCGACGCAGCGGGCCCGGCACCAAGCCATGCATGCGCCAATTGCGCAGTGCGCGCTGATACCGGCCATAGCCGAAGAACAATTCGTCGCCACCATCACCGGACAGCGCCACCGTGACCCCGCCGCGCGCCAGCCGTGCGACCAACGCCGTCGGCACTTGCGAGGCATCGGCGAAGGGTTCGTCGAACATGTCCGGCAGGCCCGGCACCACCGCCAGCGCATCGGCGCCGCTGACATACAGTTCGGTGTGGTCGGTGCGCAGATGCGTGGCCACTTCGCGCGCCAGCGGCGCTTCGTCGTGATGCGAGCCTTCGAAGCCGATGCTGAAGGTGTGCACCGGCTGCGCGCTTTGTGCCTGCATCATCGCAGTGACGATGGACGAGTCGGTGCCGCCGGAGAGAAACACGCCTACCGGCACATCGGCCACCATGCGCAAAGCCACCGCATCGCGCAGCACGCTATCCAACTGCTCTTCGGCCTGCGCGTCGGTACCGGTGAACGGCGTCGCCAGCGCGCGCTGCATCGCCTCGCGGGCGTTCCAGAACGGTTGCTGCGCCTGATCGGGACGATGCGCGGCCGCGCCGGCTGCAACGGCTTGCGCATCCATGCACAGCACGCGGCCGGGCATCAGCTTGAAGGTGTGCTCGTGGATGCAGGCCGGCGCCGGGATATAGCCCAGCCGCAGCAGCAGCGTGAGCGCATCGCGATCCACGCCGTTGTCGAAATCCGGATGCTGCCACAAGGCCTTGAGTTCGGAACCGAACACCAAGGTGTCGCCGGCCCACCCGTAGTACAGCGGCTTCTTGCCGACGCGGTCGCGGGCCAGGAACAGGCAGTTGTCGCGCTCGTCCCACAACGCAATGGCGAACATGCCGTTGCAGCGGGTCAATGTCTCGTCCAGGCCCCACTCAACCACGGCCGCCAGCAGCACTTCGGTATCGGAGTGGCCGCGGAAGCGATGCCCAAGCGCGGACAGCGCTGCGCGCAACTGCGCGAAGTTATAGACCTCGCCGTTGTAGGCCAGCACGTAGCGGCCGTCTGCCGAGCGCATCGGCTGATGGCCGAGCGGCGACAGGTCCAGAATGCTCAAGCGCTGATGCGCCAGCGCAATGCCTGCCTGCGCATCGCACCAGGTGCCGGCATCGTCGGGGCCGCGGTGGCGCAAGGCGGCCCCCATCGGCCGCACCAGCGCATCGAGCTGTTCGCCATGCAGGCGCGGCGAGGCCAGCAACATTCCTGCCAATCCGCACATCGTCAGCGCTCCTTCCGGCCGGCCACGGGTAACCGGGCGGCGCCGGCACGCGTGACGCCTTGCATCCGCGCAAGCAGGCGCACGGCGAATGGCGATGGCGACGCAAGAGAGCAGAGACAAGCGTCTGCCCGGCACGCAGCAGTATGGCCATCAGCCACGTGCAGATCGCGCAGACAGCTCATGCCGCCACCGATGCAGCTGCCGGCATCGGCACGAAACGCGGTAAGCCCTGCACGCGTTGTAACCACGCACCAATCGCGGGCCAGCGCTCCAGATCGAAACCGCCGTCTTCGGCGCAATGGGTGTAGGCAAACAGTGCGATATCTGCGATGCCGTAGTCGCTGCCGGTGAACCAGGTGTGCTGCTGCAGATGCTGCTCCATCACCGCCAGCGCCTGCTCGCCGCGCGCGCGCAGCTGCGGCAACTCGGCGCGGCGTGCGGCATCGCGCGGCGTCCACAGGCTGATGAACCGCGCCACTGCCACATACGGCTCATGGCTGTATTGCTCGAAGAACATCCAGCTCAATGCCTGCGCGCGCTGCCACGCATCGGTGGGCAGATACGGCGTGCCTTCGGCCAGCCAGAACAGGATCGCGTTGGATTCGGTCAACACGCGGCCATCGTCGCGCTCGACCATCGGCACCTTGCCGTTGGGGTTCTTGGCCAGATACTCGGGCGTGCGGGTCTGCCCGGCCACGCTGTCCACCTCGACCCAGTGATAGCGGCTGCCCAACTGTTCCAGCAGCAGGCGCACCTTGTAGCAATTGCCGGAACTGGACATGCCATGGACGGTCAACGGGGGACGCACGCTCGACATCTGGCTGGCTCCGCGGCAGCAACGAGGGGGCTGGCAGTGTCACAGCCCCGCGTGCCTTTGCAAAGCCCTGCACGCAGCAGCGGCGCACCGATGCCAGGGTTGCGTGCACTGCCGCGCCGACCTGCGTCAGGCCAAGGCCACCACCGCCACCGGCACACTCAACACCGCGATCAGGACGCCCAGTGCCGCCACCGTCAGCGCCCAGGCGCCGAACGCACGCGTGCGCGCACAGCCGGCAGCGGCGGCAACGGCCTGCACCGAGCAGACCGACCACCACAGCGCCCCCAGCATCAGCAGCAAGATGCATGTCGCCAGTTGCGCCATGCCGGCCGGATCGGTCGCGCCGGTGCGCAGCAATGCAACCTGGCCCTTGAGCGCGAACACGGCCGCCAGCAGGCATACCAGCCACGGCAAGGCGCAGCCGGCCATCGCCGGCAACACCTGCCCAAGCTGGGCGCCGCTGCCCATCCACCGCAGGATCTGCGCGAGCAGCACGCATCCCAGCAAGGCGATTGCAACCACGACAATGACCCCACCGGCCTTGGCCCATAGCGGCAGCGCGTGCAGCCACACCCATGCCGACAGCAGCGTGGTCGCCGCAAATACCGCCCAGGCGCTCCAGCGCAACCGCGCATGCTGCGGCATCCGGGCCACGGTGGCATGTGGATCGAACATGAGTCCGCCCAGGCCACCGCCGCGCCACCAGAAAAAGCACGCCACCAGCAACAACACCAGGGCCACCAAGCCGGCCAGCGGGTAGCCGAGCGCACGCCAGTCGGGAGGCTGCGTGCGCCGCTGCGGCCTGAGATCGTGATTGAAGTACAGCAGGTCGCGCGCGCGCTCCATGTCGGCAGCCGCGCGCGCCACGCCATTGGCCGGAATACGGTCGGTGAAGCGCTGCCACTCGCCCACGATGACCAGCTTTCCCTCGCGCATCGCGATGCTGCGCGAAAAGCGGAACCACGGATTGGCGACCACTTGGGTGTCTGCCTCCACCTGGGTCGCCGGGTCGCTGTGCACGCGCACGGTCTGCCGCGCCAGCCGCGGTCCGCCCAGTGCCAGCGGGCTCTTGCGCGCCTCTTTCGGTAACGCATCCATCCATTCGCCAAGCTGGAACAACGGGAAACCCAGCTCATCGCCCTCCTTCGCTGGCCACTCCAGCCGGTAGGCTTCGTACGTGCGCACATTCAGCGGGTCGGCAGCGTCGATGCTTGGCACGCTCACCTGGGTCAGCGCGGTGTAGTACTGCTGCATGAATTCCAGATAGTGCTCGCCCACCGTCTGCGCACCATCGTCGTCGAAGCTACCGGCGACACGCTCGCCGCGGCCCTGGCGATAGATGGTGTCCACCGTGAAGCTTGCCCAGCGCTGCGGCTTGCGCAGCGAAATGGAGATTTCTTCGTTCACTTCGATCTGCGGCAACGCAGGCATCGGCGCAGGCACTTCAACCAACGTGTCCTGCCCTGCAATCACGGGCAATCCGCGCACGAACGGCAGCGGCCGCCGCTGGGCCAACGGGCCCTCTTCGCGATCGCGCGTGGCATCCACCCACACCTCGCCCTGCGGCAGATGCGCCCGCACCACCACATGATCGAAGGCGTACGGACTGGGCAACCGCTTCTCCAGCCCATGCCCCTTGTCGCTGTTGACCAGCACCGGCTCGGCGCGGATGCCGGCCAGCTGCAATAGTGCGATCAGCAGCGTCGCCTTGTCCTTGCAGTCGCCGTAGCGGTTGCGCAGCGTTACTTCGGGCGCGTGCGGGGCGTGCGAGTTTTCGCCCATGTCCAGGCCGACGTAACGGATCTCGCCCTGCACGAACGCCACGGCGCGCAACAACGCGCCCTGCGGGTCGTCGCTGCGCAACCCCAGGCTCTGCGCCATCTTGGCGGCCACCTGCGTCTGGTTGAATGCACGCGGATACAGCTGCGCCGCCCAGGCCGCCACCGCACCCCAACTGCCGGCGGTGGACACTTCGATCACGCCATACGGGTCCACATCGTCGGGCGCGTCTTTTTCTTCCTGCACCGCCGCGATATTGCTGGCCCCGATATCCAGTTGCGTCACCCCATCGAGCGTGCGCACCTTCCGGCCAAACCCCGGCGCGCTGATCCGCCACTGCAGCGGCATGTCGGCCCGATAGCGCACACGTACCCGGCGCTCGCCCAGCGGCACGCCGTAGCGCGCTTCGAACACGTCGTAATAGCCTTTGCCGAACACCGGATTGCTGCCACTGATGGTCACGCCATAGTCAACGCGATCGCCCACGCGCAGATCCGGCAAGGTGATCGACAGCGTCAGCGCACCATCGATCAGGCCGTTCTCCAGCCCGCTTTCGCGCCGCAATCTGGCGTAGTGCGCCTGCGTGCGCATATCGATGCGCTTGCCGGCGCGCCAGACCTCCAGGCTGTTGAGTTCCAGCTGCTGGTACTGCGGCTGGTAGTCGATGGAAATCTGCCCGGCTTCCTCCAGGCTCTTGGCCCGTTGCACGGTGTAGCTGAGCCGGCGGTAAGCCTGCGGCACGCGGCCGGTCAGATCGACCTGGTCGGACACCAGTTCATAGCGCAGCCCGGCAGCGCCAGGCACGTTACCGGGAACGGCATCTGCCACCACCCAGCCCGGCGTCGGCGCCATGCGCGGCGCCTCGTTGGCCCATGCCGGCACGATCCCGGCGCCGGCCAACAACCACATCGTGCAGAAGACGCCGCACAGGCGTCGCATCACATCCCTGCTGATCAAGCCCCACTCCTCGTCAAAACGCATTGAGTCCTGTCAGCGCACGGCCCACCACCAGCTGATGCACGGTTTCGGTGCCTTCGTAGGTGATCACCGATTCCAGGTTCAGCGCATGCCGGATCGCCACATGCTCGGTGGTGATGCCGGCCGCGCCTAGCAGGTCGCGGCATTCGCGCGCCACATCCAGCGCCATGCGGCAATTATTCCATTTTGCCAGCGAGATCTGCTCCGGCTGCAGCGTCCCGGCGTCCTTCAAGCGCCCGAGCTGCAAGGCGAGCAGCTGGGCGGTGGAAATCCGCCGCGCCATGTCGGCCAGTTTGATCTGCGCGCTTTGCGTGGCGGCCAGCGGCCGGCCGAACAGGATGCGCTCGCCGGCATAGGCCAGCGCCTCGCGCAGGCAGGCCACCGCCGCCCCGATCGCCCCCCAGGCAATGCCGTAGCGTGCCTGGTTGAGGCAACTCAGTGGCGCCTTCAAACCGGCCGCCCGCGGCAACCGCATCTGCTCGGGCACGAACACATTGTCCAGGAACAGGCCCGAGGTGACCGACGCACGCAGGCTCATCTTGTGGCTGATGTCGTGCGCGCTGAAACCGGCGCTGTCGGTTTCGACCAGAAAGCCGCGCACGCCATCGTCGGTATGCGCCCAGATGATTGCCAGCCCCGCGATGCTGCCGTTGGTGATCCACAGCTTGGCGCCATTCAAGCGCCAGCCATCGCCCTCGCGCACCGCGCGGGTGGTCATCGCAGCCGGGTCCGACCCGCCCTGCGCCTCACTGAGGCCGAAACAACCGATGACCCGGCCGGCGGCCATTTCCGGCAGCCAGCGCTGCCGCTGTTCGTCGCTGCCGTAGGCGTGGATGGGGTACATGCACAACGACGATTGCACGCTGACGAAGCTGCGCAGGCCGCTGTCGCCGCGCTCCAGTTCCTGGCAGATCAGTCCGTAGCACACCGCGCCCAGGCCCGCACCGCCGTCGCGCGGCGGCAAGCTGGCACCCAGCAACCCCAGTTCCGCCAGTTCCGGGATCCACTCGCGCGGAAAGCGTCCGGCATCGAAGGCATCGCCGATGGCCGGCACCACCCGCGTGTCGGTAAAGCGCGCGACAGCGTCCTGCACCGCCCGCTCTTCGTCGGTGAGCAGCGCGCGTACATCGAACAGGTCATCGGGGCGCACCGGCATGTTGGCTTCCATCGCAAGCTGAAAGCTCGATTATCTGCCAGTTGCCGGCCGAACATGGCAGTGCACCCGTGCGGCAATGGCGCAAACGAAAAGAGCCGGCATTGCCGGCTCTTTTCTCACTGCTGCGCTGACTGCGCGGCGCGGCGGCTTACACGTTACTGCCGGGTGCTCAAACCGTCCTGGCGCACGTTGGAATCGCCCGCCGTCGATGCCATCTGGGTCACCAGTTGGCCATCGACCACCGGCAGCCGGTCGCTGGTGGGCTTGTCGTTCATGCGCACGGTCTTTTCAAACCCGTCGTAGCGGTAGGTGACGTCATAGGCCACCACGTTGTCGGCGTCGCCCAGCGAGATGCGTTCGCCCGGCTTGCTGTCCATGCGCATGGTGCCGGTGGTGCCGTCGGCATTGCGATAGGTCACGTCGTAGCCCACCACGCGCGAGGACTGCGAGTTGGCATTTTCGGTATGGCATTGACGCTCGGTGCGATCGACGACCCGGCCACCGACGTGGTTGCGGTCGATGCGGTTACCGATGAAGCCGCCGCCCACCGCGCCTGCGGCAGTCGCCAGCTTGCGGCCGTTGCCGCCACCGACCTGATTGCCGATCAGGCCGCCGATGACCGCACCGGCCACGGTGCCGCCGACGTTACCGTCGCGCTCGGGCAGACGCTCCTGCACCACGACATCGCGGCACACCTCACGTGGCGAGGTACTGGTGGTGGTTTCGCGAATGGCGTTGCTATTGATCACCTGCGCGTACTGCGGCTCGCGCTGGGTGATGGGAGCAACCTTGACCACATCGGCATATTCCAGGCCGCGCGGCGCCGGCTGGCCGTTGGCGACAAAATCGCCGGACGATGGGCGGTTATTCATGAAGGCGGCAGTGGCGACGCCTCCGACCAGCAAGGCACCAGCAGCGACCAGTATAGTTGTCGTATTGCTCTTCATAACCAGCTCCCTGCGGACGCACCGCGTTGTTGACGGCCGTGATTCCAGCATGGGAACCCTGAACGAAAAGGCGCTCGCTCATGAACACGACGGTTAAGTTCAGCTAGCGGTTACTTCATGCATCTCTAACAGCCGGAGCATTCGCATGCGAAATCCCTTGACCGCACGCGCGCTGGACTGGGCCAGCACGCTGCGCTATCCCACCTTGTTCAAGCTGGCTGCCGCCCTGTTTCTGATCGACGTGGTGGCGCCGGACCCGATCCCGTTCCTGGACGAAGTGCTGTTCGGCCTGACCACGCTGCTGCTGGCCAACTGGAAAACCCGCAAGTCGCCAATGCCGGCACCGGCGCGCCGCGACTGATGCAGTTGATCGACAGCCATTGCCATCTGGATGCAGGCGAATTCGACCACGACCGCGCGGCGGTGATCGCGCGCGCGCGCCGCGCGGGCGTCATGGAGCAAGTGGTACCGGCGATCACTGCTGCCAGCTGGCCGGGCCTGCGTGCGGTCTGCGATCAGGCGCCTGGTCTCTACCCCGCTTATGGCCTGCACCCACTGTTTCTGGACCGGCACCGCCCCGAACACCTGGAGCTGCTGGCCGAGTGGATCGAACGCGAGCGGCCCTGCGCGATCGGCGAATGCGGCCTGGACTTTTTCGTCGACGGATTGGATGCGCAGGCGCAGCGCGCCTATTTCGATGCTCAGCTGCAGTTGGCCAAGCGCTTCAACCTGCCGCTGATCGTGCATGCCCGCCGCGCCACCGAAGAAGTCATCGCCCGCATCAAGGCGATAGGTGGCCTGCGCGGCGTGGTGCACAGCTTTGCCGGCAGCCCCGAGCAGGCGCAGCAGTTGTGGAAACTGGATTTCATGATCGGCCTGGGCGGCCCGGTGACCTACCCGCGTGCCAATCGCTTGCGAAGGCTGGTCGCCAGCATGCCGCTGCAGCACCTGCTGCTGGAAACCGACGCGCCGGATCAGCCCGACGCCGGCAACCGCGGCCAACGCAACGAGCCGGCGTATCTGCGCACGGTATTGGACTGCATCGCCCAGCTCCGCGGGCAAGACCCTGCGCACATTGCCGCGCTCACGTCGGCCAACGCACGCAACCTGTTCGGCCTACGGCGCTGAGCGCAGCGTGCGCATCAGCGCGAGCGCCCGGTCAGCACGACAGCGCGCAGGCAACATCACGACGCCGCAACCGCCTCGGCTGCCGGCGCCGCGGCCTTGGGCTTGGGCTTGAGCAACATCTCCAGCGCCTTGCCCACTGCCACGAATGCAAAGGTGCCGGTGATATGCGTGGCCGCGCCCAGCCCTGCCCCGCAATCCAGCTTGAGCGTGGCATCGGCATCGAGCTGCGGGCGGATGCCGCAAACGCTGCCATCGGCCTGCGGGTATTTGACGTTTTCCAGCGAATACACCGCGGGCACGCCAAAGTAGCGCTGCGGGTTCTTGGGGAAATTGAATTCGCTGCGCAGCTTCTTGCGGATCAGCGCCAGCATCGCATCGTGCTCGGTGCGCGAGACGTCGCGCACGCGCACCAGCGTTGGGTCGGTGCGCCCGCCCGCCGCGCCCACGGTCAGCAGCGGCAACTTGCGCCGACGGCACCAGGCGATGGTTTCCACCTTGACCCGAAAGCTGTCGCAGGCATCGATCACCAGATCGAAGTCCTCACCCAGCAAGGTCTCGATATTGCCCGAGGTCAGGAAAGCCTCGACCGCGTCGACTTCGATGTCCGGGTTGATCGCCACGCAGCGTTCGGCCATCGCGCGGGCCTTGTTGCGACCGTACTGGCCAGCCAGCGCCGGCAACTGCCGGTTGGTGTTGGACACGCACACGTCATCGGCATCGATCAGGCGAATGTGTCCCACCCCGGTGCGTGCCAGCGCCTCGACCACCCACGAGCCCACCCCACCCATGCCGACCACCGCCACGCGGCACGCCGACAGGCGCTCGACGGTGCCGACCCCATACAGCCGGTCGATACCGGCAAAGCGTTCACGCCATTGTGCTTTCATCGGCCTATTTTACGCGCCCCGTCCAGGGCGCGCCCACGCTGCCGCAACGAACGTTGCGTCCCAGGAGCCACCTCATGCACGCCCCGCCTCCCACCCAATCCCGCGCGGCCCGCTACGCCTTCATGCTGGTGCTGGGCCTGCTGATCGGCCTGGTCGCCACGGTCATGGTGGCCAACGCACTACAGGCGCGACGCGACCCGGTGCCCGACAGCCTGATGCAGATCATGGCCTACCAATTACGCGCATTGCGACCGGGCGAAGGCGTCGCCTGCGCGCCGGCGCAGCAACAGCGACGGCTGCAATCGTTGCGCCTGCTGGCCGACGAAGTCGAGCCGGCCTTCCCTGCAATTGGCGAGGACCGCCGCTTCGGCGAGCACGCACAGGCATTGCGTGCCGCGCTGGATCAGGCCCAGGGCGTAACGCTGACCGATTGCAGTCAGCTGGGCCAACTCCACACCCGCATCTCCGATGCCTGCGAGGCCTGCCATCGCGACTTTCGCTGAGGTTGGATGAATACGACGCTCGGGTTTCGTTAAGCCTGCAGTGTCGCAGTTGGCAGGCCGTTCACCTGGACCATCACAGGATGGCGTCGCCGCGGCCCCGGCCGCCTTTTCGAACCACCCCGGAGAGATCTCATGAAAACCCGACTGCTCGTCATTGGCCTGGCTGCAACCGCGACCCTGGTTGGCTGCGCCACCTCACAGCCCCAGTACGGCAGCTATCGCGGCGACCGCGGTTATGACCAGGGCTACTCGCAGACGCAGCGTTGCGTGGATTGCGGCATCGTGACCCGGATCGACGAAGTCGGCCCGACCCGCACCGCGCCGACCGGCACTGGCGCCGTGCTGGGCGGCATCGTGGGCGCGGTGGCCGGCCGCCAGATTTCCAAGGAAACCGGCGGCAGCACGGGCAACAAGAATGTTTCGGCCGTCGCCGGTGCCGCTGCCGGCGCGCTGGCAGGTAACGCCATCCAGAACAATGTCACCAGTTCCAGCTTCGACGTGCAGGTGCGCATGGACGACGGCCGCGTGATCGTGGTCAACCAGCGCGACCTGGCTGGCGTGCGCGAGAACGCGTACGTGCGCGTGGTCAACGGCAAGGTCGTGTTGCGCTGATCCATCGGCTCGGCGGCGCAGACGCAGCGCCAATGCGTCGGTAGTGGGCAAGGGCCGCGGACAACACGGTTGCAGACAACAAAAAGGCCCGGTGACGGGCCTTTTTGTTGCGTGGCTGATGCGCTCCGCGCAACCGGCTCAGACCACCTGCACTGCATCGGCCTGCAAGCCCTTCTGGCCTTGCACGACCGTGAAGCTGACCTTCTGACCTTCCTTGAGACTCTTGAAGCCCTGGATCTGGATCGCGCGGAAATGCACGAAGACGTCTTCGCCATTTTCGCGGCTGATGAATCCAAAGCCCTTGGCATCGTTGAACCACTTCACGACACCATTTTCGCGTTCGATGTTGGACATCTCGACTGACTCCCTACGACACTGTGATGGACTAGCGGTGGTGGCTGTGATTGCAAGGAGGAAGCGAGGTACAAGGATGTAGCGGATCAGGCGATCTACCGCATCAGGCCACGATTCACGGTGACCTTTGCAAACAGCAGCGGCTGCTGCTTAACCCGCACAAAATGAATTTTCAAGCACCTCTTGCGCCTTTTTGTCAAGCCTGAATTAGGACCTGCGTAACCCTCATGGACACTGCCGTCGTTTACTACGTCTTGGCCACAGCGCTGGTGCTGATCGGCCTGGCTGGGGTCATCCTGCCGGCCCTGCCGGGCCTGCCCCTTGTGTTCGCCGGCCTGCTGGTCGCCGCCTGGGCCGACCATTTCACCCACATCGGCTGGGTGACGCTGGTCGTGCTGGGGTTGATCACCGCGCTGTCGTACCTGGTGGACTTCCTGGCCACGCTGTACGGGGCGCAGCGGGTAGGTGCCAGCAAGCTGGCGTTATGGGGTTCGGTCATCGGGGGCATTGCAGGCATTTTCTTCATGCCGATCGGGCTGTTCGTCGGTCCGTTCGCTGGCGCCTGGCTTGGCGAGTATTACCAGACACGCAAGTCCGGCCAGGCCACCAAGGTCGGTCTCGGGACCTGGGTCGGCATCATGCTTGGCACCGCCACCAAACTGGCGCTTGGCCTGTGCATGCTGGGCGTGTTCGCCATCGGCTGGTTTTTCTAGGGCTCTGGAACGGCTCCACGGCGGTGCACGCGCTCCTAGTCCAGGACGCGCGTAACAGCCACATGCGCTCACTCCGCTGACGCGTGGCAGCCACATTCCATGCGCATACCCGCTCCACGGCAACACGTCGCAGGCACAGACTGAGCGACCGAATTCGATCGAATGTTATGTCGCCGTGTACACACGGCGTATGCAGACGCGACCGTTAAGCTGCGCATCTCTGCGCCTGCCTGGCGCCTTTCCCTCGGCCAGACTGCCCATGTCCAAGCACCACACCCGCCCCCTGATGCTGATCGCACTGGCCGCCGCGCCATTGGCCCATGCGCAGGAAATCGCACCGCAGCCGGCCTCGCCGCAAGCCTGCACCTCGGTGACGTCCGATGCCGCTCGCCTGGCCTGCTACGACAAGGCACTGGGCTATACGCCGCAGCAAACCGCGGAGGCAGATGCCGCCGCGCAATTGGCCAAGCAGAAGGAGGCCAGGCCCGACGATACGCGCACCATCAGCCGGGTCGGCGATTTCTTCCGCGCCGACGGCCAGGACCAGCCGAAAGAAGAAGCCGTGGCCAATGCCGGCCGTGGCTCCTTGCTGGACCGCCGCTGGGAGCTGGCCAAGGATTCCAAGCTGGGCACCTTCCAGCTGCGCGGCTACAAGCCGGTATACTTGTTGCCGGCATTCTGGACCAGCGACACCAACCGCACCCCGCAGTCGCCCAATCCGGCCAACTCGGTCAACACGCCGCAACAGCTGGACAGCACCGAGCTCAAGTTCCAGCTCAGCTTCAAGACCAAGGTGGTGGAAGACCTGTTCGGCGACAACGGCGATATCTGGATGGGCTACACCCAGAGCTCGCGCTGGCAGGCCTACAACGCCGATGCGTCGCGCCCGTTCCGCGAGACCAATTACGAGCCCGAAGCGATGCTGGTCTTTCGCAACAACTACAGCATCTTCGGCTGGAAGGGCCGCATGAGCGGCATCAGCCTCAATCACATGTCCAACGGGCGCGCCGACCCGCTGTCGCGCTCGTGGAATCGGGTGATCCTGAACTTCGGGCTGGATCGGGAGAACTGGGCGCTGACACTGCGCCCGTGGTTCCGCATCAAGGAAGACCGCGCCGACGACAACAATCCTGATATCGAGGATTACATGGGCCGCGGCGATGCGACGCTGGTGTACAACAAGGATGGTCACGAATTCGCGCTGATCGCACGCCATTCGCTGCGTGGCGGCGACCGCTCGCACGGTTCGGTGCAGCTGGACTACGGCTTCCCCATCACCAACCTGTTGCGCGGCCATGTGCAGGTATTCGATGGCTACGGCGAAAGCATGATCGACTACAACCACAAGGCAACCTACATCGGTGTGGGCGTGTCGTTGCTGGAGTGGTTCTAAGCGCAGCTCACAAAACCACTGCGCTCACCGCCGGCCGCATGCGGCCGGTGCGCGGAATGGCATGTACGACTCGTACACTGCCATTCCTGTGCGCCATCCTCGTGGCTGGCGACTCCACTACGTTTTGTGAGCCGCTGTCGGCGCGGCGCCTAGTTGCGGCAACCCACGACCGGCGCTGATGTCAGCTGAATTCGCGTACGCCGTGGTCCCGGCGCATCATGCGCCGGAGTTAATCGACACGCCGCACTGAGTCAATCCAATCAAAAAGCCGGCATGCGTGCATGCCGGCTTTCTTGTTCTTTTAAACCCTGTCTGCAAGACACTTGGGACTCCCCACAGCTGCGGCAACACCGCTGTTGCCGCGGCTTTCTTGCAATCGACTCAGACGTCAAAAAAGTCCACCTTGCCGTCCTGCAAGGTGTAGTACGCACCGACCACGCGCACGTTGCCGGCACGCAATGGTTCGAGCAACGCAGGCTCCGATGCCGCGCGCAAGCGATCGACGGTACGTTTGACGTTGGCCTTGACCGAGTCGGCCAGCAGGTCGGTACCGCCCTTGGCCTTGGCGGTCAGCACCGCCGGAACGATAGGCTCGATCATCGAGCCGATTGCGCCCGGGAAGAACGTGTTGTTCTCCACGACCGACACTGCCGCCGCCACCGCACCGCAGCTTTCGTGGCCCATCACCACCACCAGCGGCACGCCGAGCTGGCTGACCGCATATTCGATCGAGCCGAGCGCGGTGGTGTCGACAGTATTGCCGGCGTTGCGGACGATGAACATTTCGCCCAGGCCGCGGCCGAACAGCAACTCCGGCGGCACGCGCGAATCCGAGCACGACACCAGGATGACGAACGGGGTCTGGCCCAGCGCAAGCTCCAGGCGGCGCTTGCTGTCGGAGATCACTTTCTTGGGGCGGTTTTCGACGAACGCGTTGTTGCCGTCACGCAGAATCTGCAGCGCCTGTTCGGCATTCAGATCGGTTTTCTTGGACGGCGCCGCGCGCGAGGCGAACGGCAGGGATGCGGCAGCGGCCGCGATCGGCGCGCAACAGGCGCACTGAAGCAATTTTCGACGCGATGCGGAATGCGACATGGACGAGCCCCCTACTCTGTGGTTGGTGGCGCGATCGTACTATGTGGCGGACGCGACCAAACGGGCCGGATGGAGCGTCTGCGATCAAAAGACGCAGTCCGCGGGCGCAGGTTCAGGTCCAGTCCGTCAGGCCCTCCCGGCGATAGGTTTCCTGGAACGCTGGGCGCGCCTTCATCCGCATTGCATGCGCCCGCAGCGCAGGCCAGGTATCGGTCGGCCGCGGCATGTTGCGCGACCAGCGCATCAGCATGGTCAGCATGAAGTCGGCCGCCGACACGGTTTTGCCGAGCAGATATGGGCCGTGGGCCTGCAGATGCGCATCGACCTGGGTCCAGGCCGCTTCGAGCTTGCGGCGGGCGTGCATCTGCGCCGCCTCGGTCTGCCCGGCCCCGGCCGGCTCGCTCGGGTAGAACCAGGCGCGGTACGCCGGCTGCAGGGTGTTGGCGCAGAAGAACATCCACTTGTAGTACGCCGCACGCTCCGGCGTGCCGACTGCCGGGGCCAGCCCGGCCTGCGGATGCAGATCGACCAGCTGCAGCACGATGGCGGCGGCTTCCGTGAGCACTTGACCATCGAGCACCAGCGTGGGCACCACGCCGGCGGGGTTGAGCGCCAGATACTGCGGCGATTTGTGCTCGCCGCGTTCGAAATCCAGCGGGTGCAGTGCGTGCGGAATATCCAGTTCGATCAGCAGCCAATGCACCACCAACGCTGCGGTGCTGGGGGAGTGGTACAGCGTGGCGACCATGCGGGCTCCGGGATCCGTAGGGACAGGCGCGCAAGGCGGGCAAAGCCTGCGCGACTCACGGCGATTGTCGTTGTTTTACCGGGCTGTCGAAGACCTGTGTGGTGCAATCACCGCTGCACCGGCGCGCGCACCGACATGAAACGCCCTCCACACGATGCCGCATGCGTGCATCGTCCCTGCAGCTCACCGGCACCGGCCGCACCCGCGCAACGGCGGTGCAGCCGGCTCGATCGCCGCCGTTACTCCACCACCACCGGAATCTTGCCGATCCGCGACTGCCACTGACGCGGGCCGGTCTTGTGCACCGACTCGCCGCTGGAATCCACCGCGACCGTCACCGGCATGTCCTTGACCTCGAATTCGTAGATCGCCTCCATGCCGAGGTCCTCGAACGCCAGCACGCGGGCGGCCTTGATCGCCTTGGACACCAGATACGCCGAACCACCGACCGCCATCAGGTAGACGGCCTTGTTGTCGCGGATCGCCTCGATCGCCGCATCGCCACGCTCGGACTTGCCGACCATGCCGAGCAGGCCGGTCTGCTCCAGCATCTGCCGGGTGAACTTGTCCATGCGCGTGGCGGTGGTCGGGCCAGCCGGGCCGACCACTTCGTCGCGCACCGGATCGACCGGGCCGACGTAGTAGATGAAGCGATTGGTGAAATCCACCGGCAGGGTTTCGCCGCGGTTGAGCATGTCGATCATGCGCTTGTGCGCGGCATCGCGGCCGGTCAGCAGCTTGCCGTTGAGCAGGATCACTTCGCCCGGCTTGAAGCTGGCCACTTCTTCCTTGCTGATGGTGTCAAGATTCACCCGGCGCGCATTGGTCGGGTTGTAGGTGAGTTTGGGCCAGTCTTCCAGCGACGGCGGATCCAGCATCACCGGGCCGCTGCCATCCAGGGTAAAATGCGCGTGGCGGGTGGCCGCGCAGTTGGGGATCAACGCCACCGGCAAGTTGGCGGCGTGGGTCGGATAATCCTTGACCTTGATGTCCAGCACGGTGGTCAGGCCGCCCAGGCCCTGCGCGCCGATGCCCAGCGCGTTGACCTTTTCGTACAGCTCAAGCCGCAGCTCTTCGGCACGGTTGGAGGCGCCGCGCGCCTGCAGGTCGACGATGTCGATCGGTTCCATCAACGCTTCCTTGGCCAGCAGCATCGCCTTTTCGGCGGTGCCACCGATACCGATACCGAGCATGCCCGGCGGGCACCAGCCGGCGCCCATGGTCGGCACGGTCTTGAGCACCCAATCGACGATGGAATCGGACGGATTGAGCATGGCGAACTTGCTCTTGGCCTCCGAACCGCCGCCCTTGGCCGCGACGATCACTTCCACATGGTGGCCGGGCACGATCTTGGTGTTGACCACTGCCGGCGTGTTGTCGCGGGTGTTGGTGCGTTTGCCGGCCGGATCGGCCAGCACGCTGGCGCGCAGCTTGTTGTCGGGATGGTTGTAGGCACGGCGCACGCCTTCGTTGACCATGTCTTCCACACCCATGGTGGCGTCGTCCCAGCGCACGTGCATGCCGATTTCCAGGAACACGGTGACGATGCCGGTGTCCTGGCAGATCGGGCGGTGGCCCTCGGCGCACATGCGCGAATTGATCAGGATCTGCGCAATGGCGTCCTTGGCGGCCGGCGATTCTTCGCGCTCGTAGGCGGCGGACAAATTCTTGATGTAGTCGACCGGGTGGTAGTAGCTGATGTACTGCAGCGCATCGGCGACGGACTGGATGAGGTCTTCCTGCTTGATCGAGGTCACGGCTGGCTCTACGGCTGGCGGGGGTGCAATCCGGGCATTTTAGAGCAAACCGCAGGCGCGTCCGGCGGCGGCGTCTATCGCTACGATTGACCGATGCGGCCTTTGGCCGGTCGTCGTCGGCGCAGCGCTGCGGCCGTGCTGCGGTGATGGCAAGCGACGAATCTGCGGACCGTTGCCGGCGCAACGGCTGGCGGTGAGCCCTGTGCGCCAAGGCAAGCCCGCGCCTGCGCGGGCCCTGCCCTTCCTGCTGCCAGCCAATACCCCGCGCCCACGCCGGGCGCGGCACACTAGTGCGATGTCAGCTTCCCGTTCCGGCGCCACTGCGCCTGCCGCTCCCCGTACCGGCCCTACCCTGCGCGAGCGCCTGGATGCGCTGCGCAATCTGCCGCCATTCCTGCAGCAGATATGGCAGACCAGCCGCTGGCTGAGTGCCAGCAGCATCGGCTTGCGCGTGCTGCGCGCGCTGATGCCGGTGGCGACGCTGTACATCGGCAAATTGATCATCGACGAGGCGATCCACCTGGTCGGCCAGCCGTCGGCATTCGACTCGTTTGCGCAGGCCCTGGGCAGCGGCCGCCTGAACCGGCTACTGGAACTGCTGGCGCTGGAACTGGCGTTGGCGATCGGCTCGGACCTGCTCGGCCGGCTGGTCGGCTATGCCGATGCGCTGCTGTCGGAGTTGTTCAACAACGCTGCCAGCGTGCGTCTGATGGAACATGCCGCGCAGCTGGATCTGGAGGATTTCGAAGACCCGGACCGGCAGGACAAGCTGGATCGCGCGCGACGCCAGACCATGAACCGCATGAACCTGATGAGCCAGCTGTTCGGCCAGGTGCAGGACGCCATTACCGTGATCAGCCTGGCGGTGGGCCTGGTGGTCTATGCACCCTGGTTGATCGTGCTGCTGGCGGTCGCGTTGATTCCGGCCTTCATCGGCGAGGCGCATTTCAATGCGCTCGGCTATTCGCTCAACTTCCAGTGGACGCCGGAACGGCGCCAGCTCGATTACCTGCGCCAGGTCGGCGCCAGCGTGGAGACGGCCAAGGAAGTCAAGATCCTCAACCTGCACCGCTTCCTGATCGCGCGCTACCGCCGGCTGGCCGACAAGTTCTTCCAGGCCAACCGTGCGCTGGCACGCAAGCGCGCAATGTGGGGAGCGCTGCTGGCCGCGCTCGGCACATTGGGCTACTACATGGCCTACGGCTACATCGCCTGGCGCACGGTGCGCGGCGACTTCAGCATCGGCGACCTGACCTTCCTGGCCGGTAGTTTCCTGCGCCTGCGGCAATTGCTGGAAGGCTTGCTGATCGGCTTTTCGCAGGTCGCAGGCCAGGCGCTGTATCTGGACGATCTGTATTCGTTCTTCAACATCGTGCCGGAAATCCGCTCGCGCCCGAACGCACTGCCGGTGCCACGCCCGATCCGCCAGGGCTTCGTGTTCGAAGACGTCGGCTTCCGCTACCCGGACGCGGAACAGTGGACGGTGCGGCACCTGGATTTCGAACTGCGCGCCGGTGAAGTGCTGGCGCTGGTCGGCGAAAACGGCGCCGGCAAGACCACCCTGGTCAAGCTGCTGGCCCGGCTCTACGACCCCGACGAAGGCCGCATCCTGCTCGATGGCCACGACCTGCGCGACTACGACCTGGACGACCTGCGCGCCAACCTCGGCGTGATCTTCCAGGACTTCGTGCGCTATCACCTGAGCGTTGGCGAAAACATCGGCGTGGGCCAGGTGGACGCGATGGACGACACGCCACGCATCCGCGCCGCCGCGCAACGCGCGATGGCCGGCGAGCTGATCGACAGCCTGCCCGACGGTTACAACCAGTTGATCGGGCGGCGTTTCAAGAACAGCGTGGATCTGTCCGGCGGGCAATGGCAGAAGATCGCCATCGCCCGCGCCTACATGCGCGATGCGCAGCTGATGATCCTGGACGAACCCACTGCCGCGCTGGATGCGCGCAGCGAATTCGAGGTGTTCCAGCGCTTCAAGGAGCTGTCGGACAACCGCACCGCCGTGCTGATCTCGCACCGCTTCTCCAGCGTGCGCATGGCCGACCGCATTCTGGTGCTGGCTGCTGGCCGCATCGAGGCCAACGGCACCCACGAAGAGCTGATGGCGCAGGGCGGCCGGTATGCGGAATTGTTCGAATTGCAGGCGGCGGGGTATCGGTGAGGCAGGGATTCGGGATTGGGGATTGGTAAAAGCTGCCGGCTCATCCGCGAGCCCGGCGCGCTCAGGATCCAGGATCTGCTCTTGCGAATTGCGAATCCCCAATCCCGACTCCCGAATCCCCGCACCCAAATGAGAGTTCATCTCATTTGGCCAGCTTGAGGTAGAATTGGCGCGTACTCCTCCCACGACACGACCGGTATGTCTTCCGCTTTTGGCGCCGAAACGGTGCTTGAGGTCCGTCATTGGACCGATGCCTACTTCAGCTTCACCACGACCCGTGATGTCGGCTTCCGTTTCGAAAACGGGCAGTTCGTGATGATCGGGCTGGAAACCGAAACGCGTCCGTTGCTGCGTGCGTATTCGATCGCCAGTGCCAATTGGGAAGAACATCTGGAGTTCTTCAGCATCAAGGTGCCGGACGGCCCGCTGACCTCGCGGCTGCAGCACATCCAGCCCGGCGACAAGGTGCTGGTCGGCAAGAAGCCCACCGGCACGCTGCTGATCAGCGACCTGCACCCCGGGCGCAACCTGTATCTGCTGGGCACCGGTACTGGTCTGGCGCCGTGGCTGTCGATCATCAAGGACCCGGAAACCTACGAGCGTTTCGACAAGGTGATCCTCACCCAGGGCGTGCGGTTCGTGCAGGATCTGGCCTATCGCGATTACTTCGAACGCGAATTGCCGCAGCATGAATTCCTCGGCGACCTGCTGCGCGAGAAATTGCTGTACTACCCGGCGGTCACGCGCGAAGCCTTCGCCAACCAAGGCCGTTTGACCGAGCTGATGGCCGATGGGCGCATGCAGCAGACGCTCGGGTTGCCGACACTGGATCCGGCCAACGACCGCTTCATGATCTGCGGCAGCCCGCAGATGCTGGCCGACCTGCGCACCCTGCTCGATAGCCGCGGTTTCCAGACCTCGCCGCGCATCGGCACGCCGGGGCATTACGTGTTTGAGCGTGCATTCGTCGAAAAGTGATGCGACGCGTGCAAGACCCGCGCGGCGCGGCGTTTCATCTGAAGAACCCGAGATCGTAGGAGCGCACTCGGGCGCGACCAGGCGTTACCGGGAAAGCTTCGTCGCGCCCGGGTGCGCTCCTACGGTTCCACTCCCATGCCCTGCCGGATCATGCGCCCAGCGCGCGCTCGATGTCGGCGGCCAACGCTTCCGGCTTGGTGGTGGGCGCATAACGTTCCAGTACGCGGCCGTCGCGGCCGACCAGGAACTTGGTGAAGTTCCACTTGATCGCTTCGGATCCGAGCACACCGCGTTGTTCGTGCTTGAGCCATTGCCACAGCGGATGCGCTCCGTTGCCGTTGACCTCGATTTTTGCTGCCAGCGGAAAATCCACCGCATAGTCGAGCGAGCAGAACTGGCGGATCTGCGCCGCATCGCCCGGCTCCTGATGGCCGAACTGATCGCACGGAAAGCCGATCACCACCAGCCCACGTTCGCGATAACGCTGCCACAGCGCCTGCAGCCCCGCGTATTGCGGCGTAAACCCGCACTTGGAGGCAACATTGACCACCAGCAGGACGTTGCCGGCGTAATCGCGCATCGACTGGGTGCGACCTTCCAGGTCGGTGAAGGCGAAGGTGGAGATGTCGCTCATGGTTGCCCTGCAGTGTGCGAGACGGGCAGCGTACCGTAGCCGCCTGCACGATGGCCATGCGGCGGGGAAAGATTGCGAAGGGCAGTCGTGCGGCAGATCGCCTGCCGCGCGACACGCCGGGATCGTCAAGCAGACGCCCCGGCAGCTCGCCGAGGTCGCCCGAAGACCGCTAGCGCGTACTGCCACAAAGTGCGACGGGCACACTGTCGGCGGCGGTACAGGCCCAGCTTGCATCGACTCGCGCGATTGCAGGGCGAGCAACGGTTGTGCCCGCCTGATCGCGTCACCTTGGCTTGGCAGCCATGCCTTTTGTCACACGCCTGTCCCGACGGGCTGGGTTAGCCTCGGCGGTTCGCACTTTGGAGCAACTCTCTTGACCACCCGTCTCGCTTTTGCCCTGGCCGCCTCCCTGGGACTTGCCATGCCGTCCTACAGCATCGCCGCCCCCGCTGCCACGCAGGCCGCCACCCAAGCCAATCCCTTTTTTGCCGACAGCACGCTGCCGCTGCATTACCCGCAGTTCGACAAAATTAAGGACAGCGATTTCGCACCTGCCTTCGATGCCGGCATGGCCGAACAGTTGAAGGAAGTGGAAAAAATCGCCAACCAGAAAGCCAAGCCCAGCTTCGACAACACCATCATCGCGCTGGAAAAGAGCGGCGCCACGCTCGACCGCGCCACCACGGTGTTCTTCAATCTGGTGGGCGCAGACACCAACGACGCACGCAAGAAGTTGCAGGCCGACTATTCGGCGAAGTTCGCAGCGCACCGCGATGCGATTTCGCTCAACGGCAAGCTGTTCGCACGCATCCAGACCTTGTACGACCAACGCGCCACGCTGGGGCTGGATGCGCAAGGCGTGCGCCTGGTCGAGAAGTACTACAGCGACTTCGTGCGCGACGGCGCCAAGCTCTCCGACGCCGACAAGACCACGCTCAAGGCCATGAATGCCGAGCTGGCCAACCTGGGCACCACCTTCAGCCAGAACGTGCTGGCCGAAGTGAATGCTGCCGCTGTGGTCGTGGACGACGTCAAGCAGCTGGACGGTTTGTCGCAGGAGCAGATTGCCGCCGCCGCCGAAGCGGCCAAGGCGCGCAAGCTCGATGGCAAGTACGTCATCGCCTTGCTCAACACCACCGGCCAGCCGCCGCTGACCCAGCTGAAGAATCGCGAGCTGCGCAAGAGGATCTACGACGCCTCGGTGTCGCGCGGCAGCCACGGCGGCCAGTACGACAACACCGCGCTGGTGTCGCGCATCATGAAGCTGCGCGCCGACAAGGCCAAGCTGCTAGGCTTCCCCACCTATGCCGCCTACTCGCTGGAAAACCAGACCGCCAAGACGCCCGAAGCGGTCAACGCGATGCTGGGCAAACTGGCGCCGGCCGCGGTGGCCAATGCCAAGCGCGAAGCCGCCGATCTGCAGGCCATGATCGACAAGGAACAAAAGGCCGCGCGCAAGCCGACGTTCAAGCTGGAAGCCTGGGATTGGGCCTACTACAGCGAGAAGGTGCGCCAGGCCAAGTACAACTTCGACGAATCCCAGCTCAAGCCGTACTTCGAACTGAAGAACGTGCTGGAAAACGGCGTGTTCTATGCGGCCAATCAGGAATATGGCCTGACCTTCAAACAGCGCACCGACCTGCCGACCTACCGCGACGACATCACCGTCTACGACGTGTTCGACGCGGACGGCAAGCAGCTGGCGATCTTCATTGCCGACATGTATGCGCGCGAATCCAAGCGCGGTGGCGCATGGATGAACTCCTATGTGTCGCAGTCGGAGCTGACCGGCTTCAAGCCGGTGGTGGCCAATCACCTCAACATTCCCAAGCCGCCGGCCGGCCAGCCGACGCTGCTGACCTGGGATGAGGTGACCACCATGTTCCATGAGTTCGGGCATGCGCTGCACGGCATGTTCTCCGACGTCAAATACCCGTATTTCTCCGGTACCAGCGTACCGCGCGACTTCGTCGAGTTCCCCTCGCAGGTCAACGAAATGTGGGCCGACGAACCATCCATCCTGAAGAACTACGCCAAGCATTACCAGAACGGCACCCCGATGCCGCAGGCATTGCTGGACAAGGTGATTGCCGCATCCAAGTTCAACCAGGGCTTTGCCACCACTGAATACCTGGGTGCGGCGATGCTGGATCAGAACTGGCACCAGGTCAGCGCCAGCCAGGTACCGGACGCCGCCGGCGTGATGGCATTCGAAGCCAAGGCGCTGCAGCAGGACGGCATTGCCTACGCGCCGGTGCCGCCGCGCTACAAGACCCCGTATTTCAGCCACATCATGGGCGGTTACGCGGCAGGCTACTACGCCTACATCTGGTCGGAAGTGCTGGACGCCAACACCCAGCAGTGGTTCAAGCAGCACGGTGGCCTGAGCCGCGCCAATGGCGATCGTTTCCGCAAGACCCTGCTTTCGCGCGGCGGTAGCGTGGATGCGATGGAGCTGTTCCAGAACTTTGCCGGGCATGCGCCGCAGATCGAGCCGCTGCTCGAAAAGCGCGGTCTCAGCGCGCAAGGCGGCGATGGTGCCACTCCGGAATCGCCGCAGTCCAAGCCGTAGATCCGGCTGCACGATCCGCGCGCGGTCATCGGGCCGCGTGCTTGGCAACAGGATCTGCATGTCCCCTGCGGGCATGCCGATCTCGCACACCAGACGCGACATCCAGTTGCTCGCGATGGTATCGGCAAGTGCTTGTTTGAGGACCGATGAGCCGACACGCCGCCCTGAGCGATCAGGGCGGCCTTTTGCTGGCTGCGTTTGCAACGCCTTATCGCACGCGCAACGCGCAACGCGCAGTGCTTAGAGTTCGACCGCGTCCACGCCATCCAGCAGCTTTTTCAGCAGCTTCTCCAGACGCAACTGCTCGGCCTCGCTCATGCTGGCGGTCTCTGCATGCAACAGCGTGCAGGCATCGGGCAACAGGCTTTCGATCAAGGCCGAGCCTGCGGGCTGCAGCGTCAGTACGATCTTGCGCCGATCCTCGGGGCTGCTGGTGCGCGAGATCAGGCCTTTCTCGCACAGTTGATCGGTCAGCCGGGTGATGTTGGCCGGCTTTTCGCTGGCGGCTTCGGCCACCTCGGTCGGAGTGATCGATTGCTCCGGTGTGCCATAGAGCATCATCAAGATCTCGTATTCCGGCGGACTGAGGCCATAAGGCTTGAGTCGCACGCACCCGAGCGTATGCAGGCGCTTGTAGAGATGCTTGATCAGTCTCACCAATATTGCCGGCTCCCGCGGGAACGCCGGATAACGCACGCAGGTGTGGTCCACGCGACTTGCGGTTGGATCGAAACTACTCATATCACCCGTTGAAGTACGTTGCTGAATGGCCGGGCCATTCAATCACATCATGCGCGATGCGACACCTCAGCGCGCGAAGAGATGTACATATTCCGGTGCGACCGAAGGCAATAATGTGGAGGCAGCGACCTCTGCCATCTGCGTGCCATCCGAGTAGGGACCAACCTGATAGGGCGCAAATACAAAGCGCACGGCAGTGATCTGCCCATTTGCATTCAATACCGGTACGAACTGTGCAAAATTCTCCGCCTGCGCGGCGGTGCCTTCGGCAATCATGCGATCGGCCGAAGCCACCTGCTCAGCCTGCTCTTCTATCGGCACGCGATCTTGCTGGACACGCTGGGTCGCTGCTGCATGCAATTGCGCCGCGACCTCCCGGCCGATCTTTTCCCAGCCTGCCGGATCCGGAATCAGCGCTTGTGCGGTCAATTGCTTGCGCTCCTTGACCAACCAGACGAAGCGCGCCACCAGCGGCTCGCCATGCGCACCGCCGGTGTACCTGCTGCCGTCGGCGGAAATCACGATCAGGTCCGGGGTTTGCAACACGGTTTCGAATGCCAACGACAGCTCATACGGCGCCGGCGGCTTGTCGTTGCCCAGGCCGGAGACCGCCTGCATCAGTTCGGCACGCGCATCCTGCGCATAGCCGCGAATGAGCGCAGTGAGTTCCGGATATGCATCCAGCCCGCGCGGATAGCTGATGCCCACCATGTAGGCCGGTGCATGTTCGATCACATCTTCCAGCGGACCGCTCTGTACGACAATCGGCTCTGCAGGCGGCGCCGCCGCGGGCGCCGCATCGGCTGCTGGCGCACTTGGCTCTGCCGTTGTCGGTGCGCGCTGCGTACACCCTGCCAACACGGCCAGCACCAGCAAGCCCTGCACTGCCTTGAATCCAAGCAACCGCCCCATTACCACCCGCTCCCCTGATATGCATCGTGTTACGAAAAGAACCGCTGCTGGTCAGGCCAGCAGATCGTGATACTGCGGATGTCGCCGCAGATATGCATCGGCATAGCTGCACGCCGGAATCACCTTCAAACCGTGCTGCCGTGCGAATGTCAAAGCGTCCTCGACCAATGCCGCGGCAACGCCGTGTCCGCTGATCGCGTCCGGCACCTGCGTGTGCGTGATGGTCATGATCTCACCCTCGCGCCGATAGGCCAGCTCGGCGTGATGTCCATCGGTGTCTATGTTGAAACGCTGCCGGTCCGGATCGTGTTCTGCGTGCACTGTCGACGCCTCTCTCAAGTTCTGCGCCAGCAAGAAGTAAGGCGCAGTGTGACCAGCGCGATGCCGCGCCTGCGTGAAAGTGAATCGATGGTGTGATCGGCTGCGCAGCTTGCGCAACGCGCCCTCAAGTTCGCCCGGGGAGCGCCGATAGCTGACCCGAAGGCAATCGCGGCAACCGGTGTGCGGAAGCAGCGACGTCTTCGCCTTACCTACGAGGGAGCCACCGCATGAACAACGATTCGGCAGGACACAGCGCAGACAGCGACAGCTCGTTGCTGGAGGGCTTGTTCCAGTTCGCTCTCAAGGGCGACACCCACAATCCGGATTTCACGCAGCTCAACGATACGGTGTACGAGCGCCTGCAGCAGGCCTACGGCGTGGCATCCAGCGCCGATCAGGAACGCAACGCAGCCTGAGCTGGCGCATCGCTGCGCAGCGGTCTCATCCGCTGTGCAGTCGTTGATCCCATCCAACACGTCTGTCGCGACCGTGCCATCGCGCGGGTCTGACATGGCTCGGCCGTATCGGGCCGGCTTCTGACCCGCTTCCCGCAACGCTCCGGTCCGTACACGCCGGCAGTCGTCGGGCATCCCATCGCGCCAGCTGGCAACCATGCGCTCGGGCTGCAGAAGGGACACGCTGGCCGCGCACAAAAGTTCAGTTTCTAACCGCGGCAGCGTCCAGCGCGTTGAGCTTGGGCGAGCGTCACCATCGCCGGCCGCGCTCAGCCGAAGCGCGGGTTGGACAGCTGCTCCAGGAACACCTGCCACACGCGCGGTTCCATGATCAGCATGAACATCACGCCGAACGCAGCGCCGGCCAGATGAGCGCTGTGGTTGATGCGATCGCCGCCGCGGCGGTCCATCCACAGGCTGTAGCCCACATAGAACACCGCGTAGAGAATCGCCGGGGCCGGAATGAACAGCACCAGGATGATCGTCCACGGTTGCAGCAGGATGAAGGCAAACAGCACCGCCGACACCGCACCGGATGCGCCCAGGCTGAGGTAATTCGGATTCTTCTGGTTCTTCAGGTAGCTGGGCAGGATCGAGACCACCAGTGCGGCCAGATAGAACAGCGGATAGGTCAGCACGCTGCCGGTGAGCTGGGCCATCACGTTCTCGATCACCCGGCCGAAGAAGAACAGCGTGATCATGTTGAAGATCAGGTGCCCCAGATCGGCGTGGATGAAGCCATAGGTCACCAGGCGATCGTATTGCTTGTGCTTGTCTACCGCCGGCGGCCACAGGATCAGCCGGTCGCTCAACTTGCGATTGTTGAACGCCATCCAAGAGACGATGCCGGTGATGGCGATCAGGATCAGGGTAATCATGCAGACCTCAGGCAGTACGGTAATTGTCGACCATGCGATACCGGCGTGCGTACAAGCCGAAGGCAAGTGCCGCCAGGAACGCGAAGGCCGCGAAGAAGAACATCAAGAAGGCCGCTTCACTGAGCCCAGTATCGGCGATATGCGCAGTCACCGTCGCATTGCGCACCGCCACGTTGGACAGCAGCACCCATAGATTGCCGACGGTGGTAGTGAGATACCAGAAACTCATCACCACGCCCTTCATCGACGGCGGCGCCTGGCTGTAGGCGAACTCGATGCCGGTGGCCGACACCAGCACCTCGCCGAAGGTGAGCAGTGCGTACGGCAGGATCTGCCAGGCGATGTGCATCGGCTCGCCACCGTCCATCACCATCTGGATCGCGCCTACCGCCACCCAGGCCACGCCACTGAAGGCGATGCCGCTGGTCATGCGGCGCAAGGGGGTCGGCTCCCAGCCACCACGGCGCAACAGCGGGTACAGCACCAGGTTGTTGAAGGGGATCAGCAGCATCACCAGCAGCGGATTGAGCGCCTGCATCTGGGAAGCGGTGAACCAGGCTGGCATGGTCATCTCGCGCCCCTGCAGCACCCAGGTCGAGGCCTTCTGGTCGAACAACGAAAAGAACGGCGTCACCAGCGCAAAGATCACCAACACCCGCAACAGCGCACGCACGCCTTCCACCGCAACATCCGGATGGGTGCCACGCGCACGTTCCAGCTGCCACCAAGTCCCGCCGCCGATCCCGGCCAGCAACAGCACCAGCGCAATGCACAGGCACACGACGATGCCCAATTGCTCGACCAGCGCGAAGCCGGCCAGCGCCAGCAACACCGAGACGACCGCCAGCATCAAGCCTGGACGCCCCTGCCCGGGCGCGTGCGTCAATAACGCAGTGCGCACCACCGCACCGAACCCATGCGGGTCCTTCGGCGGCAGCGGCACCAAGACATAGCGCTTGCGCCCCAGCCAGAACACCAGGGTCGCCACGAACATCAGGATCCCTGGAATGCCGAATGCCCAGGCCGGGCCAAGATTCTTCAGCGCCAGCGGAATCAGCAGCGAGGCGAACAGCGAGCCGAAGTTGATGATCCAGTAGAAGGCGTCGAACACCACCTTGGCCAAGTGCTTGTTGGACTGGTCGAACTGGTCGCCCATGAACGAGGCCACCAGCGGCTTGATGCCACCTGCGCCCAGCGCGATCAGGCCCAGACCCACAAAAAACCCGTCGCGGCTGCCTTCAAACAGCGCAAGGCAGGCATGCCCGGCGCAATACACCAGGCTGAACCACAGGATGGTGTTGTACTTGCCGAAAAAGCGGTCGGCCAGCCAACCGCCCAGCAACGGGAAGAAATACACCCCGATCATGAAACTGTGCAGGATGTGCTTGGCCTCGGCTTCGCGCCCTGGCCCGCTAATTTCCTGCAGCAACAGCGAGGTGATCAGGAACTGCACCAGGATGTTGCGCATGCCGTAGAAGCTGAAACGCTCGCAGGCCTCGTTGCCGATGATGAAAGGAATCTGGCGCGGCAGCCGCGCGCCGGCAGAAGCGCCTGGCGAGATGGAGGTGGTCAAAGGCAGTCCGGTCGTGCTGAAAACAGGCCCTATCGTACCGGCGCCCGCCCGCCGGCCGCCATTGCCCGCCCGAACCTGTCGGACGCGGGCGCTCAGCGGACGCAGCTGGCGGACCTCGCCCAGCGTGATCGGTGTCGTCCAGGTTGGCCGACAACGCCATGGCGCCAAGCGTTGCACGGCAGCCGCGTAGCCTGCGCCTCCTCGAATGTTGCTCACCCGGTCAACGGAAAGCCCTAGCGCGTCCGGGTGAAACCCACGCTTGGCACCGATCACAGCAAGACCATGACGCAGTGCAGATTGGCCTTGCACGCCGGCTCGGCTACATTGCAAACGTTTTCCTGGAACACTGGACCGCTGGATGCCCCGCTTCACTCGCCTGACCCTGAGCCTGTTGCTGCTGACTTCCGCCCCCGCCGCGCTGGCTGCCGCGCCGCTGACCACCCAGGCAGAGCGCAGCGGTTTCATCCAGACCGGCCGCTACGACGAAGTCATTGCACTGTGCGATGCGTTTGCGCAGCGCTACCCGCAGGCGGTGCGTTGCATCCAGTTCGGCACCACGCCCGAGGGCAGGCCGATGAAGGCCTTGATCGCCTCCACCAGCGGCGCACTCGACGCGCAATCGGCCGCGCAACGCAAGCTGCCGGTGGTTTTGGTCCAGGGCGGCATCCATGCCGGCGAGATCGATGGCAAGGATGCGGGCTTTCTGGCCCTGCGCGAGTTGCTCGATGGCAAGGCCGGCCATGGCGTGCTGGACAAGCTGGTGTGGGTGTTCGTGCCGGTATTCAACGTCGATGGGCATGAGCGCTTCGGTGCCTGGAACCGCCCCAACCAGCGCGGTCCCGAACAGATGGGCTGGCGCACCACCGCGCAGAACCTCAATCTCAACCGCGATTACGTCAAGGCCGACGCGCCGGAAATGCAGGCCATGCTGCAACTGGTGCAGCAATGGGACCCGTTGATGTATGTAGACCTGCACGTCACCGACGGCGCCAAGTTCGAGCACGACGTCTCGGTGCAGGTGGAACCGGTGCATGCCGGCGATGCGGGCTTGCAGCGCGATGGCACACGCTGGCGCGACGCAGTGCTCGCCGATCTGAAAAAACACGGCTCGTTGCCGCTGCCGTACTACCCGTCCTTCGTGCACGAAGACGACCCCAGTTCCGGCTTTGCCGATGATGTGTCGCCGCCACGCTTTTCGCACGGCTATTTCCTGCTACGCAACCGCTTCGGCATGCTGGTGGAAACGCATTCGTGGAAGGACTACCCCACCCGTGTGCGGATCACCCGCAACGCCATCGTCTCGGTGTTGCAGCAGGCCGCACGCCATGGCACGCAGTGGCGCGCCGATGCATTGGCTGCCGATCAGCGCGCCACGCGTCTGGCCGGCACGACCGAACCGTTGAGCTTCGCTGCGGGCCCAGACGCACGCACCGTTGCGTTTCGTGGCTATGCGTATACGCGCACACCGTCGCCGATTTCCGGTGCACTGATGACGCACTACGACGAAAGCAAGCCGCAAGTCTGGAAGGTGCCACTGCGCGACCAGATCAAGCCCGATGTGGTGGTGGACGCGCCACGCGGCGGCTACCTGGTCCCGGCTGCGCAAGCGGCCTTGGTGGGCGAAAAACTGCGCCTGCATGGCATCCAATTCACGACCATCGGCAATGCGGCGCAGCGGCCGGTGCAGACCTTCCGCGCCGACGCGGTCAAGTTTGCAGCACGCTCCAACGAAAGCCACCAGACAGTGGAACTCAGCGGGCAATGGCGCAATGAAACCCGCAGCGTGCCGGCCGGCTCGTTGTTCGTGCCGATCGCCCAGCCCAAGGCGCGCCTGGTGATGGCGATGCTGGAACCGCAGGCACCGGATTCGCTGCTGCAGTGGGGCTTTTTCAATACCGCGTTCGAGCGCAAGGAATACATGGAAGCCTACGTCGCCGAAGAGGTGGCGCGCCAGATGCTTGCGCGCGATGCCGCGTTGAAGGCGCAGTTCGAACAGCGCATCGCCAGCGATCCGGACTTTTCCAACAACCCGCAGGCGCGGCTGGAATTTTTTGCCAAGCGCCACGCATCGTGGGATGAGCGCTACCAGCTCTATCCGGTACTCCGCACCGCGCAGACCGACTTCTAACCGCCTGCCGATTCTGCACGCGTCGGCGCGGCATCACCGCGCCTTCCAGACGTGGGCACTTAGTGCCCCTCTCATATGTTTTGACCCAGCACCACAAGGATATTCCGTGCCACAGCTCGATATGAAACCGTTTACAGTCCGCAAATACCGTCCGCGCCCCCTGGTCCTGGCGGTCGTGATGGGCTTGGGCATCGCCCTGACCGCGCCGCTGGCAGTTGCGCAAGGCGCGCCCTCTTCGCAGCCGTGGATGGACACTGCATTGACCCCGGACCAGCGCGCCGACCGCCTGCTGGCGCAGATGAGCGAGGATGAAAAATTCCAGATGCTGCGCAGCTATTTCGGCCTGGGCACCGACAAGATTCCCAAGCCCGAAGGCGCGCTCGGTTCGGCCGGCTACGTTCCCGGCATTGCGCGCCTGGGCATTCCCGCCCAGCAACTGGCCGATGCCGGCGTGGGCGTGACCAACCCCGGCGGCATCCGCAAGGGCGACTACGCCACCGCGATGCCATCCGGACCGTCGACCGCATCGAGCTGGAACAGGCAACTGGCGTATACCGGCGGCAAGACCATGGGGCGCGAATCCTGGCAGCAAGGCTTCAACGTGTTGCTCGCCGGCAGCGTCAATCTGCAGCGCGACCCGCGTAATGGGCGCAACTTCGAATACGCCGGTGAAGACCCGTTGCTGGCCGGCACCATGGTCGGCGAATCGATTCGCGGCGTGCAAAGCGAGCATGTGCTGTCCACGATGAAGCACTTCGCACTCAACGATATGGAAACAAGGCGCAACTTTCATAGCGCGCAGATCGGCGAGCAGGCGATGCACGAATCGGACCTGCTGGCCTTCGAGATTGCGCTGAAGATCGGCGACCCGGCCTCGGTGATGTGTTCGTACAACAAGATCAACGGCACCTATGGTTGCGAGCACGATTACCTGCTCAACCAGGTGCTCAAGCAGGAATGGAAATACCCCGGTTACGTGATGTCCGATTGGGGCGGCGTGCATAGCGGTTCCAAGGCGGCATTGGCCGGGCTGGACCAGCAATCGGCCGGCGAAGTGTTCGACGCGGCGGTGTTTTTCGATACGCCGCTGCGCATGGCGGTGTCTGCCGGCGTGGTGCCGCGCGCGCGCTTCGACGACATGGTCAGGCGCGTGTTGCGTAGCCTGTTCGCGCATGGTGCCTTCGATCACCCGACCCAGCGCCAGCCCATCGACGGCAAGGCCGGTCTGTTGGCTGCGCAACATGTGGCCGAAGAAGGCAGCGTGTTGCTGCGTAACGAGCAAGCCACATTGCCGTTGTCCAAGGACGTGCGTCGCATTGCCGTGATCGGTGGCTACGCCGACAAGGGCGTGATGTCCGGCGGCGGCTCCTCGCGGGTGGACTACACCATCAACGGCGGCAACGCGGTGCCCGGCATCACCCCGACCACTTGGCCCGGCCCGGTGATCATCCACCCATCCTCGCCGCTGCAGGCGCTACGTTCCGCGTTGCCGAATGCGCAGATCGATTATGTAGACGGCACCGACCGCAATGCGGCCGCACGCGCCGCCAAGGCGGCCGATGTGGCGATCGTGTTCGCCACCCAGTGGGCGGCCGAATCGGTGGATCTGCCGGACATGCGCTTGCCCGACAACCAGGACGCGTTGATCGAAGCGGTGGCCAAAGCCAACCCGAGGACCACCGTGGTGCTGGAAACCAACGGACCGGTACGCATGCCGTGGGCCGAACGCGTGCCGGCGGTGCTGCAGGCGTGGTATCCGGGCATCGGTGGCGGTGAGGCGATCGCCAACCTGCTGACCGGCGCGGTGAATCCCTCCGGCCACCTGCCGGTGACCTGGCCGGTGGACGAATCGCAGCTGCCGCGCCCGTCGATTCCGGGGCTGGGCTTCAAGCCGGCCAAGCCGGGCGAAGACACGATCGACTACGCCATCGAAGGCGCCAACGTCGGTTACAAGTGGTTCGCCGCGCGCAAGCTGACACCACGCTACCCATTCGGCCACGGCCTGTCGTACACGCAGTTCCGCATGGGCGGGCTGCAGGTGGAGGCAAGCGGCAGCCAGCTCACCGCCAGATTCGAGGTGGAAAACACCGGCTCGCGCGAAGGCGCCGCCGTGCCGCAGCTCTACGTCACCCTGCCCGACGGCCACGCCACCCCGCTGCGCCTGATCGGCTGGCAGAAGCTCACGCTAAAGCCCGGCGAAAAACGCAGCGTGCAGGTGGTGGCAGAGCCCAGGACCCTGGCCGACTTCGATGCCCAGGCACGTCGCTGGACGATCGCCGCAGGCACGTACCGCGTGCAACTGGCGCGCTCGGCGAGCGAGCCGGTGCAAACTGCCCAGGTCACGCTGCAGGCGGCACAGTTGCCGTGAGCGCATGTGGCGCATGCACTAACCCGTGCGTGCGCCACCATCAGGCCGGTTCGGTTGCCATACTGCGTACGGGCGACGAAAAAATGTGCCGGGTGCGTTGACAGCCTCGCGCGCAGCTTGCACAATTCGCCCCCTGAGTCGCCCAGGTGGCGGAATTGGTAGACGCACTAGCTTCAGGTGCTAGCGGGGGCAACTTCGTGGAGGTTCGAGTCCTCTCCTGGGCACCACGACTCACGGTAGATCGTAAAAAACCTCGCTTCGGCGGGGTTTTTTGCGTTTGGTCGATCGCCTGGGCTGGGCAGCGCGCTGCGCTGATCGACAGTGCGCTGCCGCCTGCTCGGCCATCGGGTCGGGCGCGCTACTGGCAGTCGAAGGATGCGCTCCGCTCGGCTGCGGGCATGGGGTCGCTGCGCAAGGTGCCTGTGCAGGTGCGTGCGTCATCGCTGATGCGCAGGGACACCTGCACTGCCTCACCGTACGCGCAAACCACATAGGTGCCGTGCGGGTCTGCATCATCGAAACGCCAGACCCAGTGCGCCACGCCACGCGGCTGCGCTGCTTCCGCGTTGCGCGGCACCAGTGCGGCACGCTCGCGGGGGTGGCCCGAATACACGCCAATCGACGCTAACCGCAGCGCCTGGTGCGGGTCGACGCCGAGCTGCGCGCCCACCGGCAGGTCCGGGCTCTGCAAGGTGCCATCGGTGATGTGCAACGCGGCCGGGCACTGCAATGTGGGTTCGGCCAAGGCAGGCAAGGCAAGCACCGGTGCGAGAAGCACCGTTATGCACCGCAATGATCCAACGAACGACGTCCCTGCCATGATCGCAAACCCCTCGCGTGCAACTGCACCGTACGAAGCGGCAACATTGCCGCGTTTTGAAACCAGACCGCGCTGCAGACCTGGCCACGCTGGCCTGCAGCGCGTCGCGTGGCTTACTTGCTGCCGGCCATCTGCTCAAGATAATCGGTCAGATAATGCTCGGGATTGATCTGCTCCGAGACACCGGCGTCATAGCCGACGCGCGCCGGCTTCGCCGCACCTGGCAGGTACAACTCGCCGCCGCCTTCGTCGAGGATGAGCAGCACATACGGACGGCCTTTCAGCTGAACCGTGTAGCGGGTGTCCTTTTGCGTGGCAGCCGTCGTTGCCAGCAGGATCTTGTCGTCGATCTCGCTGTCGGCACCGGTCACCTGCATCAGCGCCTGATTCTTTTCGCGCGGGCCGTAACGCAAGGTCGACACCTTGACGCCATCGCTGGAGCTATACGCCTTGGCTTGCTTGGCCACCTCCGGACGTGCGGCCGCGGCCTGCGTCTGCGCAACGGCAGCGATGCCAAGGAGTGGAATGAGCAATGTCGTCGCACAGACGCGACGCCATGAGGATCGAAACATCATCGAAGCTTCCTTGTGTGATGAAAAACGCAGGCGGCATGCCCGCGCACGACGCCGCGCGTGGCCCTCGCGGAAAAAACAGGACCGCGCTAGCGGCAGCGACGCATGCTACCCCAACCCCTGCGAGATCGCCTGGCACCTTACCTGCGCAAGCGGCCCATCGTGCGCGCATGAGAGCCGCCCTCACGCTGCCAACCAATGGTGGATCCGGCCGTGTTGACGCCCCGCCCTAAGCTGGTCTGCAGCACCGGCGTTTTCGGTGCGTAGCGCATGGGCAAATGCCCGCATGTCGCCATCAGCCGGCGAGTGCAGCGGAAAGGCGATGCGTGTTTTTCGAGATGGCACCGACGCCAAACGAACCGCTTGCCCACCGAGAACGCGGCAAAGAGCTGCTCCGGCGTCGCTGGCTGTGTGGTGTCCAGATCGGCAAGCCCATCGACGACGCGAAATAGCGGCTTGCCGTTGTGCACCACAGACACCGCCGACGATGCTGTAACGCTCTGGACAGAAGGGCTCAGTGCCCCCCTGCTGCTGCCGCGCTCCCGGCGCCGGCACCGAACGGCGGCTTTGCCAGCCACAGGAAGAAGATGATCGCCAGGAAGGTCCATCCAAGCAGATAGAAGATGTCGTTGAAGCCCATCTGCGAAGCCTGGTGGTTGATCATGTTATTGAGCGATGCCGCGCCGCGTTGCAGGTCGCCCTGCCCCATCGCGGTCACCTGCTCCTGCATGCCGGGCGTGTACACCGAAATGTGCTCGGTAATGTGCGCGTGGTGCACCTGGGTACGGCGTGCCCACAGGTAGGTCGTCAACGACGCGGCGAAACTCCCGCCCAGCGTGCGCAGGAATGTGGCCAGGCCCGAACCCGCCGCGATCTCGCGGCCATCCAGATCCGACAACAGAATCTGCAACACCGGCATGAAGAACAATGCCACGCCTACGCCCATCACCAACTGGATCGTGGCCACATGGCCGAAGTCCACCTGCAGGTTGAAATTGGAGCGGAAGAAGCTGGTGAAGGACATGAAGATAAAGGCGATGGTCGCCAGCATGCGCAGGTCGAAGCGCAGCGCGTATTTACCCACGAATGGCGTCATCAGCACCGGCAGGATGCCGATCGGCGCAGTCGCAAGGCCGGCCCAGATCGCGGTGTAACCCATATCGCGCTGCAGCCATTGCGGGATCAGCAGGCTCACGCTGAAGAACGCGGCATATGCGACCACCATCGCCAAGGTGCCGGCGCGGAAATTGCGATGCCGGAACAGCTTGAGATCGACGATGGGATCCTTGTCGGTCAACTCCCAGATCACGAACACCACCAGCGCCACTGCCGCGATGCAGGCCAGCACCACGATCTTGTCCGAAGAGAACCAGTCTTCGTCGTTGCCCAGATCCAGCACCAACTGCAGTGCGCCCACCCCAACCACCAGCAGGATCAGGCCGATGTAGTCCATGCGCGGCTTTTCGAGCTGTTCGGGGCGATGCCGCAATTGCGAACCCACGATACTGCTGGCGATCACGCCCAGCGGCACGTTGATCAGGAAGATCCATTCCCAGCTGTAGTTGTCGGTGATCCAGCCGCCGAGAATCGGCCCGGCGATCGGGGCCACCACGGTAATCATCGCCAGCAACGCCAGCGCCTGTCCGCGTTTTTCGCGCGGATAGATCGACACCAGCAGACTCTGGGTGATGGGATACATCGGGCCGGCAACGAATCCTTGCAGCGCGCGCGCCACCACCAGCATCCCCATGCTCTGCGCCAGGCCGCACAGCAGCGAGGCGATGGTGAACGCCAGCGTGGACCACACGAACAACTTGGTTTCGCCAAACCGGCGACTCAACCAACCGGTCAGCGGCAGCGCAATGGCAGTGCTGACGGCGAACGAGGTGATCACCCAGGTAGCCTGCTGCGAACTGGCGCCGAGGTTCCCGGCGATGGTCGGCAGCGAGACGTTGGCGATGGTGGTGTCCAGCACCTGCATGAACGAGGCCATGGCCAGGCCCACGGTGCACAACGCCACGCTGGCCGGGCGAAATCCGGCGGCCGGCGCCGGTGCCGCCGGGCCGCCGGGCGCGGTGGGAGCTTGCGAAGACATGGTGGCTTAGCCCGCCTTGCTGGCAGCCTGCGAGGGCAGGTTGTCCTGGATGATGCGTTGGATGTCGGCGTCGGCAGCCTTGAGCTGCTGCGCATACACGTCGGTGGCGAACACCGCGCCGTTGGCGACCTGGGTCGGCAGCACGCTGCCCTGCTGATCGTGCAGGTTCACATCGACCTTCATCGACAGGCCGATCCGCAGCGGATTGCTGGCCAGCTGCTTGGAATCCACTGCAATGCGCACCGGCACGCGCTGCACGATCTTGATCCAGTTACCGCTGGCGTTTTGAGCCGGCAACAGCGAGAACGCGCTGCCGGTGCCCAGGCCCAGGCTCTGGATACGGCCGGTGTAGCTCACGCCGCCGCCGTACAGATCAGAATGCAGTTCCACCTCCTGGCCCAGGCGCATGTGCTTGAGCTGGGTTTCCTTGAAATTGGCTTCCACCCACACCTGCTCCAGCGGCACCACCGCCATCAACACGCTGCCCGGCTGCACGCGCTGACCCACCTGCGCCGAACGCCGTGCGACATAGCCGGACACCGGCGCCACCACGCCGGTGCGCGCATGGTTCAAATACGCCTGACGCAGTTGTGCGGCGGCGGTCTGCACGTCCGGCTGGTTGGCCACTGCGCTGTCGTCCACCAACGCTCGGTTACGCTCCAAGCTCTCGCGCGAGCCGCTTACGGCCGCTTCGGCGGCGGCCAGTTCGTCGCGGGCATGCGCCAGTTCTTCGTTGGAGATCGCGCCGGTGGCGGCCAGATTCTTACGCCGTGCGAAGTCCGAGCGCGCACTGCGCAGCGTGACTTCGCGAGCGGACAACTCCGCTTGCGCACCTTCCACGGTGCGATACAGACCGCGCACCTGACGCACGGTCTTGGCCAGGTTGGCTTCGGCCTGCTGCAAGGCGACCTCGGTGTCGGCCGGATCCAGCTGCACCAGCAACTGGCCGCGCTCCACACGCATGCCGTCTTCGGCGCCGATGCTGACCACGGTACCGCCCACCATCGGGGTGATCTGCACCTGGTTGCCCTGCACATACGCATCGTCGGTGTCTTCGTGCCAACGGCCGACCAGGAAGTACCACACCACCAGACCGATGATCGCCAGGATCACCACAATGGCCACGATGCGCAGCGCAGCGCGGCGCTTGCTGGGCGCGGCCGGTGCGGGTTGAGGAGAAGTTGAAGTCGTCTGGCTCATCGTCGATGTCTCAGGAATTCGGTTGTGCGGAAGTGGGCGCGGCGTGGGCGGTGTCGCGTGCGGGTTCCGGCGTGAATCCGCCGCCCAGCGCACGCTGCAACCTCACCGAGGCCAGAAGTTGTTGCGACTGCAGCCCGGCCATGCGTTGGCGTGCGAGGAGCAACTGCTCCTGTACGCTGAGCACTTCCAGATAGCTGCCGATGCCGGCGCGGTAACGCTGCTGGGCCAGATCGAAGGCGGCCGTGGCGGTCTGCACGGCATCGTTCTGCGCTTGCGCGCGCTGCTCCAGCGAACGCACGGCGGTGACCTGGTCGGCCACTTCGCGCAGCGCAGCGATCACTTTCTGGTTGTAGTCGGCCACGGCCAGGTCGTATTGCGCGTCGCTGCCGGCCAGATTGGCGCGCAGCTTGCCGCCGTCGAAGATCGGCAGGCTCAGCGCCGGCGCGACCAGCCCGAACACCGAGCCGCTTTCCAGCAGCTTGCCGACATCCGGGTTGATCACACCGCCCAGCGCGGTGAGGTTGAGGCTGGGATAGAAGCGGGTCTTGGCGACTGCGATGTCCTTGTCGGCCGCCTCCACGCGCCAGCGTGCCGCCACCACGTCGGGCCGACGACCCAGCAGGTCGGCCGGCAGGATGCTCGGCAACTGCGTGGCGATGCCCCCGCCGAGTACGGGACGGGCGATGTCCAAACCGCGATCCGGGCCCTGCCCGACCAAGGCCGCCAGCGCGGTGCGGGCTTCGTCGATCTGCTGCTGCGCCGATTGCAGCTGCTGCTGCGCGGCCGGCACGCGCGCTTGCGCCTGGCGCACCTGCAACTCGCTGTCGATGCCGGCGCTGCGGCGTTGCCGGGTCAGCTCCAGGGTCTTCTGCGCACGGCTCAATTCGTCGTTGGCCAGGTCGTGCAGGCTCCACGCGTACGCGAGCTGTGCATAGCCTTCGGCAATCGCAGACGACAGATTCAAGCGTGCCGCCTGAGCATCCACTTCGGCCGCATGCGCCTGGTCGACCGCCGCTTCCCACGCGCTGCGCTTGCCGCCCCACAGATCGATGCCGTAGCGGAAATCCAGCACGACCTGCGCGCTGCCGCCGTAGCTGCCGCCGAGCTCTTCGCCGACCATCGATTCAGGTAGCTGCAGGCCGGTGTAGCCGCCGGACGCCGACAGGCTGGGGCCGCGCTCGGCCTGCGCAGTGCCGATACGCGCCTGCGCCTGATGCAGGCGCGCATCCGCCGCAGCGAGGCTGGGACTGTGCTGCAGGCCTTCGGCGATCAGCGCGTCCAGCTGCGCATCGCCCAGCGCGCGCCACCAATCGCTGGCCGGCCACGCGGCCGGACTCAACGTGGTTTGCTGCGCCAGGGCGCGCTCTGCATGCAGCGTGCTCGGATCCAGCACGGCGCCTTGCGGATTCAGCCCACGGCTGCTGGCGCAGGCGGCCAACGCCAATGCCAGGGCGGTGATAACGAGCGGCCGCGCCAGGCGCATCGAGCGCGGGCGCAGCATCTGGGTCGGGGAACTAGCAACGTTCATGAGTTGAGTGCATCGCGGACACGGATAAGAAGTGAGGTGAGAAGTTCGCGCTCGGCCGCGGACAGGTCGCGCAGGCCGTGCTCGATGGCGCGTTCGCCGCGCAGGCGCAACCGCTCCCACAGCGCCACGCCTTGCTCGGTCATGACGATCTGCAGCGCGCGCCGGTCTTGCGCATGCGGCTCACGCCGCACCGCGCCCAGCGCTTCAAGCTTGTCGAGCAGGCGGGTCACCGCGCTCGGGGTCTGGTCCAGCGCCAGCGCCAGTTCGTTGGCCGTGCACGGGGAGCGCACCGCCAGGATCTTCAGGCCCACGTAGTGGCTGAAACCGAAATCGGGCAGTTCGCCCTTCATCTCGGCATCGAGCTGGCGCATCAGCGCATCGCGCACCTGACGCAGCAACAGGCCGAACGACGGTGTGGCGGAAGACGAAACATTCATGCCGCACATTTTGTTCCGAAAAATATATTTGTCAACGCAATTATCCCGCCAGGGATTAAACCGCCCGCAAGGATCGCCACCTTACGCGGCGCGTGCGCTGGCTCGGTAATACAATTCGGCCAATGAGTATCGAAAACCCGCCAACCCAGATCGATGCCTTGCCGTCAGGCGTACGGGCCAGCTTCGAAAGGGCTGATGGGCCGGTGCTGATCGCGTTCCTGGCGGAGCTGCGCGAGGTGTGGGCGCCGGAAACTGCCTGGCACGCGCATGTCCGCGGCCAGCTGATGTATGTGGAGCATGGCGTGCTCACCGTACATACCGAACAGGGTGCCCTGTCGCTGCCGCCGGGCTGCGCCGGCTGGATGCCGCCCGGGCAGCAGCACACCGTGGAGCTGGCCGGGCCGATGCGCGGGTGGGGCGTGATTGTGCGGCCGGATGCCTGCGCCGCCCTGCCTGCGCAAGGCGGGGTGATCCGGCTGACCGGGCTGGCCCGCGAGGCCATCATGCGGGCCGCCGACTGGCCACTGGATCAGCCGCTGGATGCCGCCCAGCAACGCCTGGCCGCGGTGCTGCTGGACGAGCTATGCCAGGTGCAGATCGACCACCTGCACCTGCCGATGCCGGCCGACCGCCGGCTGCTGCGGATCGCCCGCCAGTTGCTCGACACGCCCGCCGACCCGCGCCCGCTCGACGCCTGGGCCGACTGGGGCGGATTGTCGCCGCGCAGCCTGAGCCGGCATTTCCGCGACGAGACCGGCCTGAGTTTTGCGCAGTGGCGGCAGCAGGCGCGGCTGACCGAAGGCCTGCGGCGGCTGAGCCAGGGCCACGCGGTGGCGCAGGTGGCCGACCAGCTTGGCTACAGCAGCCCCAGCGCCTTCGTCAGCGTGTTCCATCGCCATTTCGGCGCCCCGCCCACCCGTTATCTGGCCGGCCCGCATGCGCGCGGCTTGGCATCCCCCGCCGCATCCGGATAATCGGCGCTCTTCGAGCCCGCGCCCCGGCGCGGGTTCCTCTTCACGCAGGACCTGGCTTTACATGACCGATCTGACCCGCCCTACCTTCCACGGCTTTGAACAGCTGCCGCTGCGCGAATACGCCGAACGCGCCTATCTCGACTACTCGATGTATGTGGTGCTCGACCGCGCCCTGCCGTTCCTGGGTGACGGCCTGAAGCCGGTGCAGCGCCGCATCGTCTACGCGATGAGCGAGCTGGGCCTGAACGCCGCCGCCAAGCCGAAGAAATCCGCGCGTACCGTGGGCGATGTGATCGGTAAGTACCACCCGCATGGCGACAGTGCCTGCTATGAGGCGCTGGTACTGATGGCGCAGCCGTTCTCGTACCGTTATCCGTTGATCGAAGGCCAGGGCAACTTCGGCTCCACCGACGACCCCAAGTCGTTTGCAGCGATGCGCTACACCGAGTCCAAGCTGACCCCGATCGCCGAAGTGCTGCTGGGCGAGCTTGGCCAGGGCACCACCGATTGGGCGCCCAACTTCGACGGCACCCTGGAAGAGCCCACCTGGTTGCCGGCACGCCTGCCGCACCTGCTGCTCAACGGCACCACCGGCATTGCCGTCGGCATGGCCACCGACGTGCCGCCGCACAACCTCAACGAGATCGTCAGCGCGCTGCTGCGGCTGCTCGATGATCCCGATGCCAGCGTCGCCGACCTGTGCGAGCACGTGCTGGGCCCGGATTACCCGACCACCGCCGAGATCATCACCCCGGCTGCGGACCTGCGGAACATCTACGAAACCGGTCACGGAAGCGTACGCGCGCGCGCCACCTACAAGAAAGAGCACGCCAACATCGTCATCGATGCGCTGCCCTACCAGGTCTCCCCGTCCAAGGTGATCGAACAGATTGCCCAGCAGATGCGTGCCAAGAAGCTGCCGTGGCTGGAAGACATCCGCGACGAGTCCGACCACACCAGCCCGGTGCGGGTGGTGCTGGTGCCGCGCTCCAATCGCGTGGACGCCGAACAGCTGATGGGCCATCTGTTCGTCACCACCGACCTGGAACGCAGCTACCGCGTCAACCTCAACGTGATCGGTCTGGATGGCCGCCCGCAGGTCAAGAACCTCAAGCACCTGCTGAGCGAATGGCTGAGCTTCCGCAGCGATACGGTGACCCGCCGCCTCAACCATCGCCTGCAGAAGGTCGAGCGTCGCCTGCACCTGTTGGAA
The DNA here is from genome assembly GCF_017746015.1 of Xanthomonas sp. A1809. NCBI lineage: Bacteria > Pseudomonadati > Pseudomonadota > Gammaproteobacteria > Lysobacterales > Lysobacteraceae > Xanthomonas > Xanthomonas sp. A1809. Next base: position 520,934 of record NZ_JAGHWZ010000003.1, on the reverse strand, counting down.
GGCTTGTTGATCGCCTTCCTCAACCTGGACGAAGTGATCCGCATCGTCCGCAGCGAAGACGAACCCAAGCCGGTGCTGATCTCGCGCTTCGCGCTGAGCGAAGAACAGGCCGAATACATCCTGGAAACCAAGCTGCGCCAACTGGCGCGCCTGGAGGAAATGAAGATCCGCGGCGAACAGGAAGCACTCGCCAAGGAACGCGCGCAGATCATGGCGATCCTGGAAAGCAAGACCAAGCTGAAGAAGCTGATCAAGGACGAACTGACTGCCGACGCCAAGAAGTTCGGCGATGCGCGGCGTTCGCCGCTGGTGCAGCGTGGCGCCGCGCAGGCCATCGACGAAACCGAAATGGTGGCCAGCGAACCGATGACCGTGGTGCTATCGGAGAAGGGCTGGGTGCGGGCAGCCAAGGGCCACGAGGTGGATCCTGCCGGCATGTCCTATCGCGAAGGCGATGGCCTGCTGGCAGCAGTGCGCAGCCGCAGCACGCATCAGGTGGCGTTCCTGGATTCGGACGGCCGCGCCTATTCCACCGCCGTGCACACCCTGCCCTCGGCGCGTGGCAATGGCGAACCGTTGACCGGACGGTTTTCGCCGGCCTCGGGCGCGGCGTTCCAGGTCATGGCCAGCGCCGACAACGCCACCCGCTTCGTGCTGGCATCCTCGCACGGCTACGGCTTCGTCACCCGTTTCGAAAACCTCACCGGCCGCAACAAGGCCGGCAAGGCGATGCTCAATCTCACCACCGGCTCGCATGTGCTGACGCCGGCCCAGGTAAGCAACCCGCAAACCGATCGCATTGTCGCCGTGACCAGTGCCGGCAATCTGCTGGCGGTGCCGGCCACCGACGTGCCCGAGCTGGACAAGGGCAAAGGCAACAAGATCATCGAGATCCCCAAGGCCAAGCTCGGCACCGAACGCGTGGTGGCCGTGGTGGCGGTCGCACCAGGCAACACGCTGCTGGTGCGCAGCGGCGCACGCACCATGAGCCTGTCGTTCAAGGACCTGGATACGTATGTGGGTGCGCGTGCGAGCCGTGGATCGCTGTTGCCACGTGGGTGGCAGAAGGTGGACGGGTTGGAGGTGCAGTAGGAGACGGCAATTCACTCGTCCGGCGCGCAGCGGCGCGGTGGGGACTGCGGTCGCCTCAGGCTGCTGGGGCGCGGCAGAAGGTGGATGGGTTGGAGGTGCAGGCAATAAAACTGCTGATGCACTGGCATCAAGTATTCGCTCATCCAGGCGCAACGATGCAGTCGCAAACGCACAGCCCACGCCGCGCACCGCTTCAGAACGCGCCACGCCCCGCTCTCGCATGACCACAGTGGAGACAGCCACTGACAAGGCAACGCATGGACACGAATTTCTGGTTGGAACGTTGGCAGCTGGGACACACCGGCTTTCATCAGCAAGAGGTATTGCCGCTGCTGCAAAAGCACTGGCACGCGCTGGATCTGCCGAAGGAAGCGCGCGTGCTGGTGCCCCTGTGCGGCAAGACGCTGGACATGCATTGGCTGGCGGCGCAAGGCCATCGCGTGCTTGGCGTGGAGCTGTCGCCGCTGGCGGTGACGCAATTCTTCGATGAGGCAGGGCTTCAACCGAAGCGTCACAGCAGCGCTGCTGGCGAGCATTTCATCGCCGGCCCGATCGAGATCATCTGCGGCGATGCATTCGCGCTAGACGCCAGCGCGCTGGCCGACTGCACGGCCGTCTACGACCGCGCCGCACTGGTCGCGCTACCGGCCGAACTGCGCCAGCATTACCTGCAAACGGTCTACGCGCCGTTGTCCTCGCGCTGCCGCGGCCTGCTGATCACCCTGGAATATCCGCAGGCTGAAAAGGCCGGCCCGCCGTTCTCGGTGGACGCAACGCACGTGCATGCACTTTTCGATGCCGCCTGGCAGGTAGACCAGCTGGAACACCGCGACATCCTCGATCAGGAACCACGCTTCCGCGATGAAGGCGTCACCGGGTTATCGACGGCTGTCTATCGCCTGCAACGCCGCTGAAAGGCCGTCGGGCGCTGCACGCCCATCACGTGGCAATTGCATGTCTGCATGCGGCAAGCGTGGGTGGCGGATCAGGACAGCGCGGCATTGCGCCATGCGGTCGTTCTGCAGCAAAACGCGACAAAACGGAATCCTGCAGCCAGCTGCAGGAGTGGCAGGCAGGCCGCACAGACCATCGTGGGAATGGCCAGGCATGCGTACTCCATGCCGAGCCGGTTCACGCTGCGTCAGCCAGCCAAGCGACTGCGCAGCGGCGTTGCCGGCTCAACCGGCGACGTGACCCTTGTCGATCTTGGAGGTCTGATACAACTCCAGTCCGATGCGCTTGATCAGGCCAAGCTGCTGCTCCAGCCACCACGCATGATCTTCTTCGGTGTCCTGCAGCTGCTTGAGCAGCACATCGCGGCTGACATAGTCGCCATGTTCTTCGCACAGCTTCATGCCGGCAGCGAGCGCAGCGCGCACTTCGTACTCGACCACCAGGTCGCGCTCCAGCATTTCGACCACGGTCTTGCCCGGGGTGAATTCGGCCGGGCGCATGTCCGGGTCGCCTTCCAGGAACAGGATGCGCCGCAGCAGCGCGTCGGCGTGCTCGGTCTCCTCTTCCATCTCATGGTTGATGCGCTCGTACAGCGCCATCAGGCCCTGATCCTCGTACCGGCGCGAATGCAGGAAATATTGATCGCGCGCCGCCAATTCGCCGCGCAGCAGCTGCTTGAGGTAATCGATGACTTCGGGATGGCCTTTCATGGTGTGCTCCAGCGACGCAATGCGCGCATGGTGCCCTAAGCCGCCGGGCAATGATCTAATCGGAATCACTTTCAGTTGCGCTTGCGGCCGGACCCGCCACGGTCATGTCCGCCGGCCACACTTCACCGGGGTCCAAGGAACCGACAATGCGTAAATGGCTGGGCCGGCTGCTGCTGGGAATCGTGTTGCTGGTCCTGGCGGCCAGCCTGGGGCTGTATCTGTTGATGCGCGGCAGCCTGCCGCAGTTGGATGGCGACAGCGCGCTCAGCGGCCTGGCTGCGCCGGTCAGCGTGCAGCGCGACCGGCTGGGCGTGGTCACCATCGATGCAGCAAACCAGCTCGATGCGATGCGCGCGCTCGGCTACGTGCATGCGCAGGAACGCTATTTCGAGATGGATCTGATGCGCCGCGCACCGGCCGGCGAGTTGTCCGAGCTGTTTGGCGCCAAGGCCGTGGACCTGGACAAGCGCAACCGCGTGCATCGCCTGCGTGCCCGCGTGCAGGCCAGCCTGGACATCGCCACCAGCAGCCAGCACGCTGCATTGCAAGCCTATACCGATGGCGTCAACGCAGGACTGGCGGCACTGCGCGTACGGCCCTGGCCCTATCTGCTGCTGCGCCAGACACCGCGCGCATGGACGCTGGACGACTCCATCCTCACCGGCCTTGCGATGTACGCGGACCTGCAGGACAGCGATAACCAGACCGAGCTGGCCGCCGCGCGCATCCGTGCCGTGGTGCCGCCTGCGCTGGCGGCACTGCTCGACCACCAGGGCTCCAGTTGGGACGCGCCGTTGTTCGGGGAGCCGCAGGGCGATGCCAGCTTGCCGGATGCGACCACGCTGGATCTACGGCGTCTACCGCATCGGCCTGCCGCGCCCCACGCGGAAACGCCGACACCGGGCAGCAACAACTTCGCGGTAGACGGCAGCCTCACCGCCGACGGCCGCGCCATCGTTGCCGACGACATGCATCTGGGCCTGCGCGCGCCCAATATCTGGTTCCGCGCACGCCTGCGCTATGCAGACAGCAATGCGCCCGAGGGCAAGGTGGATGTCACCGGATTCACCCTGCCGGGTTTGCCGGCGGTGGTCGTGGGCAGCAATGGGCACGTGGCTTGGGCATTTACCAACAGCTATATCGACACCGCGGATTTCGCGCGCATTCCTGCACCCACGCCGGGTCACCCGCAAGCACTGACCAGGCATGTGGAAACCATCCGCGTGGCGGGCGCAGCGCCGGTGCAGTTCGAGTTCCGCGAAGCGGCGTGGGGACCGCTGCTGCACGTCAACGCCGACGGCAGCGCGCTGGCATTGCGCTGGGTGGCGCAGTTGCCCGGTGCGATCCGGTTGGACTTCGCTCAGATGAGCACGGCGGGCGATCTGCAGGCGGCGTTCGCGGTGGCCGACCGCTCCGGCATTCCGGCGCAGAACCTGCTGCTTGCCGATCGCAGCGGGCGCATCGCCTGGCGGCTGATCGGCGCGCGCCCCGCCCGCAATGCCGGGTGCGGCCCGAGCGGGATTGCCGAACTGGCGACATCGACGCCCGTCCCTGAGGCAGCATCCGGCGCACCTGCAGAACCGGCTGCAGCGCCGATGTCGGGCACCTGCCTGCCATGGTCGCTGCGCAGCGATGCTGCGCCTGCGTTGATCGATCCGCCGTCGCACCGGCTCTGGACCGCCAACAACCGTATCGTCGATGCGCAGCAACTGGCCACGCTTGGCAACGCAGGTTACGACCTTGGCGCGCGTGCCCAGCAAATTCGCGATGATCTTTTCGCAAAGCAGCGCTTCAACGAACGCGATCTGCTCGCCATCCAGCTCGACGATCGCGCCGTGCTGCTTACGCGCTGGTGGCAACTGCTGCGTAGCGTGGTCGAGCACAGCAAGGACCCGGCACTGCAACAGATTGCACATGCCACGCGCGACTGGGACGGGCACGCATCGACTGGCTCGGCCAGCTATCGCATCGTGCGCGAATTCCGCAACAAGACCATCGAAGCGGTGGAAGCCGGCCTGCTGGCCCCGGCAAAAGCCGCACTTGGCGAGGAGTTCCTGCCGCCGCGTCGCGCGCAACTGGAGGGCGTCGTCTGGCCGTTGCTGCAACAGCGCCCGGCCCACCTGTTACCGCCCACCGCCGCAAGCTGGGACCAGTTGCTCGACGATGCTGCGCGCAGTGCGCAGTCAGAGGTGATTGCAGAAGACGCACAAAGCGAACCGCGCGGCCAGCACACCTGGGGCCAGCGCAACACCGCTGCCATCTGCCACCCCATCGCGCGTGCCCTGCCCGCCCTGGCCAAGCGCTGGCTCTGCATGCCGCCCGATCAACTGCCGGGCGACCGCGACATGCCGCGTGTGCAAGGCCCGGGCTTTGGCGCCTCCGAGCGCATGGTGGTTTCGCCCGGCCACGAGCAGGACGGCATCGTGCACATGCCCGGCGGCCAGAGCGGCCACCCGCTCTCGCCGTTCTGGGGCGCAGGGCACGACGATTGGGTGCATGGCAGACCCACACCATTCTTGCCCACTGCCACGCGGTACACGCTGCAATTGCATCCGCAGTAACAGCGGGCGGCAACGCGGCTGCGCAGCGTGCAGCGAAGCAGGACGAAGACGTCAACAGCATCGCCGCTTCAGGCGCCTCTCCCCTCGGGAGAGGGGGTGGGGTGAGGGTACGGCCATCACGCACGATTGGAAGAGTGCGTGATGTGACCCTGCGTGCGCGCCCATGAGGCTTCGCACGTACCCTCATCCGCCCTTCGGGCACCTTCTCACCCGTGTAGCAGGACAATATTCCGGCAGGAGAGGGGAAGCTGCGCACTCATGCCTCCATTTCAGGGCTCCGCATCTTCGCGTCGCATGTCTGCATCCGCACAGGTGCGCGCGCATCTGCCACCAAACAGGGCGCCCCACACCCGGCCACCTCCGTGATCAAGCAAACACATCATGCTAAGATGCATTTGATAACCATTCCCATTAGTGATCAATGCGCCCCACGCTTCTTGTCACCGCGCTCGCCGCTGCGCTCGCTCTGCACACCCTGCCCGCCTTCGCTCAACACACCACCACGCCAGCCGTGACCGAGCTGGATGGCGTGGATGTCATCGGCCGTGCGCAGACGCTCTACAAGTCCGAAGACGCAGCTGTTGCCACGCGCACCGATACCCCGCTGGCGCTGGTGCCGCAGTCGGTGCAGGTGCTGCCGCGCGAGTTGATCGACGACCAGGCTGCGCGGCAGATCACCGATCTGTATCGCAGCATCAGTGGCATCAGCTTCTTCAGCTATGCCGGTGTAACCTTGCGCGGCTTCCGCCAGGAAAACGTGCTGTACGACGGCCTGCGTGGCGACCCGTATGCCGGGTTCTCGGTGCCGCAGCTGTTCAACATCGAGCGTGTGGAAGTGCTCAAGGGTCCAGCCGGTGCGCTGTACGGCGGTGGCGAACCTGGGGGTGTGATCAACTATGTCACGCGCAAACCCGCTCATCAGGCGGCCCGACGCATCGAGCTGCAGCTGGGCAATCAATTCTTCGGTGCAGCCTCGTTCGAGGCCACCGGCCCTGCGCGCGCAGATGGCCGCATCCGGTACCGCATCGGCGCTTATGCCGATGGCGAAGACGGGTTTCGTTGGAATACCGATAGCCAGAGCCAGATCGGCGATGCGTCGGTGGCCTTCGATCTGGGCGATACCGGCGAGCTCACCCTGCAATACACCGACATCACCCAAAACCTGGGCGGCAACCGCTTGCGCGGCGTGCCGGTCGATAACGCCGGCAACTTCCTCACCGACCGGCGCTGGAACCACAACGAACCCACAGATTTCCTGGACATGCGCGCCAAGGTGGCGCTTGCGCAATATCGGTTTGCGCCGTCCAGCGCGTGGGAGGTGGACATGGCGCTGCGCTGGTTCAAGAACCAGGAGCATCAGATCTATCACGAGCCAATGGGGTTGATCGACCGCGATCGCGACGGTACCGCCGAGTGGATGACCCGGCAGCTGCGCAATCAATACCGCGACAACGATGCGATCTCCAGCAACGTCAACGCGATATTCCGCACCAGTACCGGGGCAATCAACCACACGTTGCTGATGGGCGCGGACTACTACCGCCTGGACGCGGATTTCCGCGCGCAAACCGCCAACACCGCCGACACCGGACGCGTACGTGGCCCGGTGCCCGGCATCGATTTGTTCAACCCGGTGTACGGCCGCAGCGGCTTCTACGACTACGGCTTGGATGCCCTGCCCTGGCGCGCCACCAGCACGCGCAGTCAACGCTACGGTGCATATCTGCAGGACGAACTCACGCTGACGCCGCGCTGGCATGCAATGGCCGGGCTACGCTGGGACGGCTTCAAGGACGACGACCTGCTGACTGGTTCGCGCGTCACCGGCAACGATCTCAGTTGGCGCGTCGGCAGCACCGTCGTGTTACGCGACGGCATCAATGCCTACGCAAGCTATGCCAGCGGCTTCCTGCCGCAGGACGCGGCCAACCAGGACAGCAGCGTGGGCGGCCCGTTCGCACCGGAACGCAGCACCCAATGGGAAATCGGCCTGAAGACTGCGCTCAACGATGGCGGACTCACCCTCAACACGGCGCTGTATCGCATCGAGCGTAGCAACATCGTGCAGGCGAACGGGCGCGTCGTCGACGGCGTCAATCAACTCTCCGCGCTTGGCTTGGTGCGCAGCGAAGGGCTGGAAGTCGACCTGCTGGCCGACCTGACCGAACGCTGGGTGCTCAATCTCACTTATGCCTACAACGATGCACGCGTGCTCGATGCCGGCACCAACGGCATCACCAATGCCTCTGGCGATCGCTTCGCCAATGCACCGCGCAACACTTTTGGCCTGTGGACACGCTACGACCTGCCCGCCTGGCGCTCGGCGATCGCCTTCGGTGCCGACTACGTGGGCGAACGCGTCAGCCTGGATGGGCAACGCGTCAAACCGTACGCCATCTACGACATCAGCTGGCAGACGCAATGGAACGCGTGGAAGCTGCAGATCAACATCAAGAACCTGTTCGACAAGGTGTATGCAGTGAGCGGTTTCAATACGCGCGCCGGGCACTTCCCCGGCGAGCCGCGTCGCCTTTACGCGCAGCTGGCTTACAGCTTCTGACCAGCGCGCAGCGGATCGGTGGCGCGCCGCCGGCCCGCTGCGACGGCAACGTAAACAGCGCAGCGTGCCTGCGTTCGCCACCCGCTCAAGACACGTGTCTCTCCTGTTTGGAACGGCAAACCGCGTCTGGCTCGGTGTGCAAGTTACATGCGCAAAACGCCTGGAAACGGCCGCAGCCGTCGCTTGAAGGCGCCAAGACGTTCGGCGCAAGACGAATCGCACGCTGACAACATAGCGTGCGCAATGTGATGCAGGTCAGCCAAGCCGACCGTGCGGTGTGCTCAAGGCAGCCTCGACTGCGGCAACGTAATGAACCTGCGCCGAATCGCGCGGCTGCGCATGGGCTGGAACTTAACGTTCGGTGGGACACACTAGAGCCCGTCGCGAATGTGGAGTCTTGCTCCACACATCGCCCTACTTCCCCCACTGACCGGAATCCGCATGCCTTTGCTTGCCCGCTCCGTTTCCGCCCTGTTGCCACTGATGTTTGCGACTGCCTGCACGGCAGCGCCGCCAGCCAAATCCGGCCCGCCGGATGCGCCCGTGGCTGCATGCACTGCCAAGGTACGTCCTGGCCAGGACCTGCAGAAAGCCATCGACAAACTGCCGCAAAGCGACAAGCCCACGGTACTTTGCCTGGAAAAGGGCGAGTTCCCGCTCAACGGCTTGGTGTCGATCCATCGCGGCAACTTCACCTTACGCGGCCAGGGCCCCAGCACCATCGTGCGCATGGCCGACGGCGTGCAGCAGCCGGTGCTGGTGGTTGGCGATTACGAAAACCAGCAGCCCACCGGTGTGATCCGCAACGTCAGCATCGAAGACATGCAGATCGTAGCGAGCACAGGCGACAAGGAGTTCATGCCCGAGCGCCCCTACCTGAGCAACAGCGCGGTGGTGGTGCGGTCCGGGCAAGGCATCCGGCTTGCAGGCCTGCAGGTCAACAAGTGCCGCAGCGCGTGCCTGCTGAGCGAGTACGACACCCGCGAGATCACCATCGAAAACAACGATGTGTCCGGCGCAATCTGGGACGGCGTCTCGTTCAACCGCACTGCCAAGGTCACGATGGTCAACAACTACATCCACGACAACGTGGCCGCCGGCTTGACCACCGAACACCTGGAAGACAGCGAGATCCGCAACAACCGTTTCGAGCGCAACGGCAGCCAGGGTATCTATCTCTCCGATGCGCGGCGCAATCGCTTCAGCAACAATCAATTCGACGGCAACGAGGTGGCCGGCGTGTTTCTGGCCTGCGCGATTCGTTATCGCACACCGGAAATTTTGTGCTGGGACAACAGCATGAGCCAGGACAACGTGTTCGAGAACAACCGTTTCGCCAACACGCCATTTACCTACACCATCGGCGTGGACCGCGCGGCCAACTGCACGTCGGCCGACTTCAAGCCGAACCTATGGCGCAACAACCAGGCCGACATGGCCGGTGTGGATATCGATCCGCAGCGCTATGGGTACTGCGTGCGTCACGAGCAATAAGACGCGCCGATCAACACAGCGGCCGGCCGTGCAGCGATGCATGCCGGCCGCTGCAGTGACTGCAACCTTACGAAGCCAGCGCCTGCGCGTGCACCCCGGCAATCGCGCGGCCCGATGGGTCGGCCATCGCGGCAAAACTCGCATCCCAGGCAATCGCCGTTGGCGACGAACAGGCAATCGACTTGCCGCCCGGCACGGTTTCCGCCGCCGCCTGACCGGGGAAAAACTGCTCGAACAAGCTGCGATAGAAATACGCCTCCTTGGTCTGCGGCGGATTGACCGGGTAGCGCCGGTCGGCGGCGGCCAGTTCGCGGTCGCTCACCTGCGCCTGCGCATGCGCCTTCAGCCCGTCGATCCAGCCGTAGCCCACGCCGTCGCTGAACTGCTCTTTCTGACGCCACAGGATCGATTCGGGCAGATAGCCGGCAAATGCCTCGCGCAGTACGCCCTTCTCCATGCGCGTTGCCCCACCGCTGGTCTTGTCGATCATCTTGAACCTGGCATCCATGCGCATCGCCACATCCAGGAATTCGCGGTCAAGGAACGGTACGCGTGGCTCCACGCCCCAGGCCATCATCGACTTGTTCGCGCGCAGGCAATCGTAGTTGTTGAGCGCGTCGAGCTTGCGGACCAGCTCTTCGTGGAATTCGCGCGCGTTCGGGGCCTTATGGAAATACAGGTAGCCGCCGAAGATCTCGTCGCTGCCTTCGCCGGAAAGCACCATCTTGACGCCCATTGCCTTGATCCGCCGCGCCAGCAAGAACATCGGCGTGGAGGCGCGAATGGTGGTGACGTCATAGGTTTCGATGTGGCGAATGACGTCGGGCAATGCATCCAGGCCTTCGTCGAAGGTGTATTCGAAGCCGTGATGCACGGTGCCGAGCGCCGCGGCGGCCACTTCGGCGGCGGCCAGATCCGGCGAGCCTTTCAAGCCGATCGCGAACGAGTGCAGGCGCGGCCACCAGGCTTCGGTGGTGTCGTTTTCTTCGATGCGGTGACGGGCATAGCGCGCGGCAACGGCCGCAACCAGCGAAGAATCCAGTCCACCGGACAGCAGCACACCGTACGGCACATCGGTCATGAGCTGACGGTGCACGGCGCGCTCGAATGCTTCGCGCAATTCCTGCAGTTGCACCTGTACACCTTCCACCGCGTCATAGTGGCGCCAGGCGCGCTCGTAGTAACGGCTCAGTGCGCCGGTGGCGCTGTCGTACCAATGGCCCGGCGGAAACTGCGCTGCATCGGCGCAGTCGTCCACCAGCGATTTCAGTTCCGAGGCCACACGCAAACGGCCTTCGCGGTCGTGTCCCCAGTACAGCGGCACCACGCCGATCGGGTCGCGCGCGATGATGACGCGCCCTTCCGTCTTGTCCCACAGCGCGAATGCAAAGATGCCGTTGAGGCGGTTGAGATAGGAGGCCGGCGTATCTTCGCGATACAGCGCATTGATCACCTCGCAATCGGAGCCGGTCTGGAATGCGTACGGCTGCAGCAGCTCCGCCTTGAGTTCGCGGTGGTTGTAGATCTCGCCATTGACCGCCAAGGCGAGCTGCCCGTCATCGGAGAGCAACGGTTGCGAGCCTCCGGCCGGATCGACGATGGCCAGGCGCTCGTGCACCAGGATGGCACCGGTATCGACGTAGACGCCGCTCCAGTCGGGCCCGCGATGACGCTGCCGCTGCGAACATTCCAGCGCCTGCCGGCGCAGCGCCTGCAGGTCGTCACCGGGTTGCAGGCCGAAAATACCGAAGATGGAACACATGGAAACACTCCTGAAGAACTGCGGGGGGGTGGCGGCCGGGTGAGAGCGTGCTGCATGGATTGACGCCCATAAAAAAACCCGCATCGGCCGATGCGGGTTTTTCTGGTTCCTGGGCGCTTGGTGGACGTCGCCTAGTCGCAGATCCGCATCGGCCGCGCACGATTATTCGCGCGCAGATTGCTGCGGTTGGCGTTATTGAGGTTGGCGAGGCGAAGGACCATGTCGGCGACGCTAACGGTTCGGTGGTACCGGCGCAACTGTTTCAGTGGCAACGACGGCGTCTGCGTGGCCCGCTCACTCGACCAGCAGGCGCTCGATCAACGTGCGGTACAGCGCCGGTAGCGCCTGCAGGTCGGCGACGCGCACATGCTCGTCGACCTGGTGGATGCTGGCATTGACCGGGCCCACTTCGATGCATTGCGCACCCAGTGGCGCAATGAACCGCGCATCGGAGGTGCCGCCCCCGGTGCTTTCTTCCGGCGGCGCACCGGCGAACTCCCCCAGGACCTCACGCGCGACGCTGCGCAACCGCCCTTCCGGGGTATAGAACGGCTCGCCGCTGCGGTGCCAGCGCAGCGTGTAGTCCAGCGCATGCCGATCGAGCAGCGCGGTGATTTCAGCCTCCAGGCGCGGCGCGTCCCAGTGCGGCGTATAGCGCAGATTGAAGGCCACCTGCAGCTCGCCAGGAATCACGTTATTGGCGCCGGTGCCGGCATGGATGTTGGAAAGTTGCAGGCTGGTGGGCGGAAAGCTTTCGAAGCCGTCGTCCCATTGCCGCGCCACCAGTTCGGCCAGCGCAGGCGCTGCCAGATGGATGGGGTTGCGCGCCTTGTGCGGATACGCCACATGCCCCTGCACACCCTTCACGGTCAACGTGCCGGACAGGCTGCCGCGACGGCCCACGCGCAACAGATCGCCCAGGCGCTCGGTGGACGACGGTTCGCCGGTGATGCACCAGTCGATCGTTTGCCCGCGTTCGCGAAACACCTCGGCAACCCGGCGCACGCCATCGATGGCATCGCCCTCTTCGTCCGAGGTCAACAGCACCGCCAGCGTGCCGGAGTGCGTTGGGTGTGCAGCGACGAATTGCTCTGCGGCGACCACGAAGGCGGCCACGCTGCCTTTCATGTCCGCTGCACCACGCCCATACAACACGCCGTCGCGGATCTGCGGATCGAACGGGTCGCTGGTCCACGCCTCGCGCGGGCCCGGCGGCACCACATCGGTATGCCCGAGCAACACCAGCACCGGCGCACCGCTGCCATGGGTTGCCCACAGATTCTCGACCTCGCCAAGGCGCAAGTGCTCGCAGCCGAAGCCGGCTGCGCGCAGGCGCTGCGCAATCGCGGCCTGGCAACCGGCATCTGCCGGCGTTACCGAGGCACGTGCAATGAGGTCACAGGTCAACTCCAGCACATCGCTCATGAAACGTCACCGCAGTAGGGCCGCAGCGCGGCGTTGATGGAGGGATCGTGTCTGCATCGATCGGCGTGGCTTGAACGCACTTGCAGTGGTGGAAGCTAACCGGTTTGCAGGCAGTCGTCGCGTCATTGCCGGCGCGAGGTCGAACGGCTTGCCCGGCCGATGAGCGCGCGATCAACATGCCAGACATCACGCATCACGACGATAGCGGCAACACCGTCCGCAGCACCATCGAAAACCGCAGTCGCTTAGCCAACGCCGAATAGCTTCTTGAAGCCGTTGTCGGAAAAGCCCTGATGCAGCGCGCCCTCGTCGGTGATGACAAGCGGCCGCCGGATCAGCTGCGGGTACTCGCGCAGCAACAGCTTCCATTCGGCCGCACTGCCCGCCGCCTTGCGGTTGTCCGGCAACTGCCGCCAGGTGGTCGAAGACTTGTTGATCAACACATCGAATCCACCAACTTGCTCCGCCCACGCCGCCAGAGTCTCCGGCTCCGGCTTGTGATCGCGATAGTCGACAAACGTATACGCCACACCAAAACGATCCAGCCACTTGGTGGCTTTCTTGCAGGTATCGCAGTTTTTGAGTCCGTAGAGCGTGGTCATGCGAAATATCCCAAAAGGCGGTTTGCAGAGCCCCTCACTTCTCGAAAGGGGGTGCGATAAAACTGCGTGTAACGCGACCGGCAGGCGATCTCACAAGCGCGCTTGGACGCGCGTGTCATCGCAGCGGCCGAGAGTGCCAAAGGCGCACCCTCGACCGGCGCTGCGCGTCATCTGTTGCCGCCGCGAAGCGGATTAATCCGCCAGACCACGCAACAGTTCGTTGACGCTGGTCTTGCTGCGCGTCTTGGCGTCCACCTGCTTGACGATCACCGCGCAATACAGCGAGTGCGAGCCGTCCTTGGAGGGCAGCTGCCCGGACACCACCACGCTGTACGGCGGCACATAGCCATAGGAAATCTCGCCGGTAGCGCGGTTGTAGATGCGTGTGCTCTGACCGATGAACACGCCCATGCCGATCACGCTGTGGTGCCCGATGACCACGCCTTCCACCACTTCCGAGCGTGCGCCGATAAAGCAGTGATCTTCGATGATGGTGGGGCTGGCCTGCAGCGGTTCGAGCACGCCGCCGATGCCGGCGCCACCGGACAAATGGCAGTGCTTGCCGATCTGCGCGCACGACCCCACGGTGGCCCAGGTATCGACCATGGTGCCTTCACCGACATAGGCGCCGATGTTGGTGAAACTCGGCATCAGCACCACGTCCTTGCCGAAGTAACTGCCGCGACGCGCCACCGCGCCCGGCACGACGCGCACGCCGGCCTTGCGGAATTCGGCTTCATGGAAGCCGGCAAAGCGCGATTCCACCTTGTCCCAGAACGGCGCCGGCTGCGCTTCGATCACCGCCATCTCGTTGACGCGGAAATACAGCAGCACCGCTTTTTTCAGCCACTCGTTGACGGTCCAGCCGCCCTGTCCGTCCGGCTCGGCGACGCGAAACTGCCCGCTTTCCAGTCCGTCGATCACGCGATTGACAATGGCACGGGTGGAACCGTCGATCTCGTCCATGGTCAGCGTGGCGCGCCGTTCGAATGCGCTTTCGATGCCCAGTTTGAGTTCGTCGCTGCCGACCTGCGTTGCGGCGCTGTGCACGACCTGCTCTGCAATCGGCAGCTTCTTTGCCGCCGCAGCCTTCTTTGCGGCCGGTGCAGCAACCACCTTGGTCGGCTGCTTGGCCACGCGCGGTGCAGCGGACGTCGCGGACTTGCCGCCGGTCTTCCTTGCAGCGGTTTTCGGGCTTGCCGCATCAGATGCAGCAGCCTTTTTGCCGACAGCGGCAGCTGCCGCGCCCTGCTTACCGACGCCAACACCTGGCTTGGAAGCGGCAACAGCCGGCACCTTGGCGGCCTTGCCCGTTGCACTCGCGCGCTTGGACGCTGCGGTGGGGGTGGTCGCGCTCTGCTTGCGCGCGGTCTTCTTGCTGGTGGCCATGGGGGTCTCCGGAGTTGCTAGCTAGACAGGGTCAAGGCAGGCGCACAGCGCATCGCGCAAGGCCTGCCGGGCGGATTCGGACAACGGGCGGTCATGCTCGTCGGTGATCTGGAACTGGTCTTCGGCACGCTCGCCGAAGGTGGCGATACGCGCGTCGTGCACGCGCAGGTGCTGCATGCGCAACACGTGCGCGACATCGGCGAGCAGGCCGGGGCGGTCGGGTGCGACCAGACTGATGCGGGTGCGGCGGCCGCCGGCGCTTTCGCTGAATTCCACCCGCGGTACGAAGCGGAAATGGCGCAACTGGCGCGGCACTGCGCGGCGCGCCGGGCGCACCTTGTGCAGATCGCCGGCCAACACCTGACGCAGCGTTGCCGCCAGCCGCTGCGGGTCGCCGTCGGCATAGGTCTCCTGCGGCAACACTTCGAACACGTCGAAGATCGCATCGTGTGGCGCATCCAGCACACGTGCGCGATGGATGCCGTAGCCCTTGCGATCGAGCGTGGCCACGATGGCCGCAAACAGCCCATCGCGGTCCGGCGAATACACGAACACTTCCAGTGCGTCGTTGTCCGGCACCGCGCGACGCGCCTTGACCAGGGTCTGGCCGATCTCCACTTCGATCAGCGAGGCCGCCTGCCAGGCCAATTGCTCGGGACGGAAGCGCAGGAAATTCTCGTCCGGCATGCCGGCGAACTGGCGGTCGATGGTGACGTCATCGTGCCCCTGCGCCTGCATCAAGGTACGCGCCGATTCGCGCGCTTCGCGTAGCCGTTCCTCACGCGGCGGCGGGTGTTCCAGGCCTTCGCGCAACGCGCGACGCGCGGCGAAATACAGATCCGCCAACAGCCGGTCTTTCCAGGCGTTCCACAGCTTGGGACTGGTGCCGGCAATATCGGCGCAGGTGAGCAGGTACAGATAATCCAGACGCTCGCGTGTGCCCACCAACGTCGCAAAACGGTGAATCACCTCCGGGTCGGAAATGTCCTGCTTCTGCGCGGTGACCGACATGCGCAAGTGCTGCTCCACCAGCCAGGTCACCAGCTCGGTATCGCCTTCGCTCAAGCGATGCGCCAGGCAGAACGCGCGCGCATCCACCGCGCCCAGTTCCGAATGATCGCCGCCGCGGCCCTTGGCGATGTCGTGGAACAGGCCCGCCAGCAACAGCAGTTCCGGCTTGCGCAGACGCGGCCAGACTTCATGCGCGATGGAGAAACGCTCGTCGGCACGGCCGGCGGCAAACAGCGCGATGTTCCGCAGCACCATCAAGGTGTGCTGGTCCACCGTGTAGACATGGAACAGGTCGAACTGCATGCGCCCGGAAACGCTGGCGAATGCCGGAATCCACTGGCCCAGCACGCCCAGCCGCGCCATGCGATTGAGCGTTTCCACCGCACGCGGGCCGCGCAGCAACGCCATGAAGCGTTCCCGGGCCGTTGCATCGGCAATGTCGTACGCCGGCAGATCGCGCAGGACCTCGGCCAGCGCGCGCGCGGTCAGTGAATGCAGTCCGCGCACCTCGCGATGCGCGGCCCACTGCGCAAACAGCGCGAACACCTGCAGCACATCGCCCTCCGGCCAGCTTTCGGCGTCGGCAGCCAGATAGCCGCGGCGCAGGCTGAAGCCGCCGCCCAGCGGCTCCGGCGTCGCTTCGCCATCGAACTGTTCTTCGAAGCGCTGCAACAAGCGGTCGCTGATGCGGCGGATCAGTGCAGCGCTGCGATAAAAGCGCTGCATCATTTTTTCCACGCCCAGGCTTTCCGGGTCGTCGGCGAACCCCAACCGTTCGGCCAGGGTCTTTTGGTAATCGAACCGCAGGCGCTCTTCCGGCCGGTTGGCCACGATGTGCAGGCCGAAACGCAGACGGGCAAGTTCTTCGCGCTCGCGACGCAACGCGGCGGCCTCGTCGAAGCCGACATGGCCCAGCCCGACCAGGGCCTCCAGGTCCTTGACCCCGAACGCGCGCAAGGCCATCCAGCCCAGCGTCTGCAGATCGCGCAGACCGCCGGGGCCGTCCTTGATATCCGGCTCGAGATTATCGGCGGTGTCGCCGAAGCGCTGATGGCGCGCCAGCAATTCCTCGCGCTTGGCCTGGAAGAAATCGCGCGGCGGCCACACCTGCGGCGGCGCGATCGCCGTGGCCAGCGCAGCACGCGCCTGGCCGTCGGCCACCAGTGCGCGCGATTCGATCAAGGCAGTGAGCACGGTCTGGTCCGCCGCCGCAGCGGTGCACTGCGCTGGCGAGCGCACCGCGTGACTGATCGGCAGGCCCACATCCCACAGCAGCGCGAACAAGCGTGCCAGGGCCTGCTCGTGCTGCTGTTGCGCGGCGGTGTCGCCCAGCACCAGCACATCCACGTCCGAGCGCGGAAACAATTCGCCGCGCCCATAGCCGCCGACCGCATGCAGCGACAAACCGCTGTCGGCCGGAATACAGCGCATCCAGGCATTGCGCATCAATTGGTCGACCGCGCGTGCGCGCAGCGCGACCAGACGCTCGATCGGCTCGCCCTGATCGAAGCGTTTGCACAGGCGCATGTCCGCATGCACCAGCAGCGGACGGGCCTGCGCGGCCCAGTCCGCGTCGCCGGCGACGCCCGGGTCGGGTCGCTCCGCCGGCGTGTCGGTCATACCGGCGCGGGCGAATTGGCCGACAGCGTCAACACATCCACGCCGTCTTCGGTCACCGCAACCATGTGCTCCCACTGCGCAGACAACTTGCGGTCCTTGGTGACCACGGTCCAGCCGTCCGGCAGCGTCTTATGGTGATAGGTGCCTTCGTTGATCATCGGCTCGATGGTGAAGGTCATGCCCGGCTTGAGCACCAGCCCTTCGCCCGGACGGCCGTAATGCATGACCTGCGGCTCGTCGTGATACACCTTGCCGATGCCGTGGCCGCAGTAATCGCGTACCACGCTGAAGCGCTCGGCTTCGGCGAACTTCTGGATGGCATGGCCCACATCGCCCAGCGTGGCGCCCGGCTTGACCGCCCGGATGCCGCGCCACATCGCTTCATATGTCGTTTCGACCAAGCGCTTGGCCATCACCGACGGGGTGCCGACGTAGTACATGCGGCTGGTGTCGCCGTGCCAGCCGTCCTTGATGACGGTGACGTCGATATTGACGATGTCGCCATCCTTCAACACCTTGGCTGCACTCGGGATGCCGTGACAGATCACGTTGTTGACCGAGGTACACACGCTCTTGGGGAAGCCGCGATAGCCGACATTGGCGGGGATGGTGCCCTGCACGTTGACGATGTGGTCATGGCAGATGCGGTCCAGCTCGGCAGTGGTCACGCCCGGCTTCACGTGCGGCGCCACCACATCGAGCACCTCGGCGGCCAAGCGGCCGGCGACACGCATCAGTTCGATTTCTTCTTTAGTTTTCAGATTGACGCTCATGGCCACGATTATCGCCGATCCGGGCTGAATCTGAACGACCAGCGCACGCGCTTTTTTGCGGACGCAACGACTGGCCTCAAGCGGACCGCACAGCGGAAAACCGGCGCAGCCGCCTATTCATGCGTGACGCCGTGCACACGGCGTCAAAAAACATCTTAACGAAGTCATCCATAGGACATCGCACTTTTGCCAATAAAGCGAGTCAGGACAGCTAGATAGCGTGTGAATTCGGCGTTATGTTTGGCACAGCTGATGCATTGCAGGGAAGGCGACGACTCGTCGCGTCATCAATGACCAGAACGGTCAAGGAAATGTCCATGCGTACTGTCCGCCCTGTCCTGCTATCGCTCGGCCTGCTTTCGACCATTGGCATGGCGAGCGCGGCAGACACCACCACCTTCAACGTCAAGATCGCGGTCACCAAGGCCTGCACGATCACCGCCGCATCCGCCACGGACGTCGACTTCGGCTCGGTACTCTCGACCTCGACCGCCAATGCGGACGCCAACGGCAGCGTGACGGCCCAGTGCACCGCATTGACGCCGTACAACATCGCACTGAGCGCGGGCAGCAATGCCGGGACTGCCAACGACGTCACCACCCGCCGCATGAAAAATACCGACGCGCTGGTGACCACCAACAACTACATCGCCTACCAGCTCTACCAGGATCTGGGCCGCAGCACGGTCTGGGGCAGCACCACCGGCACCAACACGCTCAGCCGCACCGCCACCGGCCTGAACCAGGTCTACCCGGTCTACGGCCGCGTGACCAACCCGTCGGCCAACAATCCTGCGACCGGTAGTTACCAGGACACGATCACTGCCACGATCGTCTATTGAGCCCGCGCATGCCTGTGCATCACCGCCCGTTGTCACGTTTACCTGCCTGGCTGATGTCGGCCGGGCTGGCGATGACGCTGGTCATGACCAACGGCGCCGTGCCGACGCCGGCGCATGCCGCCAGCCTGCAGTTGGCACCCACATCGCTGAGCCTGAGCGCCCAGCAGACCGCCGACGGCCTGTGGCTGAGCAACAGCGGCAGCGCGCCGGTCCAGGTGCAGACCCGCGCCTATCGCTGGACCCAGCGCGATGGGCAGGATCAGCTCGACCCCACCCAGGATCTGCTGGTCAGCCCGCCGATGCGCACCCTGGCCGCTGGCGAGCGCCAGTTGATCCGGGTCATCCGCGCCGGGCCTGCCCCGAGCGGGCAGGAGCAGTGTTACCGCATCATCGTCGACGAGCTGCCCAGTGCCGATGCCGACCGCAAAGGCATGCAGTTCGTGCTGCGTTATTCGGTGCCGATCTTCCTGCTGCCGCCCGGCAACACCGAACCTTCGCCGACCCTGAGCGCGCAGGTGGTTGCCGGCAGCGATGGCAAGGCGCAGATCCAGATCAGCAATACCGGCACCGGCCATGCGCAGGTCGCCGACCTGCGGCACCAGGTCGATGGCGCAACCAAGACCGCGTTGAACGGCTTGGTCGGTTATGTACTGCCCGGGCAGACCATGCGTTGGTCGCTGGGTGCGCCGCTGGCGCAGTTCGGCCGCGGCACCATCATCGCAAGGATCAATGGTGAGGCTGACGAACGTACCTTGTTGGCCGCGCCGACGGCGCCTTGATGCGGCGCGGCTGGCGATGACGCTCCTTGCGACCGCCAGTTGCCTGGGCAGCGCCGCAGCCGGCGATCTGGCCGATGTGACGTCGCTTCCCGATCAGCCGCCACCCAGCGCCACGCCACAGCCGCAAACGCTGTATCTGGACGTGACCTTGAACCAGGCCGACCGCGGCCTGGCACCATTCGAACTGGTCGACGGGCGGCTACGCGGCTCGGTGGAAACCCTGCGCAAACTCGGCTTCATCCTGGCCGACCGCGTGCCTGGCGAATTGGTCGATCTGGACCGCCTGCCCGACGTGGAAGTGCGCTACGACGCGGCGCTGCAGCGGCTGGCGCTGCAGGCGCCGCTGGCGCAGCTGTCGTTGTCCACCACGGTGCTCAAAGCCGAAGAAGTGGCCCCGCCCAGCGCCACTGCATCGCCCGGCATGCTGCTCAATTACGACCTGTATGCCACCCGCAATGCCGGCGTCAGCAGCGCGTCGCTGGCCACCGAAGTGCGCGCGTTCGGCATCGGGCGC
Source organism: Xanthomonas sp. A1809 (assembly GCF_017746015.1). Taxonomy (NCBI): domain Bacteria; kingdom Pseudomonadati; phylum Pseudomonadota; class Gammaproteobacteria; order Lysobacterales; family Lysobacteraceae; genus Xanthomonas; species Xanthomonas sp. A1809. The sequence goes on along the minus strand of NZ_JAGHWZ010000003.1, from coordinate 500,846 downwards.
GGCATGGTCGATACCACCGCGGTCTTCCTGGCCTACGACCGCCCCCAGGACAAACGCTGGCGCAGCGAAGCGGTGCGTCTGGACAGTGCCTGGCAGATGGATTTCCCGGACAGCGCCACCAGCCTCAGCGTGGGCGATTTCTATAGCGGCTTTGTCGACTGGAGCCGCTCGATCCGCCTGGGCGGCGTGCAGATCGGCCGCAATTACGCCTTGCAACCGTATCGGGTGCTGACGCCGACGCCGAGCTTTCTCGGCGAAGCGGCAGTGCCTTCCACCGTTGAGCTGTATGTGGACGGCTTGCGCCAGTACAGCGGCCAGGTGCCGGCCGGCCCGTTTCAGCTGGCCGCGCAACCGGGCATCAGCGGCACCGGCCAGGCGCAGATCGTGGTGACCGATGCGTTCGGACGCGTGCGTCGGCTGGATTTCGCGTTCTATGGCACACCGCAGTTGCTGGCGCGCGGCATTTCCGAATGGTCGGCCGGCATCGGCCATCTGCGCCGCGACTACGGCGTGCGCTCGTTTTCCTACGACCGACGCCGTGTGGCCAGCGCCACCTTTCGCAAAGGCCTGCGCGACGATTTCACGATCGAAGCGCATGCCGAAACTGGCGGCGGCGTGATCAACGCAGGCGCAGGCGGCGTGTGGCTGCTTGGCGTGGGCGGTGTGGTCAATGCCGCCTACGCGCACAGCCGGATGGACGCGCTACGGGGCGGCCAGTACGTGCTGGGCTACGCCTGGAACAACCGGCGTTTCAACGTCAATCTGGGCAGCCAGCGCACCCATGGCGACTATCGCGACCTGGGCGCATTGCAAGGCGCCCTGCCAGCGCGCGTCAGCGACCGCGCAGCAGTCGGGGTCAACGTCGACCCGATCGGCTCGCTCGGCACCAGCTATGTGCGGCTGAGCTATCCGCAAGGCGATACCTCGCGCTATGCGAGCGTGTTCTGGTCGCGCAGCTTCGGGCGCAACTGGGCGGCCAATCTGTCGGGCAATCAGAATCTGGATGTCTCCAGCGATCGCAGCCTGTACCTGTCGCTGTCGACCACCTTCGGCGAAGTGCGTCAGGCCAGCGCATCGATGCAGCGCAACGGCGAGCGTACCGGCCTGGTGGCCGACGTCAGCCAGCCGCTGCCTGGCGATGGCGATCTGGGCGGCATCGGCTGGCGCCTGCAAGGCCGTGCCGGCGACGACGCCAGCGGCGGGCTGGCCGAACTGGGCTGGTTGAACCGGGTCGGCCGCTACAACCTCGGCGCCGCAACCCAGGACGGCGACAGCTTCGGCTATGCCAGCGCCAGCGGTAGCCTGGTGTGGATGAATGGCCGCACCTTCGCCGCGCGCGATATCCAGGACGCGTTCGCGGTGGTCTCCACCGACGGCCAGCCAGGCATTCCGGTCCGCCTGGAAAACCGCCTGATCGGAGTCACCGACGCGCGCGGCACCCTGCTGGTGACGCCGTTGCAATCCTGGCAGCGCAACCAGCTCTCCATCGACACCTTGAGCCTGCCGGCAGACCTGCGCGTGGACCGTGTCGACACCACGGTGACACCGCGCCAGCAATCCGGCGTGGCGGTGCGCTTCGGCATTACCCGCGTGCGCGCCGCCATCATCGTGCTGCACGACGCGCGCGGCGCGCCGCTGCCCGTGGGCAGCGTGGTACAGCGCGACGGCAGTACCGAACGCGTGGTGGTCGGCTACGACGGCGAAACCTATCTGGACAATCTGCAACGCGACAACCGCATCCTGGTCGACCTGCCCGAGGGCCGTTGCGTGGCGCAATTCGCGTATCCCGCCGATCCGGGCGGCATTCCGCGAGTGGGGCCGCTGCAGTGCATCCCTGAGCAGACCACGCCATGAGCATGTCCACGCTTTGGCGCCTGATGCTCGCGCTGACGATCGCGATGGTGTGGCTTGGGCCCAGCGAGCGGGCGCACGCAGAGACCACCTGCACCGTCACCCTCGGCACACCGTTGGCATTTGGCAACGTGGCGGCCAACGGCACCACCGATGCAGTGGCAACACTCAACGTTTCCTGCGCGACTGCCGCGCTCAGCGTGCTGGGCTACGCACAAGTCAGCCTCTGCCTGGACCTTGGCCCCGGCAGTGCCAGCAGCGGCGTGTATGCCCCTCGTCGCATGCTCAATTCCACCAGCGACAGCCTGGATTTCCAGATCTACAGCGAGGCAACCCGCACGCAGATCTGGGGCGCCACCGGGTCGGCGGCTCCCTCGCCGCGCACCTTGACACTGTCCTACAACGTGCCGGTGATCACCGGCGGCTCGCAGACCGCCACCATCACCGTGTATGGGCGGATTCCGGCCAACCAGATCCTTTCGGTCGGCAACCACACCAGCAGCTTTGGCGGCGCCGACACCGTGCTGCGCTACTCCTACAACGAAAGCATCATCGGGGTACCCTCGCTGCCAAGCAGTTGCACGGCCGGCGGCACCGGCTCCAAGACTGCCAGCAACGCCTTCCCGTTCACTGCCTCGGCGACCGTGCCGGCACGCTGCAATGCCTACGTCACCACCGACCTGGACTTCGGCAGCATTGCCGGCAGCATCGACACCGCCATCGATCGCACCTCCACCATCAGCCTGGCCTGCACCAACCGCACCGCCTGGAATATCGGCCTGGACAATGGCAGCAATGCCAGCGGCAGCGTGCGGCGAATGCGCCACGCCAGCAGCGCCAATTACATCAATTACGAGCTCTACAGCAATACCGGTCGCAGTAATCGGTGGGGCACCGTCATCGGGGTGGATACGCTGGCAGGCACCGGCAATGGCACCACCCAGACGGTCACCGTCTATGGCCGTGCGCCGGCCCCACAACTGCCGATTGCCGGCGCCTATACCGACACGGTGACCGTCTCCATCACTTACTGACAGTTAATAAAGTTCGTATCGGGGGCGTCGCTATTTGTTACGTCTCCAATGCAAACGATTGCCTCCATGACGCAGGTCACCTTCCTGAAGCGCTTGGCCCTGGCTGCTCTCGCTTGCGCCGCGACGTCTGCCGCCGCGAACGCAGCCACCGCGCGGGGGCCGGAAAATTCCACGCTCCACATCGGCCTGCGTCTGCTCAGCGGTTGCGAATTGCGTACCGCGCCGCCGCGCGCCAGTTGCTCCAGGGGCACGCCGATGGCGATCGCCGAGCCGCCCAGCAGCAATGAGGCACCCACCGTCACCAGCACCGGCCAGGACGCCAGCGCGCTTGCCGGGCCGCTGCCCGCCGGCAGCGCGCGCATCACCACCATCGCGTTCTGAGCATGGCCACTGCTCGCCACCTTCGCGATCTGTTGGCCTGGGCCCTGGCCCTGGGCTGTATGGCAGCAAGCGGGGCCGCCAGTGCTGCCGAGATCGCCATCGCGCCGACCACCGCGCACATCCCGGCCGACAGCGACCAGGCAACGGTCTGGCTCTACAACCAGGCCGCGCAACCCTGGCGTGCCGACGCCAAGCTCTACCGCTGGCGCCAGGACGGTGAGCGCGAACTCCTCGAGCCAGCCACCGGCGTCACGGTCAGCCCGTCGCACTTCGAAATTCCGTCGCAAGGCCGGCAGCTGTTGCGCGTGATCCGCCTCGGCCCCAGCCCCACGCAGGCCGAAGACAGCTACCGGCTCGTGGTGACCCAGCACGCGATCGGCAACGAGACCGACCTGCTGCGTTATTCCACCCCGGTGTTTGCACAGCCCAGCCAGGCCAGCGCAGCGCAACCGGCGTTGCACGCCAGCCTGGCCGGGCACGGCAGCCAGCGCGCGTTGCGTATCCACAATTCCGGCTCCAGCCATGCGCGCCTGGCCGACCTGGCCTATATCGATGCCGGCGGCACCCGCCGCAATATCCGCGGCGACCTGGCCGGCTACGTCCTCCCCGGCCAGACCCGCCAATGGGCCCTGCCCGCCAACCTGCCCGCAGGCAGCGGCCGCTTCGTGGCGCGTATCAACAGCGATATCGAAAGCACGTTGGCGCTGGAGCCGGGAATCGGGAATTGAGAATTGGGAATGGGTCAAGCGGATTGCGCTAGCTGATCGTGGGCTGGTGAAGGCCCAAGCGAACCAGGCTCTGCGATTCCCGATTCCCGATTCCCGATTCCCGATTCCCGATTCCCGATTCCCGATTCCCGATTCCGCCAATTGCGCCACGCCCACTCGCCAGCTATACTCCGCCGGCTGTTTTGCGTGTCTTGCGCATTGCGTCGTCCACGTCGGACGTCACCGACGAATTCACACCTGCTGCCGCCATCCGCGCCGGGGTGCCCTCACACAGGGTTCGTCGCGGAGGCAACAGGGAAGCCCAACCCCGGAATCGTGTGCGTTTTGATGCGAGCCCCTCGCAACAGCCCGCACATCCATGTGCGGACTTTTCAACAACAAGCCGCGCACGGCGATTCCGCTATCAGGAGTTTTTTCAATGCCCCAAGTCACCATGCGTCAGATGCTGGAAGCCGGCGTCCATTTCGGCCACCAGACCCGCTACTGGAACCCCAAGATGGCGCCGTACATCTTCGGCGCGCGCGGCAAGATCCACATCATCAACCTCGAGAAGACCGTTCCGCTCTTCAACGACGCGATGAACTTCCTCTCCTCGGTTGCGCAGAAGCGCGGCACCGTGCTGTTCCTGGGCACCAAGCGCAGCGCGCGCGAGTCCATCAAGGAAGAAGCCGAGCGTTGCAACATGCCGTTCATGACCCAGCGCTGGCTGGGCGGCACGCTGACCAACTTCCGCACCGTCAAGCAGTCGGTTGCCCGCCTGAAGGAACTGGAAGCGGCTGAAACCGACGGCACCTTCGACAAGCTGGTCAAGCACGAAGTGCTGGGCCTGCGTCGCGAGCGCGAGAAGCTGGACGCCTCGCTCGGTGGCATCAAGGAAATGAACCGCCTGCCCGATGCGATCTTCGTGATCGATATCGGCCATGAAGACATCGCCATCAAGGAAGCCAAGAAGCTCGGCATTCCGGTGATCGCCGTGGTTGACACCAACTACGATCCGGCCCTGGTCGACTACGCCATCCCGGGCAACGACGACGCCATCCGCGCCGTGCAGCTGTACGCACGCGCCGCTGCCGACGCCGTGCTGGAAGGCAAGGCGGCTGCGCCGAACTCCGCTTCGGTGCGCGAAGAAGAGTTCTCGGCCGAGTCCGCCGACGAAGGCAAGGGCCGTCGCGCTCCGGCCAAGAAGGGGCGACAAGAAGGCTGACGCCGCCGAGTAATCGGCGTGCAATGCGGCCGCACCATGCTGTGCGGCCGCAGTCCCGACGGCGCCCTCGCGCTCCGTCGCTGAGGCTACTGCATACATCTACGGGGGCGGCGGCATGCCGCACCGTCTCCTACTGGCGGAATCGCTTCCGCCGCACGCATTCGTCCATATGAGGTAATTCCATGGAAATCACTGCTTCCCTGGTCAAGGAACTGCGCGAGCGCACCGGCGCCGGCATGATGGAGTGCAAGAAGGCACTCGTCGAAAACGCAGGCGACATCGACGCCGCGGCCGAGTGGCTGCGCAAGTCGGGCCTGGCCAAGGCCGACAAGAAGGCTGACCGCGTTGCCGCCGAAGGCCGCATCGCCACCGCCCAGGCCGGCGGCAAGGCCGTGCTGGTCGAAGTCAACTCCGAGACCGACTTCGTCGCCAAGGACGAGAACTTCCTGGCCTTCACCGAGGTCGTGGCCAATGCCGCACTGAACTCGAACGCTGCCGATGCCGAAGCGCTCAAGAGCGTCAAGCTCGACAGCGGCGAGACCATCGAAGAGCGTCGCGCTGCGGTGATCGCCAAGGTCGGCGAAAACCTGCAGGTGCGTCGCCTGGTCCGTATCGACAGCGCCAACAACGTCGCGGCCTATGTGCACGGCGGCCGTATCGGCGTGCTGGTCGAACTGAAGGGTGGCGACATCGAGCTGGCGCGCGGCATCGCCATGCACATTGCGGCGATGAACCCGCCGCACGTCAAGGCCTCCGACGTTCCAGCCGAATTCGTTGCCAAGGAAAAGGAAATCGAACTGGCCAAGATGTCCGAAAAGGACAAGGCCAAGCCGGCCGAGATTCTGGAAAAGATCATCAGCGGCAAGATCAGCAAGATCGTCAACGAAGTGACGCTGTACGGCCAGCCGTACGTGCTCAACACCGACCAGACCGTCGAGCAGGCAGTCAAGGCCGCCGGCGCCGACGTGATCGGCTTCCAGCGCCTGGCCGTTGGCGAAGGCATCGAGAAGGTGGTGGAAGACTACGCCGCCGAAGTGATGAAGCAGGCCGGCCTGGCCTGATCTTCCCCGCTCGGAAAAAAGCCGCGGCATGCCGCGGCTTTTTTTTGCCTGTCGGTCGCGCATCCGCACACTGGCGCGAACCTGAAGCGAACGCATCCGGCACGGCGGCAAGCGGCCTCAACTCTACAGATGTCATCGGCATTGCCGTTACCTGAAGATGCCGACCAGGTTCTGGCGTTCCATCACGCATGTTTTGTGGCGCGGCGATGGCGGAGCATGGCGCGCCCTACTCAACGACCGCAGCTGTATGCTTGTGGCCACTGTTGGCGATGACTCATGCAACCAGATCTCCAGGCCGCCCTGCACTACTGCCGTAACCTGCCCTCGCCGCCCGGCGTTGCGTTGCGCATCATCGAACTTGCGCAGGATCCGGACGTGGACATGACCACCACGGCCAAGGTCATCGGCATGGACATGGCATTGAGCGCACGTATGCTGCGGGTGGCCAATTCGCCGCTCTACGCCAGTCGCCGCCGCATCGACAATCTCGGCCAGGCGCTGACCATGCTCGGCCTCAACGCGACCTTGAGCCTGGCACTGGGCTTTTCGATGGTGCACGGCGTGCGCAGCACCTTCATCGCCCACCCCTTGCACGAGCGCATCTGGCGCCGCGCCGGCCTATGCGCGCTGGCCAGTCGCATCCTCGGCCAGGCCTACGGCATTCGCAAACCCGAAGAATTGATGCTGGCGGGCCTGCTGCAGGACATCGGCAAGCTGGCCCTGCTGCAGGGCGCGCCCGATCTGTACGGGCCGCTGCTGGAACAGGCCGCCGACAACACCGCGCTGCTGGTTGCCGAACGCGAACAGCTGGGCGCCACGCATGCCGAAGTCGGCGCCTGGCTGGCGCATCAGTGGCAGCTGCCGCCGTATCTGCAGAATGCGATTGCGCAGAGCGAAGAAGAACCGGCAGGCCTGGAACCGTTCATGGCCTGCGTGGCGCTATCCGGGCGCCTGGCCGATATCTGGCTCTCGGCCAGTGCGGTCACTGCAACCGAACATGCGCAGCAGCAGGCGCAGGACGTGCTGGAGCTCGATGCCGAACGCTTCGAAAAAGTGATCGAACGCATCGCCGAATCGCTGCCGGAACTGGAGGCGCTGTTCGACATCCGCGTGCCGCAGCCCGAGCACATCCAGATGATCTTCGAGCAGGCGCGTGAACTGGCGATGCTGCGCAGCCTGCGCGAATTGCAGGACGTGGCCGAAGCGCGCCGGCATGCCGACGAATCGGAAAACCGCATGCGTCACCTGGCCGAACAGGCCAGCCGCGATGCGTTGACCGGGGTATTCAATCGGCATCAGCTCGGTACCGCGCTGACGCATGAGTTCGAACTGGCCTCGCGCCAGGGCTGGCCGCTGTCGATCGCCTTCATCGACCTGGACGAGTTCAAGCGCGTCAACGATGCGCACGGACATCTGGTCGGCGATGAAGTGTTGCGCAATTTCGCGCAAACGCTGCAACGCATGGTGCGCACCAGCGACCTGGTGGCGCGCTACGGCGGCGAAGAATTCCTGGTGATCCTGCCCAATACACCTGCCGATGCGGCGCTGATGGTGATCGAACGCATCCTGGCCGAAACCGCGCGTACGCCGATGGCGCAACTGCAGGGCGGCCCATTGCACATCACCTTCTCTGCGGGTCTTGCCACGCACGGCGGTGCCGAGCGCCAGTTCGACAGCATCGACCATTTGTTGCAGGCCGCCGACAGCACGCTGTATCGCTCCAAGCATCGCGGCCGCAACCGCGTCACCGCGTACGATGCGACCGATGTACCAACGCCGCCGAACCCGCGCGCGCATTGAGCAACCGGTCACGCCACTGCCAACAAAGGAATTTTTACCACGCCAGGTGACAGGCTTCCGCTAGAATTGCCGGCGTTTGCCGATCCCCCACCCCCGAGGTTTCCCCATGTCCGAACTTTCCTATCGCCGCATTCTTCTCAAACTTTCCGGGGAGGCGCTGATGGGGGACGGGGATTACGGCATCGACCCCAAGGTCATCAATCGCCTGGCGCATGAAGTGATCGAAGCCCAGCAGGCCGGCGCGCAGGTGGCGCTGGTGATCGGCGGTGGCAACATCTTCCGCGGCGCCGGCCTGGCTGCCAGCGGCATGGACCGCGTCACCGGCGACCACATGGGCATGCTGGCCACGGTGATCAACGCGCTGGCGATGCAGGATGCGCTGGAAAAGCTCGGCGCCAAGGTGCGCGTGATGAGCGCCATCAAGATCAACGATGTCTGCGAAGACTTCATCCGTCGCCGCGCGATCCGTCACCTGGAGAAGGGCCGCATCGCGATCTTCGCCGCCGGCACCGGCAACCCGTTCTTCACCACCGACTCGGGCGCGGCGCTGCGCGCGATCGAGATCGGTGCCGACCTGCTGCTCAAGGCAACCAAGGTCGACGGCGTGTACGACAAGGACCCGAAGAAGCACACCGATGCGGTGCGCTACGACAGCCTGACCTACGACCAGGTGATCCTGCAGGGCCTGGAAGTGATGGATACCGCCGCCTTCGCACTGGCGCGCGACAGCGACCTGCCGCTGCGCATCTTCGGCATGAGCGAACCGGGCGTGCTGCTGCGCATCCTGCACGGCGAGCAGATCGGCACGTTGGTGCAGGGCCGCAGCTGAGGTCGGGAATCGGGATTGGGGAATCGCAAGAGCGCACGGCCGCAGGCTGCACAGCGATCTCCAACCCGGCGCCCGGCGTGAAAAGGGGCGCCAAGTGAACCGGCTGCGCGGGTGCTGACGGCCCCCGAGTCGTGAAACCCCAGTCCCGGCTATAATCCCCGGATTCAGCTCCACACGGATTCCGGCGATGCTCACCCAGATCAAACAAGACGCGCAGACGCGCATGACCAAGAGCATCGATGCTCTGCGCCATTCCCTCACCACCATCCGCACCGGCCGTGCCTCGCCGGCGCTGCTGGACGGTATCAAGGTCAAGGCCTACGGCGCCGATACGCCCCTGAATCAGGTTGCCAGCATCAGCGTGTCCGAAGGCCGCTCGCTGGTCATCAGCCTGTTCGACAAGGGCATGATCAAGGACGTGGAAAAAGCCATTTACGCTTCGGATCTGGGCCTGACCCCGACCGTGGTCGGCACCGTGATCCGCCTGAACCTGCCGCCGCTGACCGAGGAGCGCCGCAAGGAGCTCAGCAAGTCCGTGCATGGCGAGGGCGAAGACAGCAAGGTCGCCATTCGCAACATCCGCCGCGACGCCAACCAGCAGGTCAAGGATCTGCTCAAGGACAAGGCCGTCACCGAAGACGAAGCCCGCAGCGCCGAGGACGATATCCAGAAGCTCACCGACAAGGCCATCAAGGACGTGGATGAGGTCGTCAAGGGCAAGGAACAGGAATTGATGACGGTCTGATCGTGGCATCGCCTGCCATGCATCCAGTCCCTTCTGCTGCTGTGCCGCGCCACATCGCCATCATCATGGATGGCAATGGGCGTTGGGCGCAGCGTCGGCGGCGTCCGCGCATGATCGGCCATCGCGCCGGCGCGCGCGCGGTCAATCGCACGATCGATTTCTGCCTGGAAAAAGGCGTGTCGGCGCTGACCCTGTTCGCGTTTTCCAGTGAAAACTGGGGCCGTCCGCAGGATGAGGTCGACGCGCTGATGAAGCTGTTCCTGCATGCGCTCGACCGCGAGGTCGAAGAACTGCAGCGACGTGGCGTGCAGGTGCGCTTCATCGGCGACCGCAGCCGCTTTGCCGCACCATTGCGCGAGCGCATGGCCGGCGCCGAGCGCAGCACCGCAACGAACTCGCGGCTGGTGCTGAGCATCGCAGCCAGCTACGGCGGCCGCCAGGACATCGCAGCGGCTGCCCGCGCATTGGCCGAAGACGTCGCTGCCGGCCGCCTGCAGCCAGAGCAGATCGACGAAGCGCTGCTGTCCAGCCGGGTCGCCCTGGCCGACCTGCCCGCGCCGGACCTGTTCATCCGCACCGGTGGCGACACCCGCATCAGCAATTTCCTGTTGTGGCAGCTGGCTTACACCGAGCTGTGGTTCACCGAAACCCTGTGGCCGGAGTTCGATGCCGGCGTGCTGCAGCAAGCGCTGGACGACTTTGCCGGGCGTGAACGCCGCTTCGGCCTGACCAGCGCACAGATCGCCGACAAGGCGACGGAGAGCTCCTCCGCATGACCAAGACTCGCGTGATTGCCGCGCTGATCATGGCGCCGCTCGCGATTTGCGCGATCGTGCTGCTGCCCACCCAATGGCTGGCAGCGCTGGCGGCGGTCCTGTTCCTGACCGGCCTGTGGGAGTGGCTCAAGCTCTCCGGGATCGACGACAGCCTGCCGCGCACCGTGCTTTTGACGCTCAACCTGCTGCTGATGGTGCTGATGGTGTGGGCCTCGGCCGGCTCGATGGTGCTGTTCCAGATTGCGTCGCTGGTCGGCGTGGCGTGGTGGCTGTTGGCGCTGCTGTGGCTGCGCTTTTTCACCTTCGGCGCCGATCATGGCAACGGCCAGGCGCGCGCACTCAAGCTGGCCGCCGGCACCCTGGCGGTGCTGCCGGCATGGGCAGCGCTGGTGCTGCTGCATGCCAGCCCGGACAAGGGCAACCTGTGGTTGCTGACCGCGCTGACCATGGTGTGGGCGGCTGACTCCGGTGCCTACTTCGCCGGCCGCGCGTTCGGCAAACACAAGCTGGCGCCGCGGGTCAGCCCCAACAAGACCATCGAAGGGTTGCTCGGAGGCCTGCTCGCCGGCATTGCGGTTGCCTGCGCGTTCGGCTGGCTGGCCGGGCTGACGCTGGCACATGTGCCGCAGCTGGTGCTGGTCTCCGCACTGGCGGTGCTGGCATCGGTGCTGGGCGACCTGTTCGAAAGCCTGCTCAAGCGCCACGCCGGCGCCAAGGACTCGGGCACGCTGATTCCGGGCCATGGCGGCGTGCTGGACCGCATCGATGGCGTGCTCGCTGCCCTGCCGGTGTTCGCACTCGGCAAGGAAATTCTCGGATTCTAGGCATGGCTGGCTCCTCTCTCCGTCAGGTCGCCGTGTTCGGCGCCACCGGCTCGATCGGTGCATCGGCACTGGACGTGATCGCGCGTCACCCCGAGCGGCTGCGCGCCAGCGTGCTGTCGGCCGGCAGCAAGGTCGATGAGCTGCTGGCGCTGTGCGCCACCCACCGGCCTGCGCATGCGGTGATTGCCGATGCAGCGCTGTATCCCGCGCTGCGCGATGGCCTGCGCGCGCTGGGCCTGGCGACCCAGGCGCACGCCGGCGCCGAGGCGTTGGACGCACTGGCGAGCGGCGATGTGTGCGACACCGTGGTGGCGGCGATCGTGGGTGCGGCCGGGCTGCCGTCTACGCTGGCGGCAGCGCGCGCCGGCAAGCGTCTGTTGCTGGCCAACAAGGAATCGCTGGTGCTGGCTGGCGAGCTGCTGACCCGCACCGCAGCCGCTGCCGGCGCTGAAATCATTCCGATCGACAGCGAACACAGCGCCATCTTCCAGTGCCTGCGCTCCTGCGACGCCAGCCGCGGCGTGCGCCGGGTCATCCTGACTGCCTCCGGTGGCCCGTTCCGCGGCCGCGACCGCGCGGCACTTGCCGCAGTCACGCCCGCGCAGGCAGTGGCGCATCCCAAGTGGTCGATGGGCCCGAAGATCTCGGTGGATTCGGCAACCCTGATGAACAAGGGCCTGGAAGTCATCGAGGCGCATCACCTGTTCGGACTGCCGGGCGAGCAGATCGATGTGCTGGTGCATCCGCAGAGCCTGGTGCATTCGCTGGTGGAATTCGTCGACGGCTCCACGCTTGCCCAGCTTGGCCTGCCGGACATGCGTACCACCCTGGCGGTGGGCTTGGCCTGGCCGGAGCGGGTCGACTCCGGCGTCGGCGGGCTGGACCTGCTTCGCCAGGGCCGGCTGGATTTCGAGGCCCCCGACACCGCCGCGTTCCCATGTCTGCGCCTGGCCTGGGAAGCGTTACGGGCCGGCGGCACCGCCCCGGCAATCCTGAACGCGGCCAATGAAGTGGCTGTTTCAGCCTTTCTTCAGGGCCAGGTGGGTTTCCTAGCGATCCCTGCGTTGGTCGAACACACACTGACAACGCTCCCGCGGCACAGTGCCGATTCCCTCGACACCCTGCTTTTTGCCGATGCGCAAGCTCGGCAAATCACTGAACGCGCCCTCGCCCACCACGCCCTTCATGCCTGATCGTTCCACGCACGCGAGTTGCACACATGGGTGATTTCATCGGTTCGGTCTGGTGGATGATCGTCAGCCTGGGCGTGTTGGTGACCTTTCACGAATTCGGGCATTTCTGGGTGGCGCGGCGCTGCGGCGTCAAGGTGCTGCGCTTTTCGGTGGGCTTCGGCAAACCGCTGTGGATGCGCCGCGACCGCCACGGCACCGAGTTCGTGGTTGCCGCGATTCCGCTGGGCGGCTACGTCAAAATGCTCGACGAGCGCGAAGGCGACGTGCATCCGGCCGAGCAGGACCAAGCCTTCAATCGCAAGACCGTGTGGCAGCGCATCGCGATCGTCGCAGCCGGTCCAATTGCCAACCTGTTGCTGTGCATGGCGATGCTGTGGGCGATGTTCGTGGTAGGCAAGCAGGATTATTCGGCAACCATTGGTCGGGCCGATGGCCTGGCCGCCGAGGCCGGGCTGGGCCCGGGCGAGCGCATCGTGCGCATCGACGGTCGCAGCGTGAGCAGCTGGAGCGATGCCAGCATGCAGCTCACCACTGCGGCAATGGACAGGCGCGATGTCCGCGTCCTGACCACCTCTGACACTGCGGGCAGCAGTGAGCACACCTTGCGCTTGTCGCAGCTGCCGCTCGGTTTCGACGAACGCCGCGTGGCCGCACTGGCCGGCATCGGCTGGCAGTTCATGCTGCAGCCACCGGTGATTGCCGAAGTGGTGAAGGGCTCGGTGGCCGATGGCCTGCTCAAGCCGGGCGACCGCATCATGGCCATCGACGGCCAGCCAATCCGCTCGGCCGAAGACATCATTCCGCAAGTGCAGGCATTGGGCGCCCACGGTGGGCCGGGCATGATCGAGGTGGCGCGCGGCGAAGACCGGCTGGCGCTGGAAATTGCCCCGCGCAAGTCGCCGCAGGGCCAATGGATGATCGGCGTGCGTCCGGCCGCCGCGCCGGCTCCGGAATACGACAGCCGCCAGCAGTACGGGCTGTTCGCCGCCGTGCCGGCTGCGATCCGCGAAACCGGTCGGATGACCGCCGACTCGCTGGGCATGATGAAGCGCATGCTGACCGGCCAGGCCTCGGTCAAGAACATCTCCGGCCCGGTCACCATTGCGCGTGCCGCCAACGCCTCGGCCGAACGCGGGCTCGACTGGTTCCTGTATTTCCTCGGATTGCTGTCGCTCAGCCTTGCGATCATCAACCTGATGCCCATCCCGATCTTGGACGGTGGGCATCTGCTGTATTACCTTATCGAGTTGATCAAGGGCAGCCCGATCAGCGAACGGGCCATGATTGCCGGACAATACGTCGGCCTGGCGGTCCTGGCCGGGTTGATGGGACTGGCGTTCTACAACGACATCCTCGGCCTGGTTCCACGATGAAGCTGCTCCACTCTTTCCGCCTGTTGTCGTCGTCATACGCCGGCATCCAGCAACACCCGAATACGACTCCAACCGGATGTGACATGACGCGTCTTCCCACTCGCCGCCTGCTTGCCCTCGCTCTTGCCGCCGGCCTCAGCCTGCCGGCCGTTGCTCTGGCCGTCGAGCCGTTCGTTGCCAGCGACATCCGCGTCGACGGCCTGCAGCGCATCGCCTCCGGCACCGTATTCACCTATCTGCCGGTGAACCGCGGCGACACCGTGGACGATGCCAAGGTGGCCGACGCGATCCGTGCGCTCTACCGCACCGGCTTCTTCGAGGACGTGCAGCTGGATCGCCAGGGCAACATCCTGGTGATCACGGTCAAGGAGCGCCCGGCGATCAACAAGCTCACCGTGACCGGCAACAAGGACATCAAGTCCGAGGAACTGCTCAAGGGCCTGGGTGACATCGGCCTGTCCGAGGGCGGCACCTTCGATCGCCTGAGCCTGGACCGCGTGACCCAGGAACTGACCCGCCAGTACAACAACCGCGGCAAGTACAACGTGGAAATCACCCCGACGGTGAGCCCGCTGGACCGTAACCGCGTCGACGTGGCCATCGCGATCAAGGAAGGCAAGGCGGCCAAGATCCGCCACGTCAACCTGATCGGTACGGAAAAGTTCGCCAACGAGGACATCCTGGACAACTGGGAATCCAAGGAGCACAACTGGGCCTCGTGGTACCGCCGCGACGACCAGTACTCCAAGGAAAAGATGTCCGGCGACCTGGAAAAGCTCAACTCCTGGTACCTGGACCGCGGCTATGTCGACTTCAGCATCGACTCCACCCAGGTCTCGATCAGCCCCGACAAGCGCGATATGTTCATCAGCGCCGGCGTCACCGAGGGCGAGCAGTACAAGATTTCCGAAATCAAGGTGACCGGCGACACCGTGCTGCCGCAGGCCGACATCGAGCGCCTGGTGATCCCCAAGGCCGGCGACATCTTCTCGCGTGCATTGCTGGAGTACACCTCCGATGCGATCACCAACACGCTGAGCAACGTCGGCTACGCGTTCGCCAAGGTCAACCCGATCCCGACGCCGAACCGCGAAGACCGCACCGTGGCAGTGAACCTGCAGGTGGTGCCCGGCCCGCGCGTGACAGTGCGCCGCATCCTCTACAAGGGCAACAGCCGCACCTCCGACGAGGTCTTGCGCCGCGAAATGCGCCAGTTCGAAAACACCTGGTATTCGCAGGCGGCGATCGACCGTTCCAAGATCCGTCTGCAGCGGTTGGGCTACTTCGAAAGCGTGGACGTGGAAACGCCCGCGGTGCCCGGCAGCAACGACCAGGTCGACGTGGTCTACAACGTCAAGGAGACCACCTCCGGCAGCTTCGTGTTCGGCCTGGGCTACTCGCAGAGCTTCGGTGTGACCACCTCGGTGCAGTTGTCGCAGAACAACTTCCTGGGTGGCGGTAACCGCGTGGCAGTGGAGGCTTCGCGCAGCAGCTACCAGCAACGCTACGCGTTCTCCTACACCAATCCGTTCTTTACCGACGACGGCGTATCGCTGGGCTACAACCTGTCCTGGCGCGCGCTGGATTACTCGGACTTCAATACCGCACAGTTCAACAGCAAGAATGGTTCGGCGCAGGTGGTGTTCGGCGTGCCGATCACCGAAAACGACACCGTCTCGGCGATGGTGGGTATCGACAGCAACCAGATCACGACCTTCGCGGGCACCACACCGCAGGCGATCATCGACTACATCAATGCGATCGGCACGCGCACCTTCCATGCCTGGCGCACGGAGCTGGGCTGGGCACGCGACACCCGCAACGACTTCTTCATGCCGACCCGCGGCATGTACCAACGCGTGGGCCTGGAGACCACCCTGCCCGGCTCCACGGTCGAGTACTACAAGCTCAATTACCAGATCTCCAACTACTGGCCGATCATTCCGGCGCTGGTGTTGAACACGCGCTTCGAACTGGGCTACGGCGACAGTTACGGGAAGGACAGCACCCGCGTGCTGACCAACCCGGATGGCAGCACCCGCACGGTCACCGCCACCGGCCTGCCGTTCTACGAGAACTTCTACGCCGGCGGCACCAATTCGGTCCGTGGCTTCGAAGACAACACCCTGGGCCCGCGCTCGGAAGCGATCAATGGCTTTACCCGTGGCCAGCCGCTGGGTGGCTCGTTCAAGACGGTGGGCTCGGTGGAAATGTATTTCCCCAAGCTGTTCGACAGCCCGTCGGCGCGCGTTTCGGCATTCGTCGACTTCGGCAACGTGTACAACGGGGTGGACAACTTCAAGGCCAACGAGTTGCGCGCCTCTACCGGTGTGGCGCTGTTGTGGCGCGCGCCTGTCGGCCCCATTTCGATCAGCTATGCATTCCCGCTGAAGAAGGAAGACAACGACGAGATCGAGCGTCTGCAGTTCACCTTCGGCGGCCAGTTCTAAGATTGGCACGCGAAACAATGGCGGCCCGGACGCCCGGGCCGCCATTGTTGTTTGAACACCCTGGTATGAAACAGCTTTAGAAGTAGTTGTTCCAGACATTGCCCAGGCAGGTGGCGGTGGCGCCCCAATCGGATGCGTCCACGCATTGCACCTGCTGGTCCCAGAAGCTCAGCGCGTTGGTGCGCTGCTGCGCGAAATCGTCGGCCGATGCACTGGTGACTGCGCCCAGCAGGATCACGCTACCGAAAATGGAGAGAACAGTTTTCATATGTTTCTTCCTGGGTTCGCCGCATCGTTGCGGCCCGGCAAGCAATACGCTCGACTGTTTAGCCAACTTTTGGCGACGTTTTCCCCCTGTTAAACCAGCCACTTACCGTTTACGCGAGGTTTACCCTGATGCGATTGACCGCCAGTGCGATTGCCGAACAATTCGGGTTGACCGTCGTCGGTGACGGCACCACCGAAGTCAGCGGCGTCGCCACCCTGGCCCATGCCGGCGCAGGCCAGCTGAGTTTTCTGTCCAACCCGCGCTATCGTCCGCAACTGGCCGACACCCAGGCCGCCGTCGTGGTGCTGCGTGCCGACGATGCCGACGCCGCCAAGGGCACCGTGCTGGTCGCCAAGGATCCGTATACCGCATTCGCCAAGATCGCCGCGCTGTTCGACGTGGCACCGGTGCGCGAACCGGGCATCCATGCCTCTGCGGTGATCGACCCGACCGCCCAGGTCTCGGCCACCGCCCATGTCGGTCCGTTCGTCAGCATCGGTGCGCGTAGCCGCGTGGGCGATGGCTGCGTGATCGGCACCGGCAGCATCATCGGCGAGGACTGCGTGGTGGACGAGGGCAGCGAACTGCTCGCCCGCGTCACCCTGGTCACGCGCGTGCGGTTGGGCAAGCGCGTGCGCATCCATCCCGGCGCGGTGATCGGCGCCGACGGCTTCGGCCTGGCCATGGATGCCGGGCACTGGATCAAGGTGCCCCAGCTCGGCGGTGTGGTGATCGGCGACGACTGCGAAATCGGTGCCAATACCTGCATCGACCGCGGTGCGCTGGAAGACACCGTGCTGGAAGAAGACGTGCGCGTGGACAACCTGGTGCAGATCGCGCACAACTGCCGCATCGGCGCGCACAGTGCGATCGCTGGCTGCACCGGCATTGCCGGTAGCGCCAAGATCGGCCGTTATTGCCTGCTGGGCGGGCATGTCGGCGTGGTCGGCCACCTGGAGATCTGCGACAAGGTGGTGATCACCGGCAAGTCTGTCGTGCGTAATTCCATCCATGAGCCGGGCGAGTACTCGTCCGGCACCCCTCTCACCGACAATCGCACGTGGCGCAAAAACGCCGCGCGCTTCAAGCAGCTTGATGTGCTCGCTAGGCGCATCCTGGCTGTGGGCAAGGAGAAAGAATGAGCCACCACGTTTACGAACTGCCGATCGACGTCAGTCAAATCCAGACGCTGCTCCCGCACCGTTACCCGTTTCTGCTGGTCGACCGCATCCTCGAACTCGATCTTGAAACCAAGTGGATCGTGGCGCAGAAGAACGTCAGCATCAACGAGCCGTTCTTCCAGGGCCATTTTCCGAACCGCCCGGTGATGCCTGGCGTGCTGATCATCGAGGCGCTGGCGCAGGTCGGCGGCGTGATGACCCAGCTCGGTCTGGGCCGCGATGCCTTGTCGCAGCTGTTCTATATGGTCAAGGTGGACAAGGCCCGCTTCAACAAGCAGGTGGTCCCGGGTGACGTATTGATCATGGAAGTGCAGATGAAGCGCCTGATCCGCAACGTGGGATGCTTCTACGGCGAAGCCAAGGTCGATGGCGAAGTGGTGGCCAGTGCCGAGGTGATGTGCGCCGGCGCCAGGTAATCACCCGCTTTCGGAGTAAGACACGATGCGCGATTCAACACCTTTGATTCATCCGACGGCGGTCATCGATCCATCGGCAACGCTGGCAGACGACGTCCGCGTCGGCGCCTTCTCGTTGATCGGCGCCGATGTGCAGATCGGGGCGGGCACCGAGGTGGGGCCACATTGCTCGATCCACGGCCCGACCCGGATCGGTCGCAACAACCGCTTCATCGGCCACGCCGCGATCGGCGGCGAACCGCAGGACAAGAAGTACGCTGGCGAGCGCACCGAACTGGTGATCGGCGACGGCAACGTGATCCGCGAATTCGTCACCATCAATCGCGGCACCGGCGGCGGCGGCGGCGTCACCGTGGTCGGCAACGACAACTGGATGCTGGCCTATACGCACGTGGCGCACGACTGCCATGTAGGCAACCACTGCGTGTTTTCCAACAACACCACGCTCGCCGGCCACGTCACCGTGGGCGACTACGTAATCATCAGCGGCTTTGCCGGCGCGCATCAGTTTTGCCGCATCGGCGCGCATGCCTTCCTGGGCATGGGCGCGCTGACCAATGGCGACGTCCCGCCGTTCACCATGGTGGGCAGCGACTCGCTGGGGCGTCCGCGCGGCATCAATAGCGAAGGGCTCAAGCGTCGCGGTTTCGACGCCGAACGCATCACCGCGATCAAGCGCGCCTACCGTACGCTGTACGTGGCCGGCCTGCCGCTGGCCGATGCCAAGCTGCAGCTGGCCGAACAGGCCAAGAGCAGCGAGGATGTGCGCGGCATGCTCGAGTTCATCGAAGCGGCAGAACGGCCGTTGTTACGATGAAGGGAATCGGGAATCGGGAGTCGGGAATCGTGGACGGTCAGCGCAACGGCGCGTCGGTCGGCAGCGACCCGACTGCGCTGCCGATTCCCCATTCCCCACTCCCCATTCCCGGCGCGCATGCGCGCCCTCCCCGCATCGCGCTGATCGCTGGCGAGGCCTCTGGCGACATCCTGGGCGCGGGACTGATCGAGCAGCTGCGGCTGCGCTATCCGAATGCCGAATTCGTCGGCATCGGTGGCGATGCGATGCGTGGGGTCGGTTGCCAGACCTGGTTCGATGCCAGCGAGCTGGCGGTGATGGGCCTGACCGAGGTGCTGCGGCATTTGCCGCGCCTGCTCAAGCTGCGCAGCGCGTTCCGCGAGCGGGTGCTGGCGTGGAAGCCGGACGTGTTCATCGGCATCGACGCGCCGGATTTCAACCTCCCGGTGGAACGCTGGCTCAAGCAGCGCGGGATCAAGACCGTGCACTACGTCAGCCCGTCGGTGTGGGCGTGGCGCGAGAAGCGTGCCGAAAAAATCGGCGTCAGCGCCGATCTGGTGCTGTGCCTGTTTCCGATGGAACCGCCGATCTACGCCAGGCATGGCGTGGACGCCCGTTTTGTCGGCCACCCGATGGCCGACGATATCGCCTACCAGGCCGACCGCGCGGCGGCGCGCGCAACGCTGGGCCTGTCCGCCTCCAGCACCGTCCTGGCAGTGTTGCCGGGCAGCCGGCACGGCGAAATCAGCCGGCTCGGCGACACCTTTTTCCAGGCCGCCTGGCTGGTGTCCGAGCACCTGCCCAACCTGCACGTGCTGGTACCGGCCGCCAATCCGGGCTGCAAGCAACTGCTGGCCGAGCAGCTCTCACGCTCGTCGCTGCCGGTGATGCGCTCGCACCTGCTCGACGGCCAGGCACGCACTGCGATGCTGGCCGCCGACGTGGTGCTGCTGGCCTCCGGCACCGCCACGCTGGAAGCGATGCTGGTCAAGCGCCCGATGGTGGTGGGCTACAAGGTCGCACCGCTCACCTACCGCATCGTCAAGCTGCTGGGCCTGCTCAAGGTCAACCGCTACGCCCTGCCCAATATCCTGGCCAATGACGACCTGGCGCCGGAACTGATGCAGGACGACTGCACCCCCGAGCGCCTGTGCGTGGCACTGCTGGACTGGTTCAAACACCCCGACAAGGTCGCCGCCCTGCAACCGCGCTACCTGGCCCTGCATGCACAGTTGCGCCGCGACGCGTCGGCGCGGGCAGCGGATGCGGTGGCCGGGCTGCTGGAAGGCAGGGATTCGGAGGTCGGGATTGGGGATTCGGCAGGAGCGAAGGCATGAAAATCATTGCTTTAGGCACCCAAGCCGATAGCGCCGACGCTGAGGCGCGCCAGTCGCCCTTGTTTGACCAATCCCAAATCCCGAATGTCGAATCCCGGCGTTTGATCGCCGGCGTCGACGAAGCTGGCCGCGGCCCGCTGGCCGGTCCGGTGGCCGTGGCGGCCGTGGTGTTCGACCCCGGCAAACCACGCATCAATGGGCTGGACGATTCCAAGCAGCTCACGGCCGAGCGGCGCGAGCAGCTGTATGCGCGCATCGTCGACCGGGCGCTGGCGTGGTCGGTGGTGTTGATCCACAGCGAAGAGATCGACCGCATCAATATCTACCAAGCGACCATGCTCGGCATGCGGCGCGCGGTGGAAGGCGTGGCGCATGTGGCCGGGTTCGCGCGCATCGATGGCAACCGTGTGCCCAAAGGCCTGCCCTGCCCGGCCGAGGCATTGATCGGTGGCGACGCGCTGGACCGCGCCATCATGGCCGCCTCGATCGTGGCCAAGGTGACGCGCGACCGGCTGATGCACGAACTGCACACGCGGCACCCGGAATATCGCTTCGATCAGCACAAGGGCTACAGCACGCCGGTGCATCTGGCCGCGTTGCAAACCCACGGGCCATGCCCCCAGCACCGGCGCAGCTTTGCGCCGGTGCGCCTGGCGCTGGAAGGCCGCAACCCGGGGCCCGGGACCCGGGACCCGGAACAGCTGCAGGTGGGCCGGTTGGTGGTGCCGCTTTAGAGGTCGGGACCCGGGACCCGGGACTCGGAAAAGCAACAGCACAGCAACAGCCAGGAAACGACGAGTGGCGTCCCGACACGTCTTCCCGCTTTGCTTTCCCAGGTCCCCGGTGCCGGGTCCCGGCTCCTCAAGCCTGGCAGGTCCCCGGTCCCGCCCCTAGCTGTCAAGCCTTGTTCGCCCCCGCCCCCGCCGGTACCCTGACCGCGCATTATTCCGGTCCCGCATGTCCACTTCCCGCTTCGTCCATCTGCACGTCCACACCGAGTTCTCGCTGGCGGATTCCACCATCCGTGTGCCCGAGAAACCGGATCAGGCTGACCCGAAAAAGGCCAAGCAGGCCAACCTGCTGAGCCGGGCAGTCGAACTCGACATGCCCGCGCTGGCGGTCACCGACCTCAACAACCTGTTCGCGCTGGTCAAGTTCTACAAGGCGGCCGAAGGCGTGGGCATCAAGCCGATCGCCGGCGCCGATGTGATGATCGCCACCCCGGACATGACGCCCTGGCGCATGACCCTGCTGTGCCGCGACCGCGAGGGCTACCTGAGCCTGTCGCGACTGCTCACCCGCGCCTGGATGGAAGGCCACCGCCCCGAAGGCGGCGTGGCGATCCATCCGGAATGGCTGCAGGCCGGGCACGCCAACCTGTTTGCGCTGGCCGGCCGCGACAGCCTGGCCGGGCGCCTGTTCAACGAGGGCCGCGCGGACCTGGCCGAGCAACAGCTGGCCGACTGGCAGCGCGTGTTCGGCGATGGCCTGCACCTGGAACTGACCCGCACCGGGCGCGAGGGCGAAGAACGCTTCAACCAGTTC
This sequence comes from Xanthomonas sp. A1809, assembly GCF_017746015.1. Taxonomy (NCBI): domain Bacteria; kingdom Pseudomonadati; phylum Pseudomonadota; class Gammaproteobacteria; order Lysobacterales; family Lysobacteraceae; genus Xanthomonas; species Xanthomonas sp. A1809. Next base: position 479,054 of record NZ_JAGHWZ010000003.1, on the reverse strand, counting down.
GCCCTGCACGCCGCGGGCGTGCGCGGGCTGCCGGTAGTGGCCAGCAACGACGTGCGTTTTTTGTACGCCAGCGACTTCAATGCGCACGAAGCGCGCGTCTGCATTTCCTCCGGCCGCGTGCTCGACGACCCCAAGCGCCCGCGCGAGTACAGCGACCAGCAGTACATGAAGTCCAGCGAGGAGATGGCGGCGCTGTTCGCCGACATCCCCGACGCCATCGACAACACCCACGCGCTGGCGCAGCGCTGCAACATCGAGATGCGCCTGGGCACCTACTTCCTGCCCGCCTACCCGGTGCCGGAAGACGAGACGCTGGACAGCTGGATCCGCAGCCAGTCGCGACAGGGTCTGGCCGCACGCCTGGAAAAGAACCCGATCGCGCCGGGCAAGACCCGCCAGGACTATGTGGACCGGCTCGAATTCGAGCTGGACACCATCATCAAGATGGGCTTTCCCGGCTACTTCCTGATCGTGGCCGACTTCATCCAGTGGGGCAAAAACCAGGGCATTCCGATCGGCCCGGGCCGCGGTTCCGGTGCCGGCTCGCTGGTGGCCTGGGCGCTGCAGATCACCGACCTGGACCCACTGCCCTACAACCTGCTGTTCGAGCGCTTTTTGAATCCAGAGCGCGTGTCGATGCCCGACTTCGACATCGACTTCTGCATGGACCGCCGCGACGAAGTCATCGACTACGTGGCGCGCAAATACGGCCGCGAACGCGTCAGCCAGATCATCACCTACGGCACCATGGCCGCCAAGGCGGTGGTGCGCGATGCCGGGCGCGTGCTGGGCTTCTCGTATGGGCTGGTGGACAGCGTGGCCAAGCTGATCCCCAACATCCTGGGCATCACGCTCAAGGACGCGATGGGCGAAGGCAAGGACTCGGAGATGGCCTCGCCGGACCTGATCCAGCGCTACCAGGTCGAAGACGACGTGCGCGACCTGATGGACCTGGCGCGCCAGCTCGAAGACCTCACCCGCAACGCCGGCAAGCACGCCGGCGGCGTGGTGATCGCCCCCGATCCACTCTCCGAGTTCTGCCCGCTGTTCGCCGAACACGACGAAGATGGCCGCGGCAAGAACCCGGTGACCCAGTTCGACAAGGACGACGTCGAAGCGGTGGGACTGGTGAAGTTCGACTTCCTCGGCCTGCGCACGCTGACCATCATCGATTGGGCGGTCAAGGCGATCAACGTGCGCCACGCGCGCGCCGGCATCGACCCGGTGGACATCACCGCCATTCCGCTCGACGACGTGCCCACCTACAAGGGCGTGTTCGCCTCGGGCAATACCGGTGCGGTGTTCCAGTTCGAATCCTCGGGCATGCGCCGCCTGCTCAAGGACGCGCGCCCGGACCGCTTCGAGGACCTGATCGCGCTGGTGTCGCTGTACCGCCCCGGCCCGATGGACCTGATCCCGGACTTCAACGCGCGCAAGCACGGCCAGCAGGAGATCGTCTACCCCGATCCGCGCACCGAAGTCATCCTGAAAGACACCTACGGCATCATGGTGTATCAGGAGCAGGTGATGCAGATGGCGCAGATCGTCGGCGACTATTCGCTGGGCGGCGCCGACCTGCTGCGTCGCGCGATGGGCAAGAAGGTGCCGGCCGAAATGGCCAAGCACCGCGAAATCTTCCGCGAAGGTGCGGCCAAGGGCGGCGTGAGCGCAGCCAAGGCCGACGAAATCTTCGACCTGATGGAGAAGTTCGCCGGCTACGGCTTCAACAAGTCGCACGCCGCCGCCTACGCGTTGGTCAGCTACCAGACCGCGTGGCTGAAACGGCATTACCCGGCCGAATTCATGGCCGCCACGCTGTCCTCTGACATGGACAACACCGACAAGGTGGTCGGCTTTCTCGATGAAGTGCGCAACCTCGGCCTCACCGTCAAGCCGCCGCGCGTCAACGAATCGGCCTACATGTTCGAGGCCGCCAGCCCGGACACCATCCAGTACGGCCTGGGCGCGATCAAGGGCGTCGGCCAGGGCGCCTGCGAGGCGATCGTCGAAGAACGCCAGCGCGGCGGCCCTTACACCACGCTGCTGGATTTCTGCACGCGCGTGGGCACCGCAAAGCTCAACCGGCGCACGCTGGAAGCGATGATCAATGCCGGCGCGATGGATGGGCTGGGCAAGAACCGCGCCTCGCTGATGCTGCAGCTGCCCGAGGTGATGAAGGCCACCGAGCAGATGGCGCGTGAACGCGCCTCCGGGCAGAACTCGCTGTTCGGCGGGCCGGACCCGAGCGCCCCGGCAATGCGCCTGGACCTGCCCGAAAGCAAGGAATGGCCGTTGGGCCAGCTGCTCACCGGCGAGCGCGAAACGCTGGGCTTCTATCTCAGCGGCCACCCGTTCGACCCGCACCGCGAAGAAGTGCGCGAGCTGGTTGGCTGCGACCTGGGTGCGCTGGAAAAGATCCTGGCCTCGCAACAACGTGGCGGCGGTGGGGGCGGTGGCGATGGCGAAAAACGCGCCTGGCGGCCGGAAGTGAGCGCGATCCTGGCCGGCCAGGTGGTCGGCGTACGCCGCAAGGGCGACAGCCAGGTGTTCGTGCAGCTCGAAGACGGCCGCGGCCGGGTCGAATGCAGCGCGTTTTCCGATGCGATGGCCGAATTCGGCCACCTGCTCACCCGCGACCGCATCCTGATCGTCAAGGGCGGCCTGCGCGAGGACGAATTCAACGGCGGCTACAGCCTGCGCATCCGCCAGTGCTGGGACTACGAGCAGATCTGCGCCGACCACGCGCAGCGGCTGTCGCTGCGCCTGGACCTGCGCGAAAAGCAGGCCTTCAAGCGCATCGACGCCCTGCTGGCCAAGCACCGCCCCGGCAAGACGCCCCTGCGCCTGGACTTGCTGCTACGCGCGCCCAGCGGCGGCGTGGCCGGCATGCTCGACCTCAACGGCAACCACTCGGTGCGCATCGACCAGCAGCTGATGGACGGCCTGCGCGCAGACCCGGCGGTGCGGACGGTGAAGATCAAGTACAGCCCGCCGTGGGCGTGAGAATCGGGAATCGGGAATCGCAACAGCGGGGCGCCCCGGATACCTTGCTCTGATTCCCGATTCTCCATTCCCGATTCCGCTCCCAACGCCCCCGTACGGGCCAGCCACACCGCTTCAGCTACACTCCCCGCCTTACGTTGACGACGACATTGCATGAATCCTAACTACCTCGACTTCGAGCAACCCATCGCCGATCTGGAAGCAAAGATCCAGGAACTGCGCAAGGCCAGTACCGGGCCTGCGGTCAACGTGGAGACCGAGGTGCGGGCGCTGCGCGACAAGCTGCGCGTGCGCACCGCGCAGATCTTCCGCGATCTGTCGGCCTGGCAGGTCTCGCAGCTGGCGCGTCATCCGCAGCGCCCGTACACGCTGGACTACATCGACACCATCTGCGACGAATTCCAGGAGTTGGCCGGCGACCGCGCCTATGCCGACGACAAGGCCATCGTCGGTGGCCTGGGCCGCATCGACGGGCGCCCGGTGGTGATCATCGGCCACCAGAAGGGCCGCGACACCAAGACCAAGGTGGCGCGCAACTTCGGTATGCCGCGCCCGGAGGGCTACCGCAAGGCCTTGCGCCTGATGAAGCTGGCCGAGCGCTTCCGCCTGCCGCTGCTGACCTTCATCGACACCCCCGGCGCCTACCCTGGCATCGGCGCCGAAGAGCGCGGCCAGAGCGAGGCGATCGCGCGCAACCTGCTGGAAATGGCCGAGCTGAAAATTCCGGTGATCTGCACCGTCATCGGCGAAGGCGGCTCCGGCGGCGCGCTGGCCATCGGTGTGGGCGACCGCACCCTGATGCTGGAATACGGCACCTATTCGGTGATTTCGCCGGAAGGCTGCGCCTCGATCCTGTGGAAGGACGCGGCCAAGGCCAAGGACGCCGCCGAACAGCTCGGCCTGACCGCCAAGCGCCTGAAGGGCCTGGGCCTGGTCGACAAGGTGATCCGTGAACCCACCGGCGGTGCGCATCGCAATCCCGAACAGATGGGCAAGCGCCTGAAAGCGGTGCTGCTCAACGAGCTGGACGCGCTGGAAAAGATTCCAGTGGATGCGTTGCTGCAGCAGCGCTACGAGCGCCTGCGCAGCTATGGTGCCTACGAAGGGCATTGATTCGCACGATGGCCGGCCGCGCCCAGCGCGCGGCCATGGAAAGGACGCCACACCCGCATGTCTCCGCTCCTGCTGATCTCGCTGCTGCTGCAAGCCGCCTGCTGCGTCCACGTCGTGCGCAGCGGGCGGCCCCTGTACTGGATCTTCTGCTGCTGGCGTTTTCGCTGCTGGCGGTGCTGGTCTATGTGTGCGTGGCGGTCATCCCCGATCTGCGCAACGACCCCAATGCACGCCGTCGCCTCAAGCGCGTGCGCAGCACCCTGGATCCGCAACGCGAACAGCGCGATGCCTCGCGCCGGCTGGATGTGGCCGACACTCCGGAAAATCGCCGCCAGCTCGCAGAGACCTTGCTGGCGCGCGGCGATTACGCCCAGGCCGCCGAGCATTACCAGGGCGCGTTGCGCGGCTTGTATCGCGATGATCCGCACCTGATGCTCGGTCTGGCCAAGGCCCAGTTCGGGCTGGGCCAGCCACAGCAGACGCGGCAGACCCTGGATGCCTTGATCGCGGCCAACCCCAGCTTCCGCTCGCATGACGGGCATCTGCTGTATGCACGCGCGGTCGAAGGCAGCGGCGACACCGAGGCTGCGCTGCACGAGTACGAAACGCTGGCCCAAGGCTATCCGGGCGAAGAAGCGCGCGTGCGCTATGCACAACTGCTGCAGCGCATCGCACGCAATGACCAGGCCAGGGCGGTGTACGAACAGGTGCTGCGTCACGCCGCCGCCTCGCCCAAGCATTACCAACGCGAGCAACGCGCCTGGGTCGACCTGGCACGCAAGGGCCTGCGCGAGCTGGACACCAGCGCCTGAGGGCCGCCGACAAGACGCTCGCAGCTGCAGGTCACATGCATTGAATCGCTCGGCAACGAATCGCTCGGCACCTGATCAAGGCCATCAACGTGCAAAGGAAGCCTGAAATCGAGGCAGTTCTGAAAGCCGAGATCGATCATCTGCTGGAGCAATCCACACAGCGGTTTCGCAGCGGCGCCCTGGCGGAATCGCTCGCCCTGGGATTACAGGCGTGGGCGCTGATCCCCGAACCCAAGGCGAACTGGGACTATTACCCGCAAAGCCTGTCTGCAAGTTTCGTCAAGGATTACGCCGACCTGCACGATCAGGAAAACGTGCATCGATGGATCGAGGTGATGGCGCTGATGTACGACGACCCAGACCACACCGATCATCTTGTGCTGATGACCGAAGGCGAGGCGATGCTGCAGCTCGGCGATGAGGCACGTGCCTGCGCTGCCTTCGGCAAAATTCACGCGCTGTACGGCAAAAAGGGATTTGCCGGACACCAGAAACGGTATCTGGAGATGCTGCTCAAGCCACACCCGACCGGCGCATGAATTCATATGCGCCCTAGCGCGGCCTGCCGGATTCATCGACCCTTGCCCCGGTGCGCACATCGCGACGTCACTGGCCGTCCCATCATGAAGCACCGCAGGCATTCGCGGTGGGACACCGGAATGCCCCGCATTTTTAGCAGTGGCAGCTGTGGGCACCTGCGCGCCGAAGCCGTCGGGCGTGCGTAGATGCGGTGCGCAATGCGCTCAGAACGGCTTGGCCAGCACCAGCCAGATCACGCCGACCAGCAGGATCACCGGTGCTTCATTGAACCAGCGCAAGGCCCGCCCGCTGGGCACTGCACGCCCCTGTTCGGCGCCTTTGACCCAGCAGCCGGACACGATGTAGTGGGCCAGAATCAAGGCCACGGCAAACAGCTTGGCGTGCAACCAGCCGCCAGCGACCATCGTCGGGAAATCCGGAATGACCCGGTAGCCCTGCCATAGCACCGCGCCCAGCAGCAGCGCCAGACCGAGCATGCTGTGACCGAATGTGTAGAGCCGCCGCCCCATCAACACCAGGCGCGCGCGCACCGCGGTGTCGCTGCCGGCTTCGGCGATGTTGACCAGAATGCGCGGCAGGTAGAACACCGCGGCCATCCAGGCGATCACGAACAACAGATGGAAGGTCTTGATCCACAAATACAGGGTCATGCGCTGGCTCCGCTGGCTCGCGTAGGATGGCCCGCATTTTCACCTATCCGCGCGCGCGAAAGCAGCCAAGCCCATGCAGCAGTCCGCCTCCAAACAATACGACGCCCACTATTTCCGCCGCTGGTATCGCGATGCCGGCCTGGCCGATCCCGCGCGCCTGCGACGCAAGGTCGCACTCGCCGTCGCACAGGCCGAGTACTACCTGGAACGACCGATCCGCAGCGTGCTCGACGTCGGCTGCGGCGAGGCCGCGTGGCGCGCGCCGTTGTTGGCGTTGCGGCCGAAGCTGAGCTATCTGGGTTTCGACAGCAGCGCCTATGCGGTGCAGCGTTATGGCCGCAGCCGCCAGATCCACCCCGCCCGCTTCGGCGACTTCGCCTGGTTGCGCCCGTGCGCACCGGTGGACTTGCTGATCTGCTCGGACGTGCTGCATTACGTGCCCACCCGCGAATTCAACCAGGGCCTGCCTGGATTGGCCGAGATGTGCGCAGGCGTGGCGTTTCTGGAAGCCTTCGCCGAAGAAGATGCGTTCGAGGGCGATCACGACGGTTTCCAGGCGCGACCGGCGCGCTGGTATCGCAAGCGCTTCGCCAGCGTGGGCTTCGCTGCGCTGGGGTCGCACTGCTGGCTGTCGCCGCAGCTGGCTGACCAGGCATCGGCGCTGGAGCGCGGCTGAGCGGGATGGTGGCTGCCAGCGAGCAGCGCGTGGGGGTATCGCGTCGCCTGGAGCCATCGCTGCGTCGATCGCCCAGCACCTTCTCCCCCGCTCCGCGCCCTGCCCGCGCTTGCGGCGGGGCGCTCAAGGTACGCGTCAGGTGGTGCGCGGGGCCTGTCGTCGCGCCCTGCAGGCAAGGCGTTTGCCTTCCAGAAATCGCTGCCACAAAGCCGTGACAGCCTCAACCGTCCGCAGCCCCATTAAGGTGCAAATGCGCCAAAACCGGTATGCTGCGCGGCAGCAAAACCGCACGGATGGGTGGAATGCTTTATCAACTGCATGAGCTGACCCGCAATCTGCTAGCCCCCTGGGTGCATCAGGCCCAGGCGAACGCCAAGATGTTTTCCGACCCCGACAGCCTGTGGGCCTCGCTCCCGGGCGCCGAGCGTATGGCCGCCAGCAACGAGCTGTTCCACCGTCTGGGCAAGGAATACGAAAAGCCGGCCTGGGCGCTCGACGATGTCGAGGTCGACGGCCATTCGCTGCCGATCATCGAACGCGAAGTGCTGAGCAAGCCGTTCTGCCGGTTACTGCGCTTCAAGCGTTTCAGCGACCACGTCGAACTGATCGGCAAGATGAAGGAGCAGCCCGCCGTGCTGGTGGTTGCGCCGTTGTCCGGCCACCACGCCACGTTGCTGCGCGACACCGTGCGCACCCTGCTGCGCAACCACAAGGTCTACGTGACCGATTGGGTGGATGCGCGCATGGTGCCGCTGGAGGCCGGCGCGTTCCGGCTCGAGGACTACATCACCTATATCCAAGAGTTCATCCGCCACATCGGCGCCGAGCGCCTGCATGTGGTGAGCGTGTGCCAGCCCACCGTGCCGGTGCTGGCGGCAGTGTCGCTGATGGCCAGCAACGACGAGCCCACCCCGCGCTCGCTGGTGATGATGGGCGGTCCGATCGATGCGCGTCGTAGCCCCACCCAGGTCAACAACCTGGCCACGGAAAACGGCATCGAGTGGTTCCAGAACAACCTGATCCACACGGTGCCGTTCCCGTATCCGGGCCATGGCCGCCAGGTGTATCCGGGCTTCCTGCAGCACGCCGGCTTCCTGTCGATGAACCCCAACCGGCACGTGATGTCGCACTGGGATTTCTACACCGACCTGGTCAAGGGCGACCTGCAGGATGCGCAAGCGCACCGGCAGTTCTACGACGAATACAACGCCGTGCTCGACATGCCGGCCGAGTATTACCTGGACACCATCCGCGTGGTGTTTCAGGAGTTTTTGCTGCCCCAGGGCAAGTGGAAAGTGGACGGCCAACTGGTCAAGCCATCGGCGATCCGCAATACCGCGCTGCTGAGCATCGAAGGCGAACTGGACGACATCGCCGGCCTCGGCCAGACCGAGGCGGTGCACGATCTGTGCACCGGCATCGATGCGGCGCATCGTCGTCACCTGGTCGTGGAAGGCGCCGGTCATTACGGCATTTTCAGCGGCCGCCGCTGGCGCGAGGTGGTGTATCCGCAGGTGCGCGAATTCATCGCGCGCTACGATGCGGATCCGGTCGGTAGCCGCGACCTGGCCACCGTGACCCCGATCCGCAAGCGCGGCAAACGCGCCTGAGTTACCCAAGAAAATCCCCGGCAATGCCGGGGATTTTCATCTCGATCTGCGTGCAACCGCCACAGCGCGTCATGCCAGCGGCAAGCAGCACCATCGACCTGCGCACGCTGACATCTAGGCCAGTCGCATCACGCAGCCGCCTCTCCGCTCCTGACCAGCAGTTGCTTGGCGAACATGCCGTGCAGCTTGCCGAACGCGCGTGCCAGATGCAGCGTAACGAACAACAACAGCACGCCCACCGCGAACAACGGCAGCGTCAGCCAGGCGCTGGTGATGTCCACGCCATCCCAGGTCAGCACAGCGACCTTGTCGAACAACGCCGCGATCGGTGAAGCGGCCAGGCCCAACGACAGCGATAGCAGCGTGCAAAACACGGTGAAATACACAATGCCCAGCGGCAGCATCAGCAGGAAGTACAGCATCGTGCTCCAGGTCCGCGCGTCGGTGAACATCGCGCCGATGCGCTGCAGCCAACCGCCTTGCAGGCCCGGGTGTTGCGGGCGACGCGGCATGCGCACACCCAGCAACGTCTCGACCACGCGGCCTTCCACCAGCGACAACACCCGCACCGAGCCGAAGAACAACACCAGCAGCGGCACGCCGATGATCAGGATCAGCATCCCCACCGACAGGCTGGCGCCGGTCACGACCCAGGTGAAATAGAACACCCCGGTGAGCAGTGACAGCAGCATGTAGAACAATGCGCCATAGGTGCGCGGGTCGGCAGCCACGCCGAAGAACGTGCCGATCCACGATGCCCGCTGCGGTGGCACCGGGGGGCGCAGTGCGCGTGCCACGGTCACTTCGGTTTCGCGGTAGATCTCTGCCACTTCCTCCGGGGCGCCGTAGCTGCTGGCCACGCCGGCAATGACCTCGGCCTCGCTCTTGCCTTGCTGTTCTGCCAGTTCGGAACGCAGATACTCTTCGGCGTCGTACAGCGCGTCCTGGATCATTGCCGGATCTGCCCCGGACAGCGCCTGGCGCAGCTGCAGCAGATAATCGCCAATGGTGGTCGGCAACGGGTGGGCCTGTGCAATTGTGTTCATGAGTGGGTCCCCTCCAGCACGGAATCAACGGAATCTCGGGTGGCACGCCAGGCGGCGGTCCAGTCGCGCAGGCAGTCACGCCCGCTGTCGGTGATGCGGTAATACCGCCGCGGCGGCCCGGAGGCCGAGGGTTCGACATGGCTGTGCAGCAACCCGGCCCCTTCCAGATTGCGCAGCACCGGGTACAGGGCACTCTGCTTGCCGCTGAGCACGCCCTCCAGACGCTCGAGCCGCTTGGCGATGAGGTAGCCGTACAGCGGTGCATCGGCCTGCGCCAGGACGGCCAGCAAGGCCAACGACACGGTGCCCGCACTCAGTTCCTTCTGAAATTTGCGTAGGTGGATATCCGGCTCGCTCATCGGCCATCTCCGCTAGGTTGAAGGTAATGCTATGTAGAACCTAGCTATAGTGAATGTGCCGGTAGTCATGCGAATGGGGAATTGGGAATAGGGAATCGCGCGAGCACGGGGAGCAGCCACTGCCGTTGCGATTCCCGATTCCCGATTCCCTTTCCATGTCGCGCCCGCCTGCGTAAACCCAGTGCGTTCATGAGCTTAGAACCTTTGGGTTACTGCCTTTCTGGCACGGCTTTACTACAGTCGGTGTCCCCCCTGCCGATACCTTTCGCCTAGGGGTTTTCACTTTCGACGGGGAATACGATGCAAATGACACGCTTGGCGCAGCCGGCCATGGCTGATACTTCCTTTGGTGCCACACGGCGCCTGTGCCTTGCGATCGGGTTGGCGCTGCCGGGCCTTGGCCTGGCGCAGGTGCAGCCGGCGCCGACCAATGCCGAGCAGGCGGTCGCCGAGCCGGCCAAAGCGCCGGTCACCGCCGCACCGGCAACCGCCAAGGGCTATCCGCTCGAAGCGCAGGGTTGGGGTGCCAAACAAGGCGGCAACATGTGGCAGGTGCGCTGGGCCGAAGACTGGTCGTATCTGAAGGACCCGTCCAAGCGCAAGAGTCCGTTCGATCCGCTCAAGTACATTCCGCTCAACGACGACGGCGATGTGTACGTGTCGCTCAGCAACGAGTTGCGCGTGCGCAGCAATACCATCACCAATCCGGGCCTGATTCCCGGCAGCCATTCGCAGCAGCAATATCTGCTGCGCGCCTTCTTCGGCGCCGACTTCCATGTAGGCGAGCACTTCCGTCTGTACACGGAATTGGCGCATGGCAGCCTGGACGGGCGCAACGAAGGCACCAAGACCGGCACCCAGGAAAACAACGCGATCCTGCAGCAGGTGTTCTTCGACGTGAAAGGCCGGATCGGCAGCGCCGACACCGGCTTGCGCGTCGGCCGCCAGGTGTTCGTCGATGGCCCGACCACGCTGATGGCGCTGCGCGACAACACCGATATCTTCGTGACCTTCAACGGCGCGCGCGCCTGGGCAATTGGCGACAGGACACGTGTTGACCTGTTCGATTTCAATTTCAACATCGATGGCACCGAAGGCCTCGGCGATGATCGCATCGACCGCTCGCGGCACTTCCGCGGCGTGGTCGGTGGCTACCGCCTGGCGACTGCCAAGCCGATGTACCTGGAGCCGTTCTTCTATCAGTTCCGCAACGACAACCAGGTGTGGGGCCGCCAGACCGCGGAAGAAAACCGCAATTACTACGGCCTGCGCCTGTGGGGCAATGTGGGCAAGCTGCGCACCGATTCGTTCGTGACCGTGCAGCGCGGCAGCTTCGGTGGACGCGACCTGCGCGCCTACATGGCCAGCACCTCCAATGCCTGGTCGCTGAGCGAATCGGGCTGGAAGCCGCGCCTGGGCTTCCATAGCGAAATCGCGTCCGGTGGCGGCGGCACCTCCGGCACCGGCACGTTGCGCAACAACAACTTCCTGTACGGCAACACGATCTACTTCAGCTGGGCCACGTTCTTCGGCCCGGTAAACCTGGTCACGGCTGCACCGACGTTGACGTTTTCGCCGACCTCCAAGCTCACCGTGAACCTGGAGTGGGAAACGCTGTGGCGCCAGACCACCAGCGATGCGATCTACAACAACCAGGCACGCGCCTACGCACGCACCCAGAACACCGGCGAGCGCCGCATCGGCACCATGCCGCGCATCAACGCCACCTGGAACATCGACCCGAACTGGTCGGTGACCTTCCGCGCCGAACATCTGATGGCCGGGCCGGCGTTGGAGAAGGCCGGCTACGGCGATTCGACCTTTGTGATGGGCTGGTTGAACTTCCGCTTCTGACCACAGCCGTTGGGTGCGCCATGCATCCCCAATGGGCAGTGGCATCATCACATGCCGCGTCCCGCAAGGACGCGGCATGTTGTTTTTTACGTGCGGGCATGCCGATGACAGCGAACAAGGCAGACACAGACGCGCGCGCTGTATTCAAGGCGTAAGGTCGTCCTAAACTCCGGCCGCTTCAGGCAACCAACGCACCACTGCGTAGATGCCAGGCAGCGTGGCCGATGCTTCGCATCGGCATTGCACGCACGGTAATACATGCGCGCCTCCGAGCTCACCTGGCGACTGCTCGATCCGTTTTAACGGCTGTTCGTCGGTGGTCGTCAGGCAGCCGCTGCGGATGCAAGCATTGCGCATGCAAGCGCAGACCGCCTGCACCAGCGCTGCGAGCTGCGCCTGGCAGCGCAGAAGGCGTCTTGTTTTAGTGAGCCGCTGAGGCTGCCTGTGTGGCCGCGATCGCACTGCCTGGCAACGGCCAGCGATCATTGCCCGCCACGCCCTCCGGTCGTGCGTACTGCCGAAGCGTCAGACTCTTGCCGTCGTTTCCGGCGCCTAGCGGGCGCACCTGTCCACGCAACGCAGGCGGTAGCGCGGCGATCCGCTGCGCCAGCGGCGTTGTCGGCGCAGGATGGTCGCGCAACCACTGCAGCGCCGACAGCGCGCGCAATGCAGCGGCGGTGTCCTGCATCTTGTGCTGATAGTTGACGTAGTCCGGATGCGACACGCTCGCCAGCAAACACCCGGTTGCATTGGCGATGCAGGCCACCGATGCGGTCTGGGGCAGCGGGATCAGCGTTTGCGGAACCGGCCGATCCTGCGCCAGCAAGGTCCGCACCGGCGCGCTGCAGGCCCAGGTAAAGGTGGGCGCCAGCAAGGCCTGGGTGCGTTCGTCGTCCAGCAACCGTAACGGGAAGCGGTCTTGCCAGGACGATTGGCTGCCTTGCGTCAACGCATCCTCCTGCAGCATCGCAAACACCATCCGCGATTCACCGTGCAATGCGTGACACAGCGCGATCTCATCCACCGGCAGCGGCGCAAAGGCAGCGGCGCATTGCGCGGGCAGCGGATGCTGCGCCGGCAATTCGGCCAGCATGTCGGCAAACAGGTGCGCATTGCCGCGCAACATCGCCGCGCCGATCATCGTGATCGCCAGATTGTCGCTACTGCGCATCAGGACACGGGCCACCTGCGCATCGGTGCAGACACCGGACAAGGCCTGGGTGGTGCGCCCCTGGACAAAGTCCAAGGCGCTGGCCGTCATCGACAAGGACATGCGCGGCAGTTCGGGCAACGGCGTATCGGCGCGTGGACGGAACGGGCTGCGGTAGTCGGCGTGTTGCGCCAACGCCCGCATCCGCGCCAGCATCGGTGCCTGTGCGGCCAGCGCAGCGGCATAGGCCTGCGGTTGTTCGCGCACGCGCTGCAAGCATCCGCCAGCGCTGGCCATGCATAGCGCAGGCGCGCCGGATGGCCAACCTGGCAAGCGCCGATAGCCTGCAGCGGCGCTTTGGAATGCCGCATGCTCCGGCAACCGATTGAATCGCGCGAGGTCTTGCGCCAGCACTGTCTCGCGCTGCGCCTCGGGAATCGCGTACGACAACGACCACAGCGCCCCGAACATGTTGCTCCCGCGCAACGGTGGAAGCGGCTGGCGCAGCTGCGCCAACGCCTCACGCTGCGATTCGGGAATCGGCCAATGCCTGGAGACCGTATACAGCGCCAGCACCGCTGCGATCAGGATGCAGACACCGAGCAAGGCGGCTTTGAGAAATTTGGCGAGCACGTGCGAAAGATCCATCCCTGGGAGCTGCGCATCTTAGTGCCATCTGCGCAGGCCTGCGATGGGCATAGACGCATCGCGTGCCTTGGGGCTACAGACCATCGGCAACCGTGTGTCTGGCGGCCCGCGCAACGTTGGGCAATGACACCGCGCGCTGGCGATGGGCGGTGGTCTCAATAAGTAGTTGAAAGAATCCAGGTGCTGGCAGACCTCGCCCCACCTTTCATCCGCGCTGCGCGCCATGGTTCCCAACGGCAGGAGGGCTGTACGAGCCGAACGGGTTGCCCGCTGCCGCTGGGCTGCGGGTACCGCCAGGTCGATGTCGAGGTAAGTACAGGAATCATGGGATTGCAGCGGATCGTGGCACGCGAAACACTCTTGCCAATCGCGAATGCCTGCTGCCAAACCCCGCCCCCAGCTCCACCGAGCGTGGCCGAATGCCTACACTATGGCGATGTCCGAATCCCCCACTCCCCACGTCCGCCCTTCCCTGCAACGGGTCTTTCTGACCGGGTTGCTCACCTTGCTGCCGGTCTGGTTGACCTGGGTGGTGGTGAAGTTCGTTTTCTCGCTGCTTTCGGGCATCAGCAGCCCGTGGGTGGTGCCGCTGTCCGAACGCATCGCTGCCTCGTTCCCCGATTACCTGGGCTGGTTCAAGGCGCTGTGGGTGCAGAACACCATCGCGTTGATCGCCACGGTGGCAGTCATCCTGTTCGTCGGGATCCTGAGCCGGCGCGTGATCGGCCAGCGCTTGCTGCGCTGGTTCGAGGCCATCATGCGGCGCATTCCGCTGGCCAGCGTGGTCTACGACAGCGCGCGCAAGCTGCTGGACATCTTGCAGACCCAGCCCGGCAGCACCCAGCGCGTGGTGCTGATCGATTTCCCACACCGCGACATGAAATCAGTGGGCCTGGTCACCCGCGTGATCAAGGAACAGGGCACCGGCCGCGAGCTGGCCGCGGTCTACGTGCCCACCACGCCCAACCCCACCTCCGGCTACCTGGAAATCGTGCCGGTGGCACTGCTCACGCCCACCGACTGGAGCGTGGATCAGGCAATGAGCTTCATCATTTCCGGTGGCGCCGTGGCGCCCGAATCGGTTCCCTTCACCCGGACTGCGGATCGCTGACACCATGTCCCATGTGCGCACCCTCGACGATCGTGCGGTCCGCCTGTTCATCGCACTGGCGGCCTTCTTCTGCGTCAACGCGGCGCTGGCCGAGTTCATTGGCGTCAAGATCTTCGCGTTGGAAGACACGCTCGGCATTGCGCCACTGAACTGGAATCTGTTCGGCCAGCGCGGCTCGCTCAGCTTCACCGCCGGCACCTTGCTGTGGCCGATCGTGTTCATCATGACCGACACCATCAACGAGTTCTTCGGCAGCCGCGGGGTGCGTTTCATCTCGTGGGTGGCGGTGGTGCTGATCGGCTATGGCTTCGTGTTCGCCTTCGCGGCCATTGCGCTGGCGCCGGCGGGCTGGTGGGTCACTGCGGCGCAGAGCCAGGGGGTGCCCGATTACCAGGCCGCATTTGCGGCAGTGTTCGGACAAGGGCTGTGGACCATCGGCGGCTCGCTGGTGGCATTCCTGTTCAGCCAGTTGATCGATGTCTCGGTGTTTCACCGCATCCGTCGCGTCACTGGCGAAAAACACGTGTGGCTGCGCGCCACCGGCTCCACTGCGGTCTCGCAGGTGGTGGACAGCTTCGTGGTGATCTATATCGCCTTCGTGCTCGGCCCGCAGCATTGGTCGATCGACCAGTTCCTGGCGGTGAGCACGCTCAACTACATCTACAAGATGGGCTTTGCGGTCTTACTGATCCCGCTGCTGTATCTGGCACGCCGCGGCATCACCGCGTACCTGGGCGCCGAGCGTGCCGAGCAGCTGCGCGAAGAAGCCGCTGCCGACTGAGCCGGGCTGTCTCCCAGCCAGGGTCATCGCAACGCAATGGGTTGCGGCGGCAACGTCTGGTCGCCAGTGGTCCTGATCGCGGCGCTGCGAGCCAGCCCACCGCGGTGTGACTTGGACGCAGCCTTGCCGGCCATGTCGCAGCGCAACACATCACCCCGGGCGCAGCACCGCGCCCATGCGCCGCATGAATTGCCGATAGGCGGTATGCCCCCAATGGGTGGCCGTAACCGTGCGGATCGGGCAAGCTCCCCGCTCGCTTGTTTCCGGAGCCGGTAATGCCCCTCAGCTTTTCCCGCCTGCTGTCCCTGGCCATGGCCGCCCTCGTGAGCCTGTCGCTGGCGGCGCCGGCCGATGCGGCCAAGAAGAAGACCGCCAAGGCACAGACCACGCAAACGCGCGCGAAGGCGAGCAAAGGCAAGAAGACCGCCAAGCCGGCAGCCAAAAGCACCAAGGGCAAGGGCAGCAAGGCCGCCAGGGTCAGGCCCCGCGCGGTGGCCGCGCCGGTGGTGCTGACCAAGGCGCAGCAGCTCAACCTGCTGTACGACCAGTACTGGGACGCCTCGCTCAAGCTCAACCCGCTGCAGGCCACCTTCCAGGGCGAGAGCCGCTACAACGACCAGTTGCCGAACTTCCTGTCGCCGGCATTCCGCCAGCAATCGCACGATTTCACCGTACTGTGGCTGGGCAAGGCCGAGGCGCTGGGGCCCGATGGGCTGAGTGGGCAGGACCTGCTCAGTTACCAGATCTTCGTGCGCGATGCGCGCAGCGCACTGGCCGCCGAGCAGTTTCCCAGCTGGATGCTGCCGATCAACCAGTTCTACAACATCGCCAGCATTGCGGTGGTGCTGGGCTCGGGCACCGGCGCGCAGCCGTTCAAGACGGTCAAGGATTACGACAACTGGTCGCGGCGTGCGCTCGGCATTCCCGACCTGTTCGAGCAGGCCATCGCCAACATGCGTGCCGGCATGCAGGCCGGCGTGGTGCAGCCCAAGGTGCTGATGCAGAAGGTGCTGCCGCAGCTGGACGCGATCATCGCGCGCAATGCCGAAGACAGCCTGTTCTGGGGGCCGGTGCGCAACCTGCCCGCCGACATGCCCGAGGCCGACAAGCAGCGCATCACTGCCGAGTACAAGCGCATGATCGAAGTGCGCATCATGCCGGCCTACCGCGCGTTGCGCGGCTTCATCGCCACCGAATACCTGCCCGCCTGCCGCGATAGCGATGGACTGGCGGCATTGCCCAATGGCGCGGCGTGGTACGCCTATGACGTACGCCAGAGCACCACCACGGATTTGACCCCGGAACAGGTGCATCAGATCGGCCTGGATGAGGTCGCTCGCCTGCAGGGAGAAATCCAGGCAGTGGCCAAACAGGTCAAATTCCGCGGCAACCTGCCCAAGTTCTACAAGTTCATGCAGACCGACCGGCGCTTCGGCTTCCGCAGCGACACCGAGTTGCTGGGCACGTACCGCAGCCTGCAGGGCCGCGTGCAGCTGGCGGTGCCGCGGCTGTTCAACACCCAGGGCATGCCGGCGCTGGAAGTTCGTGCGGTGGAACCGCAGCGTGCGCAATCGGCCGCCAGCGGCTCGTACATGCGCCCAAGCGGCGACGGCAGCACGCCGGGCATCTTCTACGTCAACACCTCGGACCTGCCTTCACGCAAGACCTGGGAGGCCGAGAGCCTGTACCTGCACGAAGCGGTGCCCGGCCACCACTACCAGCTGGGGTTGCAGCAGCAGTTGACCGACCTGCCCAAGTTCCGCCGCCTGGGCGGTGAGACCGCCTACATCGAAGGCTGGGGCCTGTATGCCGAATCGCTTGGCCGCGAGCTAGGGCTGTATGACGACCCCTACAACTACTACGGCTATCTGCAGAACGCCTTGTGGCGCTCGATTCGCCTGGTCACCGACACCGGCCTGCACAGCAAGGGCTGGACGCGTAGCCAGGCCATCGACTACATGGTGGACAACTCCGCCATGAGCCGTGCCGATGCCGAAGCCGAGGTCGACCGCTACATGGCCATCCCCGGCCAGGCGCTGGCCTACAAGGTGGGCGAGATGAAGATTGCGCAATTGCGCGAGCAGGCGCAGCGCGAGCTGGGCCCACGCTTCGATGTCCGCGCCTTCCACACCGAAGTACTCAAGGACGGCTCGGTGCCGCTGGATATCTTGCAGGACAAGATCCAGCGCTGGATCGCCACGCAGAAGGGATAAAGCGTACGGCTACGGTAGTTGGACGCTGCTGACCCGTTACTGCGGGTAGGCCTTCGATGCGCGCGCGTTCGCAGGTCGGGTCAGCCCAGCGCACGCGCCGCCGCCAGCGCGGCGATATCGCGCGGTGCGGTGCGGCAGCAGCCACCGATCAAGCGCGCGCCAGCCGCCAACCAGTGCGCATGCTGGTCGGCCAACGTGAGCGCAGCCCCGTGACCGGCGTGCCAGCGCTTGTCGCTGGCGTCGTAGTGCTCGCCCGAGTTCGGATATACCACCAGCGGCAGCGCAGTCAACGCCGCAAGGCTGTGCAATGCAGCGCTCGCCTGATCCAGTGCAATGCAGTTGATGCCCACCGCAATCACCTGCGCGCAGGCATCCAGCGCCGGCACCACCTGCGCCAGCGGCGTGCCGTCGCTCAGATGCGCCGCATCGCGCAAGGTGAAGGAAAACCAGGCATGCAGCTGCGGAAATTCGTGTTGCAGCAACTGCCGCAGGGCCACGATTTCGCTGGCCGATGGCAGCGTCTCGCAAGCCAGCAGATCCACGCCCGCCTCGGCCAGCGCGGCGATGCGCGGGCGATGGAAATCCATCAACTGCTCGATCGGCAGCACGTAGTCGCCACGATATTCCGAGCCATCGGCCAGATACGCGCCATACGGCCCCACCGAGCCGGCCACCCACAGCGGCGCCGCATACGGGTGCAGGGTCAGATGATCGGCACGCGCCTGCGCCGCCAGCGCCACGCTGCGAGCGATCAACGCCTGCGCTTGCGCAGCATCCAGTCCGCGTGCGGCAAATCCCAGCGGCGTGGCCTGATAACTGGCGGTGATCGCGCATTGCGCACCGGCAGCGAAGTAGTCGCGATGCACCTGATAGATCAGCTCCGGCTGCTCCATCAGCACGCGCGCCGACCACAGCGCATCGTTGAGATCGCAGCCGCGCTGTTCCAGCTCGGTGGCCAGCGCGCCATCCAGCACCACATAGCCATCGTGCTGCAAGGCCTGGCTGAAAGGTGCGTTGGCGCGCGGCTGGCGTGGAAGAATCGTCATGCGTGCAGTCTCCGGGCCGCAAGCCATTGGGTCAGTGCGTAGGCGCCGTAGCACAGCGCGACGAACGGAACACCGCACCACAGCGCAATGCGCTGCTGCGGATCAAATGCCAGGCCGATGCAGGCGAGCAGACACAGCGAAAAGCCCAGAATTGGGGTCCATGGGTACCACGGCGCGCGATACGCCAACGTTTCCAGCGCAGCGCCATCGCGCAGCAGTTGGCGACGGAAACGGTAATGCGCCGCGCAGATGCTCAGCCACACCACCACGACCGCGAATCCCGAGACCGCCGAGATCGCAACGAACACCGTCTCTGGCGCATACACGCCGGTGAGCAGCGCCAGCAAGCCGCCCAGCATGCTCAGCGACACGGCACGCAGTGGAATGCCGCGGCCGGTCAAGCGCGCCAGGCCGCTCGGCAACGTGCCTTCGTTGGCCAACGACCACAGCATGCGCGCGGCTGCATACAGACCGGAATTGGCCGCCGACAGGATCGCGGTGAGGATCACCGCGTTCAAGATGTCGGCTGCATATGGAATGCCCAGCAGCTCGAAGGCGCGCACGAACGGGCTGGTTTCCACCGCCGCTTGTTTGGCGGGAAGCAGCGCCGCAAGCACCAGCACCGTGCCGACGAATAGCACCACCAGCCGCACCAGCGTGGTGCGGATTGCCAGCGGAATCGCGCGTGCAGGCTGGGCGGTTTCGCCGGCCGCCACACCGATCAACTCGGTGCCGGAAAATGCGAAATTCACCGCCACCATCGTCATCAAGATCGGCAGCGTGCCATGCGCAAACCAGCCCTCGGCGCGCAGATGGCGCAGCCCCGGTGCGGGGGAACCATCGGCCAACGGCAACAGACCGATCACCGCCGCGCTGCCAAGCACGATGAACACCAGGATGGTGACCACCTTGATCAACGAAAACCAGAACTCGCCTTCGGCAAACCAGCGCGCCGAGACTGTATTCAGGCCGAAGATCAGCGCGCAGAACAGCAGACACCAGGGCCACGCCGGACTGTGCGGAAACCAGTACTGCATGCAGAACGCTGCGGCAGTCAGGCTCGAGCCCAATGCCACCGTCCAGGTCAACCAGTACAACCACGCCACCACGTAGCCGGTCGCCGGGCCGAGGTAACGCGCGGCATACACGTGAAACGCACCGGTTTGCGGCATCGCCACCGCCAGCTCGCCCAGGCATTGCATCACCAGGTACACCACCAGTGCGCCGATCAGATACGCCAGTACCGTGCCAAGCGCGCCGGTGCTGGCAATGATGTACCCGGTGTTGAAAAACAGGCCGGTGCCGATCACGCCGCCCAGCGACAGCATCACCAGATGGCGCACCTGCATGCTGCGCTGAAACTGCGGCGCGGTGGCAGACGACGATTCGGGCATGGGTGCATCTGATCGGGGGGAAGCTTTATCCTGCCACGCGCAGCCAGACGGGCACAGCCGTGCGCGGGCCAGCCGTGGGCGAGGGCCCGCCTCTGACTGGCGGGCGGTGATGCTGCCGATCGGTTCGTTCGCCGTGCCGGTCAGGGATCGAGCCGGCAATAGGCGCCTGGTGTATAGCCGAAGCTCTCGCTCATCGCTTTGCGAAACTCGGCGAACGTGAAGTCGGTCGCCACTCGCATCAACACGCCGGCATAGGCACCGCCGGTTTTGCCGTTGCTGCCGGTGCCCCACTGCACCTGCCAGGTTGCGTAGGTATTACCGTCGTGGGCCTGCGCGCGCTGCAGGTCCACACGCAGGCCTTTGACCAGTTCCATGCCCGAAATCACGCCTTCGCTGTTGGCGTAGTTGGCGGGGACTTGGATCACGGTACCGTCGTTGACATCGCTGCGGCGGATGCCGAGATGGTTGGCGATCTTCGCCGCCAGGTAGTCGTCGAGCACATGCCTGCGGATCGCGTTGCTGGCACTGCCGAACGTGCCGGTGCCGTTGTTGGTGTAGGTGGTCATGGAGAAATCCTCTGGTGTTGGGTGGATGACCGGATGGGCGACGGTGCCGGGCCGGTCAGAGCTGGTGCAGGCGTTCGATGAACCGCGTGCGGTCCTCGATGCGCTGGTCGGTGGCGATCAGCGGCCTGCCCTGCCAGGTCGCCTTGCCGACGCGGGCGAGGGCTACCTGGGCATCGGTGAGATCGGCGGCCTTAACCTCCACGCTCTCGGTCAACTGCGCATAGCGGATCAGCAACCGATCACGTGCGATGTAGACCACCTGGCTGGACGTCGCCGTGTCCATATTGATCTCGATCTGCTCCACCAGCGCCGGCAACCGGTGCGATGTCAGCAGTTCGAGGCGATTGACGCTGCAGATGCACGACCAGCCGGCAAACATGCCGTCCTCGGTGAGCAGGGGAGCAAATTGCGGCAGCCAGGCCAGCGAAAAGCAGCTATCGACGATCAGCGCCGGCGTGCGGATGCCGATGGTGACCAGATCCTCGATGAAGCTCGTGACCTTTTCGACACCTGTGCAGTCGTTTAACTTGGTCGGTGCTCCTTGGTTGTCGACATCGCCGTGGCCGCCGCCGATCCACAGCGTGTCGTAATGCAACTGCGGCGTGCCCTGCTCGGTGCGCGGCAAGGCCGCGACGATGGCGTCGCGATCGGGCAGCGTGCCGGCCGGGTGCCGGATCACATGCACGCCCTGGGGGATGGATTTGAGATGCTGCGGCTGAAACGCAAGAATGGACATGGGCAGGCTCGGTTGGCATGGAAGGACGATGCCGCGGCCGCGTCATGCAAACGCGCGCCGATGCGACATCGGTGTCCAGCATCGGCGGCGACGACAGTGCAGCCCATCGGCAAACCCCTGAGATCGGCCTGCCACGCGGAGGATGTTGGCGGACAGCGCCGCGCTGCCCTTCCGCATCTGCGGCCAGGAATCGCGCATGCGGCACTGCAGGTCCGTGCAGGGGCCGTTGGCAAATCAGCCGTGCTGTCGTCCTTGATGTGCACGCACGGGCGCCGCGTTACGCGCATTGCATCGCTCCCGCCGGATTTCGATTCGGCCATCCTGCGACCGTGCGCAAACGGGCACAGCCGTGCGCGCGCCGTGAACCAGGGCCTGCGGCTAACGAGCGGGCGGTTATGCTGCCGATTGGTTTCTGCTGGTCCTCTGACATGCCGCACCATTACCTTCCATCTGCGCAAGCATCCGTGCACTGCCTGCCCACAAATCTGCCAAGGCCACAGCACGCTGCGTGCGATAGCGGTGCTGCGTCCTGCATCGCGGACGGGCGCCTGCCATCTGCATGCGAGGCGCCGTCGAGCGCGCCGGCACTGCCCGGCCGGTCAACGTCAATGCGCCGGAGCGCGGCATGATGCTCGCCGGCATCCACCATGTGGCGATCATCGCCGGCGACTACGCGCGTTCCAAACGGTTCTATTGCCAGATCCTGGGCCTGCGCGTGCTCGACGAGCATTACCGACAGGCGCGCGATTCGTGGAAGCTGGATCTGGCGCTGCCCGATGGCGGACAGATCGAGTTGTTCTCGTTCCCCGCTGCCCCGGCACGCCCCAGCCGCCCTGAAGCCCAAGGGCTGCGCCACCTTGCGTTTCGCGTCGCAGATCTGGACAGCGCGGTTGCGCACCTCAATGCATCCGGCGTGGCCACCGAAGACATCCGCATCGACGAATACACCGGCCGCCGCTTTACCTTTTTTGCAGATCCGGACGAGCTGCCGCTGGAGTTGTACGAGGTCGGCTAGCGTATGCCTGACGGAACCGTAGTGCAGCGAGGCACGCGTACCCGTTGAGTCATACGCCGACCTTCGCCTCGCAAAGGTATCGACCGCGTGACTCAAGCGCAGGGACGAGCGGCCGTTATCAAGAGGCTGGCGTCATGTCGCCGCGGTGGCGTCGCAGGCATGGATGCGGCACAGACAACGTACGCCATGCCGGACCTGACGCATGTTTCATTTCATCTTGCGCATCGTTGTAGCCGTGGCGATCGTACTTGCCGGCTGCGGTTTTCTTTTCCCCAAGCGCTATGTCGCGCCAAAACCTGGCGAGCCGTTCGCCACCCTGTCGCTGGCCAAGCCCACCAGGCCCAACCCGATACCCATCGAGCCGGTCCAATACTTCGATGTCTTCGACGATGCCAGCTGCGCAAAGGGTGGCCATGGCGGATTTCTGGGCGCACTGACGCCGCCCGTCAACGGCGTGCTCGGGAAGTTGAGCAACAATCAGTCTCGCGAGGCGTATTCGGTTGTCCCCGACAGACAGCTGTTTTTACGTGCACGAATGGTGCAAACGCTCGACTCGCGTCGTCGGAGCCTGACCACAAACAATTGCACCAACCTGGTGACATTCACGCCCGCGCCTGGCGAGCACTATGTCGCTAGCCAGCTCTATGATGATCAACGCTGCCTGCTTACCGTCATCGACGAAAAGACCGGCCTTGCCCCGGCAGATTTGGAAGTTGTTCCGATTTCAGGCGAGTGCCATGCCGACTAGACGCATCCTGATCACGGCACTGGTCGCGCTTCTGGCCGGTTGTGGGATGACGCGCAGCGCGTCGATTTCCTTGTCGACCTTCGATGAGCCACGCGATGGGCCGCGTGCGCGTATCCGCTTGGTCACCGAACGACCCGCACCCGTGCTTTATCCAAACCGCACATGCGTCGGCGGAGCGATCCGTGGCGCCGGAATTGCGCCAAGCTCGCGGCCCGGTCCATTCGGCACGGGCGCAGGGCAGAAGATAGGGATACCTGCCGTTGCCGTCAGCGGAGGACGCTACGTGACTGAAACGCAGGTCAAGGCAGGCGAGCCGCTCACCCTGTCGCTGTCGGCAGGTGGCTGCATGGACAACCGCTGCGTAGTGAACGCACCGCCATGTACCGTAAGCCGCAGCTTTGTCCCTGAGGCCGGCCAGGATTATGTCGCCACCCTCCTGTTGCAAGGGCAGGAGTGCGAGGTGGAGATGTTCCGCATCGTCACCCAGCAGGGACGAACACGCCTCATGGCCGAGCAGACGGTGGCGGCATCGCGTTGCCCCGTTTCAAACTGAACGCCCTGACTTTCCCGCACCATACCCCACGGTATACATTCGCGATCAGGCCGCCGACGGCGGCCCTAGCAAACCCTGGGAGGGGAACCATGCGCAAGACCTTCAAGACCCTGTTGCTCGCGCTGCCGCTGGCGGCCGCTTCGCTGATGGCCCATGCGGCCGATTCGCCGGTGGGCCGCTGGACGACCATCGACGATGAAACCGGCAAGCCCAAGTCGGTGGTGCAGATCGAGCAGGCCGCCAATGGCACGCTGAGCGGCAAGGTGGTCGAGATCCTGCAGTCGTCCAAGGGGCCCAACCCGGTCTGCGACAAGTGCGACGGCGCACTCAAGGGCAAGCCGATCAAGGGCATGACCATCCTGTGGGGCCTCAAGCCCGACGGCACCGCAGTGTGGAGCGGTGGTTCGGTACTCGACCCGGCCAAGGGCAAGACCTACAAGTCCAAGATCACCCTCACCGACGGCGGCAAGAAGCTGCAGATGCGCGGCTACGTCGGCATCGAAGCGCTGGGCCGTACCCAGACGTGGGTGCGTGAGTAATCGGGATTCGAGATTGGTGATTCGGGATTTGCAAGAGCGGGCGTCCTTCGGGGCGCCCTTTTTTGTGCACAGGCGCATTTTGGGGCTTGCCTGCAAGCAGGATCAACGGCTGCCGCTGCTGCAGAGATGGCTAACGCCGCGCGGCTCGACAGGCAGGCGGCTTGATCCTGCTTTGACGAATCCCCAATCCCCAATCCCGGCTCACGACTAATGCGATAATCGCGCGTCCCCCGCATTACGCCCGCCATGACCCGCACCGCACTCGTCACTACTGCCCTGCCCTACGCCAATGGCCCGCTGCATCTTGGCCATCTGGTCGGCTACATCCAGGCCGATATCTGGGTGCGCGCGCGCCGGTTGCGCGGCGACAAGACCTGGTTCGTCTGTGCCGACGACACCCATGGCACGCCGATCATGCTGGCTGCCGAGAAGGCCGGGGTGACCCCGGAAGCCTTCATCGCCAACATCCAGGCCAGCCACGAGCGCGATTTCGCCGCGTTCGGCGTGACCTTCGACCATTACGATTCGACCAATTCGCCGGTCAATCGCGAGCTCACCGAAGCCTTCTACGCCAAGCTGGAGGCCGCCGGCCACATCAGCCGCCGCTCGGTGGCGCAGTTCTACGATACGGCCAAGGGCATGTTCCTGCCGGACCGCTACATCAAGGGCATCTGCCCCAACTGCGGCAGCCCCGACCAGTACGGCGACAACTGCGAAGTGTGCGGCGCCACCTATGCGCCCACCGAGCTGAAGGAACCGAAGTCGGTGATTTCAGGTGCCACCCCGGAACTGCGCGATTCGGAACACTTCTTCTTCGAAGTGGGCCATTTCGACGGCTTCCTGCGTGAGTGGCTGGCTGGCGACGTGGCATTGCCCGGCGTCAAGGCCAAGCTCAAGGAGTGGCTGGATGCCGAAGGCGGCCTGCGCGCCTGGGATATTTCGCGCGATGCGCCGTATTTCGGCTTCCAGATTCCCGGACAGCCTGGCAAGTATTTCTACGTGTGGCTGGATGCGCCGATCGGCTACCTGTGCAGCTTCAAGACGCTGTGCGCGCAGATGGGCGAGGACTTCGCCTCGCATCTGGTGGCCGGCACCCAGACCGAGCTGCATCACTTCATCGGCAAGGACATCGTCAATTTCCACGGCCTGTTCTGGCCGGCGGTGCTGCACGGCACTGGCCACCGCGCGCCGACCCGCCTGCACGTCAATGGCTACCTGACGGTGGACGGTGCCAAGATGTCCAAGTCGCGCGGCACCTTCGTCATGGCGCGGACCTTCCTGGATGTCGGCCTGGAGCCGGAGGCGCTGCGTTACTACTTCGCGGCCAAGTCTTCCGGCGGCGTGGACGACCTGGACCTCAACCTGGGCGATTTCATCGCGCGGGTGAATGCGGACCTGGTCGGCAAGTTCGTCAACCTGGCCAGCCGCTGCGCGGGCTTCATCGGCAAGCGCTTCGACGGCAAGCTGGCTGATGCGCTACCCGATGCCGCCCAGTACGACCGCTTCGTCGCCGCGCTGACGCCGATCCGCGAGGCCTACGAGCGCAACGACGCGGCCAGCGCGATCCGCCAGACCATGGCGCTGGCCGACGAGGCCAACAAGTACATCGACGACACCAAGCCGTGGGTGATCGCCAAGCAGGACGGCGCCGATGCGCAGCTGCAGTCGGTCTGCACGCAGGGCCTGAACCTGTTCCGCATCCTGGTGGCCGCGCTCAAGCCGATCCTGCCGCGCACCTGCGCCGAAGCCGAAGCCTTCCTGTCGGCGCCGATGACCAGTTGGGAAGACGTGGTCCGCCCGCTGACAGCGCACACGATCCAGCCCTACACCGCCCTGTTTACCCGTATCGACCCCAAACTGATCGACGCCATGACCGACGCTTCCAAAGACACGATGGCCGCACCTGCAGCACCGGCAACCACCACCAAGCCCGCACCGAGCAAGGCCGACGCAAAGCCTGCCGCCGTTGCCAATCCCGAATCCCAAAGCACCAATCCCGGCTTCATCGGCATGGATGACTTTGCCAAGCTAGACCTGCGCATCGGCAAGGTGCTGGTGTGCGAATTCGTGGAAGGCTCGGACAAGTTGCTGCGTTTCGAACTGGACGCCGGCGAACTGGGCAAGCGGCAGATCTTCTCCGGCATTCGCGCCAGCTACGGCGAGCCGGACGCACTGGTCGGCCGCAGCGTGGTGTTCATTGCCAACCTGGCCCCGCGCAAGATGCGTTTTGGCATCAGCGAAGGCATGATCTTGTCGGCCGGCTTCGACGGCGGCGCGCTGGCGCTGCTGGATGCCGACAGCGGCGCACAGCCGGGCATGCCGGTCAGGTGATGGGATTGGGGAGTTGGGAATCGGGCATCGTAAAAGCGGAGTCTGCAAGGTCTGCTGATTGCGAGCTTGAGAATCGCCATACCCGGCATCCACACACCGATGTGAGCTTGAGAGGCTGACAAAACGTATTGGAAACACGAACTGATGAGGGATGCGCGAACAGCGCGCTCTCAAGCCCCTCTCCTGCGGGAGAGGGGTTGGGGTGAGGGTACGGGGCGAAGCTCTGGTGTGGTTGTCACTGCACGTGGCTTCGCTCGTACCCTCACCCGCCCCTGCGGGGCACCTTCTCCCCCATGAAGAAGGACAATGTCCCGGTGGGAGAAGGGACATCCGGCACAGCTTCAACCAACTCCAATCCACCATCCACGCCCCAATGCACCTGGCCCTGTTCGACTTCGACCACACCATCACCACCTGCGACAGCTATGGCCGTTTCCTGCGCAAGGTGGCAACGCCGGCGCAGGTTGCGGCGGCCAGATGGCAGGCGGGGCCATGGGTGCTGGGGTTCCGGATGGGCGTGGTGTCTGCCGCCGCACTGCGCGCGCGGGTGACGCGACTGGTTTTCAGCGGCCGCTCGCTCGATGAGATGGACGCGCATGGCGCCGAATACGCGCGCACCGCGCTGCCAGGCATGCTGCGCGGCGAGATGATGCAACGCATCGACTGGCATCAGGCGCAGGGACATGAAGTGGTGCTGGTGTCGGCGTCGCTGGATCTGTATCTGCAACCGTGGTGTACCCAGCATGGGTTGTCGCTGATCTGCAATCGGCTGGAACACGCTGCAGGTGTGCTGAGCGGGCGCTATGCCGACGG
The DNA here is from genome assembly GCF_017746015.1 of Xanthomonas sp. A1809. Classification (NCBI taxonomy): domain Bacteria; kingdom Pseudomonadati; phylum Pseudomonadota; class Gammaproteobacteria; order Lysobacterales; family Lysobacteraceae; genus Xanthomonas; species Xanthomonas sp. A1809. The sequence continues at coordinate 451,747 of NZ_JAGHWZ010000003.1, read as the reverse complement.
CGATTGTGGGCCGCACAAGGTCGCGCGGATTTGCAGTCAATACGACTTGCATCGGTACGACTGCGTGCACGCCTATGGCGACAGCCGCGAAGACAAACCGATGCTCGCGCTTGCGCAACAACGCTGGTATCGCGGGCATCTGCTGCACTGAAATGGCCGCGACGTCCGCCCCTGCACCCGATCTGGTCGAACGCCTCGACCGCCTGCTGCCGCAGACCCAATGCGGGCAATGCGGGTATGACGGCTGTCGTCCGTACGCGCAGGCGATGGCAGATGGCCAGGCGACGATCGATCACTGCCCGCCCGGCGGCGATGCCGGGGCACGCGCCTTGGCGCAGGTGCTGGGCGTGCCTGCACGTCCCTACGATCGCAGTCGCGGCGCACACAAACTGCCGCAGGTGGCCTGGATCGTGGAAGCCGACTGCATCGGCTGCACCAAGTGCATCCAGGCCTGCCCGGTGGATGCCATCGTCGGCGGCGCCAAGCACATGCACACGGTGATCGCACCGTTGTGTACCGGTTGCGAACTGTGTCTGCCGGCGTGCCCGGTGGATTGCATCGAGTTGCATCCGACCGGCTGAGGCTGCGGTCAGCGCGATACCGCGTCCAGTCGATGCCTGCATGTTCATGGATCGGCGCGCAGTCCAGCATGACCACCAGCTGCGAAAGGCGGATTTCGAACTGCGCGACAGGCAGGCGATGCCCCGATCGATCAGTGGCCTGCCGCATGCAGGTTGGAAGGCAGGCATCAAGAACATCGGCACCGCCGCAAGCGGGTTGGCATTGGTCCGAATCTCCGGGTTACAACCGCGTTTGGCTGCGCGCCAGTCGCATGCGCATGCAAACGTGTGCCACCGACATGTCGATGCGCCACGCTGCGGAGCAGTGGCCGCGAGCCACCGCGGACTGCGCGACCTGATCGCGCTGCGCGCGCATGCGCCCACCGTTGGAAACGTTGCACCACGCGCGCGCCGTGGCATATGCCACCACGCTTGCCGTCACTCTCGCTCGCCCATGGCGGCAAGACCACCGGTTGCCACACGAGGCCGTGCCGCTGCAGCACTGTCGCCAACCACTCCCAAGCCAGCCACGCCAGCGCCCACCACCCCGCCGTCAGGAACGTCCTGACGCAGCCGGCGCATCCGTGCTGCGGCCGCGCCCGTATTGGTAGGCACCCCATCGAGGATCTGCCGATGCGTCCACTTGCCGCCACCCTCGCCGCGCTCACCGTCCGTTGCCGGCCGATTCGGCCGTTGTTGCTGCTGGTACTCGGCAGCCTGCCGCTCGGCGCAGGCGCGGTGACGCGGGTGGACGGCGATGCCTTCGATGGCGACAACGGCGCGTTGCGGTATCGCGAGTCGCACTGGTTGCTCGACGATGGCGGGCGGCTGGTGCTGTACCGCTGCCCGGACGGGCGGGCGTTTGCGCGCAAGCAGGTCGACGGCGGCGGCAGCTCGCCTGATTTCAGCCTGATCGATGGACGCGACGGATATCGCGAAGGCGTACGCCAACGCGACGGCGTCCGCGAAATGTACCAGCTCGCCCCGGGCAAACCCGAACGCCGCACCACGCTGCCGTCTGGCGGCGGCGCGCGGGTGATCGATGCCGGGTTCGACGCCTACCTGCGCGAGCAGTGGGACGCCATTGCGCGTGCGCCGCAACAGGTGGACTTCGTGCTGCCCAGCCTGCAGCGGCAGTTGGGCTTCCGGGTCGAACGCCTGGGCGATGCTGCCGGCCAGCGGCGCTTCCGCATCAGCCTGGATGCCTGGTACGGCGCGGCAGTGCCATCGCTGGAGGTGCGTTATTCGCTCGCCGACAAGCGGCTGCTCGAGTTCCGCGGGGTCGGCAATCTGCGCGATGCGAACGGCCGCTATCCGCGCGTGCGCATCGTCTTTCCGGACACCCCCGCGCGGACGGCCAGTGCCGAGGAATTGCGCGACGCGCGCGAGCAGCCGCTGGCCACCTCGTGCAGCGCCCCATGAACCACGCCCGCGCCATCTTCACGTCCGACCACGCGCGCTTGCGTACAACGGCCCGGGCACCCATTCCCGCTACAGGAGCACCGTCGTGGCAAAAGCCTATCTCTGGATCAATGCAGTGCTCTACGTCGTCCTGGCGGTGTGGTGCACGCTCTCTCCGGCCAAGACCGCAACGGCAGTGGGCTATACCCAGCTCTCGCCGGCCGGGCAATCGGAGTATCTGGTCATCTACGGCGGGTTGCAGCTGGGCATGGCGTTCCTGTTCGGCTACTTCGCCTGGATCGACCAAGCCCGCACCGGCCTGGTGGTCGCCCTGGCGTTCTATGTTCCCATCGTGCTGTTCCGCAGCGTCTCGCTCTCGCGCTTGTGGCCGGTCTCCGCACCCACTGTTGCGCTTGCCGGGGTGGAGATCCTGTTGTTGCTCGCCGCGGTGCTGCTGTGGTTCCAGCGCAAGTGAAAGACACGCTCGGCCCAGTCCGGTAGCATCGCCCCCACCTCACCCAACGCCCGACCGCATGAGTGCCATTCCTGGCCACGACGACGATGAGACCGGACGCCTGCTGACCGCCACCGCGGGCGGCGACCGGCATGCTTTCGAAGCGCTGTATCGGCAAACCTCCGCCAAGCTGTTCGGCGTGTGCCTGCGGATGATCCCGCAACGTGCCGAAGCCGAAGAGGTGCTGCAGGACGTGTTCACGCTGATCTGGCACAAGGCCGGGCAGTTCGACCCGAGCCGCGCACGCGGGCTCACGTGGCTGGCGATGATCGCGCGCAACAAGGCCATCGACCATCTGCGCGCCAACGCGCCGCAGCGCCGCAACGTGGCGCTGGACGATGCCGGCGAACTGCGTGCCAGCGATGCCTCGCCGCTGGACCGCACCGAGCGCGCCAGCACGCGCCGGCGCATCGATCACTGCCTGGCCGAACTGGAACCGCCACGCAGCGAGTTGATTCGCACGGCATTCTTCGAAGGCATCACCTACGAAGAACTCGCCGCGCGCACCGATACGCCGATCGGCACGGTCAAGAGCTGGATCCGTCGGGGTCTGGCCAAACTCAAGGCATGTCTGGAACGATGAGTACGCCCTTTCCCATCGACCAGGAACCGCCACGCGACGTGCTGGCCGGCGAATACGTGCTTGGCCTGTTGAGCGCAGAAGAACGCCTGGCGGCCGAACAACGCATTGCCACCGACGGCCAGTTCGCCCAGGCAGTGCTGCAGTGGCAGGAACTGCTGGCGCCGCTGCTGGAGGAAATCGTGGCGCAGACGCCACCGGATCAGGTGTGGGTACGCGTACGCCAGGCGCTGGGCTTCGATACGCCCTTGCGCGCGGTGCCGTCTGCAGCGCCGGTCAGCACGACCGCGCCCGCGGCCCCGTTGTGGAACAACGTGCGGTTCTGGCGCTGGGCCAGCGTCGGCGGCCTGGCCACTGCCGCGGTCTGCGTGCTCGCCCTGCTCAACGTGCGCACGCCGCCGGCACCGGTGCAGCCGCCGTCAACCGGCGAAGTGGTGCAGACCCCGGTCACCCCGCCTGCGACCAATCCGCCTGCCGCGACCGGGATCGCCATGACCTCGACCCTGGCCACCGAAGACGGTCGCCCGGGTTATGTGGCCTTGATGGACGCCGACAAGCACACCATCACGGTGACGCCGCTGGACCGCACCGCCACCGCCGACAAGGTGCCGGAGCTGTGGCTGATCACCCCCGACGGCAAGGCGCATTCGATGGGCACCTTCGACGATCAACGTGCACGCCGTGCGCAGATTCCCGATCAGTTGATGCCCATGTTGAGCAACGAGGCCATTCTTGCCGTCACGCTGGAGCCGCCGGGCGGCGCGCCCGGTGGCGTTGCCACCGGCACCGTGGTGGCCAAGGGCGGCATCAGCACGCTGGCGATGGCTCCCTGATCCAGCGCGCCTAACCTCGCCTGCGGGCACTCGCAGGCGGGGCTCTCCAAAACAGCCTCATCCGCGCCGGACGTCCCTGGCGCGGGCAATGTGTGCGCAGCTGCGCGATTCATTCGCGACGCCAAGCGAACCCCACCCATGCGTGCGACGATCAAGCGGGCTGGTGCATCTGTTTGCCGGCAGCGTCCGTACTGGGTCACGACTACTTATGGAGAATCACGCGTGCCGAGCACTGGCCTGGACCCTCACGCCACAGCGCCCCAGCCCGCCACCGCGCCACCGCGTGCCGGCCTGGCCGCACGCGTCGGCAGTCTGCGTCGCTGGGTGGATTCGCAAGCCGACGAGCCCCTGGACGAAGCGCGTGCCGATCGCATCGACTGGCTACGTGCCGTGCCCTTCATCGCCCTGCACCTGGCCTGCCTGGCGGTGTTCTGGGTCGGTGCATCCTGGTTCGCGGTGGGCATGGCAGTGGCGCTGTACGCGCTGCGCATGTTCGCACTCACCGGCTTTTATCACCGCTACTTCTCGCACCGCGCGTTCAAGACGTCGCGCGTACTGCAATTCGTCTTTGCCGCCATCGGGGCCACCTGCGTGCAGCGCGGGCCGTTGTGGTGGGCGGCGCATCATCGCAACCACCATCGGCATACCGACACCGGCCGCGATCCGCATTCACCGGCGCAGCACGGCTTCTGGTGGAGCCATACCGGCTGGTTCCTGACCCCGCGCAATTTCCGCACCGACTGGGAAGTGATCCCCGACCTACGCCGTTTCGCCGAACTGCGCTTTCTGGACCGCTTCGACATCGTGATGCCGGTGCTGCTGGCGCTGGGGCTGTACCTGCTCGGCGACTGGCTGGCAGTGGCTGCGCCCGCGCTGAAGACCAGCGGTGCGCAGTTGCTGGTGTGGGGCTTTGTGATCTCCACCGTGGCGTTGTTCCATGCCACCTTCACCATCAACTCGCTGGCGCATCGTTTCGGCAGCCGGCGCTTCGACACCCGCGACGACAGCCGTAACAACTGGCTGCTGGCGTTGCTCACCTTCGGCGAAGGCTGGCACAACAATCACCATTTCTTTCCCGGCTCGGCGCGTCAGGGATTGCGATGGTGGGAATACGACGCGACCTGGTACGGACTCACCGCGATGTCGTGGGTGGGGCTGGTGTGGGACCTCAAGCCGATGCCGAAGCTGCTCACCCAGCGCGCCGAACGGGTGAAACGATGAGCGAGGGCAGGATTGCCGTGGTCGGCAGCGGAATCGCCGGCCTCGGCGCCGCGTGGCTGTTGTCGCGGCGCTACGAGGTGACCCTATTCGAGGCAGCCGATTATCTGGGCGGGCATACGCACACGCACGACATCGAGCTGGAGGGGCAGCGTTACGCGGTGGACAGCGGCTTCATCGTGTTCAACCCGCAGCATTACCCGCTGCTCACGCGCATGTTCGCCGAGCTGGACGTGGCCGCGCAGCCGACCACGATGAGCTTTTCGGTCCACGACGCGCGCAGCGGGCTCGAATACAACGCCGGCACCTTGAACGGGTTGTTCTGCCAGCACCGCAACCTGCTCAGCCCGCGCTTCTGGGGCATGCTGGCCGACCTGCGCCGCTTCTATCGCCAGGCACCGGCAGTGCTGCACAGCGACGAGCGTTTCAGCACGTTGGGCGCGTACCTGCAGCGGCACGGCTATTCGGATGCATTCCGCGACCAGCACCTGGTGCCGATGGCGTCCGCGCTATGGTCCTCGCCTTCGCAGACCATTCTCGAATTTCCCATGGGCCAGTTGATCGGCTTCATGGCCAATCACCACATGCTGCAACTGAGCGGGCGCCCGCAGTGGCAGGTGGTGCGTGGCGGGTCCAACAGCTATGTGCGTGCGCTGCGGCGGCGCTGGCAGGTGATCGAGCGCCTGTCCACGCCGGTCCAGGCAATCCGCCGCACGCCCAATGGCGTGGTGCTGAAGGCCTCGCGTTGCGAGGAACATTTCGACCACGTGGTGCTGGCCTGCCATGCCGACGATGCGCTGGGTTTGCTCAGCGACGCCACGCCGGCCGAACGCCACATCCTCGGTGGCATCACCTACCAGGACAACGACACCGTGCTGCACACCGATGCCAGCGTGCTGCCGCGCGACCGGCGCGCCTGGGCAGCATGGAACGCGCACGTGCCGGCCGACCCGGATGCCGCCTGCACGGTGAGCTACTGGATGAACGCACTGCAGTCGATCGCGTCACCGCAGCCGTTCATCGTCAGCCTCAATCGCAATCACGAGATCGACCCGGGCAAGGTGCTGCGGCGCATGCGCTATCGCCACCCGGTGCAGAACGCCGCAGCAGTGGCAGCACAAGCGCGCAAGGCCGAGATCCAGGGTGTGCAGCACACCTGGTTCGCCGGTGCCGCATGGGGCTTCGGTTTCCACGAAGACGGCCTGCGCAGCGGCGTGGACGTCGCGCATGGCCTGGGAGTGCATTGGTGATGCAGCTGCTGCGCGACGCCCACCACGACGCGGTGCCGTTGCCCCCTGCCGAGGGCAGCGGCGCCGGTCGCGTGGCAGCGCCGTTGCGCAGCGCGATCTACACCGGCTGGGTGCGGCACCGGCGCTTCATGCCCAAGGCGCTGCACTTTCGCCATCGCCTGTTCCTGATGTACCTGGATCTGTCCGAGCTGGATCAGGTGTTCGCACGACGCTGGTTGTGGTCGGTGGGGCGCGCCAACCTGGCGCAGTTCCGGCGCAGCGACTATCTGGGCGATGCGCGCATTCCGCTGGACCAGGCCGTGCGCGACTGCGTGCAGACGCACACCGGCGAGCGCCCCGAGGGCGCGATCCGGCTGCTGACCCATCTGCGTTACTTCGGCCACGTGTTCAACCCGGTCAGCTTCTACTATTGCTTCGATCGCCACGACGGCCTGCGCTGGATCGTGGCCGAAATCACCAACACCCCCTGGCAGCAGCGCCACACCTACGTGCTGCCGGTCGCGCAGGCGCGCACGCATCGCGACGTGCATGCGTGGCGCTTCGACAAGCGCTTCCACGTTTCGCCGTTCATGGGCATGCAACACCGCTACGACTGGCGCTTCAGCGTGCCGGATGCGCAGTTGCGCGTGCACATGGATGTGCTGGACGCCGTTGGCGACGATGCTGGCGGTGCCCTCGACAACAGCGGCACGCGCCGCTTCGACGCCACCCTGGTACTGCAACGTCAACCGCTCACCGCGCGCAACCTGGCGCGCACGTTGCTGGCTTATCCGTTGATGACGGTGTGGGTGGTGATTGCCATCCACTGGCAGGCCTTGCGCCTGTGGCTGCGCGGCAACCCCGTCCACGACCACCCTCACCCGCCTGTGCGAGAACCCCGATGAACGCCACGTCCCTGCCCGATCACGCTGCGCCGCGCGCGGCTTCCTGGACGGACCGCCTGCTGCGCAAGCGCCTGCTGGCCACGCTTGGGCAATTGCGCGACGGGCAACTGCAGCTGCATGAAGCCGGCACCGTCACCACGCTTGGCACGGCCACGGGCGCGCAGGCCTTGCAGATGCAACTGCGCGTGATCGACCCCGGCTTTTATCGCCAGGCGGCGCTCAACGGCAGTGTCGGCGCGGGCGAGTCGTATATGGACGGGCAGTGGCAGTGCGACGACCTGGTGGCGTTGATGCGGCTGCTGCTGCGCAACCGCGAGCGGCTGGACGCGATGGAGACCGGCACCGCACGTCTGGGCGGCTGGGCCATGCGCAGCCTGCATGCGTTTGCGCGCAATACCCGCAGCGGCAGCCGGCGCAATATCGCCGCGCACTACGACCTGGGCAACCCGCTGTTCAAGCTGTTCCTGGATGAAAACCTGATGTACTCGTCGGCGATCTTTGTCGACGGCGAAGAGGCGCAGGGGGAGGCGGCACTGGAGCGCGCGGCGACCCGCAAGCTCGAACGCATCTGTCAGAAACTGCGCCTGGCGCCGCACCATCATGTGCTGGAGATCGGCACCGGCTGGGGCGGCTTTGCGCTGCACGCCGCACGCGAACACGGCTGCCGCGTCACCACCACCACCATTTCGCGCGAGCAGTTCGAACTGGCCAACCAACGCATCGCCGCGGCAGGCCTGAGCGATCGGGTGACGGTGCTGTTGCACGACTACCGCGACCTGGAAGGCTGCTTCGACCGCGTGGTCTCGATCGAGATGATCGAAGCCATCGGCCACCAGTATCTGGACACCTACTTCGCCAAGGTCGGCAGCCTGCTGGCCGACGATGGCGAAGCGCTGATCCAGGCCATCACCATCGAAGACCACCGCTACAAGCAGGCGCTGCACTCGGTGGACTTCATCAAACGGCACATCTTCCCGGGCAGCTTCATTCCTTCGGTTGCGGCGATGACCGGCGCGATCGCGCGCGCCAGCGATCTGCGCCTGTTCAATCTGGAAGACATCGGCCCGAGCTATGCGCTGACCTTGCGCGCGTGGCGCCAGCGCTTCATGGCGCAGTTGCCGCAGGTGCGTGCGCTGGGCTACGACGAGCGCTTCATCCGCATGTGGGAGTTCTACCTGGCCTATTGCGAGGCTGGCTTTCTGGAACGCTCGATCGGCGATGTGCATTTGTGGCTGAGCAAACCCGCTGCACGCCCGCCGCAGTTCGTGCCTGGCCTCACTGCCGGCGCATGAAGCAGCTCGGCAACTACCTCGGCCTGCAGGTGCTGTGGCTGGTCGCGGTCGGTTCCGCTGCGCATGCGCGCATCTGGCCGACGCTGCTGGCGCTGGCGGTCTTCGCGCTTTACCAGCTGTGGCCTTCGCGACGCGCGCCCGGCGACGTGCAGTTGATGGTGGCGGCCTTGTCGCTGGGATTGCTGCTGGACACCACGCTGGCAGCGGGCAATTGGGTGCGCTACGCCGCGCCGTGGCCGGGCAGCCTGCTGGCGCCGCCGTGGATCCTGGCGTTGTGGCTGGGCTTTGCGCTCACCCTCAACCATTCGCTGGCCACGGCAATGCAGCGGCCGTGGCTGGCGGTGCTGCTGGGCGCCATCTTCGGGCCGTTTTCGTACTGGCTGGCGCAACGCAGCTGGCACGCGGTGGAATTTCAATCGCCTTACCTGCATGCCGTGCTTGCCGTGGGCATCGGCTGGGGCGTGGCCTGCGGCGTGTTGTCGCTGTATGCACGCCGGCTGGCGCGACCATTGCCCGATGACCCCACTGGAGAACTGCAATGAATGCCTGGCCGCTGCTGCATGTGGGCGTGTTCGCAAGCGTGGTGATGGTGATCGGCTGGCTGTGGCAGCGTCGCAGCGGCAACGCCGGCCCGGTCGATGTGTTGTGGGCGGGTTGCCTGGCGGTGGCTGCGCCGTATTGTGCGTGGATGTCCGAGGGCGCACTGCTGCCGCGCGTGCTGGTGGCGGTGCTCGGGGGCGTGTGGGGGGCGCGTCTGGCGCTGCATCTGGGCGTGCGCGTCTTCGGCGACCCGCATGAAGACGGCCGGTACCGCGCGTTGCGCGAACATTGGAACGGCAGCCAGAGCAAGTTCCTCGGTTTTTTCCTGGCACAGGCCGGGGTGGTGGTGCTGTTCGCGGTGCCGTTCCTGGCCGCGGCGAGCAACCCAAACGCGGAATGGAGCGCATGGACAGGCATCGCGATCGTCGTGTGGTTGATCGCGGTCGGTGGCGAGGCGTTGGCGGACCGGCAGTTGTCGGCGCACAAGGCCAACCCGGCCAATCGCGGCAAGACCTGTCGCGCCGGGCTGTGGCGTTATTCGCGTCACCCCAATTATTTTTTCGAGTTCGTGCACTGGTTCGCGTATCTGGCGCTGGCCGTCGGTGCCGGCCCGTGGCCGGTGGCGCTGTGCGCGCTCGGGCCGGTGGTGATGTTCGTGTTTCTGTATCGCTTCACCGGCATTCCTTACACCGAGCAGCAGGCGCTGCGCTCGCGTGGCGAGGACTATGCCCGGTACCAGCGCAGCACCAGCGCGTTCTTTCCGCTTCCCCCTTCGTCCTGATTTGCCTGGAGAGTTGCATGTCTACCGTTATCGTCCCGCCCTCCGCGCAGCCCGAAGAAGCCTTCGCCACGCGGCTCGCCGAATCCGGTGTGCTGCCCGACGCCGTCTTGCGCCACGGCATCCGTCGCCTGTGCGCGCAGCGCCTGCGCGATGAGCGCGGCAACGATGCCGATGCCAACGGCGAGCGGCAACGCGCCTTCATCGACAGCCTGCGGGCCAGCGCGATCGCGATCGAAACCGATGCGGCCAATCGCCAGCATTACGAATTGCCGCCGCAGTTCTTCACCCTGTGCCTGGGCCGCCGGCTCAAGTACAGCAGCTGCTACTGGGATGCCACCACGCCCAATCTGGATGCCGCCGAAGAACGCATGCTGGCGCTGTACGGCGAGCGCGCCGAACTGGCCGATGGTCAACGCATCCTGGAACTGGGCTGCGGCTGGGGCTCGTTGACCCTATGGATGGCCGAGCGCTATCCGAACGCCAGCATCATGGCGGTGTCCAACTCGCGCCCGCAGCGCGCGCATATCCTGGAGCAGTGCCGCGTGCGCGGGCTGAGCAACGTGCAGGTGATCACTGCCGACGTCAACGCGCTGACCCTGCCACCGGGCGACTTCGATCGCGTGGTGTCAGTGGAAATGTTCGAGCACATGCGCAACTACCGCGACCTGCTCGCACGCGTCGGCAGCTGGCTGGCACCGGGCGGCAAGCTGTTCGTGCACATTTTTTGCCACCGCGATCTGGCCTACCCGTTCGAAGTGGTCGGCGAAGACAACTGGATGGGCCGGCATTTTTTCACCGGCGGGCTGATGCCGGCGGCCGATACCCTGCTGCACTTCCAGCAGGATGTGGTGATCGAACAACGTTGGCTGCTGTCGGGCGAGCATTACGAGAAGACCGCCAACGCCTGGCTGGAAAACCAGGACCGCCACCGCGACCAGATCATGCCGCTGTTGAAGCAGACCTACGGCGACGACGCGCAGCGTTGGTGGCAGCGCTGGCGGATGTTCTGGCTGGCCTGCGCGGAATTGTTCGGCTACGACCACGGCCGCGAGTGGGGCGTGGCGCATTACCGCTTCGTCAAACGTTGATTGCACCGCCGGCAGCCGTTGCGAACATGACTGCCGGCCACCATGCACCGCGCGTGCTTGCGCGCACTGCGACAACCGCGCAGCAGTCACCTGGTTGCGCTGAAGCGCTGCGTGCCATCGCGCGCACCGCTTCAAGCGCCGCACCCAGTGGCGCGATCAGCCCGCCGCAGCGGTCACCACGATTTCCACTTTCCACTCCGGCCGCGCCAACTTGGCTTCAACGGTGGCGCGGGCAGGCGTGAAGCCGTGCGGCACCCACTCGTCCCAGGCCTTGTTCATGCCATCGAAATCGGCGATGTCGGCGAGGAAGATCTCCGCACGCAGGATCTTGGTCTTGTCGCTGGCCGCCAGCGCCAGCAGCTTGTCGATCTCGCCCAGCACCTGGCGGGTCTGCCCGGTGATGTCCTGGCTGGTGTCCTCGGCAATCTGGCCAGCCAGGTAACACACGCCGGCATGGACGGTCATTTCGGACATACGCGGACCCGCATCGAATCGCTGCAGCATTTCAGGCTTCCTACGGTTGATTGACCCCTGCATTGTCCCGCGAATGCGGCAGACGTGCAGCCCCGTCGCGCTCGCAGCGCGCCAACACGGTGCCCGCGCGCACCATCCAGGCCACGATCAGCACGATGGCGATCTTCTGGCTGATGCCCAGGGGTGCGCTGGTCACGGTGACATGGAACAGCAACACCGCAAACGCTGCCCAGCCCAGCGGGAAGGCCGAAGGAAAGTGTGCACGCCACCGCACATCGGCCCGGAAGTACCACGCCTGCAGCAATACCGCGGCAATCACGCACAGAAACGTCGTATCCGCCGACAACACATGCACCATCGCGGCCGCCTCCGGCGCCAGCTCGGGCATCCAGCTGTCGCCGATCGAGACCATGCACAGCCCCAATGCCGCCATCCAGAACAAACCCAGCACGGTGCGGCTGCGCGCGGCCGGCGCCAACGCCGCATACAGCCCCAGCGCCAGCCACGCCATGCTGGCGGCCAGCAGGCAGTAGGCGGTGCGCAGCAACAGGCCATACGGACCGTGCAGATAGGCGCTCAGTTGCGCATCCACCCACCAGAGATCGCGGCGCAGCCATTGCAACACCAGCACCAGCCCGATGAAGACCATGCCAGCGGCGGCGGCGATGCGGCCGGCGTGGCCGCTCCAGCGCGGCGGCATGGCCCGCGCGTGCGGCGCAAACGTTGGGGAATCGGGTGGAGTGCGCATCAGCAGCCTGTCTGCCTTCCAACTGTCATGGCTGTCCTGTCGTGTTCGTTCGGCACGCGTGTGCGGCTTTGCCCTATGATGCGCGCGGCCGGCCCGCACGGACACTGTGTCGGTACGATCGAACCACGCGTTCACTGGATGTCGGCACCTTCGCAACCACGCTGCATGCACCCTCAACCCGACCGGCCCATGCATTGCAAACGCGCGCGCGGCACACCTCGTGCATGCACCCTCCTTCCCTTTCAGCAGATCCCGTTGCCCTCATGACGGATACCCCCGCGTCTTCCGAAACGTCCGCCAGCGGTTGGCGTCGCGCCTTGCCGGTCATCATCAGCCTGGCGATCCTGGCGATGGCCCTGCATGCGCTGTCGTCGCAGTTCACCGACCACGGCTACCGCCAGATCCGGCATGCGTTCCGTGCGCTGGGCGCGGGGCAGATCGCACTGACGCTGCTGCTCGGCCTGAGCAGCTACGCGTGCCTGGTGGGCTTCGACTGGGTGGGGCTCAAGCGCACCGGCAAGCAGCTGCATCCGGCACGGGTGGGCATCACCGCCTTCATGGCGCATGCGGTCGGGCAGACATTGGGCTTTGCCGCACTCACCGGCGGCGCCGTGCGACTGCGCGGCTACGGCAGCGTGGGCCTGACCCTGGCCGAGATTGGCCAGGTGGTGCTGATGAGCACCCTGGGCTTCATCTTCGGGGCCTGGGTGCTGCTGGGTCTGGCATTGCTGCTGGAACCGGAAGCGGCCGCGCGCGCGTTGCCGATCACTGCGCAGGCCATCCGCATTGCCGGCATCGCCCTGCTGGTCGGCTACAGCGCCATGCTGGCGCTGGTCGGCAAACAGGGCCGCGAGTTCGGCATCCGCACCCACCGGTTCTGGTTACCGGACCGCACCACGGTGCTGGGCGTCACCGCACTGAGCGTGGTGGAACTGGGCCTGGCCGCGGCCGCGTTCTACGTGCTGCTGCCGCCGGACCCCGGTACCGGCTACTTCGGCTTCATCGGCATCTGGCTGGTGGCCGTGGTGGCCGGGCTGATCTCCACCGTGCCGGCCGGCCTGGGCGTGTTCGAGTGGAGCCTGCTCAAACTGCTGCCGCACGTGACTCCCGCCGCGGTCCTGGCCGCGGCGCTGGCCTACCGCGTCACGTACTACATCGTGCCACTGCTGATCTCGGTGGCCATGGCGGCCGCCTCCGGGCTGCGCGCGCCGGTACGCGTCGGCGCCAGCACCGCGCGCACCGTGTGGAAGACCCTGCGCCCGTGGCTGCCGCAGATTCTGGCGTTGGCGGTGTTTGCAGTGGGTGCCGCGCTGGTGATCGACGGCACCCTGCCGACACCGCGCGCGCGCCAGGAAGTGGCGCCGCTGCCGCTGATCGAAACCTCGCACCTGCTGGTCAGCCTGGGCGGCATGATGCTGCTGCTGATCGGCCAGGGCCTGCAGCGCCGCAGCCATGCGGCCTGGGTGCTGGCGCTGGGCGTGTGCTTGCTGCTGCCGCCGTTGGCGCTGCTGCGCGGCAGCCATATCTCGGTGTCGTTGTCGGCGGCGCTGGCAGCGGTTGCGCTGTGGGCGGCGCGACGCGAGTTCTATCGCCAGGGCGCGCTGCTGGACGAAGCCTGGTCGTGGCGCTGGCTGAGCAACCTGGGCCTGGTGCTGGTGGCCACGTTCTGGCTGCTGTTCTTCGTCTACAGCCATGTCGAATACAGCAACGATCTGTGGTGGCAGTTCGCCACCTCGGCCAATGCGCCGCGTGCATTGCGCGCCGCGCTGATCCTGTGCGTGGGCGTGATCGTGTTCGGCATGGCGCGCCTGCTGCGTGGTGGGCGCAGGCCGATGCCGGCGGCCGATGCGCAGACGCTGCAGACGCTGGCACCGATCCTGGCCACCAGTACCGATACCCAGGCCTGCCTGGCGCTGACCGGCGACAAGGCGTTTTTGTTGGATGAGCAGCGCCGTGGCTTTGTGATGATGCAGCGCTATGGGGGTTCGTTGATTTCCATGGGCGACCCGGTCGGCCCGCCGGAGGTGGCGTGCGCGCTGATCTGGCGCTTCCGCGAAGAGGCCGACCACATGGGCCTGCGCCCGGTGTTCTACCAGGTCGGCGAACGGTACTGGCAGACCTATCTCGACATGGGCCTGACCCTGGTCAAGCTGGGCGAAGAGGCGATCGTGCCGCTGGAGGGTTTCACCCTGGAAGGCCGCGACCGTGCCGACCTGCGCCAGGCCTGGAACCGCGGCAAGCGCGGCGGCCTGAGCTTCCGCATGCTGCCGCCCGAACAGGTGGAGGAGGTATTGCCGCGCCTGGCCGAGGTGTCGGAACAATGGCTGGAAGAAAAATCCGGCGAAGAGAAAGGCTTCTCGCTGGGCAGCTTCGATCCGGATTACCTGCGTCGCTTCCCGGTGGCGGTGGCCGAGGTCGAAGGCCAGATCGTGGCATTTGCCAACGTGTGGTGGGCACCGGCCGGCGGCGAACTGTCGGTGGACCTGATGCGGCACAGCGCGCAGGCACCGAAGGGCACCATGGACTTCCTGTTCATCGAGTTGTTCCTGTGGGGCCAGGCCAACGGCTACACGCGGTTCTCGCTGGGCATGGCGCCGTTGTCGGGCCTGGCCGAACATCGCCTGGCCGGGCGCTGGAACCGCTTCGCCAGCCTGGTCGCGCGGCACGGCGAGCGTTTCTACGGATTCAGCGGTCTACGCCGCTTCAAGTCGAAGTTCGCCCCGACCTGGCGTCCACGCTATCTGGTCGCCCCCGGCGGCATGCATCTGCCGGCCGCCTTGCTGGATGTCACCCGCCTGATCTCGGCCGATCCTGGGCGGCAGGAGTAAGCCCGCGCGCGACGCTGGCGCCGAACATGCAGGTCCGGCCGCGTTCGCTGGCGCCCACCGGAGCGGATTGACAACGCAGGAGCACGCCGTTTCCGGCAATCCTGGTGTGCGGAGCAGCGGTCGCAGACCGTGAAAGCGCGGTGCCACCTCCGCGGGCCAGCGCATGTGGGGCGGCATGGATGCCGCCATCGAGCTTCCAAGGATGGATTCACAGCGTGTCGCGATTCCGGACCGGACCCGGCACCGTGCCGCCGACCAGGACACGGTCGGCGCACTCAGATCAAACACTGTCCGGCCTTACGGCTTCGACAGCGTGTGCAACTGGTCCATGATCGTCTTGGCCAGGGTCGTGTAATCGCCCTTGAAATGGTGATCGCCTGGCAGTGCGACCCGCTTGGCCACGTTTGCGGGCAGGTTCGGGCAAAGCGCATCGTCGTCGTCCTGGCCGTAGATGCACACCGTCGTGCCGGCCGGCAGACGCTGGATCTCCGGCGCGATCGGCAGGCCCTCGTCGTCCGAGCCCAGCCAGTTGCTGACGTGGAACTCGTAGTCGGCCAGCTTGCCGACCGACAGCAGCGCCGTCATACGCAGGTTCTGCTTGGTCGCAGCGGGCAGTTTATTGATGGCCGCCGGCAGCACGTCGGCGCCCTGCGAAAAGCCGATCAGTACCACGCGCTGGCGATCCCAGCGCTGCGCATAGACGCGGGCAATGCGATCCAGGTCGTCGGCAAAGCCTTGCGGGGTGCGTTCGGTCCAGAAGTAACGCAGCGAATCCAGGCCGACCACCGGAATGCCTTGCGCGGCGAGTGCATCGGCCACCTCTTCGTCCAGGCCTGCCCAACCGCCATCGCCGGACACGAAGATCACGAAGGTGTCGTCGTCGCTGTCGCCATCGGGCTTGGCCGGCAGTTCCACCACCGGCAGATCCGCAAGACCGCCCGGCGGCGGCGGCAACGCCACGCCCTTCTGTTCGCCCAGCGAACGCACCGCGGCGCGCAGGCCGGGCAGGATGTCGCCTTTGGCAGAGCGCCGGAAGGTTCGCGCCTGCGGCACCTGCTTGAGGAAACCCTCTTCGGCAGCCGCCGGGCAGCGTTTGTCCTGGCTGGCGGCAAGCACCCAGGGAATCTGCAACGGCACCGGCAACAGCGTGTTGGTCCCGGGGCGTACACCCGGCTGGCAGATTGCCTGGTTGGACACGGTGGCCGGGCAGAGCCCGTCGGTGAGCACGCCGGCCAGGACGTGCGGCTTGGCCTGAGCCGCGATCGCGTAGGCCAACGCGGCGCCCTCGCCATCGCCCACCAGCAGCGGCAGACGATAGGTGGGGATGTGATAGAAGGCCTGCACGTAACGCGAGAAATTTTCCACGTCGCCGACCGAGAACGTGCAGGTGCCGCCAGCCTTGCGCAGCACTGCGTACAGGTGCGCGGTGTCCACCACCGCCACCATCGCACCGTCGGCGCGCAGGCTTTCTGCCTGGGCCTGACGCTTGGCGGCATCGCCCGCACCGGCCAGCCAGATCACCACCCGTTGCGGCTCTCCCTTGGGCATCAGCACCGGCACCTGCTCGAAACGGCCGTGGCTGACCGGTTCCGGCGCCTGCGCGGCGGCCATGCCCGACAGCGTCAACATCGCCGCGCCGCAGAGCGCGCTCCACATTTCAAGTCGTCGCATGTCGCACCATCGGGAAAAGTGGTTCAAAGATAATCGTTCCGGACTGCAGCGCGAAGCGCAGGACCTGGCTCATTGCGCCTCGGGGCGGCTGACCGCCGGCTGGCGCGCTTCCCACGCTGCCAGGGCCTGGCGGTAACGCGTCAGCTCCTCGGCATACAGATCGTGCACGCACAGCGGGCAGCCGCTCTCACAGCATTCGTTGGGCGCAGGCGGCTGTGGGGCGATCGGGCGTGGGTCTGGGCGGGAAGCAGCGCTGTCGTGCATGCGGCCATTGTAGCGTGCGCATCGGACTCAGCCGGACATGCAGCCGGCTGGGGCGTAGGCTCAGCGCCCCAGCCGCCGGCGCAGATTGGCGCGCGCTGCAGTGTCGTGGCGGGTATGGAAGTAGTCGCTCAGGAAGATGCGCGGTTGCTTGAGCACAGCCGCCAGGAATCGACGGCGATTGCGCCGGAACAGCACGCTGGGCACGTGCCCGCGATACTCCTCGGCGATGGCCTGATCGTAGGCATCGAATACCGCCGCGGGCGCGGCCAGGATCGCCATGTCGCAGTCCAGGAACAGCGCGGCGTCTTCATCCACGTCCTGCGGCTGCACTTGCCCATGCCGGGCCGTGAGCAGGATCAGCGCCTGCACCCGCTCGACATCCACCCGCGCCTGCGGCCACCAGCGCGGGATGGCTTCGGCCGCCATCAGTGCCGATTGCGCCTCGTTGTCACTGCATCCGGGCTGATACACCGCATCATGGAACAGCACCGCCAGCCAGACTTCTGTCGGCTGGCGCCAGCCCGGCCCGGCCGCGACCTCGGCGTAGTGCTGCAGCACCGCGCGAACGTGGCCGAAGTGGTGGTAAGCGCGCGGCGGGGCGGCATAGGCCTGTTCGAGCGCGGCCAGGTGGTCGGCCTGCAATGGCAATGGCGTGGCGATGTCCATGTCCGCAGGCTACCGCGTACGCGCGGCCATGCACATCAGCGCAGCGACCAGCGGCCTTCGATCTGGTAGCGCGACTGGCCAAGAAAGCTGCGCACCAGCGCGAAATCGCGCACGGTCCAGGCTAGCGCATCGCAGCGCCGCTGCGGCACCGCCTGATTGCAGTACAGCAGCGTCATGTGCGGCGTGTATTGCGCGTCGCCGGCAATGCCCACATGCGCCAGCTGCCTTCCCAATGCGCCCTGCAGCTCGTAAAGCCCGCGCACCTGCTCTTCGCCACGCAGCACGCAGGGAAGTTGCGAGCGCCTGCCGCCGAAGGTGCCGACGCGATCGAACTCCACCTCGAACGCGTCCATCTGCACGCGCGTCGCGGCCTGGCTGGCGCGGCTCACCAACGATGGCGGCAGACCACCGGCGTAATCGCCCAGATGATGCAGGGTCACATGCAGCCGTTCGCGCGCAAGCGCCTTGCCTTGGGCGTGCCCGCCTTGCAACAGGCGGTCGGCAATGCGCGCTGCATGCTCGGCAGTGGACGCATCGGCCATCACCGCGAAAAACAGACGTTCGGTGGTCTTCTCTTCTCCAAGCCCGAGCGACAGCTGTGCCTCGGCCGACGACAGGTACAGGAACTGTTGCTTCATGGGTGGATGCCGCGACCGCGCAACGCGGGCCTGCCTGAAGAAGGGCGGCGGATACTAGCAGACCCAACACGTGCCGGACATGCCGGCATGCATGGCGTGGATGTGGAACCTCTTGCATTGCGTGGAACTGCGATTGCGGCCTTGCGCCATGCATGCGCGCCTGCGGCGACACACAAAGAAACGGGCAGCATGCGCTGCCCGTTTCCGCCTTTATCGTCTTACTCCGGAGCTGCATCGGATCGGTGACGATGCACTCGGTTCAACGCGCAGCTTATGCGGCGCTCTTCATCGCATGCTTGCGGTTGCGCATGACGTCATGGCAAGCGCGTACCTCAGGCAGCAGGCGCAGCGCGGCTTCGCGTGCAGCGGCCGGGGTGTCCTGGTCGGCGATGGTCTCGTCGAACGCCTTCAACAGACGGTCTTCGGACTCTTCCAACTCGGCCACATAGCCGTACTTGGTGTCGCCCAGGGTTGCGCGAACTTTGCCGTAGAACTGCTGCATGCTGCCCACCATGGTGCCGTGCTGTTCCGGCGTGCCACCGGCGGCGGCGACCACACTGCTCAGGCTGCTGACGATGTCGGTCTTGACGCCGGCGATGCGGCGGAACAGCGTCGCGAGCTCCGCGTCGCCCACCTTGGCCGCGGCTTCTTCGTAGAAGTCCTTGCCGTCGCGCGAGATGGCGATGAGGTCGTTGAGGCTATGCTCAGTTTTGCTCTGAATGCTCATGTGTGGCTCCTTGTTTGGATGGACCGACGCGGCGCGGTGCGATGACTGCGCGTGCGGCGGGTTGAGTCAATCGATGGGTTGATTGCAGTGCCGTCGCGTTGTGTACGGCCTCATCCTCGCGTCGCCCGCATAATCGATATGTGAGCGATGTGGGCATCGTCCTCACGCCATCATGCATGCGATGAATTGCAATTCATCCATGCCAACAGCGGATCAAGATCACTTCGGCTGGCGACTGGCCCACATGTTGTCGACCAGATTCGGATACGGCCGCCCCGCCTCTTCGGCGCGCTGCTTGGCGGCTGCTTTTTGCGCATCGGTCAACGGTGTCGACTTCGCCTTGCCCTTGGGATTGGAGCGCTTCCACGGCGGTGGAGTGAACTCGTTCATGGCACTGTTCGGTCCGCTTGATGGAACGCGAAGTCTCGCCGGCGCCCCGTGAGATGGCTGTCGTGATGGCACATGGGCCGTGCGAATCGCTGCATGGCGGCGCAAGCTGCCACCGGAGCGAAACGGCGCCGCGGGCGCTTGACGCATTGCGGCACCGGCAACTCAGCAATTCGTCAGCACTGCACGTTGCTGATGGCGTTCCTGCCACACCGCCGCTGCATAGACCAGCAACCCGCCGAGCGCGGTGGCCGCGCCGACGTAGCCGGTGGAGGTCCAACCCCAGCCTGCCGTGATCGCCATGCCACCCAGCCATGGACCCAATGCATTGGCCGTATTGAACGCTGCATGGTTGGACGCTGCGGCCAGGGTCTGCGCTTCTGCCGCCACGTCCATCAAGCGCGTCTGTAAGGCCGGCGCCAACGCCCCCATGGTGCCGACCGCCACGATCGAGACGAACACCCACACGCCTGACTGCGCTGCCAGCGGAAACGTCAACATCACCACCACCGACCACAGCAGCAACACCGGTACGGCGCGGAACTGCATGCGATCGAACAACCAACCGCCCAGGATGCTTCCCAGCACCCCGCCCACGCCGAACGCCACCATCGCCAACGGGATGCGCGCTGCGGTCACGCCGGTCACCGCAGTCAAGGTCGGCGCAAGGTAACTGAAGACGCAGAACATGCCGGAAAAACCCACCGCCCCGATCGCCAATGCCAGCCACACCTGCGGCTGATTGAACGCGCGCAATTCGCGCAGCGGCTGCTGGCGCGGCTCCTCCGGCTGCGGCGGCAACAGGACCGCCACGGCGGCGACCGTGCCCAGCGCAATCACCGACACCGACGCATAGGCCCAGCGCCAGCTCACGATTTGCCCCAGCCAGGTTGCCAGCGGGTTGCCCACCAGCAGCGCAACACTCAGACCCAACAACACGCGCCCCACTGCAGTGGCACGTTGATTGGGCGGGCTGATCGATGCGGCCACCAGCGACGCAACGCCGAAGTAGGCGCCATGCGGCAGTCCGGCGATAAAGCGGCACAGCAGCATGGCGTGGTAGCTCGGTGCCAATGCGCTGGCCACGTTGCCCAGCGCATAGAAGACCATCAACAGCAGCAACAAGGTGCGCCGCGGCCAGCGCGCGCCCAGGATCGCCAGCAAGGGCGCACCCACCACCACGCCCAACGCATACGCGCTGATGACGTGACCGACCTGCGGCTCGGTGATCTGCAGGCCCTGCGCAATCTGCGTCATCAGGCCCATGGTGGAGAATTCGCTGATGCCGATCGCAAAGCCGCCCATCGCCAGCGCAAGCAGGATCAGCACGTAATCGCGCCGGGACACGCGTGGCGAAGAAAGGTCGGTATCGGTCATGCCCGACTCCAGAGTGGCGGGGCGGCCTATTATTGTGCAATGCAGCAGAGCAGGAAAGCGCGACACCAGGGGCGGTTCAGCGCCAGCGCCCACTCCATCACAGTTGCCACGCTTTCGACGCGACAGGGACGCTGTGTCCTATCTGCATCGCTCGAATCTGCTTGAGTCCGCCACCATCGCTACCGGGCACCGCGATCGGCGCGGCGTCGCGCCTGGCGCGTGATCAATTTCGACTGGTTGCTGATGTCCAAATCCACTCAATCCCCCTTGTTCTCGCCGGTGCGCCTGGGCGCGCTGGAGCTTGCCAACCGCGTGATCATGGCCCCGCTGACGCGCAACCGCGCGGTCGCCGGCCAGGTGCCCTCGCCGCTTGCCGCTGAGTATTACGGCCAGCGTGCCACCGCCGGCCTGATCGTGGCCGAAGGCACCCAGATCAGTCCGCTGGGCCAGGGTTACCTCGATACGCCCGGCATCTACACCAAGGAACAAATCGAGGGCTGGCGCGCCGTCACTGACGAAGTGCATCGCCGCGGCGGCAAGATCGTGCTGCAGCTGTGGCACGTTGGCCGCGTCTCGCACACCAGTGTGCTGCCGCCGGGCGAAGTGCCGGTTGCGCCCAGCGCCATTCGCGCCGAAGGCAAGACCTTCACCAAGAACGGATTCGAGGACGTGTCCGAGCCGCGCGCGCTGGCATTGGATGAAATCCCCGGCTTGATCGAGGACTACCGCATCGCGGCGCGCAACGCGATCGATGCCGGCTTCGACGGCGTGGAAGTGCATGCGGCCAACGGCTATTTGTTGGACCAGTTCCTGCGCGACAGCTCTAACCAGCGCACCGATGCCTACGGTGGCGATATCGAAAACCGTACCCGCCTGCTTGCCGAAGTGGTGCAGGCGATTGCCGATGAAATCGGCGCCGAGCGCACCGGCGTGCGCTTGTCGCCGGTGACCCCGGTGTACGGCGCGCACGACTCCGACCCGCAGCCGCTGTTCGAACGTGCGGTCGAGCGCCTGAACCTGATCGGCGGGCTGGCCTTCGTGCACGTGATCGAGGGCGCCACCGGCGGCCCGCGCGACAACATCGCCTTCGACTATGCCGCGCTGCGCGCCAAGTTCGACGGCGCCTGGATCGCCAACAACGGCTACGACCGCGGCATGTCCGAACAGGCCATCAGCAGCGGCTACGCCGATGCGATCGCCTATGGCCGCCCGTTCATCGCCAATCCGGACCTGGTGCGTCGCCTGCGCGAGAACGCGCCGCTGGCCGAGATCGACCAGGCCACCATGTACGGCGGCGGTGCCAAGGGTTACACCGACTACCCCGCTTTGCCAAAGTAATCGCCTGATCAGCCGCTGACCACGCGACCGCACCTGCCGGCTGGCACGGTGCGGTTGCCGTGGGTGACGCCGATGCACTGCATGCCTGCTGTTGGCCGATAAGCAGCGACCGGTCTTGCACGCGCGCCGCTGGCCATGCGGCCGCTCGGTGATTGCCAGGCGGACCGCTGCCGGCATCCTGCGCATCGCCTGCGCGCACCTGGTCGTGCGTTATTGGCATCGAGTTTTTTGCCGGTTGCCATGCGCGCCCGACACTCGTCACCCTGCATCATCTGATCCGCAACGCCACCCCATCACCACACGTGATTTCGCAGCGGCGCATGCGCGCTAACCGTCGCGATTGCCAGTACGCCAACGCTGCCGATGATGCAGCTATCTCATTGCCAAGGCTCTCGCGCATGCGACAGGGCTGCATGGTGGCGGCGGTGTATCCGCGCGATTAGCGCAACGGGCCTGCACTGCCCATCCGCAGGTGCGCTGCGCATTGGGGCGAGCGCGCGCCGGCTTCCGCCAACGCACACTGCCGCGCCACGGGGTCACCGCGCTTACGCCTTGCGCAGGAAACAGGTCTTCAACACCAGGCCCTTGATCTTTTCCGAGTTGCCCTCGATGTGCTCGGCATCGTCTTCGACCAGGCGAATGTTGCGGATCACCGTGCCCTGCTTGAGCGGGATCGAAGAGCCCTTGACCTTGAGATCCTTGATCACGGTCACCGTGTCGCCGGCCTGCAGCACGTTGCCGTTGCTGTCGCGCACCACCGTCGTGTCTGCCGCGGCATCGCCTGCGCTCCATTCGAAGCCGCAGTCGGCGCAGATCGACATCGCGCCATCGGCATAGGTATTTTCCAGTCCGCATTGCGGACAGGCGGGGACGGTAGGCATGCAATTCCTTGATCGAAGCGGGCGTGGATTGTAGCCGCCCGGGTGCGCGATCACGCACCCGGCACGGGGATGGGGCGATAGTGCGGCGCTTGTCGAATGCCCCGCAGGTCGCGCGTGTCCAATCAGCCAGTGTCCACTCCCCCGCGCACAACGCCGCCCTCCCCTCACACCCAACAAAGCGACCCCGCCGCCAGCGACAATGGCCCAGGCAAGCCCAAGGGTTCGCACGTGGTGGTGTACGTGGCACTGGCGGGCAATCTGGCCATTGCCGTGGCCAAGTTCATCGCCGCCGGCATTTCCGGCAGCTCGGCCATGCTCAGCGAAGGCGTGCATTCGCTGGTGGACACCGTCAACGAAGTGCTGCTGCTGTATGGCTTGCGCCGCGCTGCGCAGCCGCCCACCCCGACCCATCCGTTCGGTTACGGGCGCGAGCTGTATTTCTGGAGTTTCATCGTCGCCCTGCTGGTCTTCGCGATGGGTGCAGGCGTGTCGCTGTACGAAGGCATCGTGCATTTACGCAACCCCGAGCCGGCCAAGAGCCACCTGATTGCCTACTGCGTGCTCGGCGTATCGATCGTGTTCGAAGGCATTTCATGGGTGGTGGCGGTGCGCGAATTTCGCTCCAAGAAAGGCCGCATGGGCTATTTCCAGGCATTTCGCCAGAGCAAGGACCCCACCACCTTCACCGTGTTGCTGGAAGACAGCGCTGCGTTGATCGGCCTGCTGATGGCGCTGCTCGGCCTGGCCGGTGCGCAATTGTTCGACATGCCCGAACTCGACGGCATCGCCTCGATCGGCATTGCCGGCGTGCTCGCGTTTACCGCGTTCCTGTTGGCGCGCGAAACCAAGGGCCTGCTGATCGGCGAGCCGGCGCATGCGCATGTTACCGACTCGCTGCTGCGCATCGCCGCCAGCGACCCGGACGTGCGTGCGGCCAATGGCGTGCTCACCATGCAAATGGGCCCCAACCAGGTGGTGGCGGCGTTGAGCGCCGAGTTCGAAGACAGCCGCACCACACCGCAGATCGAGGCCTGCGTCGGGCGGATCGAAGCCGCTGCCAAGCAGCAACATCCCGAGCTCACCGCACTGTTCATCAAGCCGCAGACCCCGGAAACCTGGCGTGCACGGCGTGCGCAGATCGAGAGCGGAGCAGCGCCGGACTGAGGGAGACCGAAGCGTGCGGCATGCAGATGTCGTGAAGCATGCCCGTGGGTCACCGCGTCGCTGCGCGTTGGTCCATTGCGCGCTGCAGACGGTCGGCCCAACGCACTCCACGCTCCACTCCGTCTTCGCGCTGAGGCAGCCGGCGCGAGCCTGGTCGTGGAGGTCGTGCCGCCAAGCTGATCCCCGCCTCAACCGCAAACCTGGCTGCGGTTGCATGATCCGGTGCGATTGCCTACGGTGTGCGTGCGGCACCTCTTCGCATCGTGAATCAGCCGATGCATTCCCCTCGATCACCCATTCATGGAGGTTTCCAATGGAAATCAGCCAGGGTCGCGTTGCGACCATCCACTACACCCTTTCCGACGACAACGGCCAAGTGCTTGACCGCTCCACGCCCGATACTCCGCTGAGTTATCTGCATGGCGCCGGCAACATCGTGCCCGGCCTGGAGCAGGCACTGGAAGGCAAGCGGCTGGGCGATACGCTCACCGCCGACGTCGTGCCCGAACAGGGCTATGGCCCGCGCCACGAGCAGCTCATCCAGCAGGTGCCGCGCGATGCGTTTCCGACCGATGTCGACGTGGTACCCGGCGTGCAGTTCGAGGCGCGCACGCAGCAAGGCCCGGTCCTGGTCACCGTGACCGCGGTTGGCCCCGATCAGGTCACCGTGGACGGCAACCACCCGCTCGCCGGGCAAACCCTGCACTTCGCGGTCGAGGTGGTGGCAGTGCGCGAGGCCACCACGCAGGAATTGAACGACGGTCACGTGGCCGAGCTGGCCGCCTGACCCGGCGCGCGCCGCGCGCCCTCCTGGCTGCGGCGCGGGCCAGTGCGCAACACAGCGCTCGCGCTGGGCCATGGCGTCACCGACGCTGCCGATCTCGACGGCAGGTGCGGCGGGCGTAGTAAAGTGCGCGGCCCGCTCCCAGGCCTGTCTGCATGAAACTCGGCATCGACTTCGGTACCAGCAACTCCGCCGCCGCGGCGATCGTCGATGGGCAAGTGGTGCCGGTGCGCTTCGGCGAGGCCTTGCAGTTCCGCACCACGGTGTATTTTCCCGAGATCATGCGCGACCCGGACGATTTCAGCCTGACGCCAGCGCTGGAGTACGAGGTTGAGCGGCTCATTGACTCGGGCCGCCGCGATGCATTGGCCGCCGGCCGCACCCCCAACACCGACCGCCTGCGCCGCGATGCGATCCGCATCGTGCGGCGGCAGTGGATGGAAGAGCAGGTGCGTGAGCCACGCAGTTCCGCCGCCCTGCTGCAAAACGCCGTCTACGGCGACGAAGCGCTGGATGCGTATTTTCTCGAAGGCGAAGGCAGCCTGGTGCAAAGCCCCAAGTCGATGCTGGGCTACAACCTGCATCCGCGCGCACGCCAGACCATTACCGGCATCGCCACCCATGTGCTGGAACACATCCGGCTGACAGCCTCGCGCCAGTTCGACATCAACATCCGTCACGCCACGCTGGGCCGGCCGGTGCAATTTCGCAGTTCGATCGGTGAGGCCGGCAATGCGCAGGCGCTGGAGATCCTGCAGACCGCCGCGATCGCCGCCGGTTTCGACAGCGTGGACTTTCTCGAAGAACCTGCAGCGGCGGCGATGCATTACCACGTCAGCCATGACAGCCGCCACGACACCGTGGTGGTGGATATCGGCGGCGGCACCACCGACATTGCCCATGCCAGCGTCGGTGGCAGCGCTGCGCCGCAGGTACACCGTGCCTGGGGCATCGCGCGTGGCGGCACCGATATCGATCTGGCGTTGAGCCTGGCGGCCTACATGCCCCTGTTCGGCCGCGGCATCACGCGCGTGCCCACCCACCATTACGTGGAGGCGGCGATGGTGCAAGACATGACGCGACAGCGCGAATTCCGCCTGCACAAGTACCAGGACGTGCCCGCCCCCTTCGACAAGCGCCTGCAGGCCTTGCAGGACACCGGCAACACCGCGCGCCTGTATCGCGGCGTGGAAACCTGCAAGATCGCGCTCAGCGAGCTGGATCGGCACCAGGCCGCGCTCGACTTCATTGAGCGCGGCCTGGGCGTGGAGGTGCACGCCAATGCATTGGTTGCGTCCGCTTCCAGTTATCTGGGCGAACTGGCAGGGCTGCTGGCACAGGTGCGCGCCGACATGGCCGCCGCACCGACGACGGTGTTCCTCACCGGCGGCATGTCGCGGGCGGGCTACATCCGCGAGACCGTGGCCGCTGCGTTCCCCGAATCGCGCCTGGTGCATGGCGATCCGTCATTCGGTGTGGTCCAGGGACTGGCCTGGGCTGCCGCGCAGGTAGCCCACTCGTCGGACGATTAACACGCACTGCAACGTCATCCCCTATAATGGGCGGTTGCTGCTCGACGCTCAGCCGTCTTGCCTGCAACGGCACGTACACCGTGCCGCCGCGACGGCGCACCGAACGCCGCCGCACTCTCGACACCGCTTCCGCGCGCGCCACCCTAGCCGCACGCGGTGTCACCGCACTTCCCCGCTACAGGAGGCCACATGGCACGTCCCGCGACCAAGCAGAAATCCCAGCCCAGCATCGCTCGCAGCGAAGGTAAGTCGCAGCCGCTCAGTCGTGAGCGCATCGCTGCCGACATCGCCGCGTTCCGCAAGACCGGCGGCCGGATCGAAGTGCTCACCACCAACTTCGGCCCGGCGCGCAACGACGGCGACAAGAGCGCCTAACGCCACCAACACCGCGGCAGGTTGCAATGCATGTTGCCGCGAAGTTGGATTGTTGTATCAACGTGCCACCGCAAGGTGGCATGTTTGTGTCTGGCGTCCGCCGATGTCATTCATACGCATCGCGCAGGACTGCAACTCCAATGCGACCTCGTGTCGCTTCTGGCGATGACCCGCACAATGACTTCGCACAGGCCGCCGATGCGTGGCAACCGAACGCTGCGGACGCGTCGGCGCCTTGCGCTGCATCCGCGCAAAAACTCCAGGCGTGTACCCACGACTCCATCTGCATGCGCGCGTAGGCATGCATTGAACGCATGCAACGTGCCGCACTTCTGCATTCGCAGACGAGCATGCATTCACTTTGCACACCGACAGCGCAGAGTTGGCCCGTTACAATGGATTCCCCTTTGATTCTGCACGCCGTGATGTCTGCCTCCGATGCGTTGCCCGCCATGATCCGCAGCCTGTTGCCCCATTGGAATCCCGAATGGCTGGCGATTGCGGTACCGACGGTCAAGATCGTGCTGATCCTGGCAGTTGCCGCGTTGGTCCGCCTGCTGCTCCGGCAGTTGCTGCGGCGGCTGTGCACGCGTTACAGCGTGCCCGCCGAAATGATGATCGGCATCCGCCGCGTCGGCAGCTTCGTCATTTCGGTCAGTGCCTTGCTGATGGTGCTACGGGTCATCGGCGTCTCGGGCGGCACGTTGTGGACCGCATTCACCGGGTTCGCAGCCGTCGGCGCAGTAGCGTTCTTCGCTGCATGGAGCGTGCTGTCCAATATCTTCTGCACATTCCTGATCATCACCACGCGGCCATTTCGCCTGCACGATCACATCGAGGTACTCGAAGGCGGCGACAAGCCCGGCTTGAAGGGACGTGTGATCGATATCAACGTGATCTACACCACGCTGGAAGAAACCGGCGAGCGTGCCGGCAGCGTACTGCAAGTTCCCAACAGCCTGTTTTTCCAGCGCACGACGCGTCGCTGGCGCGAGACCGGCAGCTTCAACGCCAACTAGGCGCAAGGCCAAAACGCGATACTGCGGCGAGTTCGCCAGTGGCAGAACCCATACACGGCGATGTCGGCAAGCGGCAACCTCCGACGACCGCAGCAGGCTCCACTGCGGCGCACGCTTGCGATAGCGGCGCCGTCTGCGGGGACCGCGGTCGCGGTCGCATCGCGGACATGACCCATCAGCCACTCAACGCAGCTGACTGTCCTTGCTGCCGCGACGGTTGTAGCCGCTTTGCCCAGCCTGCTCCAGGTCATGCGCCTCTTGGCAGTGCACGCACAAGTGCACGCCGGGCACCGCCTTGCGGCGCGCCTCGGGAATCGGTGCCTCGCAGTCTTCGCAGTGCGTTAGGCTCGGGCCGTGGTGCAACTGACTCCGCGCGCGCTTGATCGCATCGTCGACAGTGGCATCGATCTGGTCCTGTACCGCTCCATCACCCGCCCATCCGGTCGCCATGATCGCCATACCTCGCTGGTCTGGACACATATATGGTCACTCGCGCAAACAAATCCAAGCCGCGTGTGCACAGTACGCTCAAGCTGGTTCAACTAGCATCAAATCAACGCCACTGGCCGCCGCGCGCGTCAGTGACCAGGTACTCCGCCATCCGCACCCACGAAGGAACAGCAATGGAACAGCCCGTCCACCCGTTTTCCGAACTCTTCGCCCAGCTTGGCCTGCCGTCCGACGAAGCCAGCATTCGCAGCTTCATTGCCGAGCACTCCCCGCTGCCGGGCGATATGCGCCTGGAAGAAGCGCCGTTCTGGACGCCTGCCCAATCCCAGCTATTGCGTGAAGAACGCCTCGACGATGCCGACTGGATCGTGACCATCGATCAGCTCAATATCGCCCTGCATACCACTGCCGACGATACCGGCGTTTGAGCCAGGCACGCACTCACGTGCGCCACGCTTGAGATCGCCTGCGGCTGACATGCTTGCCAGCGCATTGGTGAAAAAAAAGGAGCGGCCAATGGGCCGCTCCTTTGCATCGCAGGCAGGACAGCGGGCAGCCACGCGCGTGCCCGGCCGTGCAACCTGCGTCAGGTCACTTTCTTGGCAATCGTCATGCCCAGCACGAACAGCACGATGGCGATGATGATGCCCGCCCAGAACAGGAATTTGGCGATACCCATCGCCGCGCCGGCCATGCCGCCGAAGCCCAGCGCACCGGCGATCAAGCCGATAATTGCGAAAATGATGGCCCACTTGATCATGATGTTGTCTCCTCATCGGCACCGTGCCGTTGTTCGATCGTGTGCTTGCGGCGCAGCGCCGCAGAACATGCACCGCACGCTACCGATTCGAATGTGCCGCACTCGTGAATACGCCTGACACACGCTGCAATACACGCGTTGCATTCAGAGAGGAAGCGCCGTGTCCACGCGAGCGCACGCGCCCGTGGA
This sequence comes from Xanthomonas sp. A1809, assembly GCF_017746015.1. Lineage (NCBI taxonomy): Bacteria > Pseudomonadati > Pseudomonadota > Gammaproteobacteria > Lysobacterales > Lysobacteraceae > Xanthomonas > Xanthomonas sp. A1809. Next base: position 422,534 of record NZ_JAGHWZ010000003.1, on the reverse strand, counting down.
GGGATCATCGCAGCTGCGCGCGGGGCCGTCCTTGCACGACGAAACACCACATGCGCATGGCATCGTGCAAGCCGCACTGGGCGCAACAGATGCACGCGCTTGCCGCATCGACTCTCAGCGCGCATGCGCGACTGGTTCGTAGTCACGCATCTGCACGGATGGATTGGTCAGTGGCCGACACATCGGCGATCATGCGCGCCTGCCCGCGACAGATCGCCATGGACACTCTTCGCTACCTCACCGGCTACCCGCCCGCCGTTCTGGATCAGGTGCGCGAGCTGATCGCACAGGACAAGCTCGCCACCGTACTGGCGCGACGCTACCCCGACCGGCACGCGATCCGCACCGATCGCCATCTCTACGAGTACGTCAAGGCGATGAAAGAGCGCTACATGCGCTCATCGCCGACCCTGCACAAGGCGACGTACGACAATCATCTGCACGTGGTCAAGCACGCCCTGGGCACGCATACGGCGATCTCCCGCGTGCACGGCGGCCGCCTGAAGGCCAGCCGCGAGATCCGCATCGCATCGGTGTTTCGCGACGCGCCGGAGCCGTTCTTGCAGATGATCGTGGCGCACGAACTGGCGCACCTGAAGGAGGCCGATCACAACAAGGCCTTCTACCAGCTCTGCAACCACATGACTCCGGACTACCATCAGCTGGAATTCGATCTGCGCCTGTATCTGACGCAGTTAGCCTTGTCTGGCGATCGCTGAGCGTGCAGGACACGTGCAGGACTTGGCGCGGCTGACCGAACCACTGCGCTCACCGACAGGCGGGCGCGCACGCCGTCGGTGCCCGGAATCGGCAAGTCTCCTTCGCACACTCTCGTACACTGCAGTTCCGAGCGCGCCGCCCACCTCCACCTGACGACCGCTCGCTACGCGGTGTTGGCCACTTTAGGATGCGCGCATGCAGCCCTCCTCTCTTGCAGACCTCACCCGCGCGGCGCAACGCCAGCAACCCGGCGCGATCAACGCGCTGGCCCAGGCGCTGGTGCGTGCCGGCCAACCGGAAGAAGCGCTTGTCTGGTATTTGCGCAGCGCGGCCGCCGGCGATGCGCTGGCGCAGGTCGAAGCCGGGCGCATGCGGGCCTATGGCGTCGGTTGCGAGGTGGACGTCGGTCAGGCGCGTGCGTACTGGGAGCTGGCCGAGCGGCAGGGCGCTGCAGCAGCACGCTATTTGCTGGCGACCCTGGCTGTGGGAGAGCAGCCGCTGACCCTGGCCGGCACTGCGCAGGATCGACTGCAGTCGGCAGCCAATGCCGACTACCCGCCAGCACTACGCGCCATCGCCATCCAGCACGGACGTGTGGCGCATCCGGAGCGGCAACGGCAGTGCGTCGCCTTGCTGGAACGCGCGGCGGCCGGCGGCGATGCCGTGTCGGCCGCCCTGTTGGCCGAGCGCCTGCTGCGCGGCGAAGGCGTGCCGCCCCAGCCCGATGCCGCTGCACAGCTCTTGCAGCAGTTGCAGCCCCTGGGCATGACCGCGCTACCGCCGGTGGACGTCGCGCCGCCGGACCCCGCAGACGACACCGCCGGTCACCGCATCGCATTCGCGCCGCGTGTTGGCCCGGTGCGACGCCACACAGCCCCACGCATCGAAGAATATGCCGCAGTCCTGTCGGCCGACGAATGCCGCTTGCTCATGCTGCTGGCGCGACCGCATCTGCGTGCCTCGAAGGTGATCGATCCCAACGATGCCAGCACCGGGCGCGCGCCGGTCCGCACCAGCCACGGCGCGACATTGGACCCCATCATCGAAGACTTCGCCGCGCGTGCCGCACAGGCGCGGTTGGCGGCCTGCGCGCAGCTCCCGCTCGCCCACGCAGAACCACTCTCGGTGTTGTGTTACGCACCGGGCGAGCAGTACCGCGCGCACCGTGACTACCTGCCGCCCGGAACGATCGCCGCCGACCGCCCCACCGCCGGCAACCGCCAGCGCACCGTCTGCGTCTATCTCAACGACGTCGGCGCCGGTGGCGAGACCGAATTCCCGGTCGCCGGCGTTCGCGTGCGGCCACGTCCCGGCACACTGGTCTGCTTCGACAACCTGCATGCCGATGGCCGCCCGGACGCCGATTCGCTGCACGCCGGCCTGCCGGTCACGGCAGGCAGCAAATGGTTGGGGACGCTGTGGTTCCGCCAGCAACGCTACCGGGATTGGTGAACAGATTCATACACACCCCCCTGCCGACGTGGTTTAAAATGTTGCAGCGCGACGTGATCGGACAGGATCTGCAAACGTCGCGTTTTTTGTTTCCCACGGCACGGGTGCACGCCCGGCTTCAGGGAAGGCACATCACGCAGCCCCGCGGAGCCTTCGATGCTTTTCGAAACCCTCGATACCACCGGCCACGAGCAGGTGATTTTCTGTCACAACCGCGACGCCGGGCTCAAGGCGATCATCGCCCTGCACAGCACGCGCCTTGGGCCAGCGTTGGGTGGCGTGCGGATGCGCCCCTATGCCAGTAGCGAGGCGGCACTCAACGACGCGCTGCGGCTGAGCCGCACCATGACCTACAAGAACGCCCTGGCCGGCCTGAATGTCGGCGGCGGCAAGGCGGTCATCATCGGTGACCCTCGGACCGACAAGACCGAAGCGCTGTTCCGCGCGTTCGGCCGGTTCGTCGATACCCTCGGCGGGCGCTACATCACCTCCGAGGACGTCGGCACGGACGTCAATGACATGGAGCAGATCTACCTGGAAAGCGAGTACGTCACCGGTGTGCACCAGGTGCACCGCGGCTCCGGCGACCCTGCCCCGTTCACGGCCTACGGCGCCCTGCAGGCACTGATGGCCTCGCTCAACCGCAAGCTCGGCCACGAAGAAGTCGGCAAGGCCAGCATTGCGATCCAGGGGCTGGGCCATATCGGCATGGAGTTGGTGAAGCTGCTCAAGGAGCGCGGCGCAAAACTCTATGTGGCCGACCTGAATCAGGCGCTGGTGGACCGCGCAGTGGCCGAATACGGCGCAGAAGCGGTGCGCCCGGATGAAATCCATCAGGTATCGGCCGACGTATTTGCTCCCTGCGCGCTGGAAGGCGCCATCAACGAAGACACGCTGCCGCAGCTCAAGGCCAAGATCATCTGCGGCACCGCCAACAACCAGCTTGCCAGCGCCGCCATCGGCGAAGAGCTGCACCGGCGCGGCATTTTGTATGCACCCGATTACGTGGTGAATGCCGGTGGGGTGATGAATGTGTCGCTGGAGATCGACGGCTACAACCGTGAGCGTGCGATGCGGCTGATCCGCAGCATCTATCACAACCTGGAAAAGGTCTTCGATCTATCCACGCAGCTGGACGTTTCGCCGCAGCAGGCGGCCGATCAGATTGCCGAAGCGCGCATTGAGGCCATCAGCAAACTCAAGCTGCCGCTGGGTCGTACTGCGCCGCGCTTCCTGCACAAACTACGCGGCGAATAACTGGCAACAGATAGATTGGGCGTAGCGATCAGCGCAGTACGAGATTGCCGCTGAAAACGCCACGCCCGGGCATTGCGCCCGGGCGTCATGCACGCCGATCAGAAATCGGCGCTGTACTTCAGGCTCAACGCACGGTCGTCGCCGCGCTCGCCCACCCGCTGGTCGTAACCGAAACGCAGCTGGCTCTGCTGGCCAAGCGGTGCTGCAGCGGTGATGCCGAACAGACCACCCGAACGTGCCGGTTGCATGCCACGCAGCGGTGCCCACGCATCCACCCCCACGAAGCTGGCATCTAGCGTCAAGCCATCGCTGCTCAGCGCCTGCTGCCATTCCGCATAGCCGCCCAGCTGGATACCGCGCCAGCGATACGCCGATCGCACACCGGCGAGCGCCTGCGTGCGCGATGACGTACTCGCGTCGGCACGCAAGCCGAAGCCATCGCCGCCGCTTTCGCGGAAACCGTCGCTGCGCAAACGCACGTAATCCAGGCCCATATACGGCGTCAGGCTTGCATGCGCGCCACCCAGGCGGTACCCGGTTTCCAGATTGCTGCTGAGGTAACTGCCGCTGTAGTCGCTGAAGGCGCTGCTGCGGTCTTCGCCCAGCTGCAGGGTGCGCTCGATCTGCCGATTGACGTTGCCAAAGCCCACTTGGCCCAGCGTGTACGCAGCGCCCAATGTCGTGCCCCAATACAGCTGCGCCTGCACCTGACGATCGCGCCCGCGTGCCCCATCCAGGTCGCCCAGACTACTGGAGCGCGTTTCGCCGAACGCAAAACCGGTGACCGCACCGGAAGCCAGACGCACATCGTTGCCCATCATCCAGCCGGAGGTGGCAAAGCCCGAAGTGGTTGCACCGCCCTCGCCCGGCCCGCCGAGTGCCCGTTGCCAGTTGCCCAACAGACGCGGCTGTTGCGAGAGCCCATCGAAATGCGCTGCCAGTGCGCGGCGACCCAGATCGATGGTGTCGAAGGTCATCGCCGCAGAGTCGGCATGCGCACGGCCGGACAGGCTGCGCAGCGAATCCGCCGCGGCCTTGGCGGTTGGCGATTGTTGCAAGGCAGCTGCAGCTCGAATGAAGCCGCCGCTGAGCGCACCATTGCCCTGGAACTGCTGCGCATCGACCTGCTGGAACGCCTGCTCGACGCGGATGGCCGAATCCATCGACGCGGTGCCGATCGCGCCCAGCGACGCAGCGACCGCGGTGACATCCATGCGCTGCAGCGACACATACGCGGTGTTGGCGTCGTAGCTGCGCGTGGCGCTCAGAAAGGTCACCGCCGGCCCGCTGCTCAGCGTGTCGAATGTGCCTTGCAGACCATTGGTCGCCTGCAGCACCGCGTAGGTCGTGTTGTTGGCGACGTAGTCGCGCCGACCGAGCAATTGCAGGTCGCCGGCGATGGTCGCCGTGCCCGCGACATTCAACCGGTCACCGACATTCAGTGCCAGGCGACCATTGCTGGCCTGCGTGTAGTTGCCGGCAATGGAGGCGGTCGCGCCGTTGACCTGCAAGGTCCCGGCGTTGTCGACCCGACCACCGATGTTGCCCGCGCCAACCAGGCGCGCGCCATTGGCGACGCTCACTCGCGCGCTCTGCAAACTGGCGGTCTGCAAGGTGCCGCCAAGGACCTGGGTGTCGCCGCTAAACGTATTGGCCGTGCTGCTCAATACCAAGGTCCCGGTGCCGCGCTTGGTCAGGCCGCCGGTGCCACTGATGTCGTTGGCCCACGTCGAACGCAAGGTCGTGACATTGACATCCACCGTGCCCCAATCGAAGCGTGCCGGCCCCAATACTGCCTTGCCGACGTTGAGCAGGCCGTAGCCGAAGACCGGATCCACGCCCGCAGCCCCCAAGTCGGTGGCGGTTCCCAGCAGCGTCTGGCGCACCAGATCATTGTTGAAATACGGAAATGCCTGCCACACCAGCGCAGCCGCACCGGAGACCAGCGGCGCTGCGAACGAGGTGCCGCTGCCGTAGAAATAACGGATGTTGCCGGCAGTGGCGTCCGGGTCGATGAACAGCGAAGTGCCTGGCGCGACCAGGCAGTAGCGCATCGCCACACCACAGGCGTTGGAGTACGACGCCAGTTGCGTCGGGTTGGCGGTATCCAGCGCGCCGACCACCAACCAACCGCGCTCCAGATCGGCCGCCGGTAGCGTCCCGTTCGGGCCAGGCTGACTGGGCAGCGCCGCCGTATCGGAGGGCTGCGAGCGCGATTCATTGCCCGACGCGAACACCACCAGCCCATCGTTGCTGAGGATGAAAGGGCGGTATTCCTGGGCAATCTGATTGGTCACCGTCGGGTCGTTCCAATACAGGCCGCCCCACGAATTGTTCATGATGCGCACACCGGCACTGATCAGATCGGCATGCACCGGCCCCAGACCGAGCGGTCCATCGACCTCGTTGCCGTCGCCGCTGCCGTCATCGTCCGGCGCACGGTCGCTGATGATGCGCGCAGACACCAGGCCCGCACCCGGCGCGATGCCGCCGGGCCATTGCCCGACCGCACGCCCGGCGGCCAGCTCGGCCACCACGGTCCCGTGCCCGACCACATCGCCCACTGCGGTGTTGTTGGTGCGTGGATCCACATAGATGAAGCTGTCGCTGACGCGTCCCTGCAACGCCGGATGATTGGCATTGATGCCGGTATCGATGACACCGATGCGGTACCCCGCGCCGGTAAAGCCAAGCGCCTGTGCCGCACGCGCGTTGGTCAGCGCCAGATGCGCATCGATCGCCGGCTCCGGCGTCGTTGGCGTTGTCACCGGTGGCGGCGGTGATGTTGGCGGCGGAGGCGGTGGTGGCGAGGTCACCGGCGGTGCGGCCGGGGTGCTTGGACGGATACCACCTCCGCCACCACCACCGCCACACGCGGTCAACGCAACCGCCAGCGCCGAGGCCAGCACGGTCCTGGCGACGTCTTGCTTCTTCATTGGTGTTCTCCCCGAACCCATTCCATGGATGGGGCCCAATCGGGCCCGAATAACGCTTTGCTTACTTTAATCGGAAAGCGTGCACGTGGCGCGCGTGCTGGCGCGGCGCCGCCATGAGGCAGATAATCGTTTCACTTTAAACGGTATCTGCTCATGTCCGACATCGTCATTGTTGCTGCCAAACGTACTGCCATCGGCTCGTTCCTCGGCCAATTCAACGCGGTGCCGGCACCCACGCTCGCCGCGGCTGCTATCCAGGGCGCACTCGCGCAATCGGGCATCGCGCCTGCCGATATTTCCGAAGTCATCGTCGGCTGCGTGCTGCCGGCCAATCTGGGCCAGGCACCTGCGCGTCAGGCCGCGATCGCCGCAGGCATTCCTACCTCGACCGGCGCCACCACCATCAACAAGGTGTGCGGCTCGGGCATGAAGGCGATCATGTTGGGGCACGACCTGATCAAGGCCGGCTCGGCCAGCATCGTGGTGGCCGGCGGCATGGAGTCGATGAGCAATGCCCCGCATCTGCTGCCCAACTCGCGCACCGGCAACCGCTACGGCAATTTTCAGGCGGTCGATCACATGGCCTGGGACGGTCTGACCAATCCGTATGACGGCCAGGCCATGGGCGTGTTCGGCGAAGCCACTGCGGAGAAGTTCGGCTTCAGCCGCGCCGACCAGGATGCGTTCGCCATCGCCTCGGTGGAACGCGCGCAGGCGGCGCAGCGCAGCGGCGCGTTTGCCGACGAAATCGTGCCGGTGACGGTGACCACGCGCAAGGGCGAAGTCGTCGTGGACAGCGATGAGCAGCCGGGCAAATCCGACGTGGCCAAGATTCCGACGTTGAAGCCAGCCTTCAAGAAGGACGGCAGCGTGACCGCGGCCAGTTCCTCGAGCATTTCCGATGGCGCGGCAATCACCGTACTGATGAGCGCGGACGACGCGCAACGCCGCGGCGTGACGCCGCTGGCGCGCATCGTCGGCCATGTCACCCACTCGCAGGAGCCGGAATGGTTCACCACCGCACCGGTCGCTGCGATTCAATCGCTGCTCGGCAAGCTCGGCTGGCAATTGGACGATGTGGACCTTTTCGAAATCAACGAAGCCTTCGCCGTCGTGGCGATGGCGCCAATCAAGCAACTTGGCATCGCGCACGGCAAGGTCAATGTGCATGGCGGCGCCTGCGCACTGGGCCATCCGATCGGCGCATCCGGCGCGCGTTTGGTGGTGACATTGGTGAACGCGTTGCGCAGCCGCGGAGGCAAGCGCGGAATCGCAACGCTATGCATCGGCGGCGGCGAAGCGACCGCCATCGCTATCGAATTGATTTAATTATCTTTAACGGCGATTTTGCAAAACTGAATGCGCGTGCGCTTGACACTCGTCTTGTGGCCGTCATCATGTCGGGGGCGCGCAATAGCGCGTTGCCTAATCTAACGACGAGGATTGAAACAATGACCATCAACAAGCTGCTGATCGCAATGGCTCTGGGCCTGGCCCTGACCGCTTGCTCGAAGCCGGAACAGGCTCAGGACGCTGCTGCTTCGGCTAACGAAGCTGCTGCCGACGCTCAGACCGCTGCCGACCAGGCTGCTGCCTCGGGCTCGCAGTCGGCTGACGCCGCTCAGGCTGCTGCCAACACCGCTGCTGCTTCGGCCGACACCGCTGCTGACGCTGCTCAGGCTGCTTCCGGCGCCGCGACCGACGCTGCTGCTGACCAGGCTGCCGACGCTGCCAAGACGGCTGAAGACACCGCCAAGGCTGCTAAGGACACCGCAGAAGAAGCCAAGAAGTAATCACTTCTTGACTCCAAGCGAGTTCGGAAAAAGCCGCTGGTTTCCAGCGGCTTTTTCTTTGCCTGCGGTGCAAGCCTTGCACGCCGTACCTGCCGGCAAGACCACCGACAACCTGCACGATTGCGTCTGTCTCCCCGGCGGCTGAATGGCCAGCCACGCATTGACGCAGACTGCATCGCCTCCTACATAAGCTCCGGCTTCCAACACCGGAACAGGAACAGGACCACCCATGAAGACGATCCGCATGCTGTCGTTGAGCGCCATCGCCGCCCTCACCCTTGCTGCCTGTCAGGGCCCGGATGCCGAGCAGGCGCGCCGCGATGCCGCTTCTGCCGCCAAGCACGCCGCCGCCGCGACCGAACAGGCCGCCGACCGTGCGGCAGTGGAAGCGAAGGCCGCAACTGCCGATGCACGCGTGGCTGCGCGCGAGTTGGCCGCAGACGCCAGCCGTGCCACCGCCAATGCGGCCGATGCCACTGCCGACAAGACGCGCGAAATGGCCAACAAGGCCGAACAGAACGCCGACAAGCACGACGCCGACCACGCGCAGCACTGAGTCGCTCCCCTCTCACAGCACCCGCAACGCGCCGGCCATGTGCCGGCGCGCTTGTCTCGGCCGACGGGTGGCTCGTGTTGTCGAGGCCGGCAGGCTAGCATTCGCATATGTCCTCTTCTTTTACGTCGCGCCGGCGCAACCAGCTGGCGCTGATTTTTTCTGCGCTGATCTTCGTCGTCATCGGAATCGGCATCTTCGTCGGTGCCCGCCGTTCGCTGGCCGATGCCGCGCTGGTGTCGCACACCCACGAGGTGATCGGGCGGGTCGACGAGATCCAGGCGCGCCTGCTCGATGCCGAGTCGGCGCAGCGCGGCTTCCTGCTCACCGGCAACGACGCCTACCTGCTGGGCTACCAAACCAGTGTCGAACGTCTGCCGATCCTGCTGGACAACCTGCGCCGCCTGATCGTCGACAACCCCGCACAGGAGCAGCACCTGGCGCAGTTGCAACGGCTGGTGGAAACCCGCCTGCGGCAGATTCAGCACGTGCTCGACATTTATACGCAAAGTGGGCTGGAGCCGGCACGTGCCGACATCCGGCAGAGCGCCTTCCGCACCACCAGCGCGATCCGCGAGCTGGCATTGGCGATGGTGCAGCGCGAACAGGAGCTGCTGGCACAACGCGCGCGAAGCAGCGAACAAAGCGCCAACCTGTTGCTGGCACTGGCATTGGCCGGCATTCCGTTCGGGCTGTTGGTGGTGGGCATGGTCTATGCGCTGTTGATGCGCGAACTGCGCCACCGCGCGCAGGCAGAACAGCTGGCGGCGCAGGCCAATCGCGAGTTGGGCGAGAGCATCGAGGCACTGCAGCGCAGTACCGCCGATCTCAACCTGCTCAGCCGTTACACCGGCCTGCTGCAGAGCTGCATCAGTGCCGAAGAAGCGTTGATGGTCAGCAGCCGTACCCTGGCCGGCCTGCTGCCGGGCGTGGCGGGAAGCGTGTACCTGCTGCGCGCCTCGCAGGACCGCGCCGAGGCGATCAGCCACTGGGGCGAGCCGCTGGTGCGCAGCGCGCCGCATCTGTCGCCCGAGCAGTGCTGGGCGCTGCGCCGCGGCCAGCCGCATATCGTCCAAGACCTGGGCCGGGATGCGCTGTGTGCGCATATCGAAGAACCCGCACACGATGCATCCGTCACCACCGCGTGCCTGCCGATGTCGGCGCAAGGCACCCAGCTCGGGTTTCTGTTCCTGTCTGCCGCCGGCCCGGGGCCGATGCCGCGGCTGGAAATCGCCGAGGCGGCCGCCGAACAGTTGTCGTTGGCGCTGAGCAACCTGCGTCTGCGCGAGTCGCTGCGCCGGCAGTCGATCCGCGATGCGCTGACGGGGCTGTATAACCGCCGCTATCTGGAAGAATCGCTGAGCCACGAGTTGGCGCGGTGCGCACGGCGTGGTCTGCCGTTGTCGGTCTTGATGCTGGACGTGGACCATTTCAAGCAGTTCAACGACAGCCAGGGCCATGCCGGCGGCGACCTGTTGCTGGCAGCGGTGGGCGAATTGCTGCTGACCCGCCTGCGCGCCGAGGACGTGGCATGCCGCTACGGCGGTGAGGAATTCACCGTCCTTCTGCCCGAAGCCGATGGCGAAGAAGCCATGCGCGTGGCCGAGCAGATTCGCAGTTACATCGCCGCGCTGGCGGTCAGCGACGGTGCGCGCGCCTTGCCGAAGGTGACGGCCTCGATCGGCGTGGCCAGCTTCCCTGCCGATGGCGAACAGGGTGCGAGCCTGATCCAGAAAGCCGACGCAGCGCTGTATCGGGCCAAGCATGCTGGGCGCAACCGGGTCGAGCGATACGGTGCTGCTACGGACAGTGCGGACTGAAGGTAGCTGACAAGGCCACGGCGGGCAGCCAGGCGCGGCCGCGCACGAAGCCGGGAGGTAGCACGCGGAGACTGCGGCCCTGGTGCGCCGCGCGCACCCACTTGACGGCTGCTCGCAGCGTTTGCCGACAGCTTCGGCGCGCGCGTCGTCCATCCCGGTTTGCGGAGTTCGTCACACAAAAGATCCAGTTGCGCAGCGATAGTCGGCCTCGACCCCTAAAGCGAGGCAGTCCGATGTCGATGTGGCGCGATCAAGGTCCCAATAAGAAAGACGGCGTTCCGGTCACCCCCGAGGTTCCTGCGGCCGATGGCAGGCTCTTCACCGCCGAGGCCAGCCCCGCGCCGCCGGTGCCCGCCGCCGCAGCGCCCAGCGTCGCGCCGGCAGCTGTGGCCACGCAGCGTCACAGCGAAGCGAAAGAGTCGCTGATCGCTGCCGACATCAGCATCGAAGGCAAGATCGAAGGCGCCGGCCATGTGCGTCTGGCCGGCCGCTTCAAGGGCGATGTCAACGTCAAGGGCGATCTGACCATCGAACGCGGCGCCAAGCTCAATGGCGGCGTGCGCGCCAACAAGGTGATCATCGCCGGCGAGCTGGAGGGCAACATCGAATCTGCCGCGCAGGTCGAACTGCAGACGTCCGGTGTGTTGGTCGGCGATGTCAAGGCCGGCAGCCTCACGGTGGCCTCGGGTGCGCGCATGCGCGGCCAGGCCGATTTCGGCTGGGGCGATGATGGCGGCAAGCCGGTCACTGCCAGCAAGCCAGTGGTCAGCGGAGACAGCGACGCCACATGAGTGCACCTCGCCCGGGCACGCCCGGCGCCACGCGCAGCTGCCCGCACTGCAAGGCGACGATCCTGGAAAGCGCCAGCGTCTGCCCTGCGTGCAAGCACCACCTGCGCTTCGATTCGGCGGCTGCGCAACACGCGCAGCCGGCGCCGATCGTGCCGCTCAAAGTCGACGGCACCATCCGCCACCCGGCCGACGGCGATCCGTGGGAATACACGGTGGTGGTGGTGGTGCGCAACGGGAAGGGCGAGGAGATCCGTCGCCAGGTGGTCGATGTCGGCGCCATGCACGGCGGCGAAGAACGCGGCTTCACCCTGGCGGTGGAAGCGAGCGCGGTGCGTTCGCCCGGGCGGCGTACGCGGCATTGAGAACAGCTGACAAAACGACTGCGCAGCGGCCAGGCGGGCGCGGCCGGTGCTCGGAATCGGCATGTACCACGCGTACACCGCGGCTCCTTCGTACCGTCCACGCCACCTGACGGCCGCTCGCTACGTTTTGTTGGCCGCTCTGAGGCGTCCACGATCCACGCGGCTGCCAACACTCTAAACGCGCACTGCCGGACGAACGTGGCGGTGAGTTGATCGGCATGTGCCGTGCGTGCACCCGTAGCCTCTGTGCGCCGTCCACGGCCCGTCCGGCGGCTGCTCGCGAGGGAGTGGCACCTGCCGGTAAGCGCGCGCCGCGCGAAGGCACCGCCGCACGCGGTTCCCATTCTCAGGATCTGCACACCGGCTTGGCCAGAGTTGCCGCATGCGCAACGGCAACGATGAGACATCTCACACACGCGGCGATCTGGTGGTGCTCGGGCCGGAGGGCCTGTATTGCCCGCAAGGCGATTTCCATATCGACCCGTGGCGGCCGGTGCCGCGCGCGGTGATTACGCATGGTCACGGCGACCACGCCCGCAGCGGCATGGGCGAGTACCACTGCACGCGCGAGAGCCTGTCCATCCTGCAATGGCGCCTGGGCGAACAGGTCTATCACACGCATGCGGACGGTGAAGCGTTTCAGCTGGGGCGTGCGCGCGTGTCGCTGCATCCGGCCGGACACGTGCTGGGATCGGCGCAAGTGCGCATCGAAGTGGATGGCGAGGTCTGGGTCGCCTCCGGCGACTACAAGCGCCAACCCGACCCCACCTGCAAGCCGTTCGAAGTGGTGCCATGCGACACCTTCATCACCGAAGCGACCTTCGGCCTGCCGGTGTACCGCTGGCCCGACACCTCCCAGGTTGCGGCCGATATTTCTGCCTGGCGCCGCGAATGCGCCGAACGCGGCGAAGCGGCCATCCTGTACTGCTATGCGCTGGGCAAGGCGCAGCGCGTATTGGCCGAATTGCGCGCGTGGGAGACGCAGCCGGCGTTGCTGCATGGCGCGGTCGCGGTGGGTGTGGAGGTCTATCGCCAGGCGGGCATCCCGATGCTGGATACCCAGCCGGTCAGCGAGCATGCGCGCGGCGCCGACTATGCCGGGCAATTGGTCATCGCGCCGCCATCGGCGGCCGGCAGCGCCTGGATCCGCCGTTTTCGCAGCGCACAGCAGGGGTTTGCCTCGGGCTGGATGCGCATCCGCGGCAATCGCCGCAGGCGCAATTACGATCGGGGCTTTGTGGTCTCCGACCATGCCGACTGGCCCGACCTGCTGCGCACCATCGAAGAAACCGGCGCACAGCGCGTCATTGCCACCCATGGCAATACCGATGCATTGATCCAACACTTGCGGGAACGCGGCGTCGCAGCAGAAGCCTTCCGCACCGATTTCGGAGCCGAGGAATGAACCCGCTGCCCGCACGTCGTTATGTTCGCGCGCGTCCGCGCATTCGCTTGAGCGGTGCGCTCGCGTTCCGCCGTCATGCCTTGGCGTTTTGCGTGCATCGCAACGCGCCAGCGGCCACCATCGGCCCACCGCGACCGCTGCGGCGCCCACGCGTGCTTGCCGCGTTTACCCGACGCGCACTGGAGCTGCGTGCTGCCGACAGGCGCGCAGCGACACAGGCGCTGCCGTGAAGCGTTTCGCGGCGTTGTACCGCACCCTGGACCGCAGCACCGGCACGCTCGACAAGCGCGCTGCGTTGGTTGCGTATTTCCGCGATGCGCCCGCGCTGGACGCGGCATGGGCGCTGTATCTGCTGGCCGGTGGCAAGGTGGCCAGCGCGCGCATGCGCATTGCCAGCAGCGGCGAACTGCGCGAATGGATCACCGACACCGCCGGCGTTGCCGATTGGCTGGTCGCCGACAGCTACGACCATGTCGGCGATCTGGCCGAAACCCTGGCCTTGCTGCTGGACGACCCGGTCGCCGAGGCGGCCGATCTGCCATTGGCAGAATGGATCGAACAGCGGCTGCTGCCGATCGCCAACCAGGACGTGCAAGTCCGCAAGGCCTGCATCGTGCAGGCGTGGCGCAGCCTGGCCTTCGACGAGCGGCTGGTGTTCAACAAGCTGCTGACCGGCGCATTGCGGGTTGGGGTGTCGCAACGGCTCGTGCAGCAGGCGCTGGCCGAATTGTCGGGGGTGGATATCGCGCGCATTGCGCAGCGCATGCTCGGCAGTTGGCGGCCGCATCCAACCTATCTTGCAGACCTGTTGACCAGCGAAGAACTGCCCGGCGACCGCCAGCAGCCCTATCCGTTCTTTCTGGCATCGCCGCTGGAAGCGGAGGTCGACACGCTGGGCACCATCGACGACTGGCTGCTGGAATGGAAATGGGACGGCATCCGCCTGCAGCTGATTCGCCGCGCCGGCGAAGCGGCGCTGTGGTCGCGCGGCGAAGAGCGTCTGGATGGACGTTTCCCCGAAATCGAACACGCCGCACTGCAATTGCCGGACGGCACCGTCATCGATGGCGAGCTGCTGGCCTGGCAACCCGAACAGCCCCTGCCAATGCCGTTTACTGCGTTGCAGACGCGTATCCAGCGGCTCAAGCCCGGGCCCAAGACCTTGGCCGCCGCACCTGCGCGCGTGGTGGCCTACGACCTGCTGGAACTGGCGGGCGAAGACCTGCGCGAGCGCCCGTTGCAGGAGCGGCGCGCACTGCTGGAAGGCGTGCTCGCCACGCTGGCAGATCCGCGCATCGTTGCCTCGCCGCTGGTGCAGGTCAGCGATTGGCAGGCCGCAGCGCGCGTGCGCGTGGAAGCGCGCGAACGCGGCGTGGAAGGGCTGATGCTCAAGCGCGCCAGTTCGGTGTATCAATCCGGTCGCCGTCGCGGCGATTGGTGGAAATGGAAGATCGACCCACTGACCATCGACGCGGTGCTGCTGTACGCGCAGGCCGGCCACGGCAGACGCAGCACGCTCTACACCGACTACACCTTCGGGCTATGGCACGAGGGCCAACTGGTGCCGATCGCCAAGGCCTATTCGGGCCTGGACGACAAGGAAATTCTTCAACTGGATCGCTGGATCCGTGCCAACACCACCGAGCGCTTCGGCCCGGTGCGCGCGGTCACCGCCCATCATGTGTTCGAGCTGGGATTTGAAGCGGTGAACCGCAGCGCGCGGCACAAGTCCGGCATCGCGGTGCGCTTCCCGCGCATCCTGCGCTGGCGTCACGACAAGCCGATGGCCGAAGCCGATCATCTGAGCACCCTGCAGGCGCTGGCGCGGTGAGCGCCCCACAGCAAGCGCACGGCACGCCATTGCAACAGTGGCGTGCCTGGTTCGCGCAGCGCGGCTGGGCGCCACTGCCGTTCCAACGCGATGTGTGGAAGCGCTATCTCGACGGCGAATCGGGCCTGCTGCATACGCCCACCGGCAGCGGCAAGACGCTGGCGGCATTTGGCGGTCCGTTACTGGAGGCATTGGCCGCGCGTGGGCGCAAATCCCCGCGCAAACCGGGCAAACCCACCTCCCCTGCGCGCCGCCAGCCGCAACGCAATCTGCAAGTGTTGTGGATCACGCCGCTGCGCGCACTGGCCGCCGACACCGCACGCGCGCTGCGCGAGCCGGTGGACGCATTGGGGCTGGATTGGCAGGTGGGCTTGCGTACCGGCGATGCCAGCGCGCGCGACAAGCGGCTGGCACGCAGCGGCAAGCTCGACGTGCTGGTCACCACGCCCGAATCGCTGGCCTTGCTATTGTCGTATCCGGATACCGCGCCGCAGCTGTCGGCATTGCGCTGCGTGATCGTCGACGAATGGCACGAGCTGCTGGGCAACAAGCGCGGCGTGTTGCTGCAATTGTGTCTTGCGCGCTTGCGCGGATGGACGCCGCACCTGCGCATCTGGGGGCTGTCGGCAACATTGGGGAACTTAGCGCAGGCACGCGATGTGCTGTTGCCGCATCGCCCCGAGGCGGCGCTGGTCTCCGGCGTCAAACCGCGCACGATGACGCTTGAAACCTTGCTGCCGGACAGTGGCGAGCGCTTTCCCTGGGCAGGCCACCTTGGTCTGGCGCAACTGGCGCGCGTGCTGCAAAAGATCATGCAACAGCGCACCAGCCTGGTGTTTACCAATACGCGCGCGCAGGCCGAGTTGTGGCATCAGGCCTTGAGCGCGGTGTGGCCGGAGGAGTTGGCCACGCTGGCGCTGCATCACGGCTCGCTGGATCCATCGCTACGCGCGGCCGCCGAACGCGGGCTGGCCGACGGCAGCCTGCGCTGCGTGGTCGCCACCTCCAGCCTGGATCTGGGCGTCGACTTCCCGGCCGTGGATCAGGTGCTGCAGGTCGGCAGCCCGAAAGGCATCGCGCGCCTGCTGCAACGCGCCGGGCGCGCACGCCATCGCCCCGGCGAATCCGGGCACGTGGTGTGCGTGCCTTCGCATGCGCTGGAATTGGTCGAATACGCCGCGGCACGTCGCGCGCTGGTGCACGGCCATATCGAAGCGCGTCCACCGCCACGGTTGTCGCTGGACGTACTGGCGCAGCACTGCGTCACCCTCGCCCTCGGCGGCGGCTTCCACGCCGATGCGTTGTTCGAGGAAGTGCGCGGTACCGATGCCTTCGCCGCGCTGGATAAAACCACCTGGAACGCGGTGCTGGATTTCATCGTGCAAGGCGGCAGCGCGCTGGCGCATTACCCGGACTTCCACAAGGTGGTGCGCGACGACGAGGGTCTGTACCGCGTGATCGACCGACGCGTCGCGCTGCGGCACCGGCTGTCCATCGGCACGATCACCAGCGACGGCAGCGTGCGCGTGCAGTTCCTGCGCGGCGGGCGGCTGGGCGCGGTGGAAGAACAATTCATCGGCCGCCTGCGCCGCGGCGACCGCTTCCAGTTCGCCGGCCGCCTGCTGGAACTGGTGCGCCTGGAAGACATGACCGCCTACGTGCGCGTGGCCAAGGGCGGCAGTGGCGTGGTGCCGAAATGGATGGGCGGGCGCATGCCGTTGTCGTCGGCGCTGGGCCGCGAGGTGGAAGCGGTGTTCGCCGACCCTGGCGATGCGCCGGAGATGCAGGCACTGGCGCCGTTGCTGCACCTGCAGGCGTCGCTTTCTTCGCTGCCTGGGCCGGACCATCTGCTGGTGGAAAGCGTCAAGGCGCGCGACGGCCGCCACGTCTTCGTCTACCCCTTCGCCGGCAGGCAGGTCAACGAAGGCCTAGCCGCGTTGCTCGCGGCACGCTGGGGCCGGCGCCAACGCAATACCTTCAGCTTCGCTGCCAATGACTATGGATTTGTGCTGTCGCCGGCGCAGGATGTCGACATCGATGCCGATGTACTGCAAGCCCTGCTCTCGCCGGTGGGCCTGTTCGACGATCTGCGCGACAGCCTCAATCTGGGCGAGTTGGCGCGCCGGCAATTTCGCGAGATCGCGCGCGTGGCGGGATTGTTGTCGCCCTCGTTGCCTGGGCGTGCGCCGCGCAGCCTGCGTCAGCTGCAGGCCTCCAGCGGCTTGCTGTACGACGTGTTGCAGCGCTTCGACCCCGATCATTTGCTGCTTGCGCAAGCCGAACGCGAAGTGTTCGAAGGCCAGCTCGAACTGGCGCG
The DNA here is from genome assembly GCF_017746015.1 of Xanthomonas sp. A1809. Taxonomy (NCBI): domain Bacteria; kingdom Pseudomonadati; phylum Pseudomonadota; class Gammaproteobacteria; order Lysobacterales; family Lysobacteraceae; genus Xanthomonas; species Xanthomonas sp. A1809. The sequence goes on along the minus strand of NZ_JAGHWZ010000003.1, from coordinate 405,297 downwards.
GCTTGCACATGCGCTGGAAGACTGCGCGCGCCGCGCGTTGCGCCTGTGCAAACCGCGCAGCCTCACACCATTATCGTTTCCGCTGTGGGCAGAACGCGTGCGTGGGCAACTGAGTACCGAAGACTGGAAGGCCCGCGTCTTGCGCGCTGCCCAACAACTGGAGCGCAAGCATGGGCGATAGCGTGCAGCTGCAGCTGGCCGGCGAAACCGTGGAATTGCTCGGCGAACGCGCGTTGTATCGGCCGGCACAACGTGCGCTGTTGATCGCCGATCTGCATCTGGGCAAGGCCGATGTGTTCCGACGTGCCGGCATCGGCTTGCCGGCCGGCGGCACCGCGCACGATCTGGAGCGGCTGGATGCGTTGCTCGATCAACGCGATGTCCAGGCGCTATGGATTTTGGGCGACCTCTTGCACGGCCCTGCCCCACGCGCGGCCTGGCACCGACGCTGGAGCGCATGGCGCGAACGGCATTGCGCGTTACGCGTGATCGCCATTCGCGGCAATCACGACCGCGCCCTGGCCAGTGCGGAGTTGCACATCGAAGCGGCCGGCGAACAGGTCGAAGATGGCCCGTTCGTGCTGCGCCACGACCCGTTGCCGCATCCCAGCGGCCACGTGCTGTGCGGGCATCTGCATCCATTGGCCAAGCTACCGGGGCTGTCGCGGCGCTGGCCGGCGTTCTGGTTGCGCGAGCGCGTCACCATCCTGCCGGCGTTCTCGCAGTTCACCGCAGGCATCGTGCCGACGCTGGCCGAAGGCGAGCGCCTGGTTGCCTGCGTGGAAGGCGATGCGCTGGCACTACCGGTGCGTTAGCCAATGACGCACGCACCGGCCGATGCTACGACTGCGCAGCTGCTTCGGCGTTAGCGTCGGCCAGCGCGACTGGTCGCGCCAAAGCCTCGACGAATTCCGGCGCCAGCGCCAGCTTGCCGAACCAACCATGCTGGGTGCCGCTGAGCACGCGCAACATGTGCCCGCGCCCGCCCGGCACGCGTCCCATCGGGCGTAGCAGCAGGTCGCGGCCATGTGCCCACAGATCGCGTTCGGACTGGAACAGCGGCGTCAGCCAGCGGCTCCAGCGGTGATAGATCGCCACGTGCGCCTGGCGTTCGCGCTGGTAGCGCTGCAAGGCAGCGTCCAGATCGGCGCCGGCGCGCAAGGCATCGCGCATCGCCAACGCATCCAGCAGCGCCATGTTCACGCCCTGCCCCAACTGCGGGCTCATCGCATGCGCGGCATCGCCTGCAAGCACGAAACGGCCGCGATGCCAGCGCGACACCACCGCATCGCGATAGCTCGCGCGCGCCAGAGCTCCATGCACCTGCACCGTAGCAAGCCGCGCATGCGCCTCTGGCCACATCTGCGCCACCTCATCGCGCCAGGCGGCAATGCCGCGCTGTTCCCACGCAACGAAATCGCTGCATGGCAGGCTCCAGAAAAAACTCAGCCGCGGCGTGTCGTCGCCCGGGCGCGTGCCCACCGGCAACAGACCGATCATCTTGCGTGCGCCGATATAGCGCTGGCGCAATTCGTCTACAAACGGCCAGTCTTCGCGCGGCAGCAGGCACCACAGCGCCCCCCATGGATACACCCGATCCAGCTGCGTTCCCTGTGCCTGCGCACGCAACGTGGAAGCCGAGCCATCGGCGGCGATAATCAGATCGAAGGGGCCATGCCACTGCCCACGTTGATCCTGCACGCGCACGCCCGCGTGATCGATCGCGGTGATCTGCGTATCCACATGCAGTTGCGCGTGCTGCGGCCAGGCCTCGCGCAGCAGCGTAAACAACGCGCCGCGCTGCATGCCCACACCCATCAGGCGCGTATCCAGATCGCGGTACTGCATGTCCATCACCGCGCGCCCGCACGGCGTGTCGCCATACAAGCGGCGCACCGGCGCGCCATGCGCGAGCGCCTGCGGCAGCAAGCCGATGTTCCAGAGCACCTGCAACCCGCTGGGTTGCAGCAGAAAACCGGCGCCCACCGGCCCGGGTGCAGCTGCGCGCTCGAATACCTCCAGCTGATGCCCATCGGCGCCCAGCAGCACGGCCAATGCCTGCCCTGCGGTTCCGTAGCCCACCACTGCAATACGTAATGCTCGTTGCATCGTCCCTGCTCTGTTTGGCTATTGCTGCCCGCGCACAACCGGCGCAAAAAAAACCCCGCCGTGGCGGGGTTTTTCAACCGCACAATCGAGTCAGATTACTCGACCGGCGTGATGTTCGAAGCCTGGGCACCCTTGGGGCCCTGGGTCACGTCATAACTGACGCGCTGGCCTTCCTGCAGGCTGCGGAAGCCCTTGGAATTGATCGCGGAGAAGTGCGCGAAGACATCGGCGCTGCCGTCCTCCGGTGAGATGAAGCCAAATCCCTTGGCGTCGTTGAACCACTTGACGGTACCGTTCGGCATGGTGATGCGAGACCTTTGCAATAATTAATGGGTGGTGTACGGCGGTGCGTACGCGCCGAGTATGCAAAGCTTATGCCCCGATGACAATCACCCGCGTGCAAGTTCGCCAATCAGCTCGGGCAGCCCGGACGACGCCGCATCGACGTTGGCCAAGACTTCGGCCATGGTGATTTCCAGCGCGTCGCCACAGCCGGCCGCCCAGTTGGCCACGATCGCCAAACACGCATATTCCAGGCCTTTTTCGCGCGCCAGGCCCGCTTCGGGCATGCCGGTCATGCCCACCAGATCGCAGCCGTCGCGACGCATGCGTGCGATCTCTGCAACCGTTTCCAGTCGTGGTCCCTGCGTTGCGCCGTAGCAGCCGCCGGCCACCAGCGTGACGCCGGTCACTTTGGCTGCCGCAATGACCTTGCTGCGAAACATCGGCGAATACGGATGGCCGAAATCCACATGCTGTACCTCGCTGCCGGGCTCTTCGCAGAAGGTGGACACGCGGCCCCAGGTGTAATCGATCAACTGATCCGGGCACGCCAACACGCGCGGGCCAAACTGTTCGGTGATACCCCCCACGGTGTTGAGCGCCAGCACGCGCGAGGCGCCGATTTGCTGCAATGCAGCGATGTTTGCGCGGTAATTGACCTTGTGCGGCGGCAGCGAGTGGCCTTCGCCATGGCGTGCCAGGAAGGCGACGCGGTGGCCGAGCAGCATGCCAACGCGGATCGGCGCGGACGGCGCACCGTAAGGCGTTTGGATGTCGTGCGACTGCACATCGTCCAGCTGCGCGAGCTTGTAGACACCAGTGCCGCCGATGACGGCCAATGCGATGGAATTTGCGGACACAACCGACCTCTGCAGCGAAAGACATGATGGGGCGCGCAGGCGTGCGCGCCGGGCTGCCCGCAACGATGCGGGCATGGATTTGCAGCGTTACTGCTTCATCGCATAGATGGCAGGAATGCCGCGCAATTGCTCGTTGACGTCCATGCCGAAGCCGAACACGTAACGGTCGGGCACTTCCACGCCCACGTAGTCGGCAGTCACGCCCGGCACGCACCGGTCGTGCCGCTTGACGGTCAACACCGCCACGCGCACGTCGGTGGCGCCCTGCTCCAGGCACCACTGGCGCACGCCCTGCAGCGTGTAACCCTCGTCGAGAATGTCGTCGACCAGGATCACGCGGCGGCCGAACAATGCGGTGGCCGGGCGGTGCTTCCACACCAGTTCGCCGCCGGTGGTTTCGCCGCGGTAACGGGTGGCATGCAGGTAATCGAACTGCAGGTCCTGGCCACGTGCGCCCAGCTCCAGCGCCAGCTGGCCGGAGAACGGCAGCGCACCGTGCATGATGGTGAGATACACCGGCACTTCGCCGGCATAGTCGCGTGCGATCGCATCGGCGATGGTGGCAACGGCGGCATCGATGGCCGGACGGTCGACCAGCAGATCGGCTTGGGCCAGGGCCTGGGAAATGGTGAGCGTGGACATCAGGCAGTTGTTCCGAAATGGGCAGAAGGAGGAGTGGTAAATGAGGCGTCGGTGCCGGCAAGCAGGCCATCCCAGCCTAGTGCGCCGCGGCCGATCAGGCCGATCAATGCAGCGGTATTGAGGCTGCGGCCCTGCACGGCCTGCAGCGATTCGGCGACCAGCTCCGGATGGCACACCAGCACCACGTCGCAGCCGGCATCCAGATGCGCATGCACCCGGCCCGCCACCCCGCCGGCACTGAACGAGGCAGCCATGCCGATATCATCGGAAAAGACCACGCCGCGGAAGCCCATCTGGCCGCGCAGGATCTGCTCGATCCAGCGCTGCGAATAGCCGGCCGGCTCCGGCGCGACCTGCGGGTAGACCACGTGCGCCATCATCACGGCGTCGGCGCCGGCCTCGATCCCCGCCACGAACGGCACCAGGTCTTCGGCCTGCAGCACCTCCAGCGGCCGTGGGTCGCTGGCGTGATCGACGTGGGTGTCTTCCAGCACGGTGCCGTGGCCGGGAAAATGCTTGAGCGTGGCGGCCATGCCGGCGCCATGCAGCGCCTGTACATAGGCGCGCGTGAAGGTCGCCACGATCTGCGGGTCGTCGCTGAAGGCGCGATCGCCGATGGCGCGGTTGCCGCGCCCCAGGTCCACCACCGGGGCAAAGCTCAGGTCCACGCCGCTGGCGCGGACCTCGCTGGCCATCAACTGCGCATGCGCGCGCGCGGCGGCCAGTGCAGACTCCGGGTCTTGCGCGTACTGCGCACCGAAGCTTTGCAGCGGCGCCAGCGCGCTGAATCCTTCGCGAAACCGCTGCACGCGCCCACCTTCCTGGTCCACGCAGACCAGCACCGGGCGTGGCGCGGCGGCGCGAATGGCAGCCGACAGCTCGGCCACCTGGGTGCGCGAGGCGAAGTTGCGCTTGAACAGCACCACGCCGGCAACCGCATCGTGCTGCAGCCAATCGCGTTCCTGCGCGCTGAGTTCGGTACCGGCAACGCCGATCAGAAGCATGTTGGGGACTCCCGGGCCAGGCGCCACGGTGGCGCAGCGCGGCATTGTCGCAGATGCGCGTGGCAGCGTCAGATCGCGCATTCAGCTGCGGGCGCTGCCGGCAGGCTTACAGCACCTCGAGGTGGGCGCGCCAATGCGCGGCCTGGGCCTGCACCTGTGCCAGCACTTCGGGGGCCATACCGTCGAGCTGGCGGTACGGCAGCGCCAGGCGTTCGTTGGCGCCCAACAGCGGGCGCTGGCGCTGCAGAAAGTCCCAGTACAACGCGTTGTACGGGCAGGCGTTCGGCCCGACCCGCAACTTGCGCTGATACCGGCAGCCACCGCAGTAATCGCTCATGCGATCGATGTAGGCCGCACCGCTGATATACGGCTTGCTGCCGAGCAGGCCGCCATCGGCGAACTGGCTCATGCCCACCGTATTGGGCAGCTCCACCCACTCGAAGGCGTCGATATACACGCCCAGGTACCAGCGATGCAGCGCCTGCGGGTCCAGCCCCGCCAGCAGCGCAAAATTACCGATCACCATCAGCCGCTGGATGTGATGCGCATGCGCATTGGCCAACGAATTGCCGATCGCATCTGCCAGGCAGCGCATGCCGATCTGCCCGTCCCAGAACCAGTGTGGCAGCGCTGCATGCTGATCGAGATGATTCGATTCCGCGTAGCCGGGCATCTGCGACCAATACACACCGCGCACGTACTCGCGCCAGCCCAGAATCTGCCGGATGAAGCCTTCCACCGCCGCCAACGGCGCATGCCCTTGCCGCCATGCCGCTTCGGCGCGCGCGATCACTTCGCGCGGGTGCAGCATCTTGACGTTGAGCGCGAACGAAAGCAGCGAATGGAACAGGCGCGGGCTACGCGTGCTCATCGCATCTTCGTAGCGGCCGAAATTGGGCAATGCATGCGCGATGAAAGCGTCCAGATGCTGCAAGGCTTCGTCGCGATCCAGCGGCCATGGCAGGGCGTGCGCATTCGGTGCGCCAAAACTGCGCACCCCGGCGGCTTCGATCGTGCGCCACAGCGCGCTGTGGTCGTGGGTCGTGCGCCAATCCTGTGGGGCAGGCGGGTCGCCCGGCCACGGCGCACGGTTGTCGTGATCGAAGTTCCAGCGCCCGCCTTCCGGCTCGCCCGCGGCATCGAGCAGGATGCCATGCTGGCGCCGCATGCGCCGATAAAACACTTCCATGCGCCACGGGCTGCCGGCGCGAAAACAGCCGGCGACTTCACTGCGTGCGGTCAAAAAATGTTCGCTGCCGAGCATGCGCGTGGCAAAGGGCTGCGCGGCGCTCCAGTGCTGTAGTGCTTCGTCCAGCCGCCATTCGTCTGGGGCCTGGTATTCCAGACGGCCGGCGCGGTAATGCGCCATCAACGCCTCGAGGTTGTGCGGGATCGACTGCCGGTTGCTGGCATTGTCGATCGTCACATAGCGCACCCGATGCCCGGCACGCCGCAGGCCGGCAGCGAACGCGCGCATGGCCGCGAAGATCGCCAGGACCTTCTGCGCGTGATGCAGCACGTAGTCGGTTTCCTGCCGCACTTCCATCAATACATAGACCACGCCTGCATCGCGCGTCGCGAACCAGCTGTGTTGCGGATCGAGCTGGTCGCCCAGAACCAAACGCAGCGTATGGGCCGGCGTTTGTGGGGTGGTTTGCGCGACAAGTGCGCTGGAATCATGCATCAAAGTGACGCCCGATGATGCGGGGCGCATGGGCGCGTCCGTGCCGACGCGGCGCGTGGGCATGTCTTGGACCCGAAAAAAACACTCGAATCACCGGCAACGCATGCACCAACGACTGCCATGACCGCGGTATGGACTTGCATCGCACTGCCCTTTAGTTCTGCGCTGCCTGGCACAGCGTCAGTGGCCAGCGCTGTACAGCACATCGCCGGCAGACACGCGCCGGGCCAACGCCATTGCGCTCTGCCATGCGCCCTCCACCTTGCCGCCGGCCAGCCAGTCGCCGCACATGCCCAAGCCCAGCTGCGCATCCCAGACGCAGCCAAGCTGCAATGCCGGGTCGCTGCTGGCAACCTTCCAAAAAAAAGCATCGCAGGACTGCGGCACTGGCAACCCGAGCGCTGCAAGCTCCGGCACCAGGCTGGCGCTGACGTGCCCAGGCATGGCATCGCACTGCGCCTGGCTCCACTCGGCCGTTGCATGCGCCAGCCAGGTCTCCGCACCCGCACGCGCGGGCTTGCTGGAGTTGCGCGCCACCCAGCGTAACGCGCCGGCATTGACGAACAGCGCATCGTAGCCCGGATCGATGGGCGCATCGAAGTGCGCCATCACCGCCCACGCAGGCTGCATGCGCACCTGCTCGGCAATCGTCGCCAACGCAGGCGCAGCCTGCGCGAGTAACCCAGCCGCACTCGGCGCCGGGACGGCCAGCAACACCGTATCGAACAGATGCTCTGCAGCGGCTTGCGACACCGACAGGCGCCATCCCTGCCGGCTGCGCCGCAGCGCGCGCACCTCGGCACTCAGACGCACATCCAGCTGCGCGGCAAGCGTACGCGCCGGCGCGGTCATCTCGGGCACACCCACATAGCGCATCAGCGCGCTCTGGGATCGGCGCAACTGCGTGCCGTCCCAGCTTGCGATGCGCGCCTGCCAGGGCGCGGCAATACCGGCATCGATCCAGGCATCCACGACCGCTGCAAATGCAGGATCGCGCGCAGTGAAATACTGCGCTCCGTGATCGCATTGCCACTGCTCGGCGCTGTAGTGGCGCATGCGGCCGCCCGGGGTCTGCGCCTGATCGAACACCGTCACTGCATGGCCTTCCATCTGCAGTTGCTGCGCGCAGGCCAACCCCGCCAGCCCGGCGCCGATCACGGCGATCGTCTGTGCGCGGTCGGGCAGTGTCATGCCATCGCGCACATGCCGGTGCATGCGGCAGGCATGCGGGTCACACCGTGCAGCCGTCAGGCCCGCAGGCATCGGGCCCGCCGACTGGCGTCGATTCGGCCGCCAACTGCAGCAGCGCCTGCGCAAAACTTTCCGGCGGTTGCGCGCCCTGGATCAGCGCACGGCCGTCGATCACGAAACTAGGCACTGCACGGATGCCCAACGCGGCGGCCTGCGCTAGCTGCGCTTGCACCTCGACGGTGCCTTCGTCCGATTCCAGCATCGCCTGCACACGCGCCGCCGTAAGGCCACCGGCCTCACCGGCACGCACCAGCGTGTCGAACGCGCCCACGTTTTGGCCTTCGGCAAAATGCGCATGGAACAGCGCTTCCATGACCGCATCCACATCGCCCTCGTGGCTGGCCAGCCAGATCAAACGATGCGCACGCAGGGTGCTGACCTGCACCTGCCCTCGGCCGAAATCCAGCGGCAAGCCTTCCGCCTGCGCGGTGGCCTGGGTCTGCGCCAGGATCTGTTCGACGCGTGCCGTACCGCCGAACTTCGACGCCAGGGCCGCGCGCAATGGCGTGGGCTCCAGGCCGGCATCCGGATCAAGCTGGAACGCGTGGTAATGAATGTCCAAGGCCGGCGCCTGCGCGCCAAGTGCCGCAAGGGCGGCCTGGAAACGGCGTTTGCCGATCCAGCACCAGGGGCACACTACGTCGGACCAGATGTCGATGCGCATGAGCTGGGATTCGTTTGTGGGATGGGATTGGAATTTGCAGAGCATAGACGGGATTCTGCAATCGCAAAGCGTTCGCCAGTGCCGAAACCGGGGAGCGATGATCAAGCGTTGCAAGGCGGCCTGGCGCCGCGCACTCATCTGTTCTACGCATCAGCGATCCACCTCACGCATCAGGCCTCCAAGGCACCGGGCTGCGTGTCCGCCTTTGCGAGTCCAGATCCCGCATCACAAATCCTCTTTCCACTGCTTGAATGGATGCGAGGCCAGGGCCAGGTTGTAATAGCGCACGTCGTCGGTGACTTCGGTCCCAATCCATTCCGGCGTGGCGAATGCTTCGTCGGAGCGTTCGAGTTCGATCTCGGCCACGATCAGGCCGGCGTTGTCGCCGAGGAATTCGTCCACTTCCCACACATGTCCCTGGTAGGCGACCAGATGCCGGCGTTTGTCGATCAGGCCGCCTACGCACAGCGCCAGCAATGCGCGTGCATCAGCCAGTGGAATCGGATATTCGAACTCCTGCCGCGTATGCCCTACCTCGCGCGATTTCAGATTGAGAAATGCGCTTTCGCCCTGAATCCGTACCCGTACCGAGGCGTTCTGCGTGCCACTGCGCAGCGCCGCCTGGTCGTTGATATAGCCCTGCGCCATCGGAATCACCGCATGCGCGGCGTCGCGCCAGCCATCGCCGGTAACCAGGAATTTGCGTTCTATCTCTACAGGCATGGGAATCGGGAATCGAGAGTCGGGAATGGCAAAAGCATAAGCCGTTCGCCGTTACGATTCCCGATTGCCTCCTCCCGATTCACCGCCTCTCAAACACCGCAATGCTTTCCACGTGCGCGGTGTGCGGGAACATGTCCATCGCGCCTGCGCAGACCAGCGTGAAGCCCTGATCGTTGACCAGATAGCCGGCGTCGCGCGCCAGCGAGCCCGGGTGGCAACTCACATAGACGATGCGATCGAACGTTTTCAACGGCAGCTGCTGCAGCACTTCCAGGGCGCCGGAGCGCGGCGGGTCCAGCAGCAGCTTGTCGAAGCCCTGGCGCATCCAGGGTGCGCTGCGCTGATCCTGGGTCAGGTCGGCGGCGTGGAACTGCGCATTGTCCAGGCCATTGCGCTGGGCGTTCTCTTTGGCCCGTGCCACAAGTCCGGCGTCACCTTCCACCCCCACCACCTCACGCACCACGCGCGCCAGCGGCAGGGTGAAGTTGCCCAGGCCGCAGAACAGGTCCAGCACGCGGTCGTCGGGCTTGGCCTCCAGCAGTGCGACCGCATGGGCGATCATCTTCTGATTGAGCGACGCGTTGACTTGAATGAAATCCAGCGGCCGGAACGCCAGTTCCACCTCCCACTGCGGCAAGCGGAACGATAGCGGCACGTCCTGCGGCCACAGCGGATGCACGCTGTCCACCCCGCCGGGCTGCAGGAAAATCGCAAAGCCGTGCTCCTGGGCAAAGGCGACCCAGGCCTGGCGATCGCGCTCGCTGAGCGGCTGCATATGCCGAATGGTCAAGGCCACCGCATCGTCGCCGGCGATGAATTCGATCTGCGGAATGTCGCGCTTGCCGTCCATGCCTTCGATCAGCGCGGCAAGCAAGGGGATCTTCTCGCCGATCTGCGGAATCACCGTGTAGCAGACCGACAGATCGGCCACGAACCGCGGGTCCAGCTCACGAAAGCCGACCAAGGTCTTGTCCTTCTTCTCGACGCGACGCACCGAGAACCTGCCCTTGCGCCGATACCCCCAGTTGTCGCCGGTCAGCGCAGGCAGCACGGCGTGCGGAGTGACGTGACCGATACGTTCCAGGTTGTCCATCAGCACGCGCTGTTTGGCCACGATCTGCTGCGACTCCTCCAGATGCTGCAACACGCACCCCGCGCAGACGCCAAAGTGCGGGCAGCGCGGGGTGACCCGCTGCGGCGAGGCCTCCAGCACCTCCACGGTCTTGGCCTCATCGAAATGCCGGCTACGGGCGGTGGGTTCGGCGCGCACCAACTCGCCCGGCAAGGCGCCGCTGATGAAGGTGACCTTGCCGCCCTCGCCGTCGCGCCGGGCGACCCCGCGGCCGTCATGGCTCAGGTCGGTGACCGCGGTCTGGAAGGGGGTACGGTCGAGACGGTTTCTGGTTCTAGCCACGTGGCGGCAAGCTGCGGGCAAAAAGGGTGCGTATTGTCGCAGATGCGACCGACGGAGGCCGCGCCGGTCAGCGCAACAATTGTCGCGCCCCGCAAACACAGGCAAACTTCCGCTGCGCGCGACAAATCAGGACGCGGCATCGCTGACAAGGAGGCAGCATGAACATGGCCACACGCCAGGAACCCCACCCACGCCTACTGCTGGTGGAAGACGACCCGATCAGCCGCGGGTTCTTGCAGGCTGTGCTTGAAAGTCTCCCGGCCACGGTCGACTGTGCCGATTCCCTTTCTTCCGCACTCGACCGCGCGCGCGAACGTCGCCACGACCTCTGGCTGATCGACGTCAACCTCCCCGATGGCACCGGTAGCGGGCTACTGCGTGCATTGCGCCTGCTGCACCCGGACGTGCCGGCACTGGCGCACACCGCCGACGCGACCATGTCGATGCAGCACAGCCTGCAGTCCGACGGGTTCCTGGAAATGCTGGTCAAACCACTGACCTCCGAGCGCCTGCTGCAGGCGGTGCGGCGCGGCCTGGCACGCGGTCGCTATAGCGTGGCCCCGGTGGGCGTGCTGGACATCGCCGCCAGCGACTGGGACGAGACCGCTGCGCTGAGCGCGCTCAACGGCCAGCAGCATCATCTCAATGCCCTGCGCGAGCTGTTCCTGGCCGAGCTGCCGGGCACCCGGGATGCGGTGGATTCGGCCTTGCAGATCAGCGACGAACAGGCACTGCGCAGCCATCTTCATCGGTTGCAGGCCAGCTGTGGCTTCGTCGGCGCGGCGCGGCTTGCCGGCGCAGTGCGCCTGCTGCGCGGCGACCCGCACTCGCGGACCGCACGCACCCAATTCCACGCGGCGGTGGCTGCATTGCTGCATTGAGCGAATCGAGCGCAGCACCTTCTTGCCAGACGAAGTGTGCCGGACGCCGGCGTCGGTGCGCTTCCGGCTCGCCGCCGCGGTCGATGCATCGTCATCCTGTCGATCGAGCTGCGTATGGCAGGTAGCACCGGCTCCAGTTGCTGGCGTTTGACTGCCTGGATGATCTACAGCTCGACGCAGGGCATATGCAGTTGCTGCTCGCCCGGTCCATGTCGGTGACGAGAGTAGCGCTCGTGGTCGAGGGCAGGCGAAGGGCTTTCTAAACCGACGGGCACGGGTGCTGCCTGCCGGTTTTCCGAGCGCCCGCTTCGCTCAATTCGCTGCTGGCTCGTGGGATCGCCGGTCGCTGCTGGACTTTTGTCCAGCGCTATCACGCATGGGCCTCCAGCACTCCGCGCCATTAGCGGCGGCGCGCCAGGTCCTCGAGCATTTGCCAGGATTTCAGACCACGCCCGCCCAGATGGTGCAGCAGTACCCCGCGCATGCTGCGCCGCAGGCCTGGCATGTCGTCGGCATCCGGCATGACGTCTTCGCCCAGCGCCAGCAGCGCCGCACCGGTGACGGTTTCGCGGCGGTCCTGGGCTAGCCGTTCGCTCAACACGCGCAAGGCGCCCTCCTGCGGATCCAGCCGATACCGCGCCGCCGGGTCGATCGGCTGCCCGTCGCTGTCATGCTGCAGATCGAAGGCGAACCCCAGCCCGTCCAGCACGTCGCGCTCGAACCGGCGCAGCCCCCACGCCAACGGCAGATCGGACGCCAGGTAGGTGCGTGCCTGCGCATAACAGGCATAAAGTTCAGGCACCGGATCGTTACGCGGGGCCAGGCGCAGCAGCAATTCGCTGATATAGAAACCGGCCAGCATGGTGTCGCCGACCAGGCGCGGCGCGGTGTCCAGCGCTTCGGCCTGGCGCAGCTGGGCCAGCTCGCCGCGCTGCACGGCACTGAACTGGATGAGCTGCAAGGGCTGCAAGGCCGCGCGCAGCGCCTGCTTGCGCGGCCCCTGCACACCGCGCGCCAGCAGTCCCACCCGCCCGTGCTGCTCGGTCAGCACTTCCACCAGCAGGCTGGTCTCGCGCCAGGCCCGTACATGCAAGACGAACCCGCGCTCGTGCTCGATCAGCATGGGGGGAAGAGCCGGGACCGGGGACACGGGACCCGGGACCCGGGAAAAGCACCGGATCGGCCATCGGAGGGCCGCGCGGGGTAGCGACGGGGGGCCGAGCCAATGCCGTCAGCGCAGCACGCGAATCTGAAAAATGCGAAAAGCCGCCTCCCCCGCAGTATGCAGACCACCTGCCTGATCCAGCTCTTCCCGGGACCCTGGTCCCGGGTCCCGGGTCCCGGCCTTCCCGGCCTCATTCGTAGCCGAACGCCTTCAGCGCAGCCTCGTCGTCCGACCAGCCTTCGCGCACGCGCACCCAGGTTTCCAGGAACACCTTGGCACCGAACAGGCGCTCCATCTGCAGGCGCGCCTTGCCGCCGATTTCTTTCAAACGGGTGCCGCCCTTGCCGATCACGATGGCCTTCTGGCCTTCGCGCTCGACCCAGATCACCGCACCGATGCGCAGCAGCGCGCCATCTTCGGCGAAGCGCTCGATCTCGACAGTGGTGGCGTACGGCAGCTCTTCGCCGAGCTGACGCATCAGCTGTTCCCGCACCAGTTCGCCAGCCAAAAAGCGCTGGCTGCGGTCGGTGATCTCGTCTTCGCCAAACATCGCCTCGGCTTCGGGCACGAGCTTGAGCAGGTCGCCGACCAACGCGTCCAGGCCCTTGCGCTTGAGCGCGGACACCGGATGCACGGCGGCGAAGGTGCGCCCCTCGCTGACCTGGGCCAGGAACGGGAACAGCGCGGTCTTGTCCTTGAGCCGGTCGACCTTGTTGACCACCAGCACCACCGGCACGCCGGCGTCGCTGAGCACGCGGAACGCCAGCGTGTCTTCCTCGTCCCAGCGGCCGGCTTCAATCACCAGGACCGCCGCGTCCACGCCCTCGAGCGAGCCGCGCGCAGCGCGATTCATCACCCGGTTCATTGCGCGCTTCTGCTCGCGGTGCAGGCCCGGGGTGTCGACCAGCACCAGCTGCCCTTCCGGGAAGGTGGCGATGCCCAGCAACCGATGACGCGTGGTCTGCGGCCGGTTGGAGACGATGCTGACCTTCGCGCCGACCAGGGCGTTGGTCAGGGTGGACTTGCCGACATTGGGCCGGCCGATCACCGCAACGCTACCGCTGCGGTGGGGGGAAGAGGTTTCGCTCACGTGTTTGAATCCAGTTGTGCGATGACAAGAGTCGCCGCCTGTTGCTCTGCGAGGCGACGCGAAGTGCCCTGGCCCTCGGCGCGGGCGACGGGCTGCTCCAGAATGCAGGCGACGTGGAACTGCTTGGCATGCTCGTCGCCGCTCTCGCTGATCAGCGCGTAGGTGGGCAGCGGCAGTTGCCGTGCCTGCAGCCATTCCTGCAGCCGGGTCTTGGGATCCTTTTCTGCCTTGCCCACCGGCAATGCCGCCAGCGACGCTTCGAACCACGGCAGCACCACTGCACGGCAACGCTCGAAACCGCAGTCCAGATAGATGGCTGCGACGATCGCCTCGACCGCATCGGCCAGGATCGAATCGCGCCGGTGACCTCCGGACTTCAGCTCGCCTGGCCCCAGCGTGAGGCGCTCGCCGAGGTTTAACGTGCGTCCGATCACTGCCAGCGCACCTTCGCGCACGAGCTCGGCACGTGCACGGGTCAATGCGCCTTCGTCGGCCTTGGGCCACCGTTGATAGAGCGCCTCGGCGATCAGCAGGTTGACGATGCCGTCGCCGAGAAATTCCAGTCGCTCGTTATGCGGCGTCCCGGCGCTGCGGTGCCGCAGCGCCTGGGCGAGCAGAGCCGGATCGGCGAATGCGTGCCCGATCGGATCACCGCGTTGGAAGGTTCTATTCGACACCGCGCTTCGTCAGATCCTGTGCCGTATCGAACTTGCCGACCACATCCAGATTGCCAACCAGCTCGCGGCGGACTTCGTAATTGACCTTCATGCGCCAGCCACCTTCGATCCGCTCGAACTTGACGTTCTCGCGCTTCACGCTTTCGGACGCATTGATATCGAGCCGCTTGAAGAACATGTCCTGCAATTTGGAAGGATCCATGTCTGCACTGCCAGCCTCGTTGGCAAGGCCCTTCATCGAGGTACGCACTGCGTAATATTCCTGATACATCGGGAACAGCTTCATCCCGATGTACAAACCGAACCCCACTACCGCCAGCACCACCACGAACGACGTCAACGTCATACCGCTTTGCTTGCGCTTCATTGTGCTTCCCCTGGCACGCCGTGCGTGCATTTACTGGATTCCAGTCCCGATCCGCGATGGATCGAAACTCCCCTTGCAGAACCACCCTTCGCAATTGAGCCAGATCAGGAACGCCTTGCCGCGCAGATTGGCCTCCGGCAGAAAGTGCGTCTGGGTCCAGAACCGGCTGTCCTCGCTGTTGTCGCGATTATCCCCCATCACGAAATAGCTGTCCGCCGGTACGGTCCAGTCGCCCTGCCCGGCCGGCATGTTGCGGTCCAGCCATTCCAGCACGGTGTGCGTGCGGCCCGGCAGGTCCTCGACCAGCAGCGTGGTGCCGGTCATCTCGGCGCCCTTGCCCTTGCCGATGTACTCGCCCTTGACCGTGTAATGCATCGGCTTGTCGTTGATGTACAGCGTATCGCCGTGGAAGCCGATCTTGTCGCCCGGCAGGCCAACCACGCGCTTGATCCAGTTCTGGTCCGGCGCGTGCGGCGGCTTGAACACCACCACGTCGCCGCGCTTGGGCTCGCCGGTGGGAATGAACTTGGTATTGGTGATCGGCAGACGGAAGCCGTAGGCGAACTTGTTGACCAGGATGAAATCGCCGATCAGCAGGTTGGGCATCATCGAGCTGGACGGAATCTTGTACGGCTCGGCCACGAAGCTGCGCAGGATCAGCACCACCGCCAGCACCGGGAAAAAGGCGCGCGAGTAATCGATGATCGCCGGCTCGCTGTCCAGCAACCCGGCACGCGCCGCACGGCGCTTGGCCAGAAACAGCTTGTCCAGCAGCCAGATGAAGCCGCTGCCCAGCGTCAGGACAACCAGGATGATTTCAAACCATTTCATTGATGTTCCTTCGGAACGGGATTCGAGATTTGAGATTGGGGATTAGTAAGAGCAAGAGGATGGGCAAGCCGTTGCCAATCCCGAATGACGAATCCCGAATCCCTGCTACTTGTCCATCTGCAGGACGGCCAGGAAGGCTTCCTGTGGAATCTCCACGCGGCCGACCTGCTTCATGCGTTTCTTGCCTTCCTTCTGCTTCTCCAGCAGCTTTTTCTTGCGCGAAACGTCGCCACCATAGCACTTGGCCAGCACGTTCTTGCGCATCGCCTTGACCGTGGAGCGCGAGATGATCTGCGAGCCGATCGCGGCCTGGATCGCCACGTCGAACATCTGCCGGGGGATCAGGTCTTTCATCTTTTCGCACAGCTCGCGGCCGCGACGATCGGCGTGGCTGCGGTGCACGATCAACGACAACGCGTCGACCTTGTCGCCGTTGATCAGCACGTCCACGCGCACGAACGGGCCGGCATCGAACCGCACGAAGTGGTAATCCAGCGAGGCATAGCCACGGCTGACCGACTTGAGCTTGTCGAAGAAGTCCAGCACCACTTCGGCCATCGGCAGCTCATAGCTGATCTGTACCTGGCTGCCCAGGTAGTTGATGCCGATCTGGGTGCCGCGCTTTTCCTCGCACAACTTGATGATGTTGCCGATGTACTCCTCGGGCGTGAGGACGTTGGCGCGAATGATGGGCTCGCGGATTTCCTGCACCAGGTTCAACTGCGGCAACTTGGCCGGGTTGTCCATGTTGATGACCGTGCCATCGGTCTTGAGCACCTCATACACCACGGTGGGGGCGGTGCTGATCAGGTCCAGGTTGTACTCGCGCTCCAGGCGCTCCTGCACGATTTCCATGTGCAGCATGCCCAAAAAGCCGCAGCGGAAGCCGAAGCCCATCGCTTCGGAGCTTTCCGGCTCGAAGCGCAGCGCGGCATCGTTCAAGCGCAGCTTGTCCAACGCTTCGCGCAGATCCGGGTAATCCTCGGCATCGACCGGAAACAGGCCGGCGAACACGCGCGGCTGCATTTCCTGAAAACCGGGCAAGGCGTGCGGCGCCGGGTCGGCCGCCAGGGTCAGCGTGTCGCCGACCGGTGCGCCGTGCACGTCCTTGATGGACGCGTTGATCCAGCCCACTTCGCCGGCGCCCAGCGCGGGCAGCTCCTTACGCTTGGGGGTGAACACGCCAACCTTGTCGACCAGATGGGTGCGCCCGGTAGACATCACCAGGATCTTGCTGCCGGGCTTGATTTCGCCCTGCATCACGCGCACCAGCGAGACCACGCCCAGGTAGTTGTCGAACCAGGAATCGATGATCAACGCCTGCAGCTTGTCGGTCTCGCGCGGCTTCGGCGGCGGGATGCGATGCACGATCGCTTCCAGCACCAGATCGATGTTCAGACCGGTCTTGGCGCTGACAGCGACCGCGTCTTCGGCATCGATGCCGATCACCGCTTCGATCTCGGCCTTGGCGCGGTCGACATCGGCGGTGGGCAGGTCGATCTTGTTCAGCACCGGCACCACTTCCAGCCCCTGCTCCACCGCGGTATAGCAGTTGGCCACCGACTGCGCTTCCACGCCCTGCGCGGCATCCACCACCAGCAGCGCACCTTCGCATGCAGCCAGCGAGCGGCTGACTTCGTAGGAGAAGTCGACGTGCCCGGGGGTGTCGATGAAATTCAGGTGGTAGGTCTGCCCGTCCTTTGCCGTGTACGGCAGGGACACCGACTGCGCCTTGATGGTGATGCCGCGTTCGCGCTCGATCGGGTTGGAGTCGAGCACCTGGGCTTCCATCTCGCGCGCCTGCAAGCCGCCGCACAGCTGGATGATGCGGTCGGCCAGGGTGGATTTGCCGTGGTCGACGTGGGCAATGATGGAGAAGTTGCGGATATTCCGCATTGAATCAGAGGACATTGAGGTGGGCGCCGGCGCAGCCGTCGTCAGGGTAACGCAGCATTATCGCACGGCCGACCCCTCTGGGGCCGGGGATTGGGGAATCGGGATTCGGGAATCGCAAAAGCAGGGGGGCCGCGTAGCGCGGACCCGCTGCTGCCAATCCCGAATCCCAAATCCCCAATCCCGGCCGCCCTTAGCCGCCGGCCTTCAAGGCCACGTAGCTGGTTGCCTTGCCGTCAGTCACCAGCAGCATGACCACGTCGCCCTTCTTGTAGCTGGACAGGGCGCGGTTGAGTTCGGCGACGCTGCCGACCTTGGTCCGGCCGACGCGGGCGATGATCAGGCCCGGCGACAGCGGCGGCTGGGTGCTGCGCGCCGCCGCGCCGGTGACCGCCGCAATGCGCACGCCCTCGCCCGCCTCCAGGCCCAGGCGGCTGCGCTCGGCGGCGGTCAGGTCGGCAACTTGCAGGCCGAGCAATTCCACGCTGGCCGGAGCGCTGGGCTTGGCCTCATCGGCGGCGGTGCGCGGTGCGGCGTTCTCGCCGCCGTCCTGCAGCGGTGCAAGGGTGACCGTCACCTTGCGCGGTTTGCCGTCGCGCAAGACGTCCAGGGTTACCTTGGTGCCAGGCGCCATCAGCCCGATCATTGGCGGCAGATCGCTGGCGACGTCGATCGACTTGCCATTCACTGCACGGATCACGTCGCCCACCTCGATGCCGGCCTTGGCTGCCGGGCTACCGGCCGGGATGTCGTTGACCAAGGCACCACGGCTGTCCGGCAAGCCCAGGCCCTGGGCCTTGAGCGAGTCGATCGGGCCGACCGCCACGCCCAGCATGCCGCGACTCACGTGGCCGGTGGCCTTGATCTGCTCGGCCGCGCTGAAGGCCAGGTCGATCGGGATCGCGAAACTGATGCCCATGTAGCCGCCCGACGCGGAGAAGATCTGCGAATTGATGCCGACCACCTCGCCACGCGTATTGAGCAGCGGGCCGCCGGAATTGCCCTGGTTGATCGCCACGTCGGTCTGGATGAAGGGCACGTAGCGCTGGTCGGCGTAGGGATTGCTACGGCCGGTGGCGCTGACGATGCCGGCGGTGACCGAGTGATCCAGACCGAACGGCGAGCCGATCGCCACCACCCACTGCCCCGGCTTGAGCGTGTTGGAATCGCCCAGGCGCACGGTCGGCAGGCCCTTGGCCTCGATCTTCAGCAGCGCCACGTCGTATTGCTCGTCACTCCCCACCACCTTGGCCTTGAATTCGCGGCGGTCGGTGAGCTTGACGGTCACCTCGCTGGCGCCATCGACCACGTGGTGATTGGTCAGCACATAGCCATCGGCCGAGATGATGAAGCCCGAGCCCATCGACTTGCCGGCGATGCCGCCGTCGTCATCGCCGCCACCCGGCCCCTGCCGCGGACCGCCCGGCATCTGGAAATCCGGCCCGAAGAAGCGGCGGAAGAATTCCGGCATCTGATCGTCATCCGGCATCGCGCCACCACCGCGACCACCCGGGCCGCTGCGCTGCTGACGCGCCATGGCGTCCTTGCGGGTGATGGTGGTTTCGATATTGACCACGCCCGGGCCGACCTGCTCGACCAGATTGGTGAAGTCCGGCAGCCCCGCCACCAGCTGCGGCGCCGGCGTGGCACTGCGGTTGGCGGCAATCGGGGCGAGGTCCTTGGCAGCAGGTGCGGGCTGCTGCGCGCAGGCGGCCAGCGGCAGGGTCATGGCGATCAGGCCGAACATCTGGGTGCGGATGCGATGGTTCATCAGGTTGCCTCCGATGGCAGGGCGACAGGGGCCAGAACCCGCGTAGCAACACGGGCCCGGCACGATAACGGGAGGGAGATTGCCGAACGGATGAAGGCCGGCGACAGGGTCAGTCCTGCGGGGCCTGCGCCGGCGCCGGCCGGTTCGGCGCCGGGCTGGTCACGGCCTGTGGCGCGGGTTCGAACGGATAGAACGCCGTGCCGGGCTGGCTCTGGCGGAAACTGGCATTGAGCGAGCTTTCGCCAGCCCCGGACAGGGCCGCGCGCGGCCACGGGCGTGCCTGCAGCGTGGTATCCGGATGCGTGAACGGGTTGGACGGCGTCGCCGCAACCGCAGATGCAGTGCCCGTGGATGCCGGTGCTGCCGCAGCGACCATACGGGTCGGCGCCTGCTGCTGACGCGCAGCCGCACTGCGTGCGACTTGCTGATTGCGGGTTGCCGCGCCGCGCCGAGTAGACGCCAGCGCAGCGGCAGGCACGGCTGCAGCAAGCGCGGCCACCTCATCCGGCGCCCCAGGAGCCGGTGCGGCCGGCACCTTCGGTGCCTCAGGTCCCTGCGGCGCTTGCGAGGCGGGCGGAAGCTGCGCAGCGGTGGCATAGACGGGGGTTGTTGCAGCACCCGGCGCGGCGGTGTCTGGCAGGCGCTCGCGCGCCAGGAACAAGGCAATTGCCGCGACCGAGGCGGCAATCGCTGCACCGCCGCCCCAGCGCCAACGTGCGCCAGGGCGGGTCGCCGGTTGCGCTTGCGGTGCCGGCTCCTCGGCAATGGCGCTGCGCACACGCGCCGCAAAATCCAGCGGCGCCGGCGCACTGGCCGCACCGCGCAGCACATCGCCGCACAACTGCCAGCGCTCGTGGCAGCCGGCCAATTCTTCGTCGTGGGCCAGACGGCGCAGCAGGAAGCGCGACTCGTCGGCGCTCAACTCGCCGTCGACCAGCGCAGACAGCTGCTGGCGATAGTGAAGCTCGAATTTGTCGGTGGTGGACATGGCAGGGTTCTGGTTCATACGCGGTGTCGCTCACGGGTAGCGCTTTCGGTCTCCAGCAGAGGCCGCAGCTCGATGTCGATGGCCTCGCGCGCCCGGAAGATGCGCGAGCGCACCGTTCCGATCGGGCAATCCATCTTTTGCGCGATTTCGTCGTAGCTCAGGCCCTCCACCTCGCGCAGGGTGATGGCCAACCGAAGTTCTTCCGGTAGCGCTTGGACCGCGCGCATCACCGTTTGTTCCAGCTCCTGTCGCATCAATTCACGCTCCGGGGTATCGGTGTCGCGCAACCGGGTCGCTCCATCGAATTGCTCGGCATCGCTGATCTCGATGTCGTCGGTGGGCGGGCGGCGGTTGTGCGCAACCAGATGGTTCTTGGCAGTGTTGACGGCAATGCGGTGCAGCCAGGTGTAGAACTGGGCGTCGCCACGAAAACTGTTGATCGCGCGGTAGGCGCGCACGAACGTGTCCTGGGCAACGTCCTGGCATTCGCTCCAGTCGGCGATGTAGCGCCCGATCAAGGCAACGATCCGATGCTGGTATTTGCGCACCAGCACATCGAACGCCGCGCTTTCGCCGCGCTGCACGCGCCGGACCAGTTCCAGGTCCAGCTCCTGAGGTGTATCGACTTCGGCCATGTCGGGCCGCACTCCTGTCAGCCCACCGAAGTCGGGCAATGAGACCGCCGTTGAAAAGAAAAGTTCATACCGATCCGTACGACCGTCACGCATCAGGGTAGCGGCAGCGATGCACCGCTGGCGACGCCGCGCGCAACGCGCGGATCTCCCCTGTCGACAGGTATGGGTATTTGACGTGAAGGAAACAACCTCTGGATGATAACGACCTTTCCTTCTATTGCCGGACGGCCAGACGCATGCTTCCAGGTTTCGACGGGCTCCGATTCAGCCATTGGCAGGCCGATCTGCGCGAGGACGGCGTGGTGGTGCTCAGCCTCGATCGGCAGGGCGCACCGGTCAACGCATTTTCGCAGGAGGTGCTGCTGGAGCTGGGCGCCGTGGTCGAGCGGCTGGCACTGGATCCGCCAAAGGGCGTGGTGCTGCGCTCGGGCAAGCCCAACGGCTTCATCGCCGGCGCCGATCTGAAGGAATTCCAGGAATTCGATCGCAAGGGGACGGTCAACGATGCCATCCACCGCGGGCAGCAGGTCTTCCAGAAGCTGGCCGAACTGCCCTGCCCGACCGTCGCGGCGATTCATGGCTTCTGCATGGGCGGCGGTACCGAAATCGCGCTGGCCTGCCGCTACCGCGTGGCCTCCGATGACGGCAGCACCCGCATCGGGCTGCCGGAGACCAAGCTGGGCATCTTTCCCGGCTGGGGCGGCAGCGCCCGCTTGCCGCGCCTGATCGGTGCGCCGGCCGCGATGGATCTGATGCTCACCGGCCGCACGGTATCGGCCAAGGCTGCGCGCGCGATGGGGCTGGTCGACAAGGTCGCCGCGCCTGCCATGCTGGTGGATGTGGCAGCCAGCCTGGCGCTCGCCGGCACCACGCGTGCGTTCAAGCAGCGCGCCACTGCGTGGGCCACCAATACCTTGCTCGCGCGCAAACTACTGGCGCCGCAGATGCGCAAGCAGGTGGCGCGCAAGGCGCGCAAGGAGCATTACCCGGCGCCCTACGCCCTGATCAACGTCTGGGAGCGGGCGGGCGGCAGCGGCATCCAGGCGCGCCTGGCGGCCGAGCGCAAGGCGGTGGTCAAACTTGCCAGCACGCCGACCGCACGCAACCTGATCCGCATCTTCTTCCTGACCGAGCGCCTGAAAGCGCTGGGCGGCAAGGACGCAGCCGGTGCGGCGGCCCCGATTCGCCATGTGCATGTGATCGGCGCCGGCGTGATGGGCGGTGATATCGCGGCCTGGGCGGCTTACAAGGGCTTCGAGGTCACGTTGCAGGACCGCGAGCAGCGTTTTATCGATACGGCGCTGACACGTGGTGGCGAGCTGTTCGCCAAGCGCGTCAAGGACGATGCCAAGCGGCCGGCAGTGGCCGCGCGGCTGCGCGGCGACCTGGCCGGCGCGGGCGTGACGCAGGCCGACCTGGTGATCGAGGCGATCATCGAAAACCCGCAGGCAAAGCGCGATCTGTACCAATCGATCGAGCCGCAACTCAAGCCGGATGCCTTGCTGACGACCAATACCTCGTCGATTCCGCTGACCGAATTGCGTGGCCACATCCAGCGCCCGGCGCAATTTGCCGGCCTGCACTACTTCAACCCGGTGGCGATGATGCCGCTGGTGGAAATCGTGCAGCACGATGGTCTGGATCCGGCCAACGTCGCGCGCCTGGCTGCGTTCTGCAAGGCCTTGGACAAGTTCCCGGTGCCGGTGGCCGGCACGCCGGGATTCCTGGTCAACCGGGTGCTGTTCCCCTACCTGCTCGAGGCGGCCACCGCGTATGCCGAAGGCATTCCTGGCCCGGTGCTGGACAAGACGGCGGTGAAGTTCGGCATGCCGATGGGGCCGATCGAACTGATCGACACCGTGGGCCTGGATGTGGCGGCGGGCGTAGGCGCGGAGCTGGCGCCGTTCCTGCGTTTGCCCATCCCGGCGGCACTGGCGACCGTGGAAGCCGGCAAGCGCGGCAAGAAGGACGGCCAGGGCCTGTACAAGTGGGAGAACGGACGCGCCGTCAAACCCGAGGTTGCCAGCGGCTACACCGCACCGGCGGATCTGGAAGACCGCCTGATCCTGCCGCTGCTCAACGAAGCGGTGGCCTGCCTGCACGATGGCGTGGTGGCCGACGCAGACCTGCTGGACGCCGGGGTCATCTTCGGCACAGGCTTCGCACCTTTCCGTGGCGGCCCGATCCAGTACATCCGCAGCGTCGGCGCAGACGCGCTGCTGGAGCGCCTGCACGCGCTGCATGCACGCTATGGCGAACGCTTCGCGCCGCGCCCGGGTTGGGACTCGCCGTTGTTGCGGGAAGCGGTGGCCTGAGGCCGGCAGGCATCTATCGACAAGTCTGATTTGCAAGAAGGCTGCCGTTGGCAGCCTTCTTTTTTGCGCCAAGACCGCAGCGTGCAGATGCTGGCACCGATTACCTGGCAGTCGGAGTCGATCTGGATATGTCGCGCCAGGGCCGGACAGGTGCGGTGGATTGCGCAGGTCGAAACGCGCTGATTCGATGACCTGCCGACCTGCTGCTACCAGAGGTTAATGATGGGAATGCCCATGCGCATGACTGTGCCCATGGTGCGCGTCATGGCCAGCGTCTGCAGCCGGCTTTGGTGTGCCGCAGGGTTCAGTGCCGCAGTGGCCGCTTTCCACCTGCAAGGTGACGTGGGCGATGTCGAAGCGGTCGTGCAACAGGGCGCCGAGCGCATCACGCAGGCGGTCGCGGTCGGTGGCCTCGTTGACCACCACGTGCGCGGTGAGCGCGGGCGTGCTGGAGGCCAGCGCCCAGACGTGTAGGTCATGCACGTCTTCGACGCCGGGATGGCTGGTGAGTGCCTGCTGCACCTGGGCCAGGTCGATCCCCTTGGGCACGCCTTCGAGCAACACGTTGATCGCTTCGCGCAGCAACACCCAGGTGCGCGGCAATACCCACAGGCCGATCAGCACGGCCAGCACCGGGTCGATCCATTGCCAGCCGGTCCAGCGGATCAGCAGGGCACCGATGATCACTGCCACCGAGCCGAGCATGTCGCTCCAGACCTCCAGATAGGCACCCTTGACGTTAAGGCTTTCGCCGCTGCCGGCGTGCAGCAGCTTCATGGCGACCAGATTGATCACCAGGCCGAAGCCGGCGATCAGCAGCATGCCGCTGTACGCGATGTCCTGCGGAGCGCGGAAGCGTTGCGCGGCCTCCCACAGGATGTAGCCACCCACTACGAACAACAGCGCGCCATTGGCCAGTGCGCCAAGCGCTTCGAGCCGCACATAGCCATAGGTGCGACGCGCGTCGGCCGGACGACGACTCAAGCGCACCGCGACCAGCGCGATCATCAGGCCGACGGTGTCGGTGGCCATATGCGCAGCGTCGGACAGCAGCGCCAGGCTGTTGGTCACGAATGCGCCGATGATCTCTGCCAGCAGGAAGGTGGCGGTCAACCCCAGTGCCCACCACAAGGGGGCTTCGTGACGGATTTCGCTGGGTGCGTGGTTGTGGTCGTGTCCCATGGGTGTCGTGGCCTGCTGCAATGCGCGCACCTTAGGCGCACGCGATGGCGGAGACTATTACACCTGCGCGTAATGACATCACATCACGCGAGTCGTGCAGCGGGCCGCACAAGGCGCAGTGGTTGCGCTATTTGCGGGGCGAAAGAAGTCACGCTCTGGAAGCATGCCCCCTCGCACCGCCAATCCAACACTCCGCGGCGCGAGCGGATCGCCTGTTATATCTTGGCGACCAGCTTGACCACGCTGGAAAAATCCAGCGCCCCGTTGCCTGCCTGGCTGTTCATCGCATACAGGTTGCGCGCCAGCTCACCGAGCGGAATCGAGACGCCGGCCTGCACCGCCGATTCGGCAACCAGGCCCAGATCCTTGAGCATCAGGTCGTTGCCGAAGCCGCCGCTATACCCACGCGACGCCGGCGCATTGGGCAGCACGCCGGGCCACGGGTTGCACACCTCGGTAGCCCAACTGCGGCCGGTACTGACCGCCATCATCTGCGACAGCACCGCAGGGTCCAGGCCCTGCGCGACGCCAAGCGCCAGCGCTTCACCGGTGGCGGCCATGATCACGCCCAGGGCCATGTTGTTGCATAGCTTGGCGACCTGCCCTGCCCCGTTGTCGCCGACATGGAAGATGTTCTTGCCCATGGCCTGCAGCACCGGGCGGGCGCGCTCCAGCGCATCGGCAGCGCCGCCGACGATGAAGGTCAGCGTGCCGGCTGCAGCCCCGGCCGTGCCACCGGAGACCGGGGCGTCGAGCATCGTCAGGCCACGCGCCTTGGCCGCATCGGCCACCCTGCGCGCAGACACCGGCGCGATGGTGCTGCAGTCGATGACTAGGGCGCCATCCGGGATCTGCGCCAGGATGCCGGATTCGCCCAGGTACACACCTTCGACGTGGCGGCTTGCAGGCAGCATCGAGATCACGACCTCGGCATCGGCCAGCGTGTCCTGCGCGGAGCTGGCAGCATGCGCACCAGCCGCCGAGGCAGCCTCCAGGGCGGCCGGTGCGAGATCGAATACCCGCAGCTGATGCCCGGCCTTGATCAGATTGGCAGCCATTGGCCCGCCCATATTGCCCAGGCCGATAAAAGCGATCTTGCTCATGGTGTCGGTTTCCAAAATAGGACCATCTTCAACAGATGGCCGGGATCATCGCGGATTGGGCGCGCGGAGCCACCGCCGGTTTTCAGCTGCGACGACGCAGGTCAGAGATGGCAACCGCACTGCAATCCGACGTGAGCCGAACGTGCTTCGCAAATTGCCAGCCACTCACTGCACACCCAGCTCGCCTGCCCCCAGATCGGCAAGCGGATGCGATGCAGGCGACCAGGGCGCAACAAAGAAGGCTGCGGCCCACTGCGCATCGGCTGCTTCCAGCGACGCCGGTTGCCAGTGCGGTTGACGATCC
The DNA here is from genome assembly GCF_017746015.1 of Xanthomonas sp. A1809. Taxonomy (NCBI): domain Bacteria; kingdom Pseudomonadati; phylum Pseudomonadota; class Gammaproteobacteria; order Lysobacterales; family Lysobacteraceae; genus Xanthomonas; species Xanthomonas sp. A1809. Next base: position 379,462 of record NZ_JAGHWZ010000003.1, on the reverse strand, counting down.
TTGTCGATCAACAGCGCGCGGATGCCTTCGGCAAAATCGCCGTGCGCCGCCGCATGCAATGCGACCACGTATTCGGTACGGAAGGTGTCGGCCAACGTCGTGGTGCCCGCATGGCGATGCAGCTCCCAGGCAAGGCGTGCCGAGCCCGGAGCACCCGCGGCCAAGGTGGCACGTGCAGCCTGCAGCCAGCCGTCTTGGCTTTGCAGCGCGAGGATCGCAGCGACAACGTGCTCCAGTGATTCGCCGGCCACCAACTGTTCGATCAACTGTGCGTGGACTTGCAGCGGGCCCGGCTCGGTCGGTTGCGCGATGCCATGCAGAAATGCACTGAGCTGGGTGCGGTCGTTGTCCGCATTGCCTGTCCATGCGTGCGCGCTCAGCGCATCCAGCACTGCTGCGTACTGCGCATGCTCCAGGCGCACATCTGCCAGCCCCACGTAAATGGCATCACTGGCATCCAGCGGCGCGCCAGTCAGCGCCAGAAACAGGCCGGCCCCCTGGGGCACGCGGCGTAACAGCCAGCTGCCACCCACATCGGGAAACAGCCCCACGCTGATCTCCGGCATGGCAAGTCGCGAGCGTTCGGTGACCACGCGATGGCTGGCGCCGGACATCAAGCCGATGCCACCGCCCATCACGATGCCGTGGCCCCAGCACAGCAGCGGCTTCGGATAGGTATGGATGCGGTAGTCGAGCCGGTATTCCTCTTCGAAAAATGCGGCCGCCTGCGCGTTGGCCTGCGGCGCTGCGCGTCGCGCTGCACTGTCGGGCACTGCATCGCGGTGCGCACGCATGCTCTGGTACAGGCCATGCAGATCGCCACCTGCACAGAACGCTTTTTCGCCGGCGCCACGCAACACCACGCATGCGATCTGCGCATCGTCGGCCCACACGCGCAACTGCGTCTCCAGTTGCCGGGTCATCTGCAGCGACAGGCCGTTGAGCGTCTTGGGCGCATTCAAGGTGGCAATGCCGATGCGATGCCCATCGGCGCACGCACGCTGCTCGAACAGCACCGGTGCCTCGTCGGTTGCGCTGACCTGCCCCATCAGCGGTTGCTCCACTGCGGCGCGCGCTTGTCCAGAAACGCAGCCACACCTTCGGCCTGATCGGCGTGCTCGAACAGATCGACGAAGGCTTCGCGCTCGGCAATCAACGCCGCTGCGTGGGTGCCATGGCGCGTGGACTGCACCAGCTGCTTGCACGCCGCCACACTGACCGGGCTCTGCTTGCCGGCACGTTGCGCCCATGCAACCGCCAGCGCGCGCGACTCGCCCTTGCCGACCACCTCTTCCACCAGGCCGATGCGCTGCGCGGTTGCCGCATCGATACGTTCGCCCAACAGGATCATGCGCTTGGCCCAGCCCTCGCCCACCAGACGCGGCAGGTTCTGGGTGCCACCGGCACACGGCAGCAAGCCAACGCTGGCTTCGGGCAACGCGAGCTGTGCATGCTGCTCGGCAATGCGCAGATCGCAAGCCAATGCGCACTCCAGCCCGCCGCCCATCGCATAGCCGTTGATGGCGGCAATCGACACGCCGCGGAACGCACTCAAGGCTTCGAATGCTTCGCCGAACCGGCGCGCCGCCTGGCGTGCATTGGCCTTGTCGCCGTCGGCGAACTGCTTGAGATCGGCCCCGGCGCTGAAGAACTTATCGCCTTCGCCGGTGATCACCAGCGCATAGATGCTGCGATCGGCATCCAGTGCGCGCACCAGGTCGCGCAGGGCCGCCAGGCTGTGCACGGTCCAGGTGTTGGCCGGTGGGTTGCTCAAGGTCACGATGGCCACGTGCCCATCGCGCTCGACCTGCAGACCGGTATGGAGACGTCCTTCCCAATCGCTCATCGCAAGTCCTCCTCGCCATTGAGCAGGTGACGCGCCACGATCATGCGCATCACCTCGTTGGTGCCTTCCAGAATGCGGTGCACGCGGCTATCGCGCAGCAAACGCTCGATCGGGTATTCGCGGATATAGCCGTATCCGCCATGGATCTGCAAGGCATCGTCGCAGATGGCAAAGCCGGCATCGGTGGCGAAGCGCTTAGCCATCGCACACCACACGGTGGCGTCGTGGCTGCCGGCATCGAGCTTGCGCGCGGCGGTGTGCACCATCTGCCGCGCGGCCACCAGCTGCGTGGCCATGTCGGCCAACTTGAACTGCAATGCCTGGAAATCGGCCAGTTTCTTGCCGAACTGGCGCCGCTCGCCCATGTAGCGACGTGCGGCATCCAGCGCGCCTTGCGCGGCGCCCAACGAACATGCGGCGATATTGATGCGGCCACCATCCAGCGCCTTCATCGCCATCTTGAAGCCTTCGCCTTCCTTGCCCAGCAGGTTCTCGGCCGGAATACGCACGTTTTCGAAGCTCACACCGCGCGTCGGCTGGCTGTTCCAGCCCATCTTCTCTTCCTTGCGACCGTAGCTGATGCCAGGCGCATCGGCCGGCACCACGAAGGCGCTGATGCCACGCGCACCGTCTTCGCCGGTGCGTGCCATCACCACCAGCACGTCGGTTGCGCCGGCACCGGAAATGAAGGCTTTGCTGCCATTGAGCACATAGCTGTCGCCGTCGCGCTGGGCGCGCGATTTCAGCGATGCCGCATCCGAGCCGCTGCCCGGTTCGGTCAGGCAGTACGAGCCCAGCTTGGCGCCGCTGGTCATCGCCTGGCCCCACTGCGCGCGCACCGTCTCGGTGCCGTAGCTGGCGATCAACCAGGTGGCCATGTTGTGGATGCTGATGAACGCCGAGGTGGATGGATCCACCGTGGCCAGTTCTTCGAACACCACTGCGGCATCGAGGCGGCGCATGCCCAGGCCGCCCACGCCTTCGTCGGTGTAGAGACCGCAAAAGCCGAGCTCGGCGGCCTTGGCGATGGCCTCGCGCGGGAAGTGACCTTCTGCGTCCCACTGCGCTGCATGCGGGGCGAGTTCCTTGTCGGCGAAGTCGCGCGCGGCAGCGCGGAAGGCTTCCTGCTCGTCGTTCAAATCGGCCGCGTTGGGGTGGAGCTGGATGGCTGCATTCATGGCGATCGGGTCACTTGAGGGAGATGGTGGTGTTGACGCCATGGGCCAGCGTCTGATCGTCGAACCAGCGCGCGGTCACGGTCTTGGTCTGGGTGTAGAACATCACCACCTGCTTGCCGTACGGGCCCAGGTCGCCGAGCTTGGAAGCGCGCGAGCCGGTGAAGGAAAACAATGGCACCGGCACCGGAATCGGCACGTTGATGCCGACCTGGCCCACATCGATGTCTTCCTGGAAACGCCGCGCAGCCGCGCCGGACTGGGTGAACAGCGCCGTGCCGTTACCGTTGGGGTTGGCGTTGACCAAGGCGATGGCCTCGTCCAGCGTGGCGGCTTCCAGAATCACCAGCACCGGCCCGAAGATCTCTTCGTCGTAGATCCGCATGCCGGGTTTGACGCCGGAAAAGATGGTCGGGCCAACAAAGTTGCCCTGCTCGAAACCCGGCACCTGTGGCGCGCGGCCATCCAGTTCCAGGGTGGCGCCCTGCTCCACGCCGGAGGCGATCAAGCCTTCCACCCGCTCGCGTGCGGCGCAGGAAATCAGCGGACCGACCTCGGTGCCCGGCGCGTTGCCGGCGCCGATCTTCAAACTCTTGGCCTTGGCCACCAACTCCGGAATCCAGGTACGGGCGTCACCGACCAGGACCAGCGTGGAGGCGGCCATGCAGCGCTGCCCGGCGGCGCCGAACGCGGCACCGACCATCGCATTGAGCGTCTGCTCGCGGTTGGCGTCGGGCAGCACCACGGCGTGATTCTTGGCGCCCATCATGCATTGCACGCGTTTGCCGCCCAGCGAGGCACGTCGATACACGTGCGTGCCCACCTTGGTGGAACCGACAAACGACAACGCCTTGATGTCGGGGTGATCGCACAGCGCATTGACCACTTCCTCGCCGCCATGCACGACGTTGAGCACGCCCTTGGGAATGCCGGCTTCCAGCGCAAGTTCCACCAGCCGCATGGTCACCATCGGGTCTTGCTCGGAGGGCTTGAGCACGAAGGTGTTGCCGGTCGCAATCGCCATCGGAAACATCCACAGCGGAATCATGGCCGGAAAGTTGAACGGGGTGATGCCCGCGCACACGCCCAACGGCTGCAGCAGGCTATAGGTATCCACGCCGGTGGCGACATTGTTGGCCAGCTCGCCCAGTTGCAGGTTGCCGATCGCCGCGGCGTGCTCCACCACTTCCAGGCCACGGAACACATCGCCTTCGGCATCGGCCAGGGTCTTGCCCTGCTCGGCGCTGAGCAGCGCAGCCAGTTCGGGCATGTGTTCCCGGATCAGCTGCTGGTATTTGAGAAAAATACGCGCCCGGGTGCCAATCGGCGTCTTGCGCCAGGTCACGAAGGCGCGGCTGGCCGCCGCCACTGCGGCATCCACTTCGGCGGTGGTGGCGAACGGCACCTGGGCCAGCACCGATTGGTCGGCCGGGTTGACCACGTCCTGCCACTGCGTGCTGGCGGACACCACCAACTCGCCATCGATCAGCAGGGAGACGCGGGGGACGGATTGGCTCATTGCAGGGCTCGCTTGTTGAGAAGGACATCGGGCCGTTGCAGGCCAATACTTCGCATTGTTTGCATCGACACCCTCCATTCCCAGCCCGCGATTGCTTAATCGCGCTAAGCTGGCGACACAATTTTGCGAATCTTGCGAATGCCCCAGTCGCACGCTCAACTCCGCCACCAGCTTGGGCTGCGCCTGCAGCGGCTGCGCCAGCGCCATGGCCTGACCCAGGCCGAGCTGGCGCGCCGGCTCGAGCTGTCGCCGAGCTATCTCAACCAGATCGAGCGCAATCAGCGCCCGCTCACCCTGGCCATCCAGCAGCGGCTCAAGAGCGCGCTGGGCGACCTGGACGGCCTGCTGGACCTGGACGACCCGGCCGCACTGGTCGAGCCGCTGGACGCATCGCTGCGCAGCCTGGGCCATACGCTGTTGCCGGCCGAGCTGCGTGCGCTGACCGGCAATCTGCCGCAGGTAGCGCAGGCGCTGCTGGACCTGCACCGCGCCCATCAGCATCTGCTCGAACGCAACGCAGCGCTGGAGCTGCAGATCGGGGTCGAGCACGCGGCAATCCCATCGCTATCGCCCGGCGAGCAGGTGCGCGACTACTTCAACCGCGCGCACAACTATCTGCCGGAACTGGACGAGCGCGCCGAAGCGCTTTACGCCGAACTTGGGTTGACCCCGGAAAATCTGCCGCTGCGGCTGCGCCAACGCCTCGCCGATCGCCACGGCCTGCTGGTGCAGGACGCTCCCGACCTGCACAGCGACAAACGCAGCATGGATGCGCAAGCCCGTGTGCTGTGGCTGCCGGCGCACTTGCGGCCGGGCCAGCAGGCATTTCAGATGGCCGCACAGCTGGCCTTGCTGGAGTGCGCGCCGCTGCTGGACGCGCGCATTGCCGATGCCGGTTTCGAGGACGCCGAGCGCATCGCGCTGTCGCGGATTGGCCTGTCGAACTATTTCGCCGGCGCGCTGGTGATGCCCTACAGCGCGTTCCTGCACAGCGCGCAAACCTCGCGCTACGACATCGAATGGCTGGCCGACCGCTTCGAAGTGGGCTTCGAAGCGGTGTGTCACCGGCTCAGCACCTTGCAGCGGCGCGGGGCAGCCGGTTTGCCGATCTTCTTCATGCGGGTGGACCGCGCCGGCAATGTCTCCAAGCGCCACTCGGCCACCGATTTCCATTTCTCGCATGTCGGCGGCGCCTGCCCGCTGTGGATCGTGTACGAGGCGTTCAACCAGCCTGACCGCATCCTCACCCAGATCGCGCGCATGCCCGACGGCCGGCGCTATTTCTGGCTGGCCCGCCAGGTCAGCAGCGGCCCGCCCGGGTATGGCCGCCCGCGCAAGACCTTTGCCCTGGCAATGGGCTGCGACCTGCGCCACGCCGATCAGTTGGTGTATGCGCGGGGTTGGGATCTGAACGCGGTCGACGATGCGGTACCGATCGGCCCGGGCTGCCTGACCTGCGAACGCAGCGACTGCGTGCAGCGCGCGTTTCCTGCGCTGCCGCGCCTGCCGGCACGCGCGCGTTAGCGAGTTGGCGGAAGTGGATCTGGTTGTCGGACGTAGCCGTGCGTCGGCCCGCGATCGCAACGACAGACACACTGCACCTGGGCTATTGCATTGGCCACTCTGGCGCTCCCGCCGCGTGCACAAGCGGCAACAGCCTTGGGCAATCGCATCAGTCCACGTCAGCCAAGCACCCGCCCCGATGCCAAAGCTTCTGCCGCATCACCGCCTTACCTTCAGGGGCCAAGCAAGCGCGAGTGCCGCAGCGCAGCATTCCAAGCCGAGATAGCTGCCGCAAAATGCTTCATTGGAATGGAATGGCTTGCGCTTCTACCCTGAAGCGGACACATGCAAGACAGGGGGGACGCGAGCGCGCCGCAGCGCGCGTGCGGCGTCACGCCCCGAACGACCAACAGCGACCACGCAGCACAGCACCACTGGCCACACCCGCGCAGATGCGCCCGCCCCGCTCCATGCGGCTGGCCGCACCCGCAGCTACCACCGTATTCGGTCACTTTGTCCTAGGAGGGATCAACCGATGCCTGTTCACCATACCGGCCACCCGGCCAGTCGGCGCCTGCGCCGCACGCCCGTTCGCGCCATCCTGTGCACCACCATCGCTTGCGTGCTGGCCACAGCGTTCGGCGCGCATGCACAGGACACTGCACCCGCCGCGCCGCCGGCCAACGACACCAGCAGCGCCGCCAGCAATGGCCAGGCGCCGGTCACGTTGGACAACATCACCGTGATCGGCCAGCGCGCCAGCCTGAATCAGGCGGTGCAAGCCAAGCAGATGTCCGATCATGTCGTGGAAGTGATTTCCGCAGACAACATGGGCCAGATGCCCAACGTCACCGTGGCCGAGGCGCTGGTGCGGCTGCCCGGCGTCAATGGCACCCGCGACCGCGGCAACGAGAGCCTGGCCACCGTGCGCGGGCTGGGCCCGCGCATGACCATGGGCACCGTCAACGGGCGCGAAATCGCCTCGTCCGAGCCCAACCGCGCAGTGCGTTGGGAGGTGTTCCCCACCGAGATCGTTTCCACCGTCAAGGTCTACAAGACCCAGTCGGCGGATCTGGTCGCCGGCGGTCTTGCCGCCACCGTGGACATCTCCACCATCAGCCCGCTCGACTACACCGGCCCGGGATTCGTCGGCACCGCCGGCCCGGTGTTCTACGACCACGCCAAGGATGTGGACGGCTACAGCCCGTGGGGCAGCCGCTTCGGCGCCAGCTGGGTGCACAAGCTCAACGACAACCTGGCGGTCGCCTTCGGCGCCACCTACCAGAAGCAGAAGAACGCCAGCTCGTCGATCGGCAGCTGGGGCTATACCGATGCCACCACCTCGCGCGATGTGGATGGCGACGGCACCGTGGACCCGACCCCGTGGGGCGCGGCCGACCAGCTCAAGCTGATCGACCAGACCCGCACCGGCGCGATGGGCACCGTGCAATGGCGCTCGGGCAATTTCGAGTTGAAGTTCGACGGCCTGTATTCGCGCATCGAAATCGACGAAGACCAGTTGCAGAACTGGTTCAACGGGCTGGCCTTCAGCACCTTCTCCGGCAGCACCAATCCATACACCACGCCGGGCTCGTCCTACACCATCGTCGATGGCGATGTGGTGGCCGGCACGCTGGCCAATTCGAACCTGCAGGTCGACCATGTGGTCAGCCACTACAACGAGGTCAAGACACTCACCGCCGGCGGTTTGAATGCCAAGTGGAGCGGCGATGTATGGACCTTGGGCAGCGACCTGTCGTTTTCGCAGGCCAAGCGCGACAACACCTGGCAGGCGGTGCGTTTCGGCAGCAACCCGGACACCATCTCGTTCGATTTCCGTCGCAGCGTCACCCCCACCATCAGCACCAGCTCTGACACGCCCGAATACGGCATTGCCGGGCAGACCGAGCCGCAGGCGCTGCGCGACAAGATCGCTGCGCTGGCACTCAACGCCAGCCGCGCCGTGGATGCCGGCCCGTTCACGTCGCTGGAACTGGGCGCACGCGCCGCGCGTCGCGAAAAACAGAACCGTCGCTTTCTCAGCAACCAGTCCGGCTACGATCAGCCGATCTCGGCGTATCAGGACCTGATCTACCCGGTCACCATGCCCGACTTGAACGTGCCCACGCTGACCGGCGGCAACATGGCCGAGATCGCACGCATCGGCTTTGGCGGGTTCGATCCGAGCACGCTCGACGAACAACTGCTCGACCATTGGAACGTCAAGGAAGACGTGCGCGAAGCCTTCGCCAAAGCTGTCTTCAGCTCGCAACTGTTCGGCACCGATGTCACCGGCAATGTCGGCGTGCGCCTGGTCAACACCAGGACCACCAGCGAGGGTTTCGATTCGGTCGGCAGCACCATCCAGCCCAGCACCGGCAGCAAGGAATACACCGACGTGCTGCCCAGTGCCACGCTCAATTTCCTGATCGACGACCAGCGCATCCTGCGCTTTGCAGTGGCCAAGGTCATCGCGCGTCCGCCGCTGGACGAACTGCGCACCGGCCGCCGTCTGGACGACCCCAGCGTGACCGTTGGCCAGCTCACCGGCAGCGGCGGCAACCCGCAGCTGGACCCGTTCAAGGCCACCCAGGTCGATGTCTCTTACGAGTGGTACTTCCACACCGAAGCGCTCGCCGCCCTGGCGGTGTATCGCAAGGAAGTGGATTCGAGCATCGGCTACCGCACCGACCGCGAAACGATCAACGGCCTGGATTACCTGGTCAGCGCGCCGTTCAATGGCGGTGGCGGCTACATCAATGGCGTGGAGCTCACCTTCCAGACGCCGTTCTACTTCATCCCGCACATGGAAAACTTCGGCGTCTACTCGAACTATTCGCTGGTCGATTCCAACCTCAAGGAATTCTCGCCGGAAGACAACCCGCTGCCGTTGAGCGGGCTGGCACGCAAGACCGGCACCTTCGACCTGTGGTACAGCAACGGCACCTTCGAAGCGCGCGTGGGCTACAAGTACCACAGCCCCTACACGGTGGTGTACGGCTGGAATGCCGCACGGCTGGCGCGCCTGCAAAGCGAAGGCACGGTGGATCTGAGCTTGAACTGGCAGTACAGCAAGCAGCTCGGCTTCCGTTTCCAGGCCAGCAATCTCACCAACGAGCCGTTGCGCGCCTATACCGACAACAAGCCCAACCGGCTGGCCAATCAGGACGATGGCGGCTACCAGGTATTCGGTCGCCGTTACCAGTTGGAAGCAACCTACAAGTTCTAGGCGTCGCTTGATCGGCTGCACATGCTGCTGCGCAGCCGATCTGATTGCACCTGCATAACACCGCAGCTACTAGGTGGAATCCAATCTGCAAGCCACGTTTGGACTCTGCACAGCGGCCGTGCAGCAGCACGGCCGCCTGCGGCATGCTGTCACCCGCTCCACGTTGTCTCTGTCGAGGAATTGCATGCGCTCACCACGCCGTCTCTGGACACCCGCGCTCCTGGCGCTGGCCATTTCCACCTTCGCACACGCCGCCCCGGCTCCGGCCACGTTGTATCTCGGCGCGGACCTGTCCTACGTCAACGAGATGGAAGAATGCGGTGTGCAATACCGCGAGAACGGCGTGGTCAAAGATCCGTTCGAACTGTTCCATGCGCACGGGGCCAATCTGGTGCGCGTACGCTTGTGGAACGATGCGCGCTGGACCCGCTACAGCGACCTGGCGGACGTCAAGAAGACCATTGCACGTGCACGCGCGCAAGGCATGCAGGTGCTGCTGGATCTGCACTACTCCGACGATTGGGCCGACGGCGAAAAGCAATTGATCCCCAAGGCCTGGGCCAGCATCACCGACACCGATGAACTGGCACGCACGCTGTACGGCTTCACCTATGACACGCTCAGCGCGCTCGACCGTGCCGGTCTGATGCCCGAGCTCGTGCAAGTGGGCAACGAAAGCAATTCCGACCTGATGGACAGCACGCCCTGGGACAAAAAACGCCCCATCAACTGGCAGCGCAATGCCAAGCTGTTCAACGCCGGCATCAAGGCGGTGCGCGACATGAGCGTACGCTCGGCGATCAAACCGCGGGTGATGCTGCATATCGCCCAGCCGGAAAATGTGGAGCCGTGGTTCGCCGACGCCACCAAGGCCGGCGTCACCGATTTCGATCTGATCGGCATCAGCTACTACCGTAAATGGTCCACGCAATCGATGGCCGAGCTGGGCAAGACCATCAGGCGTTTGCGCGGGCGCTACGATGCCGATGTGGTGGTAGTGGAAACCGCGTACCCGTGGACGCTGGACTCCGGCGACACCTCGCACAATCTGCTCGGCGAGGATTCGCTGATTGCCGGCTACCCGGCCACGCCGCAAGGCCAGGCGCGCTACATGGTGGACCTCACCCAACTGGTCATCGATACCGGCGGCGCCGGCGTGGTGTATTGGGAGCCGGCATGGACCAGTAGCCATTGCAAAACGCGTTGGGGCACCGGCTCGTCGTGGGAAAACGCCAGCTTCTTCGACTTCAAGCACGGCAACGAGGTGTTGCCGGCGATCGACTTCATGCGCCACCCGTATACCGGTGTGCCTGCATCGCGTACATCCGACGCGGGCAAGCATGATGCGAGCGCGCCAGAGAGTTCGGTAGATGCCGGCAAAAGGACGCAGCCATGAGTGGTATCAATCGACGCGAGTTGCTGCGCGGCATGCTGGCCAGTGGGGTAAGCGCCGCACTGCCGATGGGCGCAGCCGGCACTTTGGCATCGCCTGGCGCGACGGCTGCACCTGCGGCCAAAAACACCGTATCGACAGCGGCATTAGGCGATGCAGCACTGGCGCCGCGGGAGCGTCTGTTGTTCGACTTCGATTGGCGCTTCCACCTGGGCCATGCCAGCGATGCACCGCGCGATTTCGAATTCGGCACCTTCCAACGCACCTTCGCCAAGGCCGGCAAGGACACCGCGACCGCCGCGCAACTGGCATTCGACGACAGCGCCTGGCAGCAGGTGGACTTGCCGCACGACTGGGCCGTCGGTTTGCCATTTCGGCAGGAGCCGATCTCGGCCTTCATGACCGAGGAAGACCCGGCCGCTGCACACGGCTACAAGCCGCTGGGCACGAGTTTCCCGGAGAACAGCGTGGGCTGGTACCGGCGCACGCTGCAGATTCCGGCAAGCGATCTGGGCAAGCGCATCAGCCTGGTGTTGGATGGCGTGTTCCGTGAGTGCATCGTGTTCTGCAATGGCCACATCGTCGGCCGTCACGCGAGCGGCTACTGCGGCTTCGAGGTCGACCTCAGCGAAGTGCTCGACTACGGCAAGCCCAACATCATCGCCATCCGCGTGGATGCCACGCTGGGCGAAGGCTGGTTTTACGAAGGCGCCGGCATCTACCGGCATGTGTGGCTACAGAAGACCGACCCCCTCCACATTCCGCAAGACGGTGTGTTCGTACGCGGCAGCGTGCAGGGCGGCAACGCCACTGCGCAGCTCTCCACCGAAGTGCGCAACGACGGCACCGCGCCACGCCAGTGCGTGGTGCAGGCGCGCATTGCCGCACCGGATGGACGCACCGTGGCGCAGGCGGCCAGCGCAGCGATCACGGTCGCGCCCGGCCAGGTGCAGGTGGTCGAACAGACCCTGCCGCTCGGGCAGGCGGCGCTGTGGTCGATCGACACCCCGCAGCTCTACAGCCTGACCACCAGCGTGCACAGCGACGGCACCGCGCTCGATGCGCTGGTGACGCCGTTCGGCGTGCGCAGCATCGCCTTCGATGCGCAACGCGGTTTCCTGTTGAACGGCGCACCGCTCAAGCTGCATGGCACCAACAATCACCAGGATCATGCCGGTGTCGGCACCGCCATTCCGGACGCCTTGCACGCCTGGCGCCTGCGCCAGCTCAAGTCGATGGGCTGCAACGCGTATCGCAGCTCGCATAATCCGGCCACGCCGGAATTGCTCGCGCTGTGCGACCGCCTCGGCATGTTGGTGATCGAAGAAACCCGCCGCATGTCGACCGACCCCGAAGCGATGGGCGAACTGGAAACGATGGTGCGGCGTGGCCGCAATCATCCCAGCGTCATCCTGTGGTCGCTCGGCAACGAAGAGCCGCAGCAAGTGACCGAGCGCGGTGCACGCATCGTGACCCGCATGCAACAACGCGTGCGCCAGCTCGACCCCACCCGCCCCACCACCTTCGCGATGGACAAGGGCTTCGGTGATGGCGTGGGCCAGGTGGTGGATGTGGTCGGCTTCAACTACCGCACCAGCCAGATGGATGGCTTCCACGCGCAATATCCCCACATCCCGATCTACGGCAGCGAAACCGGCAGCACCGTGTCAGTGCGCGGCAACTATCAGCGCGACGACCAACGCGGCTATACCCGTGCCTACGACCTGGACCACCCCTGGTGGGCCAGCACCGCCGAAGCCTGGTGGAGCTATGTCGCGCAACGCCCATACATTGCCGGCGGCTTCATCTGGACCGGCTTCGACTATCGCGGCGAGCCCACGCCCTACAACCGCTGGCCGAATGTGGCTTCGCAATTCGGCGTACTCGATAGCTGCGGTTTTCCGAAAGACAACTACTGGTACTACCGCGCGCAGTGGACCAGTGAACCGGTACTGCATCTGTTCCCGCACTGGAACTGGGACGGCTTGCTGCAGCCCGACGACAACGGCCGCATCGCGGTCTGGTGCCATAGCAATCTCGAGGCGGTGGAACTGCTGGTCAACGGCGTCAGCCAGGGCATGCAGCAGGTGCCGGCCTACGGCCATGTCGAATGGCGTGTGGTCTATGCGCCCGGCATGATCGAAGCGCGCGGCTATCGCGGCGGCAAGCTGGTGCTGAGCGAGCGTCGCCAAACCACGGGCAAGCCGGCGGCGATTCGCTTGAGCTGCGATCGCAACACGCTACGTGCCGATGCCGAAGACGTCGCAGTGGTCAAGGTGGAAATCGTCGACGCACAAGGCCGCCTGGTACCGACTGCCGACAACCTGGTGCAGTTCGCGCTGCGCGGACCTGCACGGCTGATTGGGGTCGGCAATGGCGATCCCAGCAGCCACGAAGACGACAAGGCGCCGCGGCGCAAGGCATTCAACGGCCTGTGTGCGGCGCTGCTGCAAACCACGCGCAGCAGCGGCGACATCGTGCTGCAGGCCACCGCGCCTGGCCTGACCGCATCCACGTTGCGCCTGCCTGCCGAGCCCACCCGAGCGCGCGCGTCGGTGGCTTGAAACGCAGTCGCTGCGCACGACAACGGAACGTGCTGCGTTACCTGGGCCAGTGGTGGCCTCGGTAGCGTCGCGATGCCATACGCGAGTCGAAGGCCAGCCATCGGCATGTGTGCTGACGGGGATGGCCGAGCAGGTGATCCCAGGTAGAAGATCGCATGCGGGCGTTGGCCGCTGCCAGAACATCGTCGGCAGTGCTGACCGGTCAGCTCGCGACCGTTCGCGTGATACCGGCAACCTCAGGTCTGTGCACTTCCGGCAGCCGGGTCGCGCGGAAAATAGCGGTTGAGTTTTTCTTCCCACGCGCGAAATTGCTCCAAGGTCTGGGCATCCATCGGACGCGGGTCGTCGGCCAGGGCCTTCTTCTGCGCCACATAGGCGATGCGCTGGGACGACAGTTCATCCCACGCCTTCCTGAGCATGACCGGATCCGGATGCGAGACCAGCATCGCCTCCAGCAGCGTGGCCTGGGCCACGCGCGCGGCCAGCAGATCGCTGAGCGCCTCGGTCACGGCCTGCATCCACTCGTGTTGTTTCTGTTCCATATCCAGCCAACTCGCTTGCGTCATGCGCCGCGCACCATAGCGCCTGATCTGGAACGGCGGCGTGCAAGGCAGGTTGAAGATTCAGATCACCGCGTGGTGCGACTGCGGCCAGCGCCCTCTCCATCGCTTCGCTTGACGTATTTCGACGCACGAAACTGTCGCCACCCAGCAATCCCCTCCCACGCGACGCACGGCCGCGCGGGAGTGCAGGCTCTCATCGCAAGCGTGAGAACGCGCCGATCCCTGCGATCGCCAGCCGCTCGGCGGGCACGGCCGTCTCCGCGAACGACAGCCGCAGATAGCGGATCTGGCGGACTTCGGGGAAATTCAGCCGCTGGGTCGAGAGCGCATAGGCGATGTTGGAGAGCTCGCCCGCGCCGGCCGGCTGCCAGTGCTGGCCATCTTCGCTGGTTTCTGCGCGATAGCCCTTCGGCGGCGCCGCACCGGTCATCACTGCGCGCGAGGGCGTGAGGCTGAACCCGGCAACCTGACGCGAGCCGCCGAGGTCGATGGTTACCTGCACGGGATGGCCCGGCGTCGGTGCGGGCGTGATCCAGATCGTGCTGGCATCGTCGTCGAGCAACGTCTCCGCCCCTGGCGCGCTCGCCTCGACGATGCGCCAGCCGGCGGTGGACAGCACATCCGGCGCTGTCGCCATCGGACGTGCGACCGGCACCGGCGCAACGGCGCGGAACAGGGCAAATTCGCTGATCGCCGGGCAGACCGGCGCCTCGAGCACGACCAGGCGCACCCGGCGTGCGGCGATCGGGCGCTCCAGACGCACGATCCGCTGTGCACCGATGCACTGCGCCTCGGCCAGCCGCCGCCACTGCCCATCGACCTCGGCTTCGACCGCGAAGCGGGTGACGCGCACGCCCAGCGGCAGATACTCCCGCAACCGGATCAGGTCGAAGCTGTGCGCGCTCGACAGTTCCAGCGTCAGCGTCGGCGTGGTGACCTCGTCCGGCGTGGACCAGTAGCTGTCCGGCTGGCGATCGAGTACGCGCGCCGGCTCGAACCCGGCACCGCGCGAGGCGCTGGCGCTGGCCTTGGCGCCCTTGGCCAGGTCGATGGCAAAGCTGGCGCGGATCGCGTCGCCGAAACTCTGCAGCACCGTCACGTCGTGGTCGGGGATGCGGCCGCGCCGGTCGGGCGGCAGATTCAGGTTCATGTTGGTACCGCGCGCCACCGAGGTGTCGAAATAGCGCACCAGATTCTCCGGGCTCCGCACCTTGCCGTCTTCGTCGGCGTGATAGAACCAGCCCGGACGGATCGACGTATTGGTTTCGGCCGGCCACCACAACGCCCCTCCGCGCACGCCGGAATTGCCGTTTTCCTGGGTGTACGGCGCATTGGGCATGGTCGGCCAGGACGGATCGCCGGCGATGCCATCTTCGTTGCCGCCCCACCGGATATCGGCGCCAAGCGGATCGAAGGTGCATGCCATCGGCTGATGCCGATGCACCAGCTCGATCATCCGCGGCCAGTTGTAGTACGCAGGCGCATCGATCTTGCGCGTTTCGCGCGCCCCACCGTAATAACCATCGCCGCCATTGGCGCCGTCGAACCAGAACTCGAACAGATCCCCGTAGCCTGTGCAGAGTTCGACGATCTGCTTGCGGAAATAGTCCAGATAGCCAGGGCGGCCATATTCGGCGTGGTTGCGATCCCAGGGGGACAGATAGATGCCGAAGGCCAGGCCGGCGCGTCGACACGCCGCGGCCATCTCGCCGACGATGTCACCCTTGCCGTCTTTGTAGGGCGAATTGCGGATGCAATGCTCGGTCAGGCGTGTCGGCCAAAGACAGAATCCATCGTGATGCTTGGCAGTGAAAATAAGCCCTTTCAGATTGCCGGCCTTCGCAGCAGCGACGATCTGGTCGGCTGAAAAATCGCTGGGATCGAATTTGCGCGGATCCTCGTCGCCGTAGCCCCATTCCTTGTCGGTGAAGGTGTTCATCGCAAAATGCACGAAGGCATATTGCTCCCACCGATGCCAGCGCAGCTGGCGCGGGCTGGGCACCGCACCCCACGGCGCCGGCCCGCTGGCACGCGGCGTCTGCGCGATGCGCGCTGCCGACGCGCCGAAGCTGGCGGCAGCGGCCACCACACCCGTGGCAAGAAAGGTACGACGATCGATCATTGGCGACTTCCGACTTTGCACAAGTTTCGATCTTAGCTTTTCCAACGGCGAAGCGTCCTACCCCGGAGCAACGGATGGTGATGCAAGCACCGCACGCGCACTGGCGCCGTCCCGGCTGGCGTCGAAGAACGTGGAAGCATGCGACAAGCGTTCATGGTCGACGGCGAATGGTTCGCCCCACGGCGCCTTGCCAGCTCTCGCGTCATATCGCTGAGAGCGCCCGAATCGGCTCCAGTTCCAGCAAAGAACCCTGAGCGGTGATGCTGAATTTCCATCGTTCGGGCAAACCGGCAGTCATTCGGAGATTTCGCCGCGCCGCGTCTGGTGCTGACATGTATCAGGACAACAAGACACGCGATGGCACGCCTATCGCAAATCTACCTGGCACAGTGGCGCGAGACGTGGCTTCGCATGCCTTGGGTGTTCCAGGATGCCCTCATCCGCCGGTCGTTCCACCGCGGCGACAGCCTTGTTCTGTGTAAGGACGACGATCCAGGAAGACGGTTCGTATCAGGCGTTCCGAGAGACGAGTGGAACTAGATGCGAACTCAGCGTCGGCTTCAGCAGCGCGCCTGGCGCAGCGCGGCCAGCAGATCGCCCGGCGCGTCGACGGCAGCACGCCCATTCCTGATTGCAGTCCTCCATGCGCGGCTGTCGCACGGGAAGGTTGCACGCAGCAGACCCGACAACCGCAACGGGATGGACAGCAGAGGTCAGCAATGACGGCACAGAAAGCGGCCGCTGCCATGGTTTGACTCGTCATGCAGCGCTTGCCGGCGCTGGGGTCTGAACGTCGACGTTGCAACTCGGGCCTAATCCGAGCGGTACCGCGGGGAGTCAAGTTTGACGATTTCCTGTCGTTATCCCGATGCTGCCCACCTTCATGCATTCTTCACACAGCTGACCGGACGGCGCCCATCAACTTCATTCCGGGACTGCTGCATGACCGCCTTACTTCAACGTTATTCCGTCGGTCGCCGTCTCGGCGCCGCCTTCGGCCTGCTGATCGTGCTCTCGGGCTTGCTGGTCGCGACCGGGCTCAGCTCGATGGCCAGCGCCAGGAAGCAGCTGGATTTCATCGTGCTCGATCGTATGGCCAAAATCCAGATGGGCAACGGGATGCTGGACGCCAACTCGTCGATCATGATCGCCTTGGGCACTTACGCCATGGCCACCAGCGAAACGCTCAACGCACAGGCGTTGGAAGCGATCAAGGCGCAACGCCAGCGCTACAAGGAACTGCGCGAAAAGCTCGATACGCTGCCCACCTCGGAAGAAGGCCGCAAGATCCGCAAGGAAATGGATGCGCAGCGCCTGATTTCCGGAAAGATCAATGATCAGGTCATGGCACTGGCGGCCAAAGATGAAAACGCAGCCGCGCAGGCACTGCTCAACGAAACGGGGCGTCAGGCCAATGCCGCATGGCAGGACAAGATCCGCCAGCTGGTCAGCCGGCAGGAAGAACAGAGCCAGCAAGCTTACGCCGACGCTGTGCAGTCCCTGACCCGCGCCAAGTGGCTGTTGTTTCTCGGCGGCGTCGCCGTGGTCACCGTCAGCGCCCTGCTTGCCTGGCTGATCACCCGCAGCCTCACCCACCCGCTCGCCCGCGCCACCAAGGCCGCCGAAGCCATTGCCAAGGGCCAACTGGACAACCAGGTGCAGTCCGACGCGCAAGATGAAACCGGTCGCCTGCTACGTGCCATGAGCGGCATGCAGACGCAGTTGCAGTCGTTGCTGCACGCGCAGACCGACATGGCCAAGCGCCATGACCAGGGACAGATCAGCTTCCGAATCGACGCCGATGCGTTCCCCGGCGAGTACGGCCGCATGGCACAGGACACCAACGCGCTGGTTGCCTCGCATCTTGAGGTGCAGACCACGCTCGCCCGCATCATGGGGCGCTATGCCATTGGCGACCTGAGCGTGAGCATGTACGCATTGCCCGGCGAAAAAGCCGTGCTTACGCAGACCATGAACGAGGTCAAGGCCAACCTGTCGGCGATGAACGCGGAAATCAAGCAACTTGCGCAGTCCGCCGCCAATGGCGACTTCAGCGCGCGTGGCGATGCCGGCCGCTTCCAGTACGACTTCCACATCATGGTCGACAGCCTCAACCAGTTGATGTCCACCGCAGACGGCAACCTGCAATCGCTATCCTCGCTGCTGCGATCCATCGCTGCAGGCGACCTGACCGCACGCATGAGCGGCGACTTCAAGGGCGTGTTCGCGCAGATGCGCGACGATGCCAATGCCACCGCCACGCAGCTGGCCGAAATCGTCGGGCGCATCCAGCACTCGGCGGTGTCGATCAACGCGGCCGCCAGTGAAATCGCCGCCGGCAACCAGGATCTGTCGCAGCGCACCGAACAGCAGGCTGCCAATCTGGAAGAAACCGCAGCGTCGATGGAAGAACTCACTTCCACCGTGCGCCAGAATGCCGAGCACGCCCGCCAAGCCAATCAACTGGCGATCGGCGCTGCCAGCGTCGCCTCGCAAGGTGGCGACGTCGTCAGCAAGGTCGTCGGGACCATGAGCGGCATCGAGGCCTCGTCTAGGAAGATCGCCGACATCATCAGCGTCATCGACGGTATCTCGTTCCAGACCAACATCCTGGCGCTTAACGCCGCGGTGGAAGCGGCGCGCGCCGGCGAACAGGGCCGCGGCTTTGCCGTGGTGGCCAGCGAAGTGCGCACGCTGGCGCAGCGCTCCACCGCGGCCGCCAAGGAGATCAAGAGCCTGATCGACGATTCGGTACAGCGGGTGGCAGAAGGTTCCACCCTGGTGCACACCGCCGGCACCACCATGGCGGAAATCGTTGCCAGCGTGCAGCGCGTCACCGACATCATGGGCGAGATCTCTGCTGCCTCGCAGGAACAGTCGGCGGGCATCGAACAGGTCAACCTCACCGTCACCCAGATGGACGAAACCACCCAGCAAAACGCCGCGCTGGTGGAAGAAGCCACTGCTGCCGCACGTTCGATGGAAGAACAGGCCGGCGAACTCACCCAGGCGGTGTCGATCTTCAAGATCCAAGCCGAGCGGCCGGCCGCCATACGCCCGATTGCGCCCGCCGTGCTGCAGCCCAAGCGCAAGCCAGTCGCCACCGCCAAGCACGACGTCGCCACAGTAGCGGCCAAGCGTCCGGCCAGGCAGGCGGCAATAGGGAGTGTCGCAGGCAACACTACCGACTGGCAGGATTTCTAAGCGCGCGACCAGAGGCGTTGCCATTCGTCGGGCTGGCCTTGCCAGTGCGGGATTTTTTGCGATTCTCCTCCCTCCACACTCACCTGACAGCTTCACCGCGACGCCCAGTTGCACTTCCCAACCACACAAGCATCGACTGACGGCCGGCTGCGCAAGCAGCCGGACTGGCATCTCCGCGCCAGGCAGGCCGGGAACATGCAGCAGGCTGTGTCATGGGTTATGTCGTCCAAATCGGACTGAGCCGCCATAGCCCGCACTGTCGAACGGACGACAGGCACCGAACACGTCATGGCGTATCAAAAACCCGTTCGCTGATGCGCGCTGACAGGCCAGACGCGAACGCCGCCGTAGCCGGGCTACTGCCGGTCCTGCCTGATCGCCGCCAATAACTGCGCCATCCGCGCAAGCCCCAGCTCCAGTTCCGGCAGCGACACCCCGCCCGCTCCAAGACGCATATGCTGCGGACAGGCATACGCACCACCGGACATCACGAACGTGTTGTATGGCGGCGCCAGCAGTTGCCTGCTGAAATCATCGGCACCGATCGGCAAATGCAAGCGTGCAAGTCCCAGCAGCCCGGCTTGCGGCGGCGTCCATGTCAACGCAGGCTGCCCGGAGACAAAACGATCCAGCAACGCGATTCGTTCTTGCCCGACAGCACGCGAGTGCGTCACCGCCGGCCCGAAGTATTCCGGTCGTAGCGCAATCTCGGCAATGCGCTCGCCCAGCACGTTCATGATCTCGCTGGTGTTCTCGCGCAACACCATCGCCGCGTTCAGTAGCGCGCGGTCGCGCGTCACCATCCACCCGGTACGCAAGCCCTGCAAACCAAGCAGTTTGGAGACGCTTCCGGTACTGATGCCGCGCGCGTACAGCGTTGCGATACGCGGGGTCTCCTGCCCGGTCCACTCCAGTCCACGATAGACCTCGTCGGACAAGATGTACGCACCAACCCGGTCTGCGGCGGCAATGATGCGTTGCACCGTCTGCGCATCTTCCACCCGCCCGGTGGGATTGTTCGGGTTGCACAGGAAGATGAGTTTGGTCTTCTGCGTCACCAGCGATTCGAGCTGCGCGATGTCCAGCTCCCAGCCAGATGCTTCCGTCCGGTGCACCCGCTTGGCGACCGCACCGATCTGCTCGGCAAGTACGAGTGGCTGCTGCCAGCCCGGTGCGTCGATGATGAATTCGTCGTCCGCACGCAACAGTTGCGTCAGCGCCAGATAGTTGGCCTCCTGCGCACCGGCGGTGATCAGCACATCGTCCACATCGCAGCTCGGACGGTAGCCGTACTGCTCAAGCACCCGCTCGCGCAAGCTGGGCAAGCCTTGGTAATCCTCACCCGTCCAGTCCAGCGACGACGCTGGATCTAGTTGCGACAGGAACGGCTGCAACGGCGGCGGGGGCGACAACGAGTAGGTCACGCAGGCCTCGGGCTTGGCACGATGCGCGGTGAGCCATTGCTCCCAAAAACTGTTCGACGGTACAGGCATGCGTGCGGTCCTTATCCCATGACGGCCGGGCAGACACCCAGGCCAAGCGATGCATCGATGACGGCGCCACGCAGGATGCGCGCCTCCTCGCGACAGAGGTAGAAGCAGAGATCGGCGATCTCGCGTGGATGAATCAACCGTCCCCCCGGCAGCGAGGCTTCGAGCACCCGTCGTTGCTCGGACGACAGCGCGTTCAAGGTACTGGCCTGAAACATCGGCGTATCGGTCGCGCCTGGACAGACGGTAAAGACATCGATGCCGGTACACGCGTACGTCGCAGCCAGTTGCCGGCCCAGAAACGCCACCGCCGCCTTGCTCATGCCGTCGGCGGCACGGAAGCGTGGGAAATGTGTGATGCCGCCATCCACCGAACTCATAAACAGGATCTTCCCGTGCCCGCGCGCCTGCATGCCGGGAATCAGATCTTCGCTCAACCACAACGGCCCGAGCGTATTGACGCGGAAGAACACCTCGTCCTGTTCCTTGTGGCTTGCCGCTGCGCGCTCCACGGTCTTGGTGCCGACGCCCGCATTATGGATGACGATGTCGACAGGCTCGCGCAGGGCCTGCATGAAGTGTGCGTGGCTGTCGCGATCGCCAACATCCAGAACGCGTGCAACCACCCGATCGGCACCGATCGCCTCTACCAGCGCGCCTGCGCGCAAGCGACTGTCTTCGCCCGGCCGGTAGGTAAAGGTCACCTTGCACCCCGCATGCGCAAAGACCTTGATCAGCTCGATACCGATCCCGCCTGCGCCACCGGTGATCACGACATGCTTGTTCTCGAAGCCGGGAATGCTCATGCCAGCACTCCTTGCGTCTGGGCATCGCTTGGTGCCGCAAGGCAGTGAGCCAATGCCTCCCCCAGCCGGGCATAGTCGTCCAGGGCGTTGTAGACCTGCGCCGATAGCCGGACCAACTGCCCCGATGGCATTGCCCAGGCGGCTACTGCGACATCGATCGCGTGGGCGTCGTACAGCCGATCCTGCAGTTGGGCGGCGGTGATCGTCGGAGCTTGGCACTCCATCAGCAACGCCACCATGCTGCCCACCATCGTATCCGGGGCCACGCGCATCAACGGCAACGACTGTGCAAGACGCGCAGCTGCGCTGGTGGCCAATGCATGGTTGCGTGTGTACAGGGCGTCCAAGCCGCCAGGCAGCAGGCCGGCCAGAAACTGCAGCGCGGCGGGAATGCAAAGCAGCGCGGTCGGATCCGAAGTGCCCAGCCAGTCGAACTCGAGATGCAGACGCGGCCTACGTGTCGCCGTATCGCCGTAGCCGCGACTGATCACTGCCGGATGCAGGCCCTGCTGGCGATCGCTTCGTACATGCAGGAAACCCGCGCCGCGCGGGCTGCACAGCCATTTGTGGCAATCCCCTGCGTAGTAGGCCGCCCCAATGGCGCGAAGATCCAGCGCCAGCATGCCCGGTGCATGCGCACCGTCCACCAGCGTGTCGACCCCCATCGCGTCCAGGCGCTGCACCAATGCTGCGATCGGGAACACGATGGCGGTCGGGCTGCTGACATGGTCCAGCACCGCCAAGCGTGTCCGCGTGGTCACGCGATCGAGCACCGCATCGAGGATCTCATCGGGATGACTGACAGGCACCTGTACCCTGGCCACCACCACCACCGCCCCGGTGGAACGCGCAATGAAATCCAGCAGATTGGCACAGGACAGATAGGCGTGATCGGTGGTGAGGATCTCATCGCCCGGCACGAAGACACGCGAGCGCAGCACCGCGCTCAACGCAGTGGTGACATTGGGGACAAGAGCCAGATCCTCGGGATCGGCGCCGATCACCTCGCACAGGGCCTGACGAGCCTCGTCCAGCAACAGCGGAAGTTCGCGCAGGACAAACGCCGCGGGTTGACGTTCCATGCGCGCGCGCAGCTCGGCTTGCCGTTGCAGGACCATGACAGGACAGGCGCCCAACATGCCGTGATTGAGACAGCGCACGTCGGGATCCAACGCAAAGTAGCTCCGAAACGGGCTTGGACTGCGGTCCAGACCCCAGGTTGCTTGTTGCATGAAGAACTCCAGGTGACCCGGTCATCAGGCAGGCGGGTGGACACAGTTGGCGGAGCGGTGCCGGTCGATGAGCTGTAGCAGTGCGTCTCGGCCAGGTTGCGATGGCGGCATGGGCTGCACGCCCAATGCGCGCACGCGCGCCAGCACATCGGCCCGCGCAAAGATCGCATCGGGCGGGTCCAGCATCCCTGTCCGGCGCGCCAGTGCCTGCCAGACCACTGCGTCATGGCGCGCGGCGGCGGAGATGTGCTGCAGCGTGATCTGCCCCTGCGGCGGCGGGGATGGCGTACCGGCCCACAGCGCGCTGCGCGTACGGTCCTGCATGACGCTGTCGTCGTGCCATGGCCGAATCCACTGTTGTACGAGAGCATCGGCCTGCGCCGCGAAGCGATGCGGATCGTCCAAGCCGTCTTGCTGCACTAGATCGGCAAGCGCGAACGCATGACGCATCGCCAACGACATGCCGCGGGTATAAGTGGGATTGGTCGTGCACAACGCATCGCCAACGGCGACCACACCCAGCACCACCGGCTGCCCATCGACCATGAAGTGTCGGAAGCGGTTCTCGCAGACAGGCCAGCGCAGCACGTCCGATACCGGCTCGCAGACGCCAGGCTGCAGCCACGCTGCGATGCCGACGTGTTGCCGCGCCGCAGCGGTGAACAGCTCCGGCGCATCGAACGCATGCAGCGCCTTGTCGCCCTGCGGCACCATCAGGGTGATCGACGCGTAGCCATTGTCCGCAGGACAGACGATGCACCCGCTTGTGGCGGCATACCCGCCTGCGGAGAACCCTGCGTCAAGCCGAACCGTTGGCCGACGGATCAGGTGGTACCAGCGGGTGTAGTAGGCAAGCCCGCAGTTCTCAACTGATTCCGAGGGGGGTGCAGCACCTGCCGTGCGCAGCCACTTGCAAAGCGCGGACCCGCGGCCAAGCGCATCGATGGTCAGATCCGCGCGTACCTCGCCGTTGCCGGTCTGCACGCCGTGCACCATCGCAATCCCCTCCCCTCCAACAAGCAGCCCGCTTACCGCGGTCTGCGCGAGCACGGTGACGTTTGGCTCGGCCAGCACGATCGGCCGCAACACCGTCTCGACGAAGGCCCGACGCACCGACAACCCGAACAGGTCCGGATCGTCGCAACGCGGTGTGGCGGCAAGGCCCTGCAACTGCGCACCGAAGGGCATTTCGATGGCGCCTGCGGCGATCAATGCGCTCCACACGTCCGGCGCACGCTCTCGTAGCGTCCGCCGCCCGAGCGCGGCCAGCGCGTGCGTATGTCTGGCATGCGGCACCCCCTTGCGCCACCCATGATCGACCGACCCACCACCGGCAGCACCCGAAGGAAGCGCTGCATCAACCGCGTCCCGCTCGATCAATGTCACCCTGGCACCACTGCGCGCGAACGCCAGCGCGCTCGTCAACCCCGCGATACTGCCGCCCAGCACGGCAATGTGCTTGCCTCTCATTGGGTGACGTCCTCGCCATGCCGGACAGCATCCAGCGACGGTAGGCAGTCCTTGCGCAACAGCAGCGAACGCACGGTCCACAGGTCGGAGAACACGCGATACTGCAGCGCGGTCTGGTCCAGGTAAGCGACCCCGGGCGATCCACCGGTACCTGCACGGTGACCGATGAAGCGCTCCACCATCCGCGCATGCCGCTGGCGCCAGATCAGCATGGCCTGTTCCAGCGCGATCACGCCTTCAAGTAGCTCGCGTGGCCAGGCCATCTGCGGCAGCTCGCGATAGCTTTCCACGAAGATCATGGCCGTGCGCACCGCACGGCGTTGCGCACGCACGTGTGCCGGTGCCGGCGGATCTTCCTCTGCACGCAGGAAGGCCGCTGCACGCGCGTCTTCAAGTGCCAATCGCGAGCGTTGCTGATCGATGGCCTGCGGCGGCGTCCCGTTGTCCTGCGCCAACTTCAGGCGCCAGCGGCCTTCAGCACGCAGGGCATCGAGATAGCGCTGCGCAAACCGCTCGGCGACCGCCGGATCGGTCGATCCAGCGATCGGCAGACGTTCCAACCACGCGTACAGGCATTGTTTGAGACTGGGACCACCTGCGATCCGCGCTTCGAGACGGCGCGCCGATGCCGAAAGGGCGCCATCGGGCAGCCTGAGGGCATCCTTGAACGAGTAGCCCTGCCCGGTGGCAAGACGGTCGGAATCCTCCAGACCCAGCAACACCTCGATCTCGCGCAGCTGAGCGGACTGAAAGCCGCTGGCAGGCGCCAGACGGCCGCGGAACTCCAGGAAATCGCGCGCCGTCATGGTCTCCATCAGCTTGAAATGCAGATTGGCCTGCTCGAACACCGCCGTTGCACGGCCCAGCGAGCGAACGGCGGTGACGATACGTTCGTCGTCCGGCTGCAGTTCCTGCAGCAAGTCGCGTGTCGAGCCGAGCTCACGCAGGATGAGCTTGAACCACAACTCGTAGATCTGGTGCACTGCGATGAACAGCGCCTCGTCGTTGCCGACGGCCGTCTCGTCGTCTCCCAGCCCGCCCTGCAGCGCCAATAGTTGCTCCACCTTGATGTAGTCCCAGTAGTTCATTGCGCCACGCTCGGCTCCGGTCACTTGCACCGCGGCGCGCTCGGAACTGCCTGCTGGCCGCTGAGTGAATGCAGGGCGCTCATGCTGCGGCGCTCCTCTTCAAACGCTCCCACCTGGCAAGATTGGCGTAGGCATTTTTATGCAAGTCGCTCCAGATGCCGGTCTGGGCAATGGCCGGCTTGACCAGCAGTTCCAGTCGATGTCCGTTGGGATCCTGGAAGTACCAGGAACGCGCGAGCTCGGCATGGGTATCGTCACCGGCCACTTCATGGATCACCGGTCCCTCGACCTGAGTGCCGTGTGCGCGCAGCCTGGATGCGATCAGTTCGGCACGCGTCTCATCGCTTACCTCCAGCGCCAGATGCTGCGCCCAGTCATCGGCAACCGGCACCATTGCATCGTCGCTTCCCAGGATGTCGAAGAAGCAGATGTAACTGCCGTCTTCCATTTCGAAGAAAATATTGTTGTTGATCGGCCGTGCCCCACTCGATGGCACGTGATCGATCATGGCAGCGGCAAACTTCAAGCCGATAACCTGCGTATAGAACGCAACGGTCTCGCTGGCGTCCCTGCAGCGGTATCCGACGTGATGCAGTTTTTTCAACATGAACTAGCGCCTCTTGATTGGATGGAACCACTGCATGCAGGCATCCGTACATCACGCTGCAACCGAACGCAAAACCTGGAACCAATGGCATTGGAGAGCGGCAGCTCGCGCGCGTTCGGTCGACAAGCCTTTTGAGAAATCAGTCAATTCCCAGAGCGCAAATCTATGCCCATCGATCGCGCCGGTATGCGTAGTTGCTGCAAAAGAGTCTTGTGACGCCGCGACAAACGCCAGATGTTTTTTATTATCGAAACCGCACAATTGCGCCCGGAATTTCAATCATGGAAAGGCAACCAGTTTTTCGGAATCCAGCACGGAGCATGTTTTTTCACAATCCGCGATTGATCGCGATCACACAGGCCATTACAAAAATCCTTTCCCATCGCGAAGCAAGCGCTGCGCGTCACCAAATCGCATTCCGACGATGATCTGATAGCTGTTACGCCTGTTTACTACTAACGAAGTCGTCGAGGGTTTCGCCGTCTTTCCATGCAATAGCCAGACGCACGCTACGAAACGGCGTCGCAAGCGGCGACATCGCCGCTGCCTGACCGATGCGGCGGGCGTGTACGCATCGGTATCGCGACCCGGCAAGTCACCGCCTTGGCCCCCAATAGCCACGCAGCCCGCCAGTAGGATCTCGCTACCCATCGGCCGCGGCGTGGCCGCACGCTGGCGTCGGTGAAGCGGCACGCTTGCGGGGCGTCCGATCAGTTGGCAGCAACCGGGCGTATAAGCCATGTCGCCGACGTCGTGCCGCACTGGCCGTGCCTGTCCATGACATGCAGCCGCGTGCAGCGTGTCAGGTCGAACGCGATTGCGTCATCGTCCGTATCCGTTCACAGCGGCGGTCGGGTCAAGGCACTCAAGCGAGTCCTTCGCCGGCGCCCACATCTCGGGGCATTGCCATTGCGCCTGTCTTCGCACGCGCCGCATCGCGCGGGCGTGGAGCTTCCGCGTGCGGTCTCGTCGCCTTTTCTGCCGGGCGGCAGTTGCATGCGTCGCGACAACGGTTGGTCATCGCGTCCGCACCAGCGGATCTGCAGCAAGGACGGGCTCGCATTCCTTTAACGACGGGCCGTCCAACGATGTTCGCAGCGCGGGGGCGCGTCGACAGGGAAGCCCGTACAGCGCCCGGAGGCAGCAGCTCTGAATGCCACGCGGATGAACCGACCGAGACCGCCTTGCGCCCCAGGGATGCGGGCGCCAGGCCGCCAACGAGAGTCCAGGATCTGGCCACTACTCGGCTAAACTGACGGCTCGCAGGCTGATGGCCCCACGGCCGCCGCAGCGCCGAGAGGGCGGGCACCATCGCAGCGTCACTCGCGCAGTGTCCCCCCATCGTGTTTGCGCCAACTCGCCCCGATTCTGGAAGACCTTCTTGCAAAGCTCCAACGCCAAAGACACCTCCAAGCCCAGCACGTGTACTCCCGAGCACACGCCGCTGATGAAGCAATTCTTCGCAGCCAAATCGGATTACCCCGACCTGCTGCTGTTCTTCCGCATGGGCGATTTCTACGAGCTGTTCTACGACGACGCGCGCAAGGCCGCGCGGCTGCTCGACATCACCCTGACCCAGCGCGGTAGCTCCGGCGGTGCGCCGATTCCCATGGCCGGGGTGCCGGTGCATGCGTATGAAGGCTATCTGGCGCGCTTGGTGGCACTGGGCGAGTCGGTGGCGATCTGCGAGCAGATCGGCGACCCGGCGCTGGCCAAGGGGCTGGTCGAGCGCAAGGTGGTGCGGATCGTCACGCCAGGCACGGTCACCGACGAGGCGCTGCTGGACGAGCGTCGTGACACCTTGTTGATGGCGATTTCGCGCAGCAAACACGGCTACGGCCTGGCCTGGGCCGATCTGGCCGGCGGGCGCTTCTTGGTCAACGAAGTGGACAGCGCCGATGCGCTGGAAGCGGAAATCGCGCGCCTGGAACCGGCCGAGCTGTTGGTGCCCGACGAAGACAACTGGCCGGACTTCCTGCGCGGGCGCATTGGCGTGCGGCGGCGGCCGCCGTGGTTGTTCGATGCCGACAGCGGCCGGCGTCAGCTGCTGGCGTTCTTCAAGCTGCACGATCTGTCCGGCTTCGGCATCGACGACAAACCCTGCGCCACGGCCGCCGCCGGCGCGCTGCTGGGCTATGTCGAAGAAACCCAGAAACAGCGCCTGCCGCATCTGACCTCGATCGCGATGGAAGTGGCCAGCGAGGCCATCTCGATGAACGCGGCCACGCGCCGGCATCTGGAGCTGGACACGCGTGTGGATGGCGACACCCGCAACACCTTGCTCGGCGTGCTGGACAGCACCGTCACGCCGATGGGTGGGCGTCTGCTCCGGCGCTGGCTGCACCGTCCGCTGCGCCTGCGCGATGTGCTGGTGCAGCGCCACCATGCGGTCGGCACGCTGATCGATGCAGGTGCCGATGCCGATCTGCGCGAAGCCTTCCGTGCGCTCGGCGATCTGGAACGCATCCTCACCCGCGTAGCGCTGCGCTCGGCGCGGCCGCGCGATTTTTCCACCTTGCGCGATGGCCTGGCGCTGTTGCCGAAGGTGCGCACGATCCTGGCACCGTTGGATTCGCCGCGCCTGCAGACGCTGCATGCCGAACTCGGCGAGCACGATGCCACCGCGCATCTGTTGATCAGCGCAGTGGCCGAGACGCCGCCGCTCAAGCTCAACGACGGTGGCGTGATCGCCACCGGCTACGACGCCGAGCTGGATGAGTTGCGCCGCCTGTCCACCAATGCCGATCAATTCCTGATCGACCTGGAACAACGCGAGCGCGCCAGCAGCGGCATCGCCACGCTCAAGGTCGGCTACAACCGCGTGCACGGCTACTACATCGAGATCAGCAAGGGCCAGGCCGAGAAAGCCCCGTTGCACTACAGCCGCCGGCAGACGTTGACCAACGCCGAACGCTACATCACCGAAGAACTCAAGAGTTTCGAAGACAAGGTGCTGTCCGCGCGCGAGCGTTCGCTATCGCGCGAAAAACTGCTGTACGAAGGTCTGCTCGACGCACTCGGCACCGAGCTGGAAAGTCTCAAGCGCTGCGCGGGTGCCTTGAGCGAACTGGATGTCCTGGCCGGCTTTGCAGAACGCGCGCAGGCGCTGGATTGGTCGCAGCCGGAACTCGATCATGCGCCGTGCCTGCGCATCGAACGCGGCCGTCACCCGGTCGTGGAGGCGGTACGCGAGCAACCGTTCGAGCCCAACGATCTGGACCTGCACAGCGATCGCCGCATGCTGGTAATCACCGGCCCGAACATGGGCGGTAAATCGACCTACATGCGGCAGAACGCGCTGATCGTGTTGTTGGCGCATATCGGCAGCTATGTGCCGGCCAGCCGTGCGGTGATCGGGCCGATCGACCGCATCCTCACCCGCATCGGCGCCGGCGACGACCTGGCGCGCGGGCAATCCACCTTCATGGTGGAAATGGCCGAAACCAGCTACATCCTGCATCACGCCACGCCGCAATCGTTGGTGCTGATGGACGAGATCGGCCGCGGCACCTCCACCTACGATGGCCTGGCACTGGCCGATGCCGTCGCGCGCCATCTGGCGCAGACCAACCGCTGCTACACGCTGTTTGCCACGCATTATTTCGAGCTCACCGCGCTGGCCGACGAATCGCATGCCGGTGGCACCAGCGGCATCGCCAACGTGCATCTGGATGCGGTCGAACACGGCGAGCGCCTGGTGTTCATGCACGCAGTGAAAGATGGCCCGGCCAATCGCAGTTTCGGCCTGCAGGTGGCGGCGCTGGCCGGCCTGCCCAAGGCGGCAGTGACGCAGGCGCGGCGGCGGCTGGTGGAACTGGAACAACGCGGCGGCGAAAGCCACAGCGCGCAGATGGCGCCCACCGCGCTGGATGCGCCACAACAGTTCGGGCTGTTCACCGCACCCTCCTCCGCTGCACAGGAAGCCTTGCAGGCGCTGGACCCGGATGAGCTCACTCCCAAGCAGGCGCTGGAGGCGCTGTATCGGTTGAAGGCGTTGCTTTGAGGTGCCGGGATTGGGGAGTCGGGATTTGGGATTCGTAGGAGCGGGGCTGCATGGCTGACGTTTGCTGCGCGTGCGGATGCTTTGCCATGCGGGAATTGGTGATCGGCTTGATGCTGTTTTGCGGAGGTTTGTTAGCAGAATTTGGAAGCCGTCGAGGCATGGTTGCGTGATTGCGATGTCCTGCATCGCGCCGTGCGTAACGCGCGGCGTGTGCTTGCCGCCGGATTGATCTGTCGGCGCGACGGGCGCACCCTGCCGCAACGCTTCGCCAGACAGGAAACCTTCCGATGACCATGTCCGCTTCGTTGACCGATCAACTTGCCGCGCAATTGCAGGGCCCGCAGCTGCAGCAACTCGCCGGCCGCCTGGGCATTGCGCCTGAGCAGGCGCAGTCGGCAGTGCAGGCCGCGCTGCCGTTGCTGATGGGTGCGCTGGGCCGCAATAGCCAGCAGGCCGGTGGCACCGACGCGTTGCTGGGCGCACTGCAACGCGACCATGCTGCCAGCCCGGACCTGGGCAGCTTGCTCGGCTCGTTGTTGGGCGGCTCGGCCACCGGTGCGCAGGGCAACGGTGCCGGCATCGTCGGCCATCTGTTCGGCGACAAGGCGCCGCAGGCCGCTGCCGGCCTGGGCCAGGCCACCGGGCTGGAGACCAGCAAGGCCAGTCAGCTGTTGCAGTTGCTTGCCCCGATCGTGATGGCATATCTGGCCAAGCGCTTTCTGGGCGGCGATGCCACAGCCAGCAGCCAGCTCGGGCCTGCGCTGGCACAGGAACATCAGCAGGTGCGCAGCCATCCCGGCGCCGGCCGGTTACTGACCAGCGTGCTGGACCAGGACGGCGACGGGCAGCTGGGCCTGGGCGACGTCATGAAGCTGGGCGGCAGCCTGTTCGGCAAACGCTGAGCCGGCAGGCCAACCGGGCGGCCGCCTCTGTTGCAGATGCGGATGACGGCCTGCAACCCCCATGCAATAGGCGTGCGGCACGCCGGTCGGGCACCGGCGTGCTATCCATAGTGGCACGCTATCGATATGGTTGAATAATTCGAATTCACCAAATGATCGATGCTCCTTATCGTGTGCGCAACGCCGCCATGATGAGCCCGCCTGATGCGCGTCCTTGCGATCTCCGCCCGCTCCCGGTCGACCTATTCCGGGCCTTCCAGGCAGGCGCTAGCATCGACGAACGCAGCGGCCACGTCAGACCGGTATCGCTCGTACCTTCCCGCAATCCCGATGACCCAGCCTTAAGCCCCGTCCGCCACTTCGACTCCAACAGCACGTGTCTGCAACCTTCGGCACGCAGCTCCCCAAGTGCTCCCGCACACAGGTATTGCCATGACCACCGAAGCAAAGTGCCCGTTCAACCACGCCGTCGTCGGTACCGGAACCACCAATCGCGATTGGTGGCCCAAGCAGCTGCGCGTGGATCTGCTCAGCCAGCATTCGAGCAAATCCAACCCGCTGGGCCAGTCGTTCAACTATGCCGACGCATTCAAGCGCCTGGACCTGCAGGCGCTCAAGCGGGACCTGCATGCGTTGATGACCGATTCGCAGGACTGGTGGCCGGCCGACTTCGGCCATTACGGCCCGCTGTTCGTGCGCATGGCCTGGCATAGCGCCGGCACCTATCGCATCGGCGATGGACGTGGCGGTGGCGGACGTGGGCAGCAACGCTTCGCCCCGCTCAACAGCTGGCCGGACAACGTCAGCCTGGACAAGGCGCGTCGCCTGCTGTGGCCGATCAAGCAGAAGTACGGCCAGGCCATTTCCTGGGCCGACCTGATGATTCTCACCGGCAACGTCGCGCTGGAATCGATGGGCTTGAAGACCTTCGGTTTCGCCGGTGGCCGCGAAGATACCTGGGAGCCGGATCAGGACCTGTACTGGGGTCGCGAAACCAAGTGGCTGGGTGGCGACGACCGCTACTCGCGCGGTTCGCCGGGCGTGGACGAAGCGCACGGGGTGCTGGTGAAGGACGACGACAGCCAGGTGCCGCATACCCGCGACCTGGAAAACCCGCTGGCCGCAGTGCAGATGGGCCTGATCTACGTCAATCCGGAAGGCCCGGACGGCAACCCCGACCCGATCGCCTCCGCGCGCGACATCCGCGACACCTTCGCGCGCATGGCCATGAACGATGAAGAGACCGTGGCGCTGATCGCCGGCGGCCACACCTTCGGCAAGACCCACGGTGCCGGCCCGGCCGACAACGTGGGTGCCGAACCCGAAGCCGGCGAGCTGGAAAGCCAGGGCTTGGGCTGGCACAACCGCTATGGAAGCGGCAAGGGCGCCGACACCATCACCAGCGGCCTGGAAGTGACCTGGACCACCACACCGGCGCAGTGGAGCAACGATTACTTCGACCATCTGTTCGGTTTCGAGTGGGAGCTGAGCAAGAGCCCGGCCGGCGCGCACCAATGGGTGGCCAAGAACGCCGACGCCATCATTCCCGATGCGCACGACGCCTCCAGGAAGCATCGCCCGACGATGCTGACCACCGATCTGGCGCTGCGCTTTGACCCGGCGTACGAAGCCATCTCGCGGCGTTTCCAGCAGCATCCCGAACAATTCGCCGATGCCTTCGCACGCGCCTGGTTCAAGCTCACCCACCGCGACATGGGCCCGCGCTCGCGCTACCTGGGCGCTGACGTGCCTGCTGAAGAGTTGGTGTGGCAGGACCCGGTGCCGGCGGTCGATCACCCACTGGTCGATGCGCAGGACGCCGCCGCGCTCAAGCAGGCCATCCTGGCCTCGGGCCTGAGCGTGGCGCACCTGGTATCCACTGCGTGGGCGTCGGCCTCCACGTTCCGCGGCTCGGACAAGCGTGGCGGCGCCAACGGTGCGCGCATCCGCCTGGCCCCGCAGAAGGATTGGCAGGCCAATCAGCCCGAGCAACTGGCCAAGGTGCTCGCAACGCTGGAACGCATCCAGGCCGACTTCAACGCTGCGCAATCGGGTGGCAAGAAGATCTCGCTGGCCGACCTGATCGTGCTGGCCGGTAACGCCGCAGTGGAACATGCAGCGCAAGCCGCCGGCCACCAGGTCACCGTGCCGTTCGCACCCGGCCGTACCGATGCGTCGCAGCAACAGACCGATGTGGAATCCTTCGCCGTGCTCGAACCGGTGGCCGATGGCTTCCGCAACTTCGCCAAGCGTCGCTACGCAGTGCCGGCCGAAGCGCTGCTGATCGACAAGGCCCAGCTGCTCACCCTCACCGCGCCGGAGCTGACCGTGCTGGTCGGCGGCCTGCGCGTGCTGGGCGCCAATGTCGGCGACTCGAAGCATGGTGTGTTCACCAGCCGTCCCGGTGTGTTGAGCAATGACTTCTTCGCCAACCTGCTCGACATGCGCACCGAGTGGAAGGCCACCTCGGAGGCGAAGGACGAGTACGAAGGCCGCGACCGCAGCACCGGCGAACTTCGCTGGACCGGCACGCGCGTGGACCTGGTGTTCGGCTCCAACTCCATCCTGCGTGCGGTGGCCGAGGTCTACGCCAGCGCCGATGCGCAGGAGAAGTTCGTGCACGACTTCGTTGCCGCCTGGACCAAGGTAATGCAGCTGGATCGTTTCGATCTGGCCTAAGCGTGCTCACTCTCACGCACCTGCCAACACGCAGGTGCGTGTGCCACCTAATGCAAACGCCCCGAATCGCCGGGGCGTTTGCATTTGCGGGTCGATTGCATGACAGCCTGCGCCGACAGCGCGCTACAACGCGTCGATATCGCCCAATGCCGTGATCAGGCGGCGCGCACGCTTGTCCGGTTTACCCTCGGGCGCACGGTAACCGGTGCGCTCGGCCGCGCGCTGCAGGCGCCATTGCGCGCGGGCCTCGCGCGAACTGTCGGTTTCGATGTAAAGCGCCTGTGCGACCGGGGCCGGGCCGCGCACATCGCTGAGCGCGGCAACGGTGATCTCGAAGATTTCGCCGCCGCGGTCGATACGCAGTTGTTCGCCGCTGCGCAGCGCACGCGACGGCTTGGGACGCTGGCCGGCCACGTCGACCTTGCCGGTCTCCACTGCATTCTTGGCCAGGCTGCGCGTCTTGAAAAAGCGCGCTGCCCACAGCCAGACATCCAGCCTGACCGTCATCGCCTGTTCCAGCTCTAGATTCATTCGTCTCGCGGTCTCGTGTCGTGCGTTGGCTCGCGCAGCACGCCTTGCATGCGTGCAAGCGCTGCGATCTTGCGCAAACGCCGGCTCGCTTGCCGGCGCCTTCGGCGACGATGGCGTGCGCCACACCCGATGTTTGGGCAACGACTGCGGAACTCAAGCGGGCAGAACCAGGTGCGGCCTGGTCCGCACCGCAGGGCAGCACCGCCAGCGGACCGTCGCCGCCGCTAGGTGTTCGTCGTGTCCACGGTGCGCGGCATGTCCGGGTTCGGATGCGCCGCAATCAACGCATCGTCGGCAGCGTTGGCACGCAGTGCCGCAGGTCGGGCGGCATGCCGTTGCGCGAAGGCAGTAAACGCAGGCCGCGGCTCCAGCATGCCGGTACGCGTGTAGAAACCCACCACCGCCGCCATGTACAGGTCGGCCGCGCTGAAGCACGCGCCGGCCAGGTATTCGCGGCCCGCGATGGCCTGTTCCAGGGTCTGCAGAAGGTCCGCTTCGTGGCCGTAGCCGGCGCTGCGTGCCGGTGCCAGCACGCCGCTTTCCTTCGCGGTCAGCAGCGCCTCCACTGGGCCGGCCAGGAAAAACAGCCAGCGGTAATAATCGGCGCGCGCCGGCGATCCCGGCGGCGGCGCCAGATGCCGCTCCGGCACCAGGTCGGCCAGGTAGGCACAGATCGCCGCGTTCTCGGTGACGACCGTCTCGCCATGGCGCAGCGCCGGCACCTTGCCCATCGGGTTGATCGCCAGATAGTCCGGCGCCTTCATCGTGGTGCCGTAGTCGAGGATGACCGCCTGGTACGGCAGGCCGGTCTCCTCCAGCATCCAGCGGGCGACACGGCCGCGTGACAACGGGTGGGTGTAGAGCACGATCTCGGTGGACATGAGCAGACTTTCCTGGTGGACAGCCTGCAGTCTGGTCCTGCCCTGCTGACAGGTGCTGTCAGCAGTCGGCTCCGTAGCCGGTCGCCGCGCGCCAGCGCTTGATCAGCAGATGCCGGCGCGAGGGATAGCGTTCGCCATCGTCGGCCAGGGCCAGCACCCGGTCGGCGCGGAAATGGCGGAAATCGCCGCGCAGTTCGCACCACGCGGCGATCATGCCGTAGCCGCCAAGAAAGGCCATCGCGAACGGCCAGACCCGCCGTTGCGAGGCAGCGCCTTCGGCATCGGCATAGTCCATCCGCAGCACGTGTTCGAGCCGGATGCCGCGACGCAGGATCGGCAGCCACGGTGCGGGCGGTTGCGCGGCATCGGCCGCAGGCACCAGCAGCCCGCTGGTCTCGATCGATGCGCGCAGATTGCCGGGCAGCGTGGCGGTGATGCGCGCTACCGCACGCTGCGCCGCCTGCGCCAGTTCCGGATCGGCCTGGCGCGCCACCCAGCGCGCGCCCAGGGTCAAGGCCTCCAGTTCGTCCTCGGTGAAATTCAGTGCCGGCAGCAGGAAGCCTGGACGCAACACATAGCCGACGCCGGGATCGCCGAGGATGTCGGCGCCCTGCGCGCGCAAGGTGGCGATATCGCGATACAGCGTACGCAGGCTGACGCCCAGCGCAGTGGCGAGCTGCGCACCGGCCACGGGCCGACGCCGTCCGCGCAGGGCGTCGAGCAGATGCAGCAAACGGGTCGCACGGATCACCATCGCGACAGCATAGTGGGCTTTGCGTCCTTGCTGCCTTGGGCAGCATAGCGATCCTGCATTCGGTTCTTAGACGAACGGACGCACCAATAGGAATCCAACCGCGATGCAGCGATCGGCCGGCGCATCAGCAGGCCAGCTGTCGAACACGTCCGACCTGGCTGCGCCCCAGCCGACGCGCACTCCCCCATCCTCGCCAGGCTGCACCTGCCGCGTTGCCTATGCGGGCGCAAGCCTGCGGCAACTTCGCATGCCGCCGCCAGACAAAATGCGCAGCGTGCTCCACGATCAGCGCGCCCCACGCCGCCTCGCCGCCTCGCCGCCTCGCCGCAAGTGCGCTGCATCCGGGCTCACCTGGGCAATGCTAGTGTGCGCACCTTCTGCGCGACGATACGACTGCGATGCCCAAATCCGCTGTCCTGACCGAAGGCCCGATCGGCAAGAACCTGCTGTTGTTCGCGCTGCCGATCATGGCCGGCAACATCGCCCAGTCGCTCAACGGCTCGATCAACGCGATCTGGATCGGCCGCTATCTCGGCGAAGAAGCGCTGACCGCGGCGGCCAATGCCAACAGCATCATGTTCTTCCTGATCGGCTCGGTGTTCGGCATCGGCATGGCCTCGACCATCCTGATCGGCCAGGCGATGGGCGCACGCGATATCGCCCAAGCGCGCAAAGTGATGGGCACCAGCGCAAGCTTCTTCGGCGGGCTGTCGGCCGTGATTGCCGTGCTCGGCTGGTACCTGGCGCCGCATCTGCTGACCGCCATGGGCACGCCCGCCGCCTCGCAAACGCTGGCCGAAGACTATCTGCGGGTGATCTTCCTGGCGATGCCCACGCTGTATCTGTTCGCCTTCCTGTCGGCGGCCTTGCGCGGCACCGGCGATGCGCGCACGCCGTTCCGTTTCCTGTTGCTGTCGGTGCTGCTGGATATCGTGTTCAACCCGCTGCTGTTGTTCGGCATCGGCCCGTTTCCGGCATTGGGCATTGCCGGTGCGGCCTGGGCCACGTTGATCGCGCAGGTCGTCGCACTGGCCGGGTTGCTGGTGTATCTGCGCAACAAACGCCATGTCTTGTGGCTGGGCCGGAGCGACTTGCGCCTGTTTCGCATCGACCCAGCCATCCTGCGCGCGTTGATCGTCAAAGGCGTGCCGATGGGCCTGCAGATGGTGATGATCTCGCTGTCGATGATCGCCATGTTGTCGCTGGTCAATGGCTTCGGCACCGAAACCGCTGCGGCATTCGGCGCAGGATTGCAGCTATGGAACTATGTGCAGATGCCGGCCATGGCGGTGGGCGCCGCTTGTTCGTCGATGGCCGCGCAGAATGTGGGCGCCGGCCTGTGGCCACGCGTGGATGCGGTCGCACGTACCGGCATCGCCGCCAATTTCCTGATGACGGGCCTGCTGATCGTGCTGCTGATCCTGTTCGATCGCTGGACCCTGGCCCTGTTCCTGCCCGAAGGCAGCGCTACGCTGGAGGTTGCGCGGCACCTCAACCACATCGCGATCTGGTCGTTCCTGCTGTTCGGTGTCAGCTTCGTGGTCTCGGGCGTGGTACGCGCCACCGGTGCAGTGATTCCGCCGTTGTTGATCCTGGCGTTTTCGCTGTGGGGCGTGCGCGTGCCGTTGGCCAACGCGCTGCTGCCGCATCTGGGCGCCGATGCGGTGTGGTGGAGCTTTCCGATCAGTTCGGCCTGTTCGATGCTGCTGTCGCTGGCGTATTACCGCTGGGGCGGCTGGCGCAAGGCGCGCATGCTGACCGCACCCGCGCATCCGTCGGAGCTTGCGGCTGCAGCGGAAGTGCCCGCGCATCCGGCCTCACCGGTCGCCGACCCGGCCCCGCTCACCGACGCACCAGGCGCGCAGCAAGTACCGCGGACACCGCAGCGTTAGTTACGTTGGCGGCAGGCGTACCGCCGGCTCCGCAGCCATCCCGGGCGCATGCGCTTGGAACCGTCATGGGATCAGGGTAGCCAGCCTCCGTATCTCGACCACCCGCGATCGAGAACACGGGGTTGCTGAAGAATTCCCGCAAGGCCCAGTGTGCATCATGCGTGGATGCCGCAACCGGACAGGCATTCCCAAAAACCATTCCCACAAACGCAAACAGCCGCCCGAAGGCGGCTGTTTGGCAGTGGCGGGACAGGCCCGCCAATGTGGCTTACTCGGCCTTGGCAGCAGCCTGGCGAGCGGCCTTGGCCTGCGCAGCGGCGGCCAGATCTTCCTTGATGCGGGCAGCCTTGCCTTCCAGACCACGCAGGTAGTACAGCTTACCGGCGCGCACCTTACCGCGACGCTTCACTTCGACCGAGTCGATGATGGCGCTATGGGTCTGGAACACGCGCTCGACGCCGAAGCCGTGCGAGATCTTGCGCACGGTGAAGGAGGAGTTCAGGCCGGCATTCTTGGTCCCGATCACCACGCCCTCATAGGCCTGCACGCGCTCGCGGTTGCCTTCCTTCACCTTGACGTTCACCACAACGGTGTCGCCCTGGTTGAATTCCGGCAGCTTGCGCTGGATCTGGGCGGCTTCGAAGTCAGCCAGGATGGTCTTGTTGAGTTTGCTCATGGTGGGCACCGCGTGTCTGGTGATATTGGACCGGCAGTCGCCGCACGGCGATTGCTCGAGGTTCGTAGGAGGCCAGACGCAAGGCTGGCCAGCAAGCCGCATATTGTACCCCAATCAATCTTGCAAGAGCTAGGGGTGAGCCCTTTATTTCTCGTCGTCCGGGGCGAGTTCGCGGCGAAACTCGTCCAGCAGACGGCGATCGTTCTTCTCCAGCCCCGCCTCGTCGAGCAGGTCCGGGCGGCGCAGCCAGGTCCGGCCCAGCGATTGCTTCCGGCGCCAGCGCGCAATTGCCGCATGGTTGCCCGAACGCAATACATCGGGCACATCGCCCCATGCATGGGTCGCCGGATGGCTGTAATGGGGGCAATCGAGCAGGCCTTGCGGGCCTTCGAAACTGTCCTGGGCGGCAGATTCGGCATCGTTCAATACGCCGTCCTGCAACCGCGCCACCACGTCCACGACAACCGCTGCACCCAATTCACCGCCGGACAATACGTAATCGCCGATGGAGATTTCCATCTCCACCGCCTGCGCCAGAAAGCGCTCGTCCACGCCTTCATAGCGGCCGCACAACAACACCATGCGCGGCAACTGCGCCAACTCGCGTGCGAGCGCCTGCGTGAGCGGACGCCCCTGCGGGCTGAGGTAGATCACGGGCGCTGGCCGCGTATCTGCGGCCTGCACCGTCTCCAGACAGGCCCGCAACGGCTCGATCAGCATCACCATGCCGGGCCCGCCACCGAACGGACGGTCGTCCACGCGGCGATAGTTGCCCTGCGCATGCTCGCGCGGATTCCAGCCCTGCAATTCCAGCAAGCCGCGCTCCTGCGCACGCCCGACCACGCCGAACGCCGCGCATTGCGCGATGAACTCGGGAAACAGGCTGATGACGTCGATGCGCACTGGAGAATCGGGAGTCGAATTGGGGAATGGGTAGAGTCAAGCGCAGCGCCGAAGCACCGCTTTGATCAGAAATCCGGATCCCAGTCCACCACGATCAGGTTGGCGTCGAAGTCGACCGACTTGACGAAATCCGGGAACACAAACGGAATCATCCGCTCGCGATCGCCACGCACCACCACCACGTCGTTGGAGCCGGTGGAGAACAAGTGCGAGACCGTGCCCAGCTTGACGCCTTCGACGGTTTCCACCTGCAACTCTTCCAGGTCCACCCAGTAATATTCGTCGGGCTTGGGCGGCGGCAACGCACTGCGCGCGACGTAGATTTCAGTCCCGTGCATGGCTTCGACCGTGTCGCGGTCGGTGACGCCGGGGAACACCGCAATCAGATTCTTGCCCTGATCGCGCCCACGCACGCCGCTGACCACCGACTCCTGTCCGGATGGCGCGCGCACGATCCACGGCTGGTACCGGAAGATGGCGGTTCGTGGCTCGGTCCAGGATTCGAGCTTCAGCTCACCCTTGACACCAAAAGCGCCGACAATCCTGCCTAACAGGATGCGGCGCTCGGTCTGCTTCATCTGCGTCGACTCTGGGCCAGGTGGCGACACCCGGCCCTCAAGATCAGGCCGCAGCGGCCTGAGACTTGGCTTCGCGATACAGGTTACGCACCTTGTCGGTCAGCTGCGCGCCGTTGCCGACCCAATGGTCGACGCGTGCGACGTCCAGCACGATGCGCGGCTCTGCGCCCTGGGCAACCGGGTTGTAGTAACCCAGGCGCTCGATGTTGCGGCCGTCGCGCGCGCTGCGCACGTCGGTCACGATGATGTGGTAGAACGGACGCTTCTTGGCGCCGCCGCGGGTCAGTCGGATCTTGACCATGGTGTTGTTTTCCTGAGTTGCCCAGTCGCCAGAGTGGCGCGGTAAGCCGACGATTATAGCGGGCTCCGGCGGCGAAGCCAAGTCACCCCTGAACCGCTCAGATCGCTTGCCAGGCCTGGGTTTGCAGGGCCTGCTCCAGAATTGCCAGCTGGGCGGCGGCGTCCGGCCACTGCACAGACCCGACCGCCGCCAACGCCTGTTGCCCACGCGCATTGCAGCTGAAGCCGCCATCGAAACCGTGGAGTTCGTCCAGCGTGACGGGGCGCGTGTCCTGCTCGACGCCAATCGCTTGCAGCCCGGCCTGCAGCAGCCGCTGCCGGGTGCCGGGCAAGGCCGGCCCCCGTGGCCACACGACCCTGCCCTGCTGCCACAGGCCCAGATTCCAGAATGCCCCCTCCACTAGCCGGCCTTGCGGATCGATCAGCAGCGCGTCGTCGAACCCGGCAAGCATTGCCTGACGGCGCAGTTGCAGCAGCGCAAAGGTGCCGACGTGCTTTAACAGCGGCTGCTCGCGCACGTAGCAGGCCGGCTGCGCGCGCACAGCAGTTGCTGGCATCTGCGCAGCGGGCGAGAGCGCGATCAACACATCCAGTGCAACGACGCGCGCTGGATCGCGCAGGTCGAAATCCTGCGAAAACACCGTGATGCGCACGCTCGCATCGGCACTGCCGGCAACCGACAGTGCGGCCCGCAACTGCGCGCGGATGGCCTCAATATCGACGGCAGCACCAAACAGGGCTGCGCTGTCGTGCTGCAGCCGTTGCAGATGCAGGTCCAGCCCAAGCGCAGCGTTGTTGCGCACCTGCAGCGTGGTGAAGTGGCCGTAATTGTTCAACGCCGCGGCACTGAGCTGCTGCGCGGTGGCGGCCATGCCATTGCAGAAGATCAACGGCACAACAGCGCCTGCGCCTGTTCCCACCACTGCGTCACGACATGCGCAGCCGGCTGTGCAGGCGCCATCCAGGCGGATTGGCCGGCCCAGGCCTGCATCGCATCCAGACGGTTATCGCGCGCGGCCGCCTGGCGCATCGGCGCGGTGAGCCCGCGCTGCACCGGGTACGGCGCGGGTGGCGGTGCGTCTGCAGCGCTTGCTGCACTGACATACGCTGTGGTCAGCGCGCGCCCCAACCGGCCCGAGAATGCACGGGTTGGCTGGGTGTGCTCCGGCTCTGCCTGAGATAACGCGTCGGCCCAGGCGCTCGGCAATGCAGCTTCGGGCGTGCGTAGCAAGCCGGTGCCGATCTGTACCGCGCTTGCGCCCAAGGTCAGCGCTGCCGCGATGCCGCGCGCATCGGCGATGCCGCCGGCCGCGATGACCGGGACATCGAGACGATCGACCAGACGCGGCAACAGCGCCAACAGCCCGGTCATCTGCTGCGCTGCGCGGCCGGCCTCGAACGCACCGCGATGACCCCCGGCCTCGGCCCCTTGCGCAACCACTGCATCGGCGCCTGCTGCCTGCGCCGCAAGGGCTTCGTCCAAGGTGGTCGCGCAGGCGAACCAGGCGATCCCGGCATTCTTGAGACGCTCCACCTGATCGGGCCGAAAGACACCCATGATCGATGAGGCAACTGCTGGCCGCGCAGCGAGCAAGGCATCCAATTGCGCATCGAAATCGGCAGGTGTCGCATCGCCCGCTGTCTCCGCCACCGGTGGCCCCCACTGCGCAAGAAACGCGCGCAGCCGCGCCTCGGTGGCCGCATCGCGTGCAGGTGCCGGGTCGGGAATCCAAAGATTGATCTGCGCAGGCCCTGCGCTGGCCTCACGGAATGCCGCCATCCACGCCACGATGTCGTGCGGCTGCGATAACACCGCACCCATCGCGCCCATGCCACCGGCGTTGGCAACCGCCGCCGACAACGGCACCGGGCAGGCGCCGGCCATGGGACTGAGCAGGATCGGCAAGCGCAGCCCAAAGCGCTGCTGGAAGGCATCGACGTTGGAAAACCTGGTCATCAATCACTTCGCACACCATGAGATTGCGCATGGTAACCGCGATGGAGAAACGCTGATGCCGGCACGGGCACGGGCACCTGCCGCGCCCGTCTACCTTGAAGTGGTCTGCCACGCCAGCACAAGGGCCAGCGCAAGATGCACGCACTGCGCCTGCGAATGTCTTCGCAGCGCGGCGTACGCAGGTTGCTCAGCGGAACGGCATGCCGCCGCGGCCGCCCATGGCGCCCATCATGCCCTTCATGTTGCGCATCAGGCCCTTCATGCCGCCGCCGGCCAGCTTGCCCAT
The DNA here is from genome assembly GCF_017746015.1 of Xanthomonas sp. A1809. NCBI lineage: Bacteria > Pseudomonadati > Pseudomonadota > Gammaproteobacteria > Lysobacterales > Lysobacteraceae > Xanthomonas > Xanthomonas sp. A1809. The sequence goes on along the minus strand of NZ_JAGHWZ010000003.1, from coordinate 337,309 downwards.
CATCTTTTCCATCTGCTGGTACTGCTTCATCAGCTTGTTGACGTCGGCCGGCTGCATGCCCGAGCCGCGGGCGATGCGGGCGCGGCGCGAGCCGTTGAGCAGCGCGGGGTTGCGGCGCTCTTTCTTGGTCATCGAATTGATGATGGCGATCATGCGCGGCACTTCCTTGCCGGTGACCTGCTGCTTGACGTTGTCCGGGATCTGGCCCATGCCCGGCAGCTTGTCCATCAGCCCATGGATGCCGCCCATGTTCTGCATCTGCTCGAGCTGTTCCTTCATGTCGTTGAGGTCGAACTTCTTGCCCTTGGCGACCTTGGCGGCGAGCTTGGCGGCCTTTTCCTGATCGACGCTGTGCTCGACCTGCTCCACCAGCGACAGCACGTCGCCCATGTCCAGGATGCGGCTGGCAACGCGGTCGGGATGGAACACATCCAGGCCGTCGGTCTTTTCGCCGGTACCGACGAACTTGATCGGCTTGCCGGTGATGTAGCGCACGCTCAGTGCCGCGCCGCCGCGCGCGTCGCCGTCGGTCTTGGTCAGCACCACGCCGGTCAGCGGCAGCGCCTCACCGAACGCCTTGGCGGTGTTGGCCGCGTCCTGGCCGGTCATCGCATCGACCACGAACAGGGTTTCGGTGGGGTTGACCGCGGCGTGCAGCGCCTTGATCTCGTCCATCATCGCCTGATCGATCGCCAGGCGGCCGGCGGTATCGACCAGCAACACGTCGACGAACGACTTCTTCGCATCGGAGATGGCCGCGCGCACGATGTCCACCGGCTTCTGCGAGGCGTCGGAGGCGAAGAACAGCACGCCCACCTGTACGGCCAGGGTCTTGAGCTGCTCGATCGCGGCCGGGCGGTAGACGTCGGCCGAGACCACCATGACCTTCTTCTTGCGCTTTTCCTTCAGGTGCTTGGCGAGCTTGCCGACCGTGGTGGTCTTGCCTGCGCCCTGCAGACCGGCCATCAGCACGATCGCCGGCGCCGGCACGTTGAGGTTGAGGTCGGTGGCGGCCGCGCCCATGACGGCGGTGAGCTCGTCGCGCACCACCTTGATCAGCGCCTGGCCCGGGGTCAGCGACTTGAGCACTTCCTGACCGACTGCGCGCACCTTGATGCGCTCGATCAGCGCCTGCACCACCGGCAGCGCCACGTCGGCCTCGAGCAGCGCGATGCGCACTTCGCGGGTGGCTTCGCGGATGTTCTCCTCGGTCAGGCGGCCGCGGCCGCGCAGGCGCTCCATGGTGCCGGAGAGACGTTGGGTAAGGGACTCGAACATGCGCAAAGGACCGCGGAGGGGAAACGGGTGCCGATTATAGCGGCACCGGCTGGCGGCCGGCCCCAGCCCCGGAAACGTGACCTTTTAAGGAACTCTTCGACCGCACCGCGCGGCGGGCAATCCGCCGGGACCGGGACTGCGACGAGCAGAACGGCAGCAAGGCCGGTAATAGACGCTCTACTGCATACCCGGCGCACCCCCGCTTCATGCGAGGTACCGCCCCCCTTGCCGGCCAGCAAAACCCAAGCGACCCATTGCCAGGCTTCCCCGATTCCCCGATTCCCGATTCCCCAATCCCCAATCCCGGCCCCACCATGCGAAACTTCCACGATGACAATCGTTCTCATCGCGTTCGCCCTGTATCTGCTTGCCACGGCACTGCTCACCCGGGCGGTGTTGCGCGATGGCAACCAATCGCCTGCGCACTGGCTGGCGCCCGCATTGGCTGCAGTGGCCTTGCACGCCGGTTACCACGTGCTGGTGGCCGTGCGCACCGCCGGCGGGCCGGACATGCACTTCTTCGCGGCCTTGTCGTTGTGCGGGCTGGGTATGGCTGCGCTGACGGCGGTGTTCGGCGGCCGCGGGCGGATGGCGGCGGTGGGTGTGGTGGTGTTCCCGCTGTCGGCGATCCTGCTGGCCAGCTACCACGCCTACGGCCATGAGCCCAGTTCGGATCTGGGCTGGCGACTCGAATTGCACGCGTGGCTGGCCTTGCTGGCCTACGCCACGCTGGGCATCGCTGCGCTGCTGGCAATCATGCTGTGGCTGCAGGAACGCGCGTTGCGGCGGCGCGATTTCCATAGCTGGCTGCGCGCACTGCCACCGCTGACCGAGCTGGAAACGCTGCTGTTCCGCACGATCACGGTGGGCTTTGTGCTGTTGAGCCTGACCCTGCTGACCGGCCTGTTGTTCGTGCAGGACTTCCTGGCGCAGCGGCTGTTGCAAAAGACCGTGCTGAGCATCCTGTCGTGGATCGTGTTCGGTGCGCTGCTGATCGGCCGCTGGCGCAATGGCTGGCGCGGCACCAAGGCGGTGCACTGGACGCTGACCGCGATGGCGCTGCTGGTGCTGTCGTTCTTCGGCAGCAAGTTCGTCATCGAGCTGGTGCTGGGGCCGCGTTGAGCGCGGTTGGCCTAGCCCAGCGTCTCTGATGTGAAATCGAACACGGCGAAGTGCGATCGCCTGGATTGCACATCCTGGCCGGTGCGCTGGCCGCGCGCACGGATCGAACTTCTGCGGCCTGCTACGGGCAGGCACACCAGAGCATTGGCAACCCAGGCTTGCGGCAACTGAAGGTCTTGCAACTTCAGAGTGGGCACTGCGATCAGCGGTGCCGGGTCGCGCCCGCACGACGCAGCTCAGCCAACCCCCAAGCGCTGAAATCTCTCACGCATCCAGCGCGGCGCGCACGGCGTCCCAGGGCTGGTCCGGCCCCGCCTTGGCAAAGCGATAGCTGATACTGCGGCGGTAGGTCTGACCCGGCCGCAGGATGGTCGAAGGGAAGTTGGGGTGGTTGGGAGCGTCCGGATAGTCCTGCGGCTCCAGGCATACGCCACGGCCCAGTCCGGGATGGTGGGCGTCCAGATGCTGGCCTTCGTACACCTGCACCGCCGGGGCATCGCTGCTGATGCGCAGCGCCACGCCACTGTGCGGGGAGTACAGCTCGGCAACGCAGTCCGCGTCGGCGGCCAGCACCAGACACTGGTCGTAGCCCTTGCCGAGGATGATCTGGGGATGCGCCGGCTGAATGTTGTCGGCCAGCGCAGCAGGCTGGCGGAAATCGAATGGCGTACCGGTCACCGATGCGATCTCGCCCGTGGGGATCGACTCGGCATCCACCGGCAGGTAGCGATCGGCCGGCACGCGCAGCACCTGCGCTGCGGCCCGCAGCTGCGGGTCGCCGGACAGATTGAAATACGGGTGGTGGGTAAGGTTCAACGCAGTCGCGGCATCGCAGTGCGCTTGGAAGTTCAGCTGCAGGCTCAGCCCGTGAAGCTGTAGGTGCGCGCGCACATGCAGATTGCCGGGGTAGCCCTCTTCGCCATCGGGTGAGTCGTAGCCCAGCAGCACCTGGTCCGGCGCCTGCTCCAGCACGCTCCACACCCGTCGCCCGAAACCGCGCAGCCCGCCGTGCAACTGGTTACGCCCCTCATTGGCGGCCAGCACGTGGGTGACGCCCTCCAGGGTGTAACGCGCACCGGCGATGCGGTTGCCGAAGCGGCCCACCAGAATGTTGAGGCTGTCGCCATCGGCAGCATAGGCGGCTAGATCCGGCAGGTTCAGCACTAGCGGCACGACACCCTGTGCGGTGGTCAACTGCAGCGTATGCAGGATGCCGCCGTAGGTGAGCACCTCCGCCTGCAGACCAGCCTGGCTGCGTAGCGTGAGCGCATGGATTTCGACACCGTCTGGCAACTGCCCGAACACTCGCTGCATGGATCGTCCTGCCGATGAGGTAGCCCGCGAGCATAGCCGCATGCGATGGCTGCCGACCATGCCGCCGCGCACATCCTGGCCGGCGAGGCGATTGCAGTGGCGAAGCGACTGCCGCGCTCGCCTGCAGCGGCCGCGCTGCAGCAATACAAAGGGCGGCCACCGGCACTACGCTAGCCGCGCACTTCCCATCGCAGCAGCACCCACCCGACCATCGACCAGCACAGGAGCACCGACCCGATGCAGTGGATTTCCCCCGCGTTGCAGGCATCGCGCAGGCAGCTGTTGAACGCCGTTTTCGTCGCCGCCGCGCTTGCCAGCGTGCCGGCCAGCTTCGCTGCCGAGGTCAAGGTCAGCGGCACCTTGCGCGTGGACCAGCCCGGCGCGCAGGTGTCACGGCAACTGTTCGGCCAATTCGCCGAGCATCTGGGCACCGGCATCTATGGTGGCGTGTGGGTGGGCGAGGAATCGTCGATCCCCAATACGCGCGGCTATCGCAACGACGTGGTCGCCGCGCTGAAAGCCATTGCCGTGCCCAACATCCGCTGGCCTGGAGGTTGCTTCGCCGACGAATACCACTGGCGCGATGGCGTCGGCACGCCGGGCAAGCGCCCGATCCGGGTCAACACGCACTGGGGCGGTGTGGAAGAGTCCAACCGTTTCGGCACGCACGAGTTCATGGACTTCACCGAATTGCTCGGCACCCAGGCCTATGTCGCCGGGAATGTGGGCGATGCTGCGCCGGAGGAGATTGCGCAGTGGACCGAATACATGACCGCGCCGACACGCTCGAGCCTGGCCAACGAGCGCCGCGCCAATGGCCGCGATGCGCCCTGGCAGGTTCCCTACTTCGGTGTGGGCAACGAGCTGTGGGGCTGCGGCGGCAATATGCGCGTGGAGTACGCAGCCGATGTGTTTCGCCGCTACCAGACCTTCGTCAAGTCGCCGGCCAACCAGAAGATTTTCAAGATCGCGCCCGGCCCAAGCGACGACGACTATCACTGGACCGAGGTGATGATGCGCGAGGCCACCAAGTTCATGGATGGGCTGAGCATGCACTACTACACCATTCCCGGTGGCTGGCCGCCGCGCGCGTCTTCGACCACGTTCGACGAAACCGCGTGGATCCAGACGTTGTCACGCACGCTGGTGATGGACGAGCTGATCACCAAGCACAGCGCGATCATGGACAAGTACGACCCGGCAAGGAAAGTGTCCCTGGTCGTGGACGAATGGGGCACCTGGTATGCGCCATTGCCAGGCACCAATCCCGGCTTCCTGCAGCAGCAAAACAGCCTGCGTGACGCGCTGGTGGCGTCGCTCAACTTCGACATCTTCAGCCAGCATGCCGAGCGTGTGCGCATGGCCAACATCGCGCAGATGGTCAATGTGCTGCAGGCGATGATCCTCACCGATGGCGAGAAGATGGTGCTGACGCCGACCTATCACGTGTTTGCGCTTTACAAGCCCTACCAGGACGCCACACACCTGCCGCTGCAATTGCAGACACCTGCGTATCGTCATGGCGACACGCAGGTGCCGGCCGTGCACGGCTCGGCGGTCAAGGCGAAGGACGGCCATGTGTATCTCGCGCTGACCAACCTGGACGCGACTGCGGCGGCGGCTGTGAGCGTGCAGGTGGAAGGGCTGCCGCTGCGTGCGGTGGAGGGACAGATCCTGACCGCACCGGCGATCACCACGTACAACACCTATGCGCAGCCACAGGCCGTTGCGCCGGCGGCATTCAAAGGCGCACGTGTCCAAGGCAAGGCAGTGAACGTGGCGCTGCCGGCGCATTCGATCGTGATGCTCAAGTTGCGATGAGCGATCGGATGCAATGCACAGGGCCTGCCCAGGCGCATGACGTGTCGGGCACAGCCAGCCGTGTGGCGCCGCGTTGCCGCGTGCGGGCGCGCCTTCGAACCGGGCGATCGTTGCATCTGATGTGCCTGTGGTCACGTCGCCGTGCCGGCGTGACACTCCGGGTTGAAGGCGCCATCAACAAGGCGCACTAGCAGCGCCGTCGATGCCGCACGCCCAGCCAACGTTTACGCGTTGGCGGCGGTACTCTTGAGCATGTCGATGAGCTGGCGCAGGCGGTAGGGTTTGGGCAGGAAATCGACCTGAGCCGGCAACGGCGGCAACTGCGCCTTGGCAAATCCCGAGGCCAGAATCACGCGTGCCTGCGGCAGCAGTTGCGCCACCTGCTCGCTCAGTTCAATGCCCGACATGCCGTTGGGCATGCGGATATCACTGAACACCACATCGTACGGGCCGCTGTCGCGCACCATGCGCAACGCGCTGTGACCATCATCGGCGGTGTCGACGCTGATGCCGGCATCGCGCAGCGCTTCGCCGATCAGTTCGCGCAGTTCTTCTTGGTCTTCCACCATCAGCAGGCGAAGGGATTCAGTCATGCTCGGCCTCCTCGACGGCCGGGAGAAACACGGTGACGGTGGTGCCGCGTCCAGGTGCGGTCTCAAGCTCGACGAAGCCACCGGACTGGGATGCGAAGCCATAGACCTGGCTCAAGCCCAGGCCGGAGCCCTTGCCGACATCTTTGGTGGTGAAAAAAGGTTCGCTGGCGCGCTGTGCAACGTGGGCGGACATCCCCGGACCATCGTCGCGTACCGCAAGGGCGACGTACGGGCGAAGGACGCCTTGGTGGCCTGAGGGTTCGGGTCGTTGCGCAGCAGAAGCAAGCAACACGATGCTGCCGCCAGCGGGCATCGCATCGCAACTATTGAAGACCAGGTTGAGCAGCGCCGCCTCCAGCTGTCCAGGGTCGACGCGCACATGCGGCAGTGCGTCGGCGAACTGCAACGCCAAGCTCACACCCGGCGGGCAGGCACGCCGTAACAGTTCCAGCGAACGGGTCACGATGTCGTTGACGGGGTGGCGCTCGGGGTTCAGCTGTTGCCCGCGCGCGAAAGCGAGCAGTTGCCGCGTCAACAAGGTGCCGCGATCCACCGCAGTTTGCGCCACTTCGATCAACATGCGGGTGCGCGCATCTTCACCAGCGCTCAGCGCTATCAGGTCCAGGCTGGTCACCATCACCGTGAGCAGGTTGTTGAAATCGTGGGCCATGCCCAGCGTCAACCGGCCCAAGGCTTCGACCTTCTGCGATTGCAGCAACGCCTGCTGCGCCTGTTGCAGCAACTGCTGCGCTTCATGGCGCTCGGTCAGATCGCGGGTGACTTTTGCAAACCCGACCAGCACGCCGAATTCCAGCACCGGTTCGATCACCACGCTGGCCCAGAACCGGCTGCCGTCCTTGCGCAGGCGCCAACCTTCGGCAGCGAAGCGCCCTTCTTGCTTGGCAATTTCCAGATTGCGGCTGGGTTCGTCGCGTTGCGCATCCTCGGGCAGGTAGAACCGCGAGAAATGCGTGCCCAGGACCTCGCTTGCGCTGTAGCCCTTGATGCGCTCGCCGCCGGGGTTCCAGCTGCGAATATGCCCACCAATATCGAGCATATAGATCGCGTAATCGGACACGCTCTGTACCAACAGCTGACACTGCCGGCTGTCGTAAGAAAGCGGCCCTGCGCTGTCGACGGCCGTTTCCGCATCCATCGCGCGATGATTCTCCGGAAAAGCGCGGGACCATATTGATAGCGACGTGAAGGCTGCGTGCAAGCCAACCCGGCAGCAAAAAGCGTCAATTTCCCGGCGATTTGTGCGTGAAAGTTATCGGCTACCATGACCGCCCTTCCAGTTCGGTCCACGCACCTTATGCACACCATCTCGACCACACGCGACCGCTGGGTGTGGGTCATCGCGGGGGCCTTGATGGCTGGAACGCTGGGCATGGAACTGGTAACCCCGCTCGGTTATGCAGTGTGGCTGACCTACTTCGTGGCAGTGGGCGTGACGGTGTTTCAGAACCGCCCGCAGGTGCCACTCATCGTCGGCGTGCTGTCGTGTGTCTTGCTGGCGATCGGTTTTCAGCTCGCGCCACCAAGCACGAATTCGAGCTTTTCCTCGGTCAATCGCAGCATTGGCGGCGTGTCGTTCCTGGCAATGGCGTTGGTGGTGATGCAGGCGATCCGCGCACGCCGCCAGGCCGAATTCGCACTGTGGCTGCAGCAGGCAGAAAACACGGTCGAAGCCAGTTTGCGCGGCGATCAGGCACCGCAGGAGCTGGCCGATGCCGCGGTGCGCGCACTGTGCCAGACACTGGATGCGCAGGTCGGCGCGCTGTATCGCATCGAGGGCGACCGTCTGCGACTCACCGGTGGTGCCGCGTTGCCGCCGGATCTGCCGCAGACGCTGCCCACCGCAGCCGGCCAGCTCGGCGAAGTGCTGCAACGTGGCACGGTGCGTCGCATCCGTGGCATGGACGCCGGGCATCTGCAGATCGCCTCCGGGCTGGGCCAGAGCAGCTGCCAGGAGCTGCTGCTGGCGCCGATCACCGCCGACGACCGGGTGATCGGCGTCATCGAGCTCGGGCGCGTGACCGACCCACGCACCGCCGGCTCGCGCGAAGAAGAACTGCTGGCACGCTGCGGCGAGAACATCGGCCTGGCACTGCGCACCGCATTGCTGCGCGCGCAGCTGGTGGCGTTGCTGGAAGAAACCCAGCGACAGAGCGAGGAACTGCAGACCCAGCAGGAAGAACTGCGCGTGGCCAACGAGGAACTCGAAGAACAGAGCCGTAGCCTGCAGCAATCGCAAAGCGACCTGGAAATGCAGCAGGCAGAACTGGAACAGACCAACGTGCAGCTGGAAGAGCGCACGCAGGCGCTTGAGGCGCAAAAGCAGGCCTTGTTGATCGCGCAGAATCAGCTGGTGCGCAATAGCAACGAGTTGTCCACTGCATCGCGCTACAAGTCGGAATTCCTGGCCAACATGTCGCACGAGTTGCGCACGCCGCTCAACAGCGCCTTGATCCTGGCCAAGTTGCTGGCCGACAACAAGGACGGCACGCTCAGCGCCGAGCAGGTGAAATATGCGCAGGCGATCCTGTCGTCCAACAACGACCTGCTGGCGCTTATCAACGACATCCTGGACCTGTCCAAGATCGAAGCCGGGCACGTGGAGCTGGCCGACGAAACGGTCGTCACCGATTCGGTGCTGCAACGCCTGCGCGAAACCTTCGAACCGCTGGCGCGACAGAAGGGTCTGGCATTGGAGATCGCGGCAGCTGCCGGCGCGCCGGCACAGTTGGTCGTCGACAACCAGCGCCTGCAGCAGATCCTGAAGAACCTGTTGGCCAACGCCATCAAGTTCACCGAACACGGCAAGGTCAGCTTGACGGTCCAGGCGCATGCGCCCGGCCGTGTGCACTTTGCGGTGACCGATACCGGCATCGGCATCGCGCGCGAACAGAGCGAGGTGATCTTCGAAGCGTTCCGTCAGGCCGACGGCAGCACGCGCCGCCGTTATGGCGGTACCGGGTTGGGTCTGTCGATTTCGCGCGACCTGGCCCAACGCATGGGCGGCAGCATCAGTGTGGACAGCGAGCCCGGGCGCGGCAGCTGCTTTACGCTGGAATTGCCGACCGATGGCGCACCTGCGGAGGTGACCGGCCCTGCCGATGCAGCTGCGAACGCCGCCGCGGTCGCAGGCCCGGCGTCTGCTGCCCATGTGCAACAACGCAACGGCAGCGCGATGGGTGCGCAATCCGGCGCGACTGGTCGTGCGGTGGCCCACACGGTGCCGGTGCCGGTGCCGATCGCATCGCCCAACGCTGCACCGATCCAACGGGCCGACGACGATCGCGACCAACGCAGCCGCCCCGGCCGGCTGATCCTGGCGGTGGAAGACGACACCCGCTTTGCGCAAGCACTGGTGGAACTGGCCCACGAACTGGATTTCGATTGCGTGGTGGCCCCCAACGCAGAAGAGGCCCTGCGCCTGGCCGCCGAGATGCGCCCGAGCGGCATCCTGCTGGACATCGGCCTGCCGGATGCGTCCGGTCTGAGCGTGCTCGAACGCCTCAAGCGCGATCCGGCCACTCGCCATGTGCCTGTCCACGTGGTGTCCGCGCTGGAACGCAGCCAGATTGCGCTGGAGCTTGGTGCGGTTGGCTACCTGATCAAGCCGGCCACGCGCGAACTGCTGGCCGGTGCGATCCGCCAGCTGGAAGAAACCAATGCACGCGCAGTGCGTCGTTTGTTGATCGTCGAGGACGACAGCGCATTGCGCGCGAACCTGCAATTGCTGCTGGCGCGCGACCAGCTGGACATCGTCGCGGTCGGCAGCATTGCCGAGGCGATGGATCAGCTGGCAGGCTCCACCTTCGATTGCATGGTCACCGATCTGGCCCTGCCCGACGGCAGCGGCTACGACCTGCTCGAACGCATGGCCGGCAACGATGCGGTCGCCTTCCCTCCCGTGATCGTCTACACCGGGCGCGCCCTGACCCGCGACGAAGAACAAGGCCTGCGCCGGTATTCCAAGAGCATCATCATCAAGGGCGTGCGCTCGCCGGAACGCCTGCTCGACGAGGTGACGCTGTTCCTGCACAGCGTGGAAGCCTCATTGCCCAGCGATCAGCAGCGCCTGCTGCGCGAAGCACGCCGCCGCGACGCGGTGCTGGACGGCGCCACCGTGTTGCTGGCCGAAGACGATGTGCGCAACATCTTTGCGCTCTCCAGCGTGCTCGAACCGCTGGGCGTCACGCTGCAGATCGCACGCAATGGCCGCGAGGCGCTGGAGCACCTGGCCAAGCACGAGGTGGACCTGGTCCTGATGGACATCATGATGCCGGAGATGGATGGCATCACCGCGATGCGGCAGATCCGTGCGAACCGTCAATGGCAGGATCTGCCCATCATCGCGCTGACCGCCAAGGCCATGGCCGACGACCGCGAACGCTGCCTGGAAGCCGGCGCCAACGACTACATCGCCAAGCCCATCGACGTGGACAAGCTGGTCTCGCTGTGCCGCGTGTGGTGCTCGCGGCAATGAACGCGGTAGAGCTGTTCGACCTGGAACTGCGCGTGCTGCTGGAAGCGGTCTTCCAGCGCTATCACTACGACTTCCGCGACTATGCAGTGTCGTCGTTGCGACGGCGCATGCGCCACGCGATGGCGCGTTTCGACTGCGCGCGCGTGGCCGATCTGCAGCACCGTCTGCTGCACGAGCCGGACACCTTCGCGCAGGCGATGCAGTTCTTCACCGTGCAGGTCTCGGAGATGTTCCGCGACCCGGCATATTTCCGCGTCCTGCGCGAGCATGCGGTGCCGGTCTTGCGTACCTATCCCTCGATCAAGCTTTGGGTGGCAGGCTGCAGTACCGGTGAAGAAGTCTGGTCCCTGGCCATCCTGCTGCACGAAGAAGGCCTGTTGGAAAAGGCGGTGATCTACGCCACCGACATCAACCCCGAAGCGCTGGGCATGGCCGAAGCCGGCGCCTATGGCATCGATCGTATCGCGCAGTTCAGCCGCAATTATCTGGACGCCGGTGGCCGCACCTCGCTGTCGGACTACTACACCACCGCTTACGACGGTGCGGTGTTCGACCGGCGCCTGAAACGCAATATCGTGTTCGCCGATCACAGCCTGGCCACCGACACGGTGTTTTCCGAAGTCCACTTGGTGTCGTGCCGCAACGTGCTGATCTATTTCAACCGCAGCTTGCAGGATCGCGCGGTGGGGCTGTTCTACGACGCATTGGTGCATCGCGGATTTCTCGGATTGGGCAGCAAGGAGTCGCTGCAGTTCGGCGCGCACGCGCAGGCCTTTGAAGCCTGCGCGCGTGAGCAGCGGCTGTATCGGAAGGCCGCATGAGCCGCGCGTCTGCAGCCCAGTGTTTCGATGCGATCGTGATCGGTGCCTCCGCCGGTGGCGTGATGGCCCTGCAGGCGTTGTTGTCCGGGCTGCCGGCAGATTTGCCGATGCCGGTGTTGGTCGTGCTGCATCTGCCGCGCGACCGCCCCAGCCACATCGCCGAGCTGCTGGATGCGCGCTGCGCGTTGCCGGTGCGCGAGGCCGACGACAAGCAACCGCTGCTACCCGGCACCGTCACCATCGCCCCGCCCGACTACCACCTGCTGGTGGAAACCCGCCACAGCCTGGCGTTGTCGATGGATGCGCCGGTGTTGTTTTCGCGCCCGGCGATCGACCTGCTGTTCGAATCGGCTGCCGATGTCTTCGGCGAACGCCTGCTGGCGATCCTGCTCACCGGTGCCAGCAGCGACGGCAGCGCCGGGGTGGCCGCGGTGCGTGCGGTGGGCGGTACCGCCTGGATCCAGCGCCCCGATGACGCTGCCGCCTCGTTGATGCCCGCCTCCGCTCTCGCCCACGCCGGCGCCGATGCGGTGCTGACCTTGCAAGCCATCTGCACCCGACTGGAAGCTTTTCACGCATGAACCTCACCGCGACCGGCCTGGCTGCAAGCAGCGACGACACCGAATCGACCAAGATCCTGATCGTGGACGATGTGCCGCAGAACCTGGTGGCCATGGAAGCGCTGCTGCAACGCGACGGCATCCGCGTGCTATGCGCGGCTTCCGGTGCGCAGGCGCTGGAACTGCTGCTCGAACACGACGTGGCATTGGCGCTGCTGGACGTGCACATGCCGGAAATGGACGGCTTTTCGCTGGCGGAATTGATGCGCGGTTCGCAGCGCACCCGGCATGTGCCGATCATTTTCCTGACCGCCTCGCCAAACGATCCGATGCGCGCTTTCCAGGGTTATGAAACCGGCGCCGTGGATTTTCTGCACAAGCCGATCGAGCCGCACGTCATCCTGAGCAAGGTCAACGTGTTCATCGAGTTGTACCAGCAGCGGCGGCTGCTCAAGGCGAGAAATGCCTCGCTCGAACGCGCGCTCACGCTCAACGAAACCATGATGGCCGTGCTCACCCACGACCTGCGCACGCCGCTGTCGGTGATCCTGCTGTGCGCCGACAAACTCGGCCTGGATGTTGATGCCGACAGTTCGGCGGCGCGCACGCTGGAACACCTGGAAAATAGCGCGCACCGCATGTCGCGCATGGTCGAGCAATTGCTGGATTTTTCGCGCCTGCGCACCGATGGTTTGCCGATGCAGTTCGGCCCATGCAACCTGGGCGAGGTGGTGCACAGCGTGGTGGGCGAAGTGGCGCAGGCCAATCCGCACACTACGATCGACCTGCGCACCGAGGGCGACCTGGATGGCGATGGGGATGGCGACCGGTTGGCGCAGGTCGTGTCCAATCTGGTCGGCAACGCCGTCCTGCATGGCGGACGCCATCCGGTGCAGGTGCATCTGGATGGACGCGAACACGACACCCTGCGCCTGTCGGTGCGCAACGCCGGCAGCATCCCCGACAGCCTGATGCCGCGCCTGTTCGAACCGTTCAAGGCCAGCTTCCATGCCAGCCAAGGACTGGGACTGGGCCTGTTCATCGCCGACCAGTTCGTCAAGGCACACGGCGGCACGCTGCAGGCGCGCAACGAGGACGGCGATGTGGTCTTCGAAGCACGACTGCGCCGCCACAACCTGGCAGCCTGACCGCCGCACGTTCCCGGCAACTGCAGTGCCGGTGCGCACGCGGGTGTAGTACGACCAGCGCATCTTGGCCGATGCATTGCCACGGCCTCCAGCAAGAGGGGCCAACAGCGCGCTGCCGTCGATCGACGCACAACAGATCCGCTGCCGCCGTGTCAGCGAGCCCGACAGCCAGGGTCTTGGCAGTGCGCCAGGCGGCCCAGGTGACAGCCAACTCAAGCAGTGCCGTTGCACCCCATGCGCCGTATGCTCGTGCGGCCAGCGCGCTGGACGCACGCTCCTGCCCCACTGCTCTCCAGTTCTTGGTCGTACCAACATCCCTTGGTCATCCTCGGGTGCACACCGTGCACCCCGTCTGCGGAGGTGGTTATGTCGTATATCGATGGTTTTGTGCTTGCCGTCCCCACGGCCAACAAAGAAGCATTCATCGCGCATGCCCGCATGGGCGATGCGGTCATCATGGAATACGGTGCGCTGCGTGTAGTGGAGTGTTGGGGCGACGATGTCCAACCGGGGCAATGGACCGATTTCTATCGCGCCGTGGATGCCACCGCCGAAGAGACCGTGGTGTTTTCCTGGATCGAATGGCCGGACAAGGCCACCCGCGATGAGGGCATGCGCAAGATGATGGAAGACCCACGCATGGACCCGTCAGTCAATCCGATGCCATTCGATGGCAAGCGCATGGTCTACGGTGGCTTCGTGCCGATCGTGGCGCTGGGCCAATCGGCGTGAGCGGTGTGGCGCGTGGCGGCCCGCAGGAGCTTGGCCAGGCATGCGCAGGCTGGTGCCGCCGCTGGCATTGGGCACGGAATCGCTGGTGGTGATCGCTACACTGGCCGCATGCAGCATGCGCCGCCAGCGATGGCCGAAGACAGCGCAGGCAGCGCCGCCGACTGGAGACCCACATGACCGATGCACCACTACTGATCGCCTGCCCGAGTTGCGCTGCGATGAACCGTATTGCGCCCACGCGCCTGCGCGATGCGCCCAACTGCGGCAGCTGCCATCAGCCGCTGTTCCTGGGGACGCCGGTGGCTTTGTCGGCTGCAGATTTCGACAAGCATGCGGTGCGCAGTGCACTGCCGCTGGTGGTGGATTTCTGGGCACCTTGGTGCGGGCCATGCCTGAGCATGGCGCCGCAATTTGCCGCAGCCGCTGCAGCATTGGAACCGCAGGTGCGCCTGGCCAAGGTGGATACCGACCTGCATCCGGCGCTGGGCACGCGCTTTGGCATCCGCAGCATTCCCACCTTGCTGGTCATCCAGGGTGGGCAGGAACTAGGCCGTCATTCCGGCGCAGTGAGCAGCGCGCAAATCGTCAACTGGGTGCGCTCTGTCCTGAGCAAGCGGTGAAACGACACGACGGCCAGCTGCGCATACACGCAGTTGGCCCATCCACCTGCAGGAAACATCACTGCGGCGCAGTTGCCGCAGTGACTGCATCAGCCGATCAACCAGGCGATCAACCGGTTACTGCCAGTTGACATTGACCGACACCCCAACGACACGCGGCTCGTTGTAGACCGCGGCCATGTAGTTTTCGATCACACCCTTGAGGTTCTTTTCGTTGGTGATGTTGCGCGCGAACGCTGCCACTTCCCAGGCACCGTAGCCACCGGTGTAACCCAGCTTGAGGCCACCTTCGAAATTGCCGTCGGAACGGAACTCGGTGGAGTCGTACAGCACGAAGCTGGTCTGGCCCTGCTTGTTCCAGTCGGTGGACACGAAGAACGCGCCGTCGTTGCCCACCGGGATGTCGTAGCGCGCGGCCAGGTTGAGGTTGTACTTGGGCGCGTTGGGCAGCGGGTTGCCGTCGATCTGGGCGAAGGTGTTGGCACCTACGCGGATGGTCGGGTCGTTGACGGTGCACACCACCACGCCATTGAGCGCGCAGGCCTGCGCAAACACGCGCTTATCGTGGATTTCGCTGTGCAACAGGCTCAGGCCGGCGGTGATCGACAGGTTGGAGATCGGGCGCCAGTCCAGGTCCGCTTCCATGCCGTAGGCCTTGGCCTTGTCGGCATTGAACAGCACGCCATTGCCGTCCGAGTCGTTGCCGTTGAGCTGGATATCGTCGACCGTGTAGGTGAAGCCGCTGACATTCAGGCGCAGACGGTTCTCGAACAGGCTGCTCTTGATGCCGGCTTCCCACGACAGGATGGTTTCCGAATCGGCGGTAGTGAAGTCCGAATTGAACACCGCGCTGCGGCCCTGGATGGTGGGGCCACGGAAACCGCGCGCCACGCGCGCATACACGCTCAGCTGGGGGTCGATCTCATACATCGCGCTCAGATCCCAGCTGGGCTGGGTGTCGGACATGCGCACATCGCGCCGACCGCGGTAGGTCACCACACCGGCTGCGGTATCGGCGGTCTTGAGCAGACGGGTTTCCTTGGTGTCCTTGGTCTGGCGGATGCCGGCGGTGAGCGTCAGCGCGTCGGTCGCCTTGTAGCTGATCTGCCCGAAGCCGGCCCACGAGGTATTGGTATTGCGCAGGCGCACCCAGTTATTCGGGTTGCGCGCGGCGGTCTGCAGGAAATAGGCACGCTGATAGAAATCGGTGGTGTCGCGGCCGTCGAAATAGAACGCGCCCACCTGCCACTGCAGGGCCTCGTCGCCTTCGCTGGCCAGGCGCAATTCCTGCGTGTACTGGTCCAGGTCGCGGATCTGTCCCATCGACTGGCCAAAGCCGTTCGGCACGCCATTGACCGGGTAATTGGCGGCAGCACCGCCATCGGTGTCGCCACGGCTGTAGCCGGAAGTGGTTTCGTAGGCGGTGATGGAGGTCAGCGACACGCCACCGAAGTCGTAAATCGCCTTGAGCGAGCCGCCATCGGTTTGATACGCCTGCGGGTTGTCGTGCCCCTCATCATAGGCCACACGGTCGCGCGGCACGTCCACCTTGTCGCTGCCACGCGTGATCGCGTTGCGCAGGAACAAGGTGGAAGTGCCGTCGTAATCGCGCGTGTGCACCGAGCCCAGCAGCGAAAACGCATCGTTGGGCTTGAGCAAGACCTGCAGGCGCGCATTGCGGTCGTTGTAACCGCCCATCGCGTCCTTGCGTGGGGTGCGCGTGCCATCGGCGCTGCTGCCGGCAAAGGTGTTGTCCACCCAATCGTCGCGGTGCTGGTACAACGCGGACACGCGGAACGACAGCACGTCGTTGATGGGGCCACCGAAGCCGCCATCCAGCGAGATGGTGTTGTAGCTGCCGTAGCTGGCGTTGACGCGACCGGTGTAGGTGTCGCTGGGCTTGACGGTGTCGAACTTGACGATGCCGGCGGTGGTGTTGCGGCCGAACAGCGTGCCTTGCGGACCGCGCAGCACTTCGACCTGGTCCACGTCATAGACCGGATTGGATTTGAGCACGACATGCTCCAGCACCACATCGTCCTGGATGATGGAGACCGGCTGCGAGGCACCCAGGTAGAAATCGATATTGCCCAGGCCACGGATATAGAAGCGCGGGAAGATGCGCCCGGTGGTGGTTTCGGCATAGAAGCCCGGCACGCGGCCGGACAGCGCCAGCAGCGTGTCATCGCCACCGGCGGTGTAGTCGCGCATCGCTGCGCCCTGCACCACGCCGACCGAGACCGGCACGTCCTGCAGGTTCTGCTCGCGGTGCTCGGCGGTGACGGTGACCGTGTCCAGCGCGGTCGGGCTGGCTTCGCCCTGGGTCGCCGGCGCTTGCTGCGCAGACGCGGTTGCCGCCAGCGAGGCTAGCAACAGGCCGGCGCAGGCACGTGCCAGCGGCGTGCGCTGCAAGGCGGTGCGGCGGCGCGCAGCGACCTGTGCAATAGCGGACACCGGCGACGGAAAGACAGGCGAGTACAACGACATGCGGGTTGATCCTAGGTAGTGATGCGAGGTGATGACACAGCGTCGAAGCCGTTTGGCATGGCACGCCGGTTGGCGGCGCCGCTTGGCGCCGCGCGCACGATATGTCAGCAATGTTGCAGCGAAGTGGCAGCGCCCGTTCCACACACCCCGCCACGCGCGTGGAGGCATGCCACCATGCAGCGTTGGCATCGCAAAACGTCATGCCACGCCGCCCTGCGTGCTGTCATGCTGGTGTCGTACTGGCGTTGCGCCAGGGCATGGCACGAGGGGATCTCTTGAAACGACTCGCATGGGTGGCCGGCCTGCTGGCCGCATTGAGCTGTCAGCTGGCGCATGCCGGCACCGCGTTGATCACGCAGATCGATTACCAGGGCGACGACGGCGGCCCCGCGCCAACCGCCGCGCAGTACCGCAACCCGGTCGTGGCCGGTTTTCATCCGGACCCATCGGCGGTGCGCGTCGGCGACGATTTTTATCTGGTGAATTCCAGTTTCGGCTATTTCCCCGGCCTGCCGGTCTTCAAGAGCAGCGACCTGGTGCATTGGAACCAGATCGGCAACGCGATCGACCGTCCAACCCAGATCAACTACGGCAACGACGAACTGACCCGCGGCCTGTTTGCCGCCAGCATCAGCTACCACGCTGGCACTTTCTATATCGCCAACACCTGTTTCTACTGCGATGGCGGCAATTTCCTGATCACCGCCACCGATCCGGCCGGGCCGTGGTCGGATCCGATCTGGCTGGACGCCAAGGGCATCGACCCCTCGCTGTTTTTCGATGACGATGGCAGTGCCTGGCTGGTCAACAACGACGTGCCGGCCGGCAAGCTGCGCTACGACGGGCACCGCGCCATCTGGCTGCAGCGGCTGGATCTGGCCAGCATGAAGTTGGTCGGCACCCGTCAGGTGATCGTGGATTCGGGCTTCAAGCCGGCCACCAATCCCGAACACATCGAAGGCCCGCACCTGTTCCGCCGCGATGGCCACTACTACCTCACCGCGGCCGAAGGTGGCACCGGCGAGCAGCATGCGCAGATGATCTACCGCAGCCGCCAGATCACCGGGCCATACGAAACCTGGAGCGGCAATCCGGTACTCACCCAACGCGACCTGGACCCATTGCGCAATGCGCCGATCACCTCGGCCGGGCATGCACAGTTCGTCGAACTCAAGGACGGCACATGGTGGGCGGTGTTTCTCGCAACGCGCCCTTACCGCGGCAATCACTACAACCTGGGCCGGGAAACCTTCCTGTTGCCGGTGCAATGGCGCGATGGCTGGCCGGTGGTGCTGCCGCACGGCGCCGCGGTCCCTGTCGTGGCAGCGCGCCCACCCTTGCCGGCGGGCACGCAGCCCCTGCCGACCACCGGGCCAATGCAGTGGAGCGAGCGCTTCGGGGATGCGCGCGTGCCGATGCAATGGATGACCATCCACCCACCCATCAGGCCGTGGTATCAGCCCGGCGCACAAGGCTTGCGCGTGACGCCGGCAAACATTGCGCTGGGCGATATCGGCCGTGGTCAGCCGGCCTATCTGGGTCATCGCCTGCAGCATCATCACGCCACCTTGGTCGCCAGCGTGGATGGCAGTGCGCTGGCACCAGGCGAACAGGCCGGTCTGGCGATCGTGGCCAAGGAGAGCAACTTCCTGGCAGCAATGCTGGTGCGCGAGGACAGCGGCGCTGCGGTGGTGCTGTATTGCCGCGCCGGAGCGCAACAGCCCGGCACCGGCACCGAACTGGCACGCGCGCCACTGCCCGATGCCACGCAACCGGTGAAACTGCGCTTTGCGCTGGATGCCGCACGCGTGCGCGTGGATTACGCCGTCGGCCAGGGGCAGTGGCAGACGCTGCTCGAACAAGGCGATGCAAGTGTGCTCAGTACCGAGTCGGCCGGCGGTTTTCTTGGCGCCACATTCGGGCCGTACGCGTATGCGCGCTAAGCCAAGTGCAGGAACGTGGCTGCACGCCCGCTGCATGCGCAGGCCGCGCCCGCCCCGCAGCGACGCATGCGTGTTTGGAGCCGCTTAACGCCCTACGCCCGCGCCAGGACGCTGCTGTCGAGCATCTGCACCACCGTGTTGAGCAGATCGTTGAGGCTGAAAGGCTTGGGCAGCAAGGCCATGCCCTCTGCCAGAAATTCTTGCCGCGTGGCCGCGTTTTCGGCATAGCCGGTAATGAACAGGATCGGCAGACCCGGGCGTAGCGTGCGCGCCACATCGGCCATGTCGCGCCCGTTCATGCCGGGCAGGCCGACATCGGAGACCACCAGATCGATGTGCGCCTCGGTGCGCAAGTGTTCCAGCGCGCCGTTGGCATCCTCGGCTTCGATGACCTGGTAGCCGGCATCGCTGAGCACTTCGCTCACCATCATGCGCACCACGTCGGTGTCGTCCACCAGCAGGATGCGCTCGTTGCGCGTGCGCGGCGCGCTGGGCGCCGGTGCCGGCAGCATTTCGTTGGCCGAGAGCCCGCGCGGCAGCAGGAGCGCCACCGTGGTGCCACGACCCACATCGCTGGTGATGCGTGCGGTACCGCCGGATTGACGTGCGAACCCGTAGGTCATCGACAGGCCGAGACCGGTGCCTTCGCCGATGGGTTTGGTGGTGAAAAACGGCTCGAACACCTGGTCGAGAATGGCCGGCTCGATCCCGCTCCCGTTGTCGATCACCTTCACCGCGACATAGTCGCCGTCGTCCAGTTCCGGATCGTTGTGCGCGGTGTAGGCCGCGCTCTGGATGCGGATGGTGCCCTGCCCTTTCAAGGCATCGCGCGCATTGATGACCAGGTTGAGCACCACGTTTTCGAGCTGGTTGGCATCGGCAATGGCCACCAGCGGCGTGGACGCAAGATCCAGCTCCAGCGCGATGTTTTCGCCGATCGAGCGTTGCAGCATGTCTTCCAGCGAACGCACACGGGTGTTGACGTCGAACGGTTGCGCGTCCAGCGATTGCTTGCGTGCGAACGCCAGCATGCGCTGGGTCAGCGCGGCGGCGCGGTGCGCCGAGCCGTTAGCGATCTCGGCCAGGCGCGGCACGCGTTCGATGCGATTGGATTCCACTGCGAGCTGGATCATGTCCAAGCCGGAAATGATGCTGGTCAGCAGGTTGTTGAAGTCGTGCGCGATGCCACCGGTGAGCTTGCCCAGCGCTTCCATCTTCTGCGCCTGCAGCAGCTGGATTTCGGTGTGCTGACGCTGCGCGATCTGATGCGCGAGCTCGCTGGTGGCGGTATCCAGTTCCTGGCGCTGCTCGCGCTCGCGCAGGCGCTGCTCGGTCACGTCTTCCACCAGCAACAGCCCCAGATCCGGCTCGCGGTAGGGCGACACGCGCCATTCGGTTTCGCAGAGCTTGCCATCGCGCAGCAGCGACAAGGTGCCGCTCCAGCGCTCGCGTTGCGCCAACGCAGTGGTCAGTGCGTGCACGGCGGCGGCCTGATCCAACCCGGCGGCATGGATCGCAGCGCCGGGTGTGGCGCTGCCGATCAAGCGTTGGAATGCGGCATTGGCCTCGTGCATGTGCAGGTTGGCATCCACCACCGCAATCGGCGCGCTGATGTGTTCGAAGATTTCGCGGAAACGCGCCTCGCTGACCCGCAACGCCTCCTCGGCGCGGCGTGCGCGCAACAGCGTGCGCAAGGTGGCCAGCAACACGTTGGGGTCGACCGGATGGATCAGGTAGGCGTCGGCGCCGGCATCCAGCCCGGTGATCATGTCGCCGGTGGCGATCGAGGCCGCCGAAACATGCACCACCGGCAGCAACGCGGTGCGCGGCTCGGCACGCAGCGTCCGCACGATATCGAAGCCGCTCATGTCCGGCAGGTTGACGTCCAGCACCACCGCAGAAAACGT
The DNA here is from genome assembly GCF_017746015.1 of Xanthomonas sp. A1809. NCBI lineage: Bacteria > Pseudomonadati > Pseudomonadota > Gammaproteobacteria > Lysobacterales > Lysobacteraceae > Xanthomonas > Xanthomonas sp. A1809. The sequence goes on along the minus strand of NZ_JAGHWZ010000003.1, from coordinate 316,468 downwards.
CTGCGCGGAAAGTTTGGCAAGACCCTCGGTCCCGGTGCCGGCTTCTTCGACCGCGAACTGATGGTGTTCGAGCACGCGCCGCACCGAATAACGCGTCACCGCGTTGTCGTCGACGACCAGAATGTGGTGCTTACTGCCCACGCGTTTCCTCCGCTGCCAGTGTCATCGGCAGCACCACGTAAAATTCAGAACCCTGCCCGACCACGCTGTTGATCCCCACCCGGCCGCCCAGCAATTCGGCGAACCGTTTGCAGATCGACAACCCCAGGCCGGTGCCGGTCAGGCGTTTTTGCAGCGGCGAGTCCACCTGTACGAAATCTTCGAACAAGGCCTCGTGAAGCTCGGCCGGAATGCCGATGCCGGTGTCGTGCACGCCAAAGCGTACATGGCTGTCGCCTTCCAGCTGCGCAAACACGCGCACCTGCCCCTGCGGGGTGAACTTGAGCGCGTTGGAAATGAAATTGCGCAGGATCTGCGCCAGCTTCTTGTCGTCGGAGTACAGCAGCGGCAGCACCGGCGGATCCTCGAAGATCAGCGTGGTCGTGCCCACATCGGTGAGCGGACGGAACATGCCCCGCAGCGCCGCGAACAGGTCCATCAGGTCGAACCAGCCCGGCGAGATGGTGATGCGCCCGGCCTCGATCTTGGCCAGGTCCAGCAGGTCGTCCACCATCTCGGTGAGCTCGCGCGCCGAACCGCTGACAAAGCGCACCTGCTTGAGCTGCTCTGCATTGAGCGGCCCGTCCATGCCATCCTCCAGCAGCCGGGTGATGCTCAGGATCGAGCCTAGCGGGGTGCGGAACTCGTGGCTCATGTACGACAGAAAGCGGCTCTTGAGTTCGGACACCTCGCGCAGCTGTTCGGCCTGTTGGTCGAGCTCGGCATACAAGGCCAGCACGCCCTGGTTGGTTTCTTCCAGTTCTTCGCGCAAGGCCTGGTTCTGCTGGCGCAAGCTTTCCAGTTCAGCCATCGCCTCGGCTGCCGGCATCTTGGTGGTTGAATTCATTGCATGGCTCCCAAGCGCATGACGAACACGCAGCAATCGTCGCGGCCGCGCGCGTAATCGCGCGCCAGCACTGCGGCAATGATGCGTGGATGGCGCGACAGCAGGCCCGGATGATCGCGCAGGGTCCAGCGCGATTGCAGGCCGTCGCTGTGCATGACCAGTAACTTGCCGGCGGCGCGTGGAAAGTCGAACGGTTGCGCCTTGCGGAACTGCACCCCGACGATGCCCGGGTGCGAGGGCATGCCGCGCACGCCGTCGCCATCGCACAACGAGGCGACGATATTGCCCACCCCGGCAAAGCGCACCTGGCCGCTGCCGGGATCGAACTGCATGACCGCCGCCGCGCCGCCGCGCGTGCCGCTCATGCCGGCATGCAGGCGCGCGATGCGTTCGCCGGGTTCGCCACGGGCCGCTGCCGCAGCGCGCGTCCCCGCATCGGCGGCATCGGCCGCGCCCGCTCCGTGGCCAAGGCCGTCGATCATGCTCACGGTCACGCCTTGCGCATCGATCGCCAGATGCCAGCCATCGCCGCAGACCGTTTCGTTCTGGAGCGGCAGACGCAGCGCGCCGTAGGGCAGGTCGGGCATGCTGTCGGCGTCGGCGTACACACGCGCCAGGACCACGGCCCCCCGGGCATCGGAATAAGCGTCCAGCAACGCGGCATGTCGCTGCACCGTGCCCAGGCCGTTGCCAGGCGTGCTGCCGGTGGAATATCCGTCCGGCAGACAATCGGCCAGCACGAATCCGCGCCCCTGATCGAGCGTGCACAACTCGATGCCCAGACCATCGCGGCCGGCGACGCTGCACAGCTGCATCTGCCCGCCACCGGCATGGTTGAGCAGGTTGGTGCACAACTCGGTCGCCACCAGGGCCACGCGGCCACAGCCGTCTTCATCGAAACCGCAGGCCTGTGCAAGCGCCACCGCTTCGCGGCGCACCTGCCCGACCTGGGTGCCCTCTTCGACGCGGATCACCTGGGTGAGCGCGCCGGTCATGGTTACTTCCATTTGGTGATGGTGATGCGGGTGCCCTTGCCGGCTGCGCTATCGAGCACGAAATCGTCCACCAGCCGCCGGCTGCCGGACAGTCCCAACCCCAGGCCACTGCCAGAGGTCCAGCCGTCGGTCAGTGCAAGCTCCAGGTCTGCAATGCCCGGGCCCTGGTCGCGGAACGTCAGCTGCACGCCCTTGCGGATGCCGCTTTCGACCAGTGCCCAGTCCATGTCGCCGCCACCGCCGTAGATCACCGTATTGCGCGCCAGTTCGCTGGCCGCGGTGACCAGCTTGGTTTGATCGACCAACCGCAGCCCGCATTGCACCACCAGCTTGCGCACGGTCTGCCGCGCCAGCACCACATCCTGCTCGGTGCGCACCGGTTGCGAGCCGACCGTCATGGAGCCGCATCGGGTTGTTGCAGCAGGCGCATGCCGCGCTCGACATCGAGCGCGGTGCGCACCGACGGCAAGGTCAGCCCCAACTCCACCAGGGTGATCGCCACCGCCGGCTGCATGCCCACCACCACGGTTTGTGCGCCCATCAGCGTCGCCAGCCCGGAAATGGTGCTGATCATGCGCCCGATGAACGAATCGACGATATCCAGCGCGGAAATGTCGATCAACACGCCACGCGCAGAGGTGGCGCTGATCTTCTCGGACAGGTCGTCCTGCAGTTGCAGCGCCAGTTGGTCGTGCATGTCCACCTGGATGGTGACCAGCAACAGATGGCCCATCCGCAGGATCGGAATACGTTCCATGTCAGTCTGCCTTGCTGACGGTCACGCCGGTGCGCTTGAGCGCCAGCGCCAACGCATCGGCCAGGTTGGCCTTGGTCACGATCCCCTGCAGGTCCAGGCCCAGATGCACGATGGTTTGCGCAATCTGCGGGCGCACGCCGCTGATGATGGCGTCGGCCCCCATCAGCCGGATCGCGGTCACGGTCTTGAGCAGATGCTGTGCCACCAGGGTGTCCACGGTGGGCACGCCGGTGATGTCGATGATGGCGATTTCCGAGCCGGTGTCGACAATGCGTTGCAACAGCGACTCCATCACCACCTGGGTGCGCTGCGAATCCAGTGTGCCGATCATCGGCAGCGCCAGCACGCCGTCCCACAGCTTCACCACCGGGGTGGACAGCTCCAGCATCTCTTCCTGCTGACGCACGATGATGTCTTCGCGGGTCTTCTGGAAGACCTTCACGGTGTACAAGCCCAGGCGGTCGAGCAATTCCGACAACGCCCACAACTGCTGGCCCAATTCTTCCGGGGTACTGGCGTATTCGCGCTGCACCAGCGCAAACAACACGCGCTTGAGCGAAAAGATGAAGTTGGCGGTTTCCTGCGAATCGAAACCACGCGTGGCGCGGTCGCGCGAGAGATGTTCCAGGAAGCGACGCACCTCGCTCCATTCAGCACTGTCCAGGCTGCTACCGTCGTGCTTCAACGATGCCACCAGCAAGCGCAGGAATTCGCCGGCCTGCGCTTCGAATTCCTGCCGCGACAGACGCGCATCGTTGCCCAGGCTGGACTCCAACCATGCGGCCAGCAACGCATGTTCCTGGCCACCAATCGCATCGATCGAGCGCTGCTGCAATGCCACCATGAGATCACCCACCAAAAGAAAAGAGGTTGGGCATGCGGGCTGGACTGCGCCCTGACCGACGCGGCGCCCCCACGCCGATGCGCAGCAGAATAAAGCAATTCAGATTGACCAACCAGCGAGCCAACCTGTAGCAGTCAGCCGCCCACGGGCGCAGTGTGACATTGCCGCGCGCATGCCGAACGTGCGCCGGTCCACGCCTGCGGACATGCACTGCACCAGCGCCCGTGCAAGGCAACACGCCAACCGGTCGGCGTGCCATCACCCCGGGCCCTGGCGATGGCCGATCGACGGCGCGTCACTGCGTTTTGAGCCTGCGGCGATGCTCTTCCGATCGGCATTGCCACTGCCATGGCGAGCTCCATCAGGACACTGGAGACCAAACAGGACCAAACGCCGCAGAAACGGCAGTGCGTGGCGCTGCGCCCTGCGCCTGCACGCAGGGCATGCACTTGCGTCATCGCCCTGCCGACGGTGTGGCGGCACGTCCAAAGCGGGAGGGTGTGCCGGCGTGAATGCCGCCGCGTTGCGGAAGGGCAATGAGCGTGTTCTTGATGCCGGATGCAGCGCCGCGCATCCAGCGTGGCGCCCGAACGCACGCCACGATCGCCAATGTCCACCCACCCCGGCGACAAACGCCGTTGGATCAAGCCGATCGCCGCCCTATAGTCCGTAACGCTCCACCGCATCCAGATGCGGCTGCGGATCCTGGCCGCAGGCCTCGGCAAGCCGCAGCCAGCACATCGGATGCGACCAGCGCGAGGTCGTGCATCGCAGGACGCGATGCAGTTCCTGCGGGGCGACGTTTTCCGGAAGGGCCACGGTGAACAACACGCCCGGCAGTCCGGATGTTGCATCCTCCGGGTTGAACGCGTCCGGATGGTCCGGGTCGACCACGCGGTAGTCGTCGCGACTGTGCAGCCACATCTTCCAGCCGCGCATTTCCAGGTCTGCACGCATCGCCTCGATCACCTCGTCGCCAGGATGCACGCCGTCCACCAGCCAGCTATTGGCATAGCCACCCGGTTGCAGCACATGCACCTGCGCGTAGGTCGGCACGAAACGCTCGCGTTCGGCTTCGTCTTCCGGCGGCGGATACAACAGTTCCGCGTCGAACACCACCCAGTCGCCGACATGCTGGCGCCGATGCGCAGGCGCGTTTTCGACGATGCGTGCAGTGACCGGGCCGGTGCGGCGCGCGTAGTACTCGGCCACTTCGCCATCATCCATGCAACGAATGATCACCCAGCCCCAGGTCTCTTCGACTACGCCGCTGGTGCTGCTCAGCTCCATGCCAATGGCCTGCGCAGAGGCACGCACCGCGTCCCAATCCTGCGCCGCACTGGCCGCCGTCATATGATCCCAATGCGCAGAACGCGGCTCTTCCAGCAGCTCGGTAAGTTGCCGATAGACCGCGGCGGCCTCGGCAAACCGGCCGGTATCGAGATACATGCGCGCCAACAAGCCGCGTGCGCCGTGCGAGCCGGGCGATAGCTCCAACAGTGCGGTGCAGGCCTGCTCCAGCGCCGGCCAGTCGCCCAGCCGCTGCGCCAGCTGCGCCTCGCACCACAATGCCGCCACCGGCGCCTGTGGGCGATACAGCTGTGCCAGCCGGCGCACACCGGCTTCATCGCCGCGGCCCAGCAACAGATTCATCAGCCGGAAGGTGGGGCTGGTTTCGCGATCGGCATGCCGCTGCACGAATGACCACAGCAACGCGATCGCTTCCTCGTCGGCCGCACAGGCACTCAAGGCAGAAGCAGTGGTGTCGACAAGCTCGGCATCGTCCGGACAGTCAGCGACGGCCTGCAGCAACCACTGCGCTTCGCGCTCGGGATTGCGCACCACATCATCGCCCTGCGCGTTCAACCATTCCAGCAACTGCGCGGCAGCGACCGGTGACTCCTCGCCCGCTGATACGGCCGCGATGCGCGCAGCCCAACCGTCCAGCGCCAGCGTGGCACCACGGTCCTGTCGCAACTTGGGCAGATGCGCACGTGCAAGCGCCAGATGCCTGCGCGCGGTCCACACCGCGCCGCGTTGCAGCGCCAGCCCGATCGCAAGCTCGGCCGCTTCGATCAGGATGCGATGCGCGCCAACCTGCGCGTAATGGTCGAGCATCTGCTGCACGCGGCTGCCCAGGTCCCAGCTATTGCGCTCGGGCGCGCGCGCCACCAGCACCGCCACCGCACGCAGCCAGTGCAGGCGATAACGCGGCGCAATCTCGCGCCATGGCAACAGCGCTTCCATGGCTTCGTCATCGCGCTGCAACAGCGCCAACGCGCGTGCCTTCTGCAGGCGCCGCGGCTGGCTGCAATTGGCCCACTCGGCACCTTCGCGCGCGGCGTCGCGTTCGCGCTGTTCCACCAGCGCCAGCGCTTCCTGCGCACGCCCAAGCGCAAGCAGGATCGAGATGCGCATGTCCGGCACGCCGTCGTAGATTTCGCCGCCATGGTCCAGGATGGCCTGCGACTGCTGCTCCAGGTACTGCAGCGCCGCGTCACCGCGCCCGTCGTCGAGCAATGCATCGGCTTTTTCGCAGCTCAGGCACTGGTAACACGACCAGCTCGGGTCGATGCGGCCCAGGGTTTCGTCGCATACCTCGATACGTTCTTCCACCCAACCCGGGCCATCGATGTTGGCATAACACGCGGCCAGGTCCTGGGTCACGCAGACCGATTGCGGGCACTCCACTGCGTCGGCGCGATGCGCACGCTCGAACAGCGCCACCGCATCGCCCAGCGCACGCTCGCCTTCGCACAGGTTGCCGACCCGGTTGCGCATTTCCCAATGCCCGACGAACACCTCCAGCCACGGGTTGGCCAGCGTCTTGCCCAGCGCACGTGCCTCCGGCAACAAGGCCTCGGCGCGGTCGATCTGCAGATCGCAGATGTGGTCGGTCAGCCGCGTCAGCAACTGCGCATTTTGCGGCTGCCCGGCTTCGCCCAGATCGTCCTGCAGTTTTTCTACCCAGTTCCAGATTTCCATCGTGCCGCTCCTGCGATGCGGCGCTTCAGCGCGCCAGCAATTGGGTCACGGTCTCGGCGAAATCGCCGAAGGCCTTGTTGAGATCGGAAACACCTGATTCGGTGCTGCCCGGCTGCGGCTGCGTACGCCCCTGCGCCGCGACGATCACCTTGAGCGCACGCAGCAAGCGCGCCGCCACCGCGGCCTGCGGGTTGCCTGCGCGCTGCGCGCCCAGCAAGGCCTGCAGCGCCGGATTATCCAGATTCAGATACAGCCGCTGGGTCTGCCGCGCTTGGATGCGCGCGGTGAATTGCCGCGCCAGGCGCAACGCGGCGGTAGAGACACGCTTGTCGTTTTCGTCCTGCTCCAGGCGGCGTTTGAGCTCGGCCTCGCGGTCGGGCACTACCACCAACGGCAGTTCCTGCGGGCTGAAACGCGCCGGCACCAGCGCTTCGCCATCGCCCAGGTGCTGTTCCAGCCAGGCCAGTTCATCGGCCGGCAGCGTGTCCAGCTGGAACAACTGGCGGTTGCCCTGCTCGGTGCCCAGCTCGACCAGACGCACACCCTTGACCTGCGCCCAGCGCCGCAGAAACGGCACCACCGCATACCGGTTGCCGTAGGCCACCGGCACGCCCATCGCACGGAACAGCATTTCTTCGAAACCGCTGTCGCTGTCGAGGATCACGTGCACCGCACCGCGCGATGGCAATTGCTGCGCCGGCAGATCGCCTTGCGACGTCGGTACCCGCACGTGTTCCAGCAGCAATTCGAACAGGCGCTCATCGCACAGCGCCGCGCCCAGCAGAGCTTCGTTATGACGCAACAGGATGCGTCGCCATGCCTCCGGTTGCTGGCGCGCCACATCGGCCAGGCCTTGCACCAAGGCCTCGGACAAGGCGTGCTGCACCGCGCTATAGACCGTATCGCGCTGCAGGTCTTCGCGGCTTGCGGTAGGCGTCAGCCGATTGGATTCGATCACCCCACCGATGAAGCCCGCCCACGGCGGCAGCAGTTCGCGCGCGTTGTCATCCAGCAACATGCCGCGCAGGAACACCGACAGATTGCGGTTGTCGCTGGTGCCGTAGGTCGCACCGTCCTGCACCCATAACAGGCCGACCGCATCGCTGCCCTCTTCCTCACGCACCGGCATGCAGCACAACGGCTCGAAATTGCGCTCAAAGCGCGCGGCGAACTCGCGTTGCCGGCGCCAGGCCTGCACCGGATGCAACGGTACGGCGTCCTGCACGCGCCACGGCGGCGGCTCGGGATTGATCGGCTGCGTTGCGGCGCCGATCCAGATCGGCTCGCGCAACAGCGCGCAATAGCGCGACAGAATCTCGCGCAGCCGCCCTTGCTGAGCCAACGACAGATAATCGCCGTGTAGTTCCAGCACCACCTCGGTGCCCACCTGCGCACGCGCAGGAATCGGGCTGACCGTGTACTGCTCGGCGTTGCTGGAGATGTAGCAATAGCCCAGCGTGGGAGACTGGTAGGAGGTGGTGCGCACGGTCACCCGCCGCGCCAGCACGAAGGCGGACAAGAAGCCCAGCCCGAACATTCCGATCAGGCCGCTGTCCTCGTGGCCGCCCTGGCGCAGCCCACGCGTATAGCCCACGCCCACGGTGGCCAGGTAGTCGTGGATTTCCTGCTGGGTCAGTCCGGCACCGGTATCGACGATGCGCACGATGCCTTGCGCGGTATCGGCATGCACCTCGATGCGCGATTGGCCGTCCCAATCGGGTTGTTCCAGACGACGACGCAGGATGGAATCGTGCGCGTTCTGCACCAGCTCGCGCAGCGCCACCACCGGGGTGGAGTACAGGTGCTTGCCGAGGACCGACATCAGTCCATTGAGATCGACGCCTGCCCGGCGGATCTGCGAGGCGTCGGTCGCCTCGGGAGTGGGATCTTGCATGATCGGTCGTCGTTTCCTTGGCGACGACGCCCATCCTCGGACGCGTCCCCCTGGGTGCCAGTGCCAGCCGGAAAGGATAGCCGGAACCCACATTGCACGCACGTCTCAGTTTGACCCCTGCCCTCCGTTGCGTACAGCGACGCGCACTGCACCGCACGCCGGGTTGACCCACCACGGATCGGTAGCGCTACCAATCCGTGGGTTGCGGAGATTAACGCTGCAGGGTCTCCATCGGCGCCTCATTGAAGTGCTGGCGATAGCCCTTGGCCAACGCCGAACGGCTGCCGACGCCCCAGCGACTGGCCGCCTGCAACACACTGCCGCAGCCGCCTTCGGCCAGCAGTTCGTCGCGGATGCTTTGCATCCGGTAACGGCGCAGCACCTGCGTCGGTGACAGTCCGGTAGCCGACTTGAACGCTTGCTGCAGCGCGCGCCCGGTGACCCCGATCTGTGCGGCCACTTCGTTGATCGACAGATCCGAGCGATGCGCATTGGTGATCATGTAGCTGTAGGCGCGCCGATACTTGGCCGGCAACCGGGCGGAGATGTCGTCGCTGACGTGCGCAGGGGTGCCGCTTTCCAGCAAGCGCGGTGCTTGCACTTCGCTGCGCAGGCACTGCACCGCGCCCAGCGCGTAGCGGTTGTAGAGCAGCAACGCCTGTTCGGTGCGCCCCATCGCCTGGCTGATCTTGGCCTGGCAGTACTCGAACTCCAGGTTCCAGCGCGGCGCATGATGCCGACCGGCACCGGCCAGTGCACGCTCGGCCAGATCGGCACGGCCCACCGCCAATGCCGCCAGCGCCAGTTCCACCTGCGCGTCTTGACGCGCGCACGGCGGGCAGCCGGTGGCTGCGGCCGGCAATGCGTCGATCTGCGCGTCGAAGCCGAAGGTGTCGCCGCCGGCAATACGCAACAGGCTGCGTACATGCCGCATGCGCTGCGCCAGCACCGGCATGCTCTCTGCCAGATCGGCGATGCAGGCGCGCAGGTCGCTGGGCTCGAAGGCATGCGTGGCATCTTCCTGGCGCAGCGTGGCTTGCCAGAACACATGGTCGCTCATGCGGTCGGAGCGACGGATACGCAGCTGCGCAATCATGTCCAGACGCAGCGCAGTGGCAATCCGCAGCCAGTCCGACGCGCCGCTCTCCAGGTCGGCCAGCACCTCGCGGGCACGCTCCAGGGTCTGTAAGGCCAACGTGCTCTGGCCCAGATGGAAGTGGGTCAGCGATTTGCCCAACAGGCTCTCGCCGCACAGGCTGGGCGGCGTTTCGCGGTCCATTGCCAACTGCGCGAAGCAATTCAACGCCGCGCTCAGGCGCCGCTGGCTCAGCATCAACCAGGCGGTGTTCCGGCACGACAGCAGGCGCAATTGACGCTGATGCCCGCGCATGGCCTTCAAGGCCTGCCGATACGCATCTTCGGCCTCTTCCTGATATTCCAGGATCAGCAACGCATCGCCGCTGGCACCGAACAAGCTGACCTCATCGTCGGCGCCATCCGCTGCGCCCTGTCCGTCGCGTCGCTGTTGGAGATGTTGCAGTCCCTGTGGCCAAGCACCAACCAGCATCCTGCTCGTATAGGTAGGAAGACGTTCTGCGTATGACAACGCAGAGATCGCTGCAAAGTAGGTGGAAAGGATCATGCCGGTCTCTCTCTTTGGGGGGCGGAGCAAAAGACAACAGGCGCCGAACTCGCTGGCGCAAACGATTGTATGCAGCGGATCCAATAGAATTTCTCTCTGAAAGCCATTGAAAAAATCAAAAAAGCTCACTCTGTCAAACAACCATGTGATGCGTTTTCTCCCGACGCAAAGCGCATTTGCACATCGTCGGCCTTGTCGTACGCCAGACATTTCGCGCCATCCGGTTGAGTATCGATATCGCCGGTCTACGCCAATCCCCAGGCACAGTCGGACAACGTCTGCGAACGCGCCGCTTCCATGCGCATTGATGGTCATCGGCGATGTTCAACACGATGCACCGTGACTGTACGGACACGTACGCCGAAGCGTTTTTGATCGCGAGAAGCGGGCATGCCACGAAGGAAAATCGCTGCTGACCTATTCCAGCCGCGCGCGATCCCACGACCAATCGCAATAGATTGGTCTAGACCTCGGCAACCGGATGCCTCTGCCCGCGCGCGTCAGTCCATGCTTACTCGCTACTGCATGACGCGCATGGCGCAATTGCATGCGTCCCAGACATGCCCGCTATGTAAGAGCTCTGTTACGTCTAAATGAGCGCGAGTTAAAGCCGATGTCGACAAATCCGAAGACGCGTACGCAAGCGTGAAACTTTTGGTCTCTGCAATGGTACATACCATTCGTCCAGCTCCACTGGACTCTCCCCCGCCAACCGACTGGTCCGACGATGCAGCGATCTTTGAAGATGGATTTTGTCCTGGCATTGGCCGACCCGCACCGGCGCCCGTCCCATGCGTGGCTTGTACGCCGACACGCGAAGGCCGCCTGAATGAACGACCACTCCCCCTCCAATGCCGGATCGGTGTTCCTGTTGACGCAGGACGCGCGCCTGACCTCGCAGGTCAACGCCAGCCTTGCACCGCTCGCACGCAACGTCTCGACGTTTTCCGATGAACTGGAGCTCCTGCGTTCGCTGCGGCACTCGCCGTGCGAGCTGCTGATCTTCGATGCCAGCTGTGTCGCCGCCGATGACAGTTCACTGCTGGCCTGGCAGCGCTGCCATAGCGGCCAGCCCACGCCGCTGATCGTGCTTGGCCGTTTCGATTGCGCCGACAACATTCTGGCCTGGTATCGCGCAGGCGCGCAGGAGGTCCTTGCGCTGCCTTTCAATTCGCATGAGTTGCACGTGCGCGCGGCCCTGGCGATATCGCCGGTGGCGCATGCCTGCCCGGAGACGCAGCACCTGAGCGTGGGTCCCTACAAGCTGATCCGCGATGAAAATACCGTCTACCTGGAAGGCAAGCCGATCGCGTTGACCGCACGCGAGTTCTCGATTGCCTGGCTGCTCTTTTCCAGCCCCGGCGTGTGCTTCCGGCGTTGCCAGCTGGCCAAGGCGGTCTGGGGCAGCCATACCGAATTCACCGACCGCACCATGGAGCAGCACATCTACAAGTTGCGCAAGAAACTGCAGCTGAGCGGTGACAGCAGCGCGGTGCGCATCAGAACCGTCTATTCGCACGGCTACAAGCTGGAGCTCGCGTTGCACGATACCGAGGCAACGACAATGAGCAAGGCCGTTAGCCCAAGTCTTGGCCCTGCACATCACGCAGCCGCCTGCTGAGCAAGCGCACCGCTGCAGATGCGATCTGCGAGCTGCACTGCGCAGTCTCGCCTGCGTGACAGCGAAGGGTGCTTGATGACAGGACGGGCGTCGGCACGCCATCGACGACGGAGCGGCCTGCACGCGCACCCGGCCCGCAAGCTGTGCCGTCATTCAAGTTCTGCAGGTACCGGCCATGCGACTGGCTGCATCGTTCACTGCACAGCGTGGGGTGCACGCTGATCGGCGTTGAGCGACGTCGCTGCATCCGTGAGCAGGCGTGGCAGCGACGAATGCGGCGCTGCCTGCTGCGCCGGGACTGTCCAGCGAAACACGCTTCAAGCATGTCGCTGTGTCTCCGCCGTCCATCTCTGGGGATCGGATGCGGACGCCCACTCTGCAGAGCGCAGACTTGGCAACTCTCACGCACGCAGGCCGTGACCTTGCGCCTATGCGCCATACGCAATGGCACGATTGGCACATTCACACACGACAACGGCGCAGGGAACTCCTGCGCCGTTGTCCGCTTTCATAACGCGCGAATTACTGCTTGGGGTTTTCGCCGTACTGGTTCGGGCCGGGCGTGCCTTCGATGCACATGAAGACCAGCAACACGAAAGCACCGACGTACGGCACCAGGCTGATCAGATAAAACCAGCCGGACTTGTCCTGGTCGTGCAGGCGGCGCACCGTGACTGCAATACCGGGCACGATCAACGCCAGACAAACGATCACCATGACCGCACAGATCAGCCAAGCCAGCGCACCCGGGCCGTTCTCGTTCCCCATCGCCACTGCCGCGACGGCGAACAGGCCGCCAAACACGAACAGCACCAGGAGCTGCATCAGCGCGAACATCCAGTATTCCTTGCGGCGCGAGCGACCGTTGAAGTCGGCGTAACGCTTGAGCGGCAGCAACATCCATTCCATCGTGATTCTCCTGAAAACGCAGTGAGTGGTGTCTGTGGTCCGGTGCACAGTGCAACGGGCCGCGCATGTTGCCATAGCCCCACTCTTTCTGAAAACGCTTTCTCGACAACCAACTACCAAATCCCGGCGTTTGTCCGACAAACGGCTTGCGGGCGTCAGGTCGCCCTGCGACGTATGCCATGCGCGCCTCCGCAGCACGTCTGAAAGGCACGCGAAGACCTCTGCACTCAGCGTTTCTGGAGGGTGGCGGCACGGCCGCACCAGTGGTGACCAAGCCGGACGATCATCGATGGTCGCCCGGCAGCCGGCCGAGACGATGGCGGCAGGCTGGCCCCGGACATGGCAAAGACTTCCGACGCATTCGCAGGTCGCCAACCCGGCCTATCGCAACATCCGCGCGGTGCGCGGCTTCAGTCGGCCGCCGCTTCCAATGCCTGGCTCAGGCGCTCCACGGCAATGATTTCCATGCCCTTGATGCTGGTGGTCTTGGGCGCATTGGCGCGGGGCACGATGGCGCGCTTGAAGCCATGCGTCGCCGCTTCCTTCAGGCGGTCCTCGCCATTGGGCACCGGGCGGATTTCGCCGGACAGGCCCACTTCGCCGAACGCGATGGTCTTTTCGGACAGCGGCCGGTCGCGCAGCGACGACAGCACCGCCAGCAGCACCGGCAAATCGGCCGCGGTTTCCTGCACGCGGATGCCGCCCACCACATTGACGAACACGTCCTGATCGCCCACCACGATGCCTCCATGGCGATGCAGTACCGCCAGCAGCATCGCCAGCCGGTTCTGCTCCAGACCCACCGCCACCCGACGCGGGTTGGACAACGGCGAGGCATCCACCAGCGCCTGCACCTCCACCATCAGCGGGCGGGTGCCTTCGCGGGTGACCATCACGCAACTGCCCGGCTGCTGGGTGCTGCCGCCGGACAGGAAGATCGCCGACGGGTTGGAGACTTCCTTGAGGCCCTTCTCGCCCATCGCGAACACGCCCAGTTCGTTGACCGCACCGAAGCGGTTCTTGAACGCGCGCAACAGGCGGAACCGGCTACCGCTCTCGCCTTCGAAATACAGCACTGCATCGACCATGTGCTCGAGCACGCGTGGCCCGGCGATGCCGCCTTCCTTGGTCACATGGCCGACCAGAAACACCGCGGTACCGGTTTCCTTGGCGTAGCGCACCAGCCGCGCTGCGCTCTCGCGCACCTGGCTCACCGAGCCCGGCGCTGCGGTCAACGATTCGGTCCACAAGGTCTGTACCGAATCGGCCACGATCAGCTTCGGTCGCGCCACGCTGGCGTGCTGCAGGATGTTTTCGATGCCGGTTTCGGCCAGGGCGTTCAGGCCTTCCAGCGGCAGGTCCAGGCGCACCGCGCGCCCGGCCACCTGGGCCAGCGATTCCTCGCCGGTCACATACAACACCGGCAACGTGGAGGCCATGCTCGCCAGCGCCTGCAGCAGCAGCGTCGACTTGCCGATCCCGGGATCGCCGCCGATCAGCACCACCGCACCTTCCACCAGCCCGCCACCCAGCACCCGATCGAACTCGCCGATACCGGTGGAGACACGCGCCTGCTCGGACTGCTGCACGTCCTTGAGCGCGGTGATCTTGGGCGCCTCGGCCTTGCCGGCCCAGCCGCTACGCCGCGATGCCGCTGGCGACGCCTTGCCGCCCGGCGCGGCGCTCTCGAGCACGATTTCGCTCAGCGTGTTCCAGACACCGCATTCGGTGCACTGGCCCTGCCACTTGGTGTACTCGGCACCGCACTCGCCGCAGACATAGGCCGTTTTCGCCTTCGCCATCGCTCTTGCCCATCGTTATTGAAGCAGCAGGATAGTGGCTGACGGTCTCAGTGTGCGCGACGCAGGACTTTGCGGATTCGGGATTCGGGATTCGGGATTCGGAAAAGTCGACGACTGCTGATGTGCAGTGCAAGCGATTGACCAGCTGCGCCCACACAACGGCGGCATGACCGGTGACGACCGGCCATGCCGCTTGGATTCCACTGATCCCACGTCGGGCAACGACGTGGGCGTGTGCCACTCAGCGCGCCTTGTACAACTCGCTCAGGCGATCTGGCTTGCCGGCGATGCGCTCCAGATGCGGATACAGCAGACCGCCGTGGTAGTCGATACGGACGGTTTCGTAGCGGTCGCCGCGCTTGACCAGCAGTTCGATCGGTGCAGTGGTGCCCTTGGCCGCCTTGATCGCATCCTTGATCACATCGGCGCTGAAGGCGCGGCCGTTGACGGCCACCAGGGTATTGCCGTTGATGATGCCGGCATTGAATGCCGGGCTGTCCCACAACACCTCGTTGACTTCGCCCGAGCCCTCCAGCGACAGGCCCAGCGAATAGGTCAGGCTGACGTCGTTTTCGTTGCTCTCGTAGGTCTTGATGGCCAGGTTCGGTTCGTCGTTGTAGACCAGCTTCCAGCCATTGGCTTCGATGCCGCCATTCAACGAACCGTGCCCGTCCATGCGCTCGCGCAACAGGCTGGCCCAGTCGTAGGCGGCCACGCCGTTGAGCGTGCTGACGATGTCGTCGAAGGTATACGGATTGACGTCCCAATCGCCGTTCTTCATGCCGAAGAACGCCTTGGCGAAATCGTCGATGGAACGCTTGTTGTTGGTGAGCGCGCGAAGCTTGCTATCCACTTCCAGCCACATCATCTGGCCGCCGGAGTAGTAGTCCTCGCTCATCTGGTAGCTGCGGTACGCCTTGGGACGCCGCATCGACATGGTCGGGTCGTTGGTGGTGTCCTGCACCGTGCGCCAGGCCATGCCGGGGCGGCCGCGCTCGTAGGTTGCCGCCACGCCGGCCAGCATGTCGCGCGCCTGGTCCTGCGTCCACAGGCCGGAACGTGCGGCCATCACTTCGCCCCAGAACTGGGTCTGGCCCTCGTACAGCCACAGCAGGCTGTCGCCCATCGGCACGTTGAAGTTCGGCGTCGCCAGGTCGGCGCCACGGCGGTACTTGCCGTTCCAGGAGTGGTTGAACTCGTGCGCCAGCAGGTCGCGCATGGTCCAGCTCTTGTCCCACTCGGTGAAGTAATTCGGCGGGCCGCTGTTTTCGCTGGAACGGTGATGCTCCAGGCCGATGCCGCCCAGCTTCTTGGTCAGCGCCAGCAGGAATTCGTAATGGTCGAAGTGACGCGCGCCGTACAGCTTGTCCATCTGCTGCACCAACGCGGCGTGTGCCTTGATCTGCTCGGGCTTGGCCTCCAGCGATTTGGCTTCATCGGCGAACACGTTGAGGTAGACCGGCTGCTTGCCGGTGCTCAGCTCCACGCGCTTGTAGTACTTGCCGGCGAACATCGGCGAATCGACCAGGTCGTCGAAATCGATCGGCTTGAAGCTCACCGTGTCGCCGACGCGGCGATCGGTTTCCAGTGCCGTGGCATAGCTCCAGCCGGCCGGCAGCGTGACGCTGGCCTGCGCCTTGATGTTGCGCGCGAAATAGCCGGCCGGGTACAGCGCCGTGGTGTTCCACTGCAGGTTGAGCATTTCCGGGGTCATCATCACCCGGCCCTGGTTGCCGGCCTGCGGCGAGAGGAACCTGAACTCGGCCGTCAGCTCGGTGGCGCCCTGTGGCACATCCACCTTGAACGCATAGACATCGAATTGGTCGCGTTTCCAGGGCACCACCTTGCCATCGACCTTGATCACCAGACCGGCGAGCTTGTCGATCGGTCCGGTCGGCGAATGGTTGCCGGGAATCCACTGCGGGTACAGCAGCGTCATCGGGCCCGGCTTGGCCGGCATGGTGGTCTTGACCTTGAAGATGCGGTGCGCCAGATCGGTGGCGTCCACGTCGATCTTCAAGGTGCCGTCGAACGGCACGTCCTGCGGCGGTGCGGTTTGCGCAGCCGCCGGCAGCGACAACGCCGCCAACAACGACACGGACAACAGGGTGGGCATTTTCATCGCAACTCCGCAGGTGACCTGGACAGGCAAGCCCACGATGCTAAGCGCCTGCCTGTGCTTGACCGTATGCCATTGGTCATGCTGCGGGCGATTGACGCGTAAAAAAAAGGCCGCCAATCACTTGGCGACCTCTTCTTCAACGTTGCGGCGATTCGGCGTGTCGCCGTCTCAATGCATCATGTTGACATTCATGTTGTGCAGCACCCACAGCGAACCGACGATCACGATGCCGATGATCAGCAGCGAGAACAGGCCCACCTGCACGTTGGAGCGCTGCTCGGGCGTGCGGTCCATGTGCAGGAAGTACACCATGTGCACCAGCATCTGCACCGCGGCCATGACCGAGATCACGACGATGGTGACACCCTTGGAGAACGCGCCGCTCATCACCATCGCAAACGGGATGACGGTGAGGATCACGGCCATCACAAAGCCGATCAGGTAGGACTTCAGGCCGCCGGCATGCGCATCGGCAGCGGTATCGGTGTGGTGGTGATTGGCCATTACAGCGCTCCCAGCAGATAGACGACGGTGAACACACCGATCCAGATGATGTCCAGGAAGTGCCAGAACAGGCTCAGGCAGGCCAGACGCGTGCTGTTGCGCGCGGTCAGGCCGTTCTTGGAAATCTGGATCACCAGCACGGCCATCCACAGCAGGCCGGAGGCCACGTGCAGGCCGTGCGTGCCCACCAGGGTGAAGAATGCCGACAGGAACGCACTGCGACCCGGGCCGGCACCCTCATGGATCAGGTGGTTGAACTCCCATACTTCCATGCACAGGAAGCCGATACCCAGCAGCGCGGTGACGGCCAGCCAGCCGTATAGGCCGCCCATCTTGCGCTTGTGCGCGGCAATCATCGCAAAGCCGAAGCTCAGGCTGCTGAACAACAGCAGGAAGGTTTCCACCAGCACGAACTTCAGATCGAACAGCTCCTTGGCGGTCGGCCCGTCCACCGTGGCGCCAGAGAGCACCGCATAGGTGGCGAACAGACCGGCAAACAGCAGACAGTCGCTCATCAGATAGACCCAGAACCCGAAGACGGTGTTGCCACCGCCGTCGTGATGCTCGTGGTCGTGATCGTGGCCGCCCGCGTGGGCGGCGTGGTCAAGCGTGGTCGAGGAAGCCATGGTCATACCACCTTCGCGGCCTGCGCCGCCTGTTGCTGTTCGAGCAGGGCGAAACGTGCGTTTTCGATGCGCTCCACTTCGTCGGCCGGCACCCAGTAATCGATGTCGTCATCGAAGGTGCGCGCGATGAAGCTGCCGATCATGCCCACCAGGCCGATGATGGCCAGCCACCAGATGTGCCAGATCAGACCGAAGCCCAGCAGCACACTGAAGGCACCGATATAGACGCCGGCGCCGGTGTTACGCGGCATGTGGATCGCTTCGTACTTGGACGGACGCACCCAGCCCTTGCCATTCTGCTTGTCGGCCCAGAACTGATCGCGGTCGTCGATGTGCGGCAGCACGGCGAAGTTGTAGAACGGCGGCGGCGAGGAGGTTGCCCATTCCAGCGTACGGCCATCCCACGGGTCGCCCGTGTAGTCCATATGCTCCTTGCGCTTCCACACGCTGTAACCGATCTGCACCAGGTTCAGGAAGATGCCCATGCCGATGATGGCAGCACCCACCGCGGCCACGTACAGCCACGGCGCCCACTCGGGGTGGTTGTAGGTGTTCATGCGACGGGTCATGCCCATGAAGCCGAGCACGTACAGCGGCATGAAGGCCACGAAGAAACCGACGATCCAGCACCAGAACGAGGCCTTGCCGATCTTCTCGTTGAGCTTGAAGCCGAACGCCTTCGGGAACCAGTAGGTCAGGCCCGCCAGGTAACCGAACACCACGCCGCCGATGATCACGTTATGGAAGTGCGCGATCAGGAACAGGCTGTTGTGCAGCACGAAGTCCACGGCAGGAATCGCCAGCATCACGCCGGTCATGCCGCCGATGGTGAAGGTGATGATGAAGCCGATCGTCCACAGCACCGGCGAGGTCATGTGCACGCGACCGCGGAACATGGTGAACAGCCAGTTGAAGATCTTCACGCCGGTCGGGATCGAGATGATCATCGTCGTGATGCCGAAGAAGGCATTGACGTTGGCACCCGAGCCCATGGTGAAGAAGTGGTGCAGCCACACCACGAACGACAGCACGCCGATGCACGAGGTGGCGTACACCATCGAGGTGTAGCCGAACAGGCGCTTGCGGCTGTAGGTGGCAATCAACTCGGAGAAGATGCCGAATGCCGGCAGGATCAGGATGTAGACCTCCGGGTGACCCCAGATCCAGATCAGGTTGACGTACATCATGGCGTTGCCGCCACCGTCGTTGGTGAAGAAGTGCGTGCCCAGGTAACGGTCGGCACCCAGCAGCGCCAGCGCCACGGTCAGGATCGGGAACGCGGCGATGATCAGGATGTTGGTGATCAGCGCAGTCCAGGTGAAGATCGGCATGCGCATCAGGGTCATGCCCGGCGCGCGCATGCGCATGATCGTCACGAAGAAGTTGATGCCGGTCAGCAACGTGCCTAAACCGGACACCTGCAGCGCCCAGATGTAGTAATCGACACCGACCCCCGGGCTGTATTCCAGCCCCGACAACGGCGGGTACGCCAGCCAACCGGTCTGCGCGAATTCGCCAACGCCCAGCGAGATGTTGATCAGCGCCGCGCCGGCCACGAACAGCCAGAAGCTCAGCGAGTTCAGGAACGGAAAGGCCACGTCGCGCGCGCCGATCTGCAGCGGCACGATCAGGTTCAACAGGCCGGTCATGAACGGCATGGCCATGAAGAAGATCATGATCACGCCGTGCGCGGTAAAGATCTGGTCGTAGTGATGCGGAGGCAGCACGCCTTCGCCACCGCCGCCGGCCAGCGCCTGCTGGGTGCGCATCATCGCCGCGTCGGCGAAGCCGCGCAGCAGCATGACCAGCGCCACGATGATGTACATCACGCCGATGCGCTTGTGATCCACCGAGGTGAACCACTCTTTCCAGAGATAGCCCCACAGCTTGTACTTGGTGATGGCGCCCGCGATGAGCAGGCCGAGCAGGCCGGCACCACCCAGCGCGACCATGATGATCGGCTCGTGGTACGGAACTGCCTCGATGGTGAGTTTGCCTAGCATCACTTGTCTCCAGAAGTGCACATGGCGACCGGCTCCGTAGCCGATGCCTGATGGTCGCCGTGGCCCTTACTGTGGCCCGGACCATTCATGTATTTGTCGACCAGCGAGCGGAACATGCCGTCCTGCACCGACGAGTAGTAGGTGACCGGATACTGTTCCTTGTCGTTGCGATTGGCTGCCAGCACCTGGTACTCGGCAGCGTTCAACGCGGTCGGCGATGCCTTGACCTTGGCCACCCAGGCCTCGAAGCCGGCCTGATCGACGGCGTGCGCCTTGAAGCTCATCTTCGAAAAGCCGTGGCCGCTGTAGTTGGTCGACAGGCCGAAGTATTCGCCCGGCTCGTTGGCCACCAGGTGCAGCTTGGTTTCCATGCCCGCCATGGCGTAGATCATGGTGCCCAGGTGCGGGATGAAGAACGAGTTCATCACCGTGTCGGAGGTGATCTTGAAGTTCAGCGGCGTGTGCACCGGGAACGCGATCTCGTTGACGGTGGCGATGTTCTGGTCGGGGTAGATGAACATCCACTTCCAGTCCAGCGACACCGCTTCGATGTTGATCGGCTTGACGTCCGAATCCAGCGGCCGGTACGGGTCCAGCGCGTGCGACGAGCGCCAGGTCAGCACCGCCAGCACCAGGATGATCACGCACGGGATCGACCACACCACCACTTCGATGGCAGTGGAGTGCGACCAGTCCGGCTCGTAGCGCGCCTTGGTGTTGGATGCGCGATATTTCCACGCGAACGCAATCGTCATCACGATCACCGGGATGACCACGATCAGCATCAGCACCACCGAGGTGATCAGCAGTTGCTTTTCGTCGTGGCCGATCTGGCCTTTCGGATTGAGGATGGCCGAGTTGCAGCCTGCCAACAGCAGGAAGGGCAACATCAGACCTGGACGAAGTAAACGCCCGAGCTGTTTCAGCGGAATCATCGGTCGATCCAAGTGCGAAGGAACGCCAGCCTCGTTCGTCGTATCGGTCGCGGGATGTTCCCGACGCAGCTGTCTTCCTGGAGGAGATGAACTGCGCAGACCGAAGACACGGGTTAGCGCGCTAATTTTAGTCTTTGCTGCACCTGCACGAAACCCATTGGCAATGATCTGACGCAATAAAAGCGCGCCAATTTGTGCGACATGTTGTCGCAGCGCAGCGCGAGGCAAGAATTGCGCCGTTGCAGCCGCCGAACGGGGAGCGCCTGCGCGGCTGCAACACACGCGGGCAACGCGTGAAACGCGGCACTCGACGCCTCAAAACGCAACTGGGCCGGCACAGGCCGACCCAGTCTTGAAGCGTGGTGCCGGAAATAGGAATCGAACCTACGACCTACGCATTACGAATGCGCCGCTCTACCAACTGAGCTATTCCGGCGAGCCGCCAATTGTAGGAGCGCAGCCGCCCCGGGGTCAATCGCTGCAGGCACCGCGTCGCGCCTGCACCGTCATGCCGGAAGCAGTCGCGTCAGCTGACCAGACGCAAGCGCAGCTCCTTGGGAAGCGCGAAGACCATCGATTCCGGCTCGCCTTCCAGTTCGGAGACGCCGGCTGCGCCCAATTCGCGCAAGCGCGCCAGCACGCCATCGACCAGCACCTGCGGCGCAGAGGCGCCGGCGGTCAGGCCGATATGCTGCTTGCCAACGATCCAGGCCGGGTCGATCTCGCTGGCGTTGTCGATCAGGTAGGACTCCACCCCGTCGCGCCGGGCCAGTTCGCTCAGCCGGTTGGAATTGGAGCTGTTGGGCGAACCGACCACCAGCACCAGATCGCACTGGCGCGCCAGATCGCGGACCGCGTCCTGGCGGTTCTGGGTGGCGTAGCAGATGTCGTCGTGGCGCGGCCCCTGCATGGCCGGATACCGGGCCCGCAGGGCTTCGATGATGCCCATGGTGTCGTCCACCGACAGCGTGGTCTGGGTAGTGTAGGCAAGGTTATCGGGTTGGCGGACATCGAGCGTGGCGACCTGTTCGATGTCTTCCACCAGGTAGATCGT
The DNA here is from genome assembly GCF_017746015.1 of Xanthomonas sp. A1809. Taxonomy (NCBI): domain Bacteria; kingdom Pseudomonadati; phylum Pseudomonadota; class Gammaproteobacteria; order Lysobacterales; family Lysobacteraceae; genus Xanthomonas; species Xanthomonas sp. A1809. The sequence goes on along the minus strand of NZ_JAGHWZ010000003.1, from coordinate 294,769 downwards.
GCCCGCTCCGCGCTCGCGGCTCCACTGCCCCATCGTGCCTTCCACTTCCGGGTGCCCGGCGTGGCCGATCAGCACCACGTCGCGGCCGGCCCGGCAGTGCCGCGCCACCTCGAAATGCACCTTGGTCACCAGCGGGCAGGTGGCGTCGAACACCTTCAGCCCACGCCGCTCGGCCTCCTGACGCACCGCCTGCGAGACGCCGTGCGCGCTGAAGATCACGGTGGCATCGTCGGGCACCTCGTCGAGTTCTTCGACGAAGATCGCGCCACGCTGCTTGAGGTCATCGACCACGAAGCGGTTGTGCACGACCTCGTGCCGCACATAGATCGGCGCGCCCAGCGTCTCGATCGCACGCTTGACGATCTCGATCGCACGGTCGACACCGGCACAAAAACCACGGGGATTGGCGAGCAGGACATCCATGGCGGGCATTCTACGGGAATGAGGGATGCGGGGTCGGACCGGGCGGCATGCGCCTGCAGGCAGGCTTCAGCGCAGATTCCCGGTTCCCGGCTCCTGCTTGCCGGATTTGTCGAACAAGCCGAACACGGCAATTCCGATCGCGCCGCCCACGATCGCCGAGTCGGCGATATTGAACGACGGCCAGGTATGGCTGCCGATGTACCACTGGATGAAATCCACCACGTGGCCGTGCATCAGCCGGTCGATCACATTGCCGATCGCCCCGCCGATCACCAGCGCATACGGCAGCGCGCTGCGCCACTGCCCGCGCGCGGTGCGCGAGAGCCAGAACGCCAGCAGGCCGCTGATGCCCACCGCCAATGCAGTGAAGAACCATAGCTGCCAGCCGCCGGCATCGCTCAGAAAGCTGAAGGCCGCGCCGGTGTTGTAGGTGCGGTACCAGTTCCAGAAGCCGTCGATCACCGGCACCGGGGTGTACTCGGGCAGGCTGGACAGCACCCAGGCCTTGCTCCACTGGTCCAGGCCGACCACCAGCACAGAGAGCAGCAGCCAGATCAGGGCCGAGGGATTGGGGCGTTGACTCATGTCGAAGGATCGCAGTTGGTGGCCGCTGCTCCGATGCCGGAGAAGACGCCTGGGTGGGAGACAGTGACGGCGGCGGCAGAAAACGACAGATGCACGATTGCAGGCGGACAAGCATGGCACGGGCAGCTCGACCAGCCGCGCCGCCCTGACCGCGTGCATGCCCCAAGCTTCAGCAAGCCAGGCGCACGGCGGAATGGCCGCCTCGCCGCAGGGCGACCAGGGCTACCCCGGCAGCTGACGCGAGCTGCGCCAGCGCCAGAGGCCGGCAGTGTGCGTGGCGAGATCCCCGCCACGCGCCGCCGCCGGCGAGGCCGCGTCAGAACCAGCGACGCTGCTCGCCCGGACCTTCGATATTGCTGACGCAACGGCTGCACAGTTCCGGGTGACGCGGGTCGCTGCCCACGCTGGCCTGGTGGTGCCAGCAGCGCACGCACTTGGCCTTGGTGGTGGGCTGCGCACTGACGAAGATGTCGTCGGTGCTGGCTGCGGTCACGGTGACATCGCCACTGATGAACAAAAAGCGCAGTTCCTCGGCCAGCGGCTGCCAGCGCGCAGCGGTCTGCGCATCGGCGGCCACGGTGATCTCCGCTTCCAGCGCCGCACCGATCGCGCCATTGGCACGCATCGGCTCCAGCACCTTGGCCACCTGCTCGCGCAGGACCAGCAACTTGTCGAAATCCGCACCGGTCAATGCAGCATCGGCCGGCAACGGCGCAAGGCCGTCGTACCAGGTGGCGAACAGCACGTTGTCGACATGCTGGCCCGGCAGGTAGCCCCACAGTTCCTCGGCGGTGAAGCTCAACACCGGCGCGATCCAGCGCACGAACGCCTCGGCCACGTGGTACATCGCGCTCTGCGCCGAACGGCGGCCGCGTGCGTCTTCGGCCATCGTGTACAGGCGGTCCTTGGTGACGTCCAGGTACAGCGAGCCCAGGTCCACGCTGCAGAAATTCAGCAGCGCCTGCACGATCTCGGCGAAGTCGTAGCGCGCGTAGGCGGCCACGATCTTTTCCTGCAGCTCGTAGGCACGATGCACGATCCAGCGGTCCAGCAGCACCATCTGGTCCAGCGCCACCAGGTGCTGCAGCGGATCGAAACCATGCAGGTTGCCGAGCAGGAAGCGCGCGGTGTTGCGCAGCCGGCGGTAGGCATCGGCATTGCGCTTGAGGATCTCCTGCGACAGCGACATTTCGTTGCTGTAGTCGGCAGAAGCGATCCACAGGCGCAGGATGTCCGCGCCCAGCGTCTTCATGATGTCCTGCGGTTCGATGCCGTTGCCCAGCGATTTGGACATCTTGCGGCCGTGCTCGTCCACGGTGAAGCCGTGGGTCAGGCACTGCTTGTACGGCGCCACCTTGTCCATCGCCACGCCGCTCAGCAGCGAGGACTGGAACCAACCGCGGTGCTGGTCGGAGCCCTCCAGATACAGGTCGGCCGGCTTGGGCAGGCCACGATCCGGAAGCACCGCTTCGTGCGTCACGCCGGAGTCGAACCACACATCCAGGATGTCGGTGATCTTCTCGTAGTCGGCCGCCTCGCTACCCAGCAGCTCGGACGCGTCCAGCGTGTACCAGACATCCACACCGCCCTGCTCCACGCGGTCGGCCACCTGGCGCAGCAACTCGGTGCTGCGCGGATGCGGTTCGCCGGTTTCGCGATGCACGAACAAGGCGATCGGCACGCCCCAGGTGCGCTGCCGCGAAATGGTCCAGTCCGGGCGCCCGTCGACCATGCCGGCGATGCGCGCCTGGCCCCAGGACGGATACCAATGCACGTTTTCGATGGCTTTCAGCGCATCGGCGCGCAGATTGGCCTGCTCCATCGAGATGAACCACTGCGGCGTGGCGCGAAACGCAATCGGCGTCTTGTGCCGCCAGCAATGCGGATAGCTGTGCTCCATCTTGCTGGCCGCCAGCAGCACACCGGTGCCGCGCAGCGCGTCGATAATGACGTCGTTGGCCTTCCAGATATGTAGGCCGGCCAGCGCGGTATCGCCCAGCGGCGGCGTCGACGGCAGATACACGCCGCGCCCGTCCACCGGATTGATCTGCGCGGCGCCATAGCGCTCCAGCAGACCGTAGTGCTTGGAGACCTGATAGTCCTCCTGGCCGTGACCCGGTGCGGTATGCACGGCGCCGGTACCGTCCTCGGCCGACACGTGATCGCCCAGCAGCAGCGGGATCTCGCGTTCGGCATAGAACGGGTGGTTCAGCAGCATCTGCTCCAGCGCGGCGCCCTTGGCATGGCCGTGCACCACGACAGCATCCACGCCGTAGCGCGCCAGCGCCTTGGCAGCCAACGCTTCGGCGATCACCAGCCAGCGCGGCTGGCCGCGATCGGCCGGGCCTTCCACCAGCACATAGTCCAGCTCCGCGCCCAGGCTCACCGCCAGCGACGCCGGCAGCGTCCACGGCGTGGTGGTCCAGATCGGCACCGCCACGCCCACGCCCGCCGGCAGGCGCGCGCCGAATGCGGCAGCCACTGCGCCTGGATCGCGCGCCGGATAGGCGATATCCACCGTCGGCGACACCTTGTCGGCGTATTCGATCTCGGCCTCGGCCAGCGCCGAACCGCAATCGAAGCACCAGTGCACCGGCTTGACGCCGCGGGTCAGATGGCCGTTGTCGACCACCTTGGCCAGCGCGCGGATTTCGTTGGCTTCGAAGCGGAAATCCAGCGTCTTGTACGGGTTGTCCCAATCGCCGATCACGCCCAGGCGCTTGAAATCGCGCCGCTGCAGATCGATCTGCTCGGTGGCGTACTCGCGGCATTTCTGCCGGAATTGGGCCGCATCGAGCTTGACGCCGACCTTGCCGTATTTCTTTTCGATCGCGATCTCGATCGGCAGGCCGTGGCAATCCCAGCCCGGGATGTACGGCGCATCGAAGCCAGCCAGGTACTTCGACTTGACGATGATGTCCTTGAGGATCTTGTTGACCGCATGGCCCAGATGGATCTGGCCATTGGCATACGGCGGGCCGTCGTGCAGCACGAACAACGGGCGGCCGGCGGCATTGGCACGCAGCTGCGCGTAGAAGCCCTCGCGCTCCCAGCGCTCCAGCATCGCCGGCTCGCGCTTGGGCAGGTCGCCGCGCATCGGAAATTCCGTCGCAGGCAGATGAAGAGTGGCTTTGTAGTCTTGGGTCACAGGAATCTACCGTTGCGCTGGATTGCTTGAGAAGTCCGCACATGGATGTGCGGGCTCTTGCGAGGGACTCGCAGTATCTACAGGCTCTTGCGAGGGACTGGCCGTAGTCGAGGGTTGTTGCTCAGCACGCATATGCGCCGCCAGCACCTCACGTGCCTGCTCGGCATCGCGGTGCATCTGCACGGTCAGCGCCTCCAGGCCATCGAATTTTTCTTCGTCGCGCAGCTTGGCGACGAATTCCACGGCAATGTGCCGACCATACAGATCGCATTGGAAATCGAACAAGTGCGCTTCCAGCAGCGGCTCCACGCCCGCTACCGTGGGGCGCGTGCCGAAGCTCGACACCGACGGCCACGGCCGTTCGGCCACGCCGTGCACCCAGGTTGCATAGATCCCCGACAACGCCGGCGTGCGCGGAAAGCGCAGGTTGGCGGTGGGATAGCCCAAGGTCCGGCCAAGCTGCTTGCCGCGCACGACCCGGCCACCGATGGCGTACGGGCGACCGAGCAAGTCGCCAGCGTGGGCAAATTCGCCGGCGCCGAGCAGTTCGCGAATCCGCGTCGCTGAAATCCGCTCCCCATGCAGATGCACCGGCGCAATCTCGCCCGCCACAAACCCATGCTGCTCGCCAAGCGTACGCAACAGGCCGATGTCGCCGCTGCGTCGATGGCCGAAACGGAATTCCGGGCCAATCCAGACTTCGCGCGCGCGCAGCCGGCCAACCAGCGCCAGCCGCACAAAATCTTCCGCACGCATCTTGGACAGGCGACCGTCGAAACGGATCATGCCCACGCTGTCGGCGCCGAACCCGTATAAGCCTTCGATCTTGGCGCGCGCCAGGGTCAGACGCGGCGGCGGCGCGGCGGGTGCGAAGAATTCACGCGGTAGCGGCTCGAAGCTCACCGCCACTGCCGGCACACCGAGTGCGCGGGCACGCGCCACGGCGTGTTGCACCAGCGTCCGATGCCCCAGATGCAGGCCATCGAAGGCACCGATGCAGACCACGCTTCCGCGCGGGAACAGCGTCCCGCCTTCGACGTCTCTAAACAGCCTGCTCATTCCTCGATCCAAACAGATGCCGGCCCGCCGGCCGACCCTCGTTGATACATAACCTGCAAGTATAGCCGTGCCTGTCAAGCCGTATGGGCACCTTGGCGTGGCAGCGCGCCCCCGCCTGCGGTGCGCGGGAATGCGCGATCTCTGGACAGTGCGGGCGGCCGGCAGCGCACGCGTTCGGCTGTCGCCTCAGCCTTCGCGCAGATGCCGCGGCCGCAGCCCCAGCGCCAACTGCGCGACCAGATACGTCGCCCCGCCACTGCCCACCAGCACCGCCAGCCAGCCGATGCGGCTCCATTTGTCCATCTGCGTAAACGACGGCAGCCACCACAGCAGGCTCAACAGCACTGCCACCATCGCCGCGCACGCCAGCAGCAGACGCAGCGTATAGCCCCCCCAGCCCGGGCGGCGTTGGTACACGCCGGACTTGCCCAGCCAATACCACAGCAATCCCAGATTGAGATAACTCGACAACGCACTGGCGATACCCAAGGCCAGATGCAGGCCCGGCTGCTTGCCCAGCGCCTGCATCACACCCTGCGCCTTGAGTTCGGGCGGCACCATGATCTGGTACACCACCGCCAGCAACGCGAAGTTGAACACCATGTTGGCGATCAGCGCCGCCACGCCCGCACGCACCGGGGTGCGGGTGTCCTGGCGTGCGTAGAAGGCCGGCAGCAGCACCTTCAGCATGGCGTAGGCCGGCAAACCGAAGCTCAGACCGTAGACCGACATCGCCGTCATGCGGGTGTCGAACGCGGTGAACTGGCGGTACTGGAACAACGTCGCCACCAACGGTTCGGCCAGCAGCAGCAGGCCGAGCATGGCCGGCATCGCGATCAGCAAGGTGGTGCGAAATCCCCAGTCCAGCGCGCCGGAGAAAGCGCTGCGGTCGGTCTTGACGTGATGGCGCGCCAGCGCCGGCAGGATCACCGTGCCCAGCGCCACACCGAACACACCCAGCGGCAGTTCCAGGAACCGGTCAGCCAGCGACAACCACGACTGCGACCCATCGGCCAGGCGCGCGGCGATCACCGTATCCAGCATCAGGTTGATCTGCGCAATCGACGAGCCGAACAAGGTCGGGATCATCAAGGTCAGCACCTTGCGCACATCCGGGTGATTCCAGCCCCAGCGCGGCAGCGTCAGCAGGTCGATACCCTTCAGCGCCGGCAACTGGAACAGCAACTGCAACGCGCCTGCCACCAGGACCGCCCAGCCCAGCGCCAGGATCGGGACCTCCAACCGCGGCGCCAACCACAGCGCGCCGGCAATCATGCACAGATTGAGGATGACCGGCGTCAGCGCCGGAATGGCAAAGCGCTGGAAGCTGTTGAGCGCGCCGCCGGCCAGCGCCGTCAACGAGACGAACAGCAGGAACGGAAAGGTCAGCCGCAACAGATCGACCAACAAACCGTATTTTTCAGGATCGGTGGCCGCGCCATCGGAAAACACCGCGGCCAGTTGCGGGGTGAAGATCAGCCCCAGTGCGGTGATCAGCAGCAACATCCCGCCTAAGGTGCCGGACACGCGCGCCATCAGCTCGCGCAGGTCGGCATGCGGGCGGGTCTCCTTGACCTCGGTGAACACCGGCACGAACGCAGTGGCGAACGAGCCTTCGGCGAACAGCCGGCGCAGGAAATTGGGAATGCGGAAGGCCACCCAGAACGCGTCGGTCACCGCATTGGCGCCGAAGGTGGTGGAAATCGCCTGGTCGCGGATCAGACCCAGCACCCGCGAGATCATGGTCATACTGCTGAATGAGAGCAGGCCTCTCAACATGCCGGGCTTGCTCACTCTGCATCCCTCTTGACAACTGACTTGACGTACATATCCGGGTCCATCATACTTTCGCGCTTGCTTTTTCCACCATACCGATTTTTCAGGAACCCACCACCGTGGCCAATATCAAGTCCGCCAAGAAGCGCGCCAAGCAGACCATTGTGCGCAATGAGCGCAACACCGGTCAGCGCTCGATGCTGCGCACCGCCGTCAAGAAGGTGATCAAGGCCCTTGACGCCAACGATGCTGCAGGCGCCGAAGCTGCTTTCGCCGTTGCCCAGCCCATCCTCGACCGTTTCAGCGCCCGTGGCCTGATCCACAAGAACAAGGCTGCACGCCACAAGAGCCGCCTGACCGCGCGCATCAAGGCCATCAAGGCCGCGTAAGCGATCGGTTTGCGCATTGCCGGGAGCCTGGCTTCCGGCAATACAGAAAAACCCGGCCTTGGCCGGGTTTTTTGTGTGCCTGCGCCTGCACTCAGCCTGCATTGCGTGCATCGAGCTCGTCTTCGCGCTGGCGGTCGAAGAACGCCATCACGTCCTTCATGATCGGGAACGTGCCGTCACGCCCGAGGGCGGACACCAGGTACCACGGCGCCGTCCAGCCCAACTCGGCCACGATGCTCTCTGCGGCGGCACGCGCCTCGTCTTCGAACATCAGGTCGGCCTTGTTGAGCACCAGCCAGCGTGGCTTCTTGAGCAACTCGGGATCGTGCCGTTCCAGTTCGCGTTCGATGGTGCGCACCTGATCGGCCGGCGATACGCCGTCCACACCACCCTCGCCATACACGCCCAGCGCAGGCGAAATATCCACCAGATGCAGCAGCAGGCGGGTACGCTGCAGATGGCGCAGGAACTGCGTGCCCAGACCGGCACCGTCGGCAGCACCTTCGATCAGGCCCGGAACGTCGGCAATGACGAAACTGCGGTACGCCTCGACACTGACCACGCCCAGATTCGGGTACAGGGTCGTGAACGGGTAGTCGGCCACCTTCGGCGTGGCCGAGGACACTGCGCGGATCAGGGTGCTCTTGCCGGCATTGGGGAAACCCAGCAGGCCAACGTCGGCCAGCAGCTTCAGTTCCAGCTTGAGCAAACGCTCCTCGCCCTCCTCACCGGTGGTGGCCTGGCGTGGCGCACGGTTGACCGAGCTCTTGAAATGCATGTTACCCAGGCCGCCCTTACCGCCTTTGGCGACCAGCAAGCGGTCGCCGTGCCGGGTCAGATCGCCGATCACTTCGTCGGTCTGCACATTGATCACCACGGTACCGACCGGCACCACGATGATGCGGTCTTCGCCGCCCTTGCCGTAGGCCTGACGGCCCATGCCGTTCTCGCCGCACTGCGCCTTAAAGGTGCGCTCATGGCGGAAATCGACCAGCGTGTTGACGTTCTCGTCGGCCACGATCCAGACGCTACCGCCCGCACCGCCATCGCCGCCATCGGGCCCACCCAGCGGAATGAACTTCTCGCGGCGAAAGCCGACACAGCCGTTGCCGCCATTACCGGCGGTGACCAGGATTTCTGCTTCGTCGACTAATTTCATGGGATTCGGGGTTCGTGATTTGGGATCGGTGACAACGCGGCAACGCAACCTTGGCGAGCCCGTCAGCAGGGAAGGATGGGAACGCCAGGACGCCAAGGGATCCGCTCCTGCGAATCCCCAATCCCGAATCCCAACTCCCGGCCCTCAAACGAAAAACCCCGCCGAAGCGGGGCTTTCCGTCTCATTCGCAGCGCCTTGCGGCACATGCGAACTGGCCTGCATGGAGCGGGCGATTACGCCTCGGCAACCACGCTGACGGTGCGACGCTTCTTCGGCCCCTTGGTGGAGAACTCCACCTTGCCGTCCACCAGGGCGAACAGGGTGTGGTCACGGCCGAGGCCGACGCCAGCACCCGGATGGAACTGGGTGCCGCGCTGCCGCACGATGATGTTGCCGGCATCGATGGCCTGGCCACCGAAGATCTTCACGCCGAGGTACTTCGGATTCGAATCGCGACCGTTGCGCGAGGAACCTACGCCCTTTTTATGTGCCATGACTGGTTCTCCTTACTTCTTGTCGCCACCGGCAATGCCGGTGATCTCGATTTCGGTGTAGTGCTGACGGTGTCCCTGACGCTTCATGTGGTGCTTGCGGCGGCGGAACTTGATGATGCGCACCTTGTCGGCGCGGCCGTGGGCCACGACCTTGGCGGTGACCGAGGCGCCCTTCAGCGCATCGCCCAGCTTGATGCCATCGCTATCGCCCAGCATCAGGATGGTGTCGAACTTGATCTCGTTGCCAGCTTCGACTTCGAGCTTTTCCACGCGGAGCGTTTCGCCCTGCGCGACGCGGTATTGCTTACCGCCGGTTACCAGAACTGCGTACATGACCAGGTGTTCCTCTGTAGTTATTATGGTCGCCTGCCTTGCCCATGGGGCAGACAGGAGCGGAATTGTACTGGCTTAGCCGGTTTCGGGTCAAGTCGCAAGCAGCCTGGCCGCGACTGGCCCGCACTGGGCTGGTAGAACGCATCATCCGGCCGCCACAACGGCCCCGGCAGACTGGCATTTGGGGCAATTGCCCTCACCTAGGTCGGCGGGTAGGCTGATCGACTGCCACTCATTCCTGCTGAGCACGCTCGCACCACTGCCGGTTCGCCGGCCCGACATCGGATCCCCCATGGCGATGGATTTCATCCGCATCCGCGGCGCGCGGACGCACAACCTCAAGAACATCGACCTCGACCTGCCCCGCGACAAGTTGATCGTGATTACCGGCCTGTCCGGCTCGGGCAAGTCGTCGCTGGCGTTCGACACCATTTACGCAGAAGGCCAGCGCCGCTACGTCGAGTCGCTGTCGGCGTATGCGCGCCAGTTCCTCAGCGTGATGGAAAAGCCGGACCTGGACCACATCGAAGGCTTGTCGCCGGCGATTTCGATCGAACAGAAATCCACCTCGCACAACCCGCGCTCCACCGTCGGCACGATCACCGAGATCTACGACTACCTGCGCCTGCTGTACGCGCGCGTGGGCCAGCCGCGTTGCCCGGACCACGGCTTCCCGCTGGAAGCGCAGACCGTCAGCCAGATGGTCGACCACATGCTCACCCAGGATCAGGAGCAGCGCTACATGTTGCTGGCCCCGGTGATCCGCGACCGCAAGGGCGAGCATGCGCAGGTGTTCGAGCAACTGCGTGCGCAGGGCTTCGTGCGCGTGCGCGTGGACGGCGAGCTCTATGAAATCGATGCGGTGCCGCCGTTGGCGTTGCGCCAGAAGCACACCATCGAGGCAGTGATCGACCGCTTCCGTCCGCGCGAGGACATCAAGCAGCGTCTTGCGGAAAGTTTCGAGACCGCGCTCAAGCTCGGCGAAGGCATGGTGGCGGTGCAGTCGCTGGACGACCCGGCGGCCGCGCCGCACCTGTTCTCGTCCAAGTACAGCTGCCCGGTGTGCGACTACTCGCTGCCGGAGCTGGAACCGCGTCTGTTTTCGTTCAACGCACCGGTGGGCGCCTGCCCCAGCTGCGATGGCTTGGGCGTGGCCGAATTCTTCGACCCCGATCGTGTGGTGGTGCATCCGGAGCTGTCGCTGTCGGCCGGCGCGGTGCGCGGCTGGGACCGGCGCAATGCCTATTATTTCCAGCTGATTGCCTCGCTGGCCAAGCACTACAAGTTCGACGTGGATGCGGTGTGGAATACGCTGCCGGCCAAGGTGCGCCAGGCGGTGCTGTTCGGCAGCGGCGATGAGGTGATCAGCTTCACCTACTTCACCGATGCGGGCGGGCGCACCACGCGCAAGCACCGCTTCGAGGGCATCCTGCCGAACCTGGAGCGCCGTTACCGCGAAACCGAATCGCCAGCGGTGCGCGAAGAACTGACCAAGTACGTCAGCCAGCAGCCCTGCCCCGCCTGCAACGGCACGCGCTTGAATCGCGCTGCGCGCAACGTGTTCGTGGCCGATCGCCCGCTGCCCGAGCTGGTGGTGCTGCCGGTCAATGAGGCGTTGAATTTCTTCCGCGGCCTGTCGTTGCCGGGCTGGCGTGGCGAGATCGCGGCCAAGATCGTCAAGGAGATTGCCGAGCGGCTGGGCTTCCTGGTCGACGTGGGCCTGGATTACCTCACCCTGGAGCGCAAGGCCGACACCTTGTCCGGTGGCGAGGCGCAGCGCATCCGCCTGGCCAGCCAGATCGGTGCCGGCCTGGTCGGGGTGATGTACGTGCTGGACGAGCCCTCGATCGGCCTGCACCAGCGCGACAACGAGCGCCTGCTCGGCACGCTGACGCGGCTGCGCGACCTGGGTAACACGGTGATCGTGGTCGAGCATGACGAAGATGCGATCCGCCTGGCCGACCACGTGCTGGACATCGGCCCCGGCGCCGGCGTGCATGGCGGCGAAATCTGCGCGCAAGGCACGCTGGACGACATCCTGAAATCGCCACGCTCGTTGACCGGCCAATACCTGTCGGGCAAGCGCCGCATCGAGATTCCCAAGCAGCGCCACAAGCCCAACCCGAAGATGATGCTGCATCTGCGCGGCGCCACCGGGAATAACCTGAAGAATGTCGACCTGGATATTCCCGCCGGCCTGCTGACCTGCATCACCGGCGTGTCCGGCTCGGGCAAGTCGACGCTGATCAACGATACCTTGTTCACCCTGGCGGCCAACGAGATCAATGGCGCCTCGCACACGGTGGCGCCGCATCGCGAAGTCGAAAACCTGGACCTGTTCGACAAGGTGGTGGATATCGACCAGTCGCCGATCGGGCGCACGCCGCGTTCCAATCCGGCGACCTACACCGGCATGTTCACGCCGTTGCGCGAGCTGTTCGCGCAGGTACCGGAAGCGCGTGCACGCGGTTATTCGCCGGGGCGTTTCAGCTTCAACGTGCGTGGCGGCCGCTGCGAGGCCTGCCAGGGCGACGGCATGATCAAGGTGGAGATGCACTTCCTGCCCGATGTCTACGTGCCCTGCGATGTCTGCCACGGCAAGCGCTACAACCGCGAAACGCTGGAGATCCGCTACAAGGGTTTCAACATCAGCGACGTGTTGCAGATGACCGTGGAAGATGCGCTGCGCCTGTTCGAACCGGTGCCGTCGATCGCGCGCAAGCTGGAAACGCTGGTCGATGTGGGATTGAGCTACATCAAGCTGGGCCAGAGCGCGACCACGCTCTCCGGCGGTGAAGCGCAGCGCGTCAAGCTGTCCAAGGAACTGTCGCGTCGCGATACCGGGCGCACCTTGTACATCCTGGACGAGCCGACCACCGGCCTGCACTTCCACGATATCGAAGCGTTGCTCGGCGTGCTGCACAAGCTGCGCGACGAAGGCAACACGGTGGTGGTGATCGAACACAATCTGGACGTGATCAAGACCGCCGACTGGATCGTGGACCTGGGCCCGGAAGGTGGACATCGCGGCGGCACCATCCTGATTTCCGGTACGCCGGAAGACGTGGCCGCGCATAAGCCGTCCTATACCGGGCAGTTCCTGGCCAAGATGCTGCCATCGGTGAAGGCGCGCGAGACGCGTCCGGCGGCGATGGCCAACAAGCCCGATGCGCGCCCGCCGCGCAAGGTCAAACCGGAGAAGGTGGCCAAGGCCGCCAAATCCGCCACCAAGAAGACTGCGAAGAAGAAGGCAAGCTGATGAGCGAACACAAGGTACTGGCACGCATTCCGATCAGCGTGCGCTGGCGCGACATGGACAGCATGGGCCATGTCAACAATGCCAAGTACATTTCCTATCTGGAAGAAGCGCGGGTGCGCTGGATGCTGGGCGTGCAGGGCGTGGCGATGACCGACCGCATCGCGCCGGTGGTGGCCGCCACCAATGTCAACTACAAGCAGCCGTTGATCTGGCCCAACGACATCACCGTCGAGTTGTTCGTCGAACGCCTGGGCACCAGCAGCGTGACCATCGGCCACCGAATCTTCGACCAGAAGGACGACAGCAAGCTGTACTCCGACGGCAACGTGGTGGTGGTGTGGATCGATACGCAGACCGGCAAGAGCGCCGCGCTGCCGGATGCGGTGCGCGCGGCCAGCAGCTGAATTCCCATCGGCTCATTCGCTGAGGTTGCAGCGCGAAAGATCGGCGGCGGCTCCGTGTGGAGCCGCCGCTTTCATTTCAATGCTGGCGCAGGCGCGCAACAGCCATCAAGCACTCAAGACCCGGGCGCGCGCTTGCGTGCTTCCAAGGTGGCCTTGATTTGGCGGCCGTCCTGCAGGGTGAAGCTCACCGGCACCTGCGCGCCTTCCTGCAGTGGCGCATTGGCGTCCATCAACATCAGGTGCAGGCCGCCCGGCGCCAACGGCACCGATTTGCCGGCCGGCAATGCCAGTTCGGGCACCGCGCGCATGCGGCTGACGCCATTGACCTGGGTGGTTTCGTGCAAGGAAACATCGGCAAACACGCTGCTGTTGGCAGCAGTGATCTTCAGCGGCTGCGCACAGCCGTTATGAAATTGCCCGAACCCGGCCGCCATGCCCATGCCACCGGGCGGCGGGATGCGGATCCAGCCATTCTTGAATTCTGGCAGGCATTGCGCCGACACGCCCGCACTTGCCACCAGCGCCAACGCCGCGAGCACCACGCCGGCACACCTAACCCGCCTGCTTCGACTGCCGTCTATCATGACCTGACCTCCAGGAGCCCCGAATGAGCATCCAGATCTTAGACCATGGCCGTCTTCGCGAAATCCGTCTGGCGCGTCCGCCGGTCAATGCGCTGGACAGCGCGTTGTGCCAGGCGTTGAGCGTCGCGGTCCAGCAGGCGGGCGAGGAAGTCGATGGCATCGTGCTGTCGGGCAGCGAGCGGATTTTTTCCGGCGGCATGGATGTGCCGCATCTGCTGGCGCACGGTACCGACCGCGCCGCGCTACTGGCCAGTTGGACCGCGTTCTTCGATGCGGCGCAGGCGCTGGCCAACAGCCGCGTGCCGGTGGTGGCGGCCATCGGCGGGCATGCGCCGGCCGGCGGCTGCGTGCTGGCGCTGTGCTGCGACTACCGGGTGATGGCACGCAGTGCCGATACCGCAAGACCCTATACGATCGGCCTCAACGAGGTGCAGGTTGGCCTTGCTGCGCCAGAGGGGATCCAACGCCTATTGCGCCGCGTGGTGGGCGCGCACCGCGCCGAACGCCTGCTGATCTCCGGGCAACTGCTGCCGGCCGAACAGGCGGTGGCGATCGGGCTGGTGGACGAACTGGTCGATGGCGAGCTGGTCACCGCGCGTGCGGTGGCGTGGCTCCAGGAGCTGCAGCAGCTCCCCCGCCAACCGATGTTGACCACGCGCGCGATTGCGCGCGCCGACCTGCGCGCGGCATTGGCGCCGGAGTTGATCCAGCTGGAGCGTTTCATCGATGGCTGGTACGCGCCGGATGCGCAGGCCGCGCTGCATGGCCTAGTGGCGCGCCTGCAAAAGGCCTGAACCCTGCCTCGCGGCGCCCATTGGGCGGGCCAGTATACTCGCGTTCCGTCGCATGCCCAGGCCAGCCCCCTTGTCCGCCACCGCCGAACCCGTCGTCTCCGAACTGATCAGCCTGCTGTCGCTGGAGCGTCTGGAAGACAACCTGTTCCGTGGCCAGAGCCGCGACATCGGCACCAAATACGTGTTCGGCGGGCAGGTGCTGGGCCAGGCGTTATCGGCAGCGCAGGCCACGGTCGAAAACGGCCGCCAGGCGCATTCGCTGCATGCGTATTTCCTGCGTGCCGGCAATATCGACCACCCCATCGTCTACGACGTCGACCGCACCCGCGATGGCGGCAGTTTCTCGGTGCGCCGGGTTACCGCGATCCAGCATGGCAAGGTGATCTTTTTCTGCGCAGCTTCGTTTCAGGAGCGCGAAGATGGCGCCGAGCATCAGTCGGCGATGCCGGTGGTGCCGCCACCGGAAGACATCGAACCGGCCGCACCGCTGGCACCGGAAGTGTTGGCCAAGCTACCGGCCAAGGTGCAGCGTTGGCTGTCGCGCGGCGGCCCGTTCGAATTTCGCCATGTCTTTCCGCGCGACGAACTCAAGCCGCCCAAGCGTCCGCCGTTCCAGCAGATGTGGCTGCGCCTGAACGATCCCATCGGCGACGATGTGGGCCTGCATCAAGCGCTGCTTGCGTACGCGTCGGATTTTCAGTTGCTCGGTACCTCGACATTTCCGCACGGCATCAGCTATTACACGCCGAACGTGCAGATGGCCTCGCTCGATCACGCCCTGTGGTTCCATCGCCCATTCCGTACCGACGACTGGCTGCTGTACTCGCTCGACAGCCCCACCGCGCAAGGGTCACGCGGCCTGGCCCGCGGGCAGTTTTTCACCCGCGACGGCGTGCTGGTGGCCAGCACCACGCAGGAAGGCCTGATCCGGGTGGTGCCTGACGGCAGCGCGATTGCCGTGCCGGCCAAGGAGTAGACCTCACGCCGCGACGGTACGGCACGCTGCTTGATGCCAGCACGCACCCTTGGCCGGGTCGAAGGCAGCCGAGCACCGCGCCCCGCGCACGGCAGACACCGCAAGCTGGCATGCTTGCCTGCCATGGGCATGCGCATGCGCATGCGCATGCGATCACCTGACCGCACCACCCGCACCTTGATGTTTCATCTTGAACTGGCGCCTCAACGGTGCCATCTGTTCCGGACCCAACGGCGTTTTCCACCATGCGCAAGATCTTCAGCAGTCAACGTATCGAAACCGCCGAAGGCGTGGCCAATCTCTTGCGCGATGCGGGAATCGAGATCCGCATCAGCAACGGTCGCTCTTATCAGAGCAAGCGCGGCGGCCAGTTCAGCTACCTGGAGCAGAGCAACGCCCAGGCGCAGCCCACCGTCTGGATCGTGCATGCCAACGACCAACCGCGCGCACGCGAGCTGTTGCGCGACGCCCGCCTGCTGGACACCACCCGCCGCGACCTGCCGAATGTGGAATACACCTTCCGCGAAGGCGAAAACGGCTCCAGCTCCAGTGCGCGCAGCTGGGCCTGGCGTATCCGCCTGGTGTTGCTGCTGGTGATCGGCGCCGTGGCGATGGTGGTGGTGATGCGCCATCGCAGCGCGCCGACGCAACTGGCACCAGCAGCCCAGCCGGCATCGCAACGGACGCCGACGCCAGATGGCGCACCACCGGCAGCAGAAGACGACGAAGTGCGCGTACGGATCCAGCCGACCCGCTGAACGCAGCTGGCCAGCGCGGCCATCCGCTGGTACGACAAGCATGCTCGTCGGCGCGGTCACATCCGTTGCCGGCCTGCGTCATGCTGGCATGAGGACATGGATTGCGCCGATGAACGCCGACACGCTGAATCTGATGTTGCAACGCGACCTGCCCAGCGCCGCGGCTGGCTGCCAGCAGGCTTACGGACGCATCGTGCTTGCCTGCCAGAACACGGTGACTGCGATCGCGCTGGCGATCACCCGCGACCTCGCGGCCAGCGAAGACATTGCCCAGGAGGCCTTCCTGCGTGCCTGGCAGCGGCTGGGGCAATTGCATCAGCCGGCCAGCTTCCTGCCCTGGCTTCGTCAGATCACCCGCAACCTGGCGCGCGACTGGCTGCGCGCCAACCGCCATCGTGCGCTCGGTGGTGGGGCGGCGGAGCTTGCCATCGCGATGGCAGCCGACCCGGCGCCCTCGCCCGCCGACCAGTTGCTGCAGGTGGAAGAAGAGATCGCGGCGCTCGACATCATTTCTGCACTGCCGGAAGAAAGTCGCGAAACGCTGCTGTTGTATTACCGCGAAGGCCAGCGCTCGCAACAGGTTGCCTCGCTGCTTGGACTCAGCGATGCAGCGGTGCGCAAGCGCCTGTCGCGTGCACGTGCCAGCGTACGCAGCGAGCTGCTGCGCCGGTTTGGCGAATTCGCGCGCGGCAGCGCCCCCGGCGTGGCGTTCGCCAGCGCAGTAAGCTCGGCCAGCCTGTTGGGCGCGCCGGGCAAGGCTAGCGCGGCCGTTGTGCTGACGGGCATCGGAGGCGCGGGAAAACTGGGCGCGAGCGGGTTGAGCGGCTCGGCGCTGGGTGGGGGCGGCGCCGCGGGCGCACTCAGCCTCTGGCTCGGCATGCCGGCCCTGTTCGCTGCGTGCGCGGTGCTGGTTGCCGGGATCGGCACCTACTGGACGTACTGGTACCTGCTGCGCTTCGCACAGACCGCCAGCGAGGCAGCGGCGATCCGTCGGTTCGTGCACGTCACCACGCTGACCTCGGTGCTGGCGTGCGGCAGCACGCTGGTGCTGAAACACCTGCAGGCGGGCGCATGGGCATCGGTTCTGGCGCTGTGCGCAGGCATGGCGGTGCTCAACTATCAATCCCTGCGCGTCCTGCCACGTGTCATGCGCCCCATGCTCAAGCGCGATGCGCGCAGACGCGGCGTCACCCGGGCACCGCTGTTATACCGCTGCATGTTCAGTCCAGGCGCGATGCTGGTGAGCACTGCGGCTGTCATTGTGCCCGTCGTGCGGCACTACATGCAGTTGGGAATGCTCTGAGCCGACCGGATATCACCGCAGGAGACGATGACACGCCGGTGCGGGCCAAGTGAGCGCAGACGGAGCAACCCTGCGTATGGCAGCCTGGTGGCATGGGCGATGAGAACCGGTTCAGTGCGATGCGCGTGCGGCGGTGAGCCCGTAGCAAGCAACGTCGCATGATCCGAAGTGATGGGTTCGTATCCGACTGTCGCCGTCATCGGGCAGCGCCCGCGCTGCTATAAGCAGGCAGGATTCAACCAGACCACGGAGTCATGAAGTGAAGGCAAGCCTGTTCACCAGTCTGCTGATGATGGTCAGCATGAGCGCGCATGCGGACGGACTCACCAAGTCCCCCGATGGCAAGACGCTATCGGTGAGTTTCGGAGCACCCACCTTCAAGCAGGTGCTTCACTACCGCAAGCTCTACGACAAAAAGCCCTTCCCCGATGCGGAAATCTATTATTTCAGCAACGGCATGTACAAGATCATTTCCCAGGGCGAAAACCATTACGGCGTTTATGTCCTGCAGGGAACATTCGACGACCAGAGCTACACCATCCGGTTCATTTCCCTGCCCTCGGAAGACTGGGGCAACAAGACCGCGTTCCATCAGCTGACCTTCGTGCGCGGCGACAAGCAGAATGTCTTTATCCAGAACGCCATCGTCGACACCGGCGAAGCGATCGCGCAGCAGAACGGCACCTACACGCTGGAGAAGAACACCGTCTCCAATCCGGTTCCCACGTCCTGGAAGCACGACTGAGCGTTGTAGCCGCGCTCAGCATCTGCCCAAACGCAAGCGCCCTCCCGCCAGGCGGAAGGGCGCGGTCGATCGGCGCCTTGTTACGTACTGCAAATCGCGGGGTGAACTCACCGCTCACCCGAGCGGCACTCGCCGATACGCAGCGAGCGCCGCACTCGGCGATGCCTCAGCGGTTGGCCGCAGGTGCGCTCGCCGGTGCCGGCTTGCCATCGTCGCCGTGTCTGCCCATCCCACCCGGTCCGTGCCCGCCACGCCACTTGGACGCGGCATCGAACTCGGCCTTGCTCAACTTGCCGTCCTTGTCGGTGTCGGCCTTGGCGAACCACGCATCGCGATGCTGCTGCATGCGCAATTCACGGTCGGCACGGTCGACGAATCCGTCCTTGTTGAGATCCATCTGGTCGAAGCGCGCAGCGAACTTGGGGTCGGCCTTGGCTTCTTCGCGGCTGATACGGCCGTCCTTGTTGGTATCGAGCTTGGCCATCCATTCGCCACGTCCGCCGCGCCCCGGGCCACGATGGTGCGGGCGCTCGTCGCGCGACAGCTTGCCGTCCTTGTTGGTGTCCAACGTATCGAACTGCGCGGCCAGCGTCGGATCGGCAGCCGCTTCGCTGCGGTCGATCACGCCATCGCCGTTCTTGTCGAGCTTGGCAGGCCGCGGCGCATCGCCGGGAGCCGGCACGGTGGCGGCGAATGCGGTGCCAGCGGACAGCGCGGCCAGCACGGCCAGGGCGAGAAAGGGTTTGCGTGACGTCATGAGACACTCCTGAAAGATAGGAACCACACGCGGCACCTGCATGGGCCGCATCGCGTGAGTGGTGCGTGCGGATCATCCGTGCGCTGCCACCAACACCCCCATCAACGAGCCATCGATGCGCGCGTTGACGCCCAGGCCGGACGTATTCATCCGGCGGACAGTCGCCGCTGATGCGACGCTCAGGCGCTATCCTTCGGCCATGGCCATCCATGCCGACACCCACGACGACCTGCGCCTGTTCCAGACCGGCGAGCATGCCTGTGGCTATTGGTCCGACCGGCAGGCGCGCGATCTGGTGCTGGATCCGCACGATCCGCGCCTGGGGGCGATCTATCCGCAAGCGCTGGCATGGGGCTTCCGTCGCTCCGGCGACCTGGTCTACCGGCCGCACTGCGAACGGTGCCGTGCCTGTGTGCCGGTACGCATCGCGGTGGATGCGTTCCACCCGGACCGCAGCCAACGCCGTTGCCTGGCGCGCAACCAGGATCTGGTGGTCCGCGTGGTGGCCGCCGAGCGCACCGACGAACAACTGGCGCTCTATCGCCACTACCTCAAGCACCGACATCCCGGCGGCGGCATGGACGAACATGGCGCCACCGAGTTCGACCAGTTCCTGATCGGCGGCTGGTCGCACGGGCGCTTTCTGGAGATCCGCGAACCAGCCATCGCCCACCTGCCCGGCCGGCTGCTGGCAGTTGCAGTGACCGATGTCACCGGGCATGCGTTGTCGGCGGTCTACACGTTCTACACGCCGGAGGCGGCAGCGCGCAGCCTGGGCACGTTCGCGATCCTGCAGCAGATCCAGTGGGCGCAACGCGAGCGACGCGCGCACCTGTATCTGGGGTACTGGATCGATGGCCACGCGAAGATGAACTACAAGCGCCGCTTCAGTGCACTGGAAGCCTACGATGGTCGCCACTGGCGCGGCTTGCCCGCTCACGCATCGGTCGACTGAACCGCCGGATTGCGACATCGGCGTGTCGCATCCCGCATGCGAGAATCTCGCAATGATCAAACCTTTCCTGCTGCTGACGCTGACCGCCTTGTGCGCGGCCTGCGCCCACCCCGCGCCCTCGCCCAAGATGCAGACCGACACCCTCGCCGCCCGGCCGGCCGCGGCACAGCTGCGCATCGCCACCTACAACACCTCGCTGTATTCGGACGAGGCCGGCGGCCTGATTCGCGAGCTGCAGGGCGATAGCGCACATGCGCGCAAGATCGCTGCGGTCCTGCAGCGCGTGCGCCCGGATCTGGTGCTGCTCAACGAATTCGACTTCGACCCGGAACATCGCGCTGCCGATCTGTTCCAGCAACGCTACCTGCAGGTCGCCCAGCCGGGCGGCGGCGAGGCGTTGCGTTATCCGTACCGCTATCTGGCACCGGTCAACACCGGCGTGCCGAGCGGCCTGGATCTGGACAACAACGGCAGCACCGGCGGCGAAGGCCGCGCGCGTGGCAACGACGCGTGGGGCTACGGGCTGCATCCTGGCCAGTACGGCATGCTGGTGTTGTCGCGCTACCCGATCGATGCGCAGGCGGTGCGAAGCTTCCAGCTGCTGAAGTGGAGCGCGCTACCCGGCGCACTGCGGCCGATCGATCCGGCCAGCAAGACGTCGTACTACAGCGATGCCATCTGGGCACAGCTGCGGCTTTCGTCCAAATCGCATTGGGATGTGCCGGTGCGCACGCCGCTGGGCGTCGTGCATGCGCTGGTGTCGCACCCCACCCCGCCGGTGTTCGACGGTGCCGAGAAACGCAACGCCGCGCGCAACCACGACGAACTGCAGCTGTGGCGCGCGTATCTGGACAACGCACCCGAAAGCCAACGCTGGCTCTGCGACGACAAGGGCGGCTGCGGTGGTCTGGATAACGATGCGCGCTTCGTCATCCTGGGCGATCTGAACAACGACCCGGTCGATGGTGCCGGCCGCCATGCGGCGATCCGCGCCTTGATCGACCACCCGCGCGTCCTTCGCTACCCCACCCCGCGCAGCGATGGCGGCCCGGAAAAAACCGCCGAATACGCCGCACTGGGCATCGCCCACAGCGGCGACCCGCACCAGGTCACCGGCGACTTCGGCCCGCAAGCCGGCACCATGCGCCTGGATTACGTGCTGCCGTCGCGCCAGTTCACCCTGATCGGCAGCGGCATTTTCTGGCCGGCCAGCAGCGCACCAGAAGCGGCGATTGCCGATGGCAGCGACCACCATGCGGTGTGGGTGGATGTGGCTAGCAACTAAGCAATCGTACCGAGGCTCCGAGATGTCACGCTCTGGGCCTGGTGTCGACGGCTGCTTATAACAGTAAGGCCATACGCTAGAAAGGGAAGATTCAGCGCCCCGAGTCCTAACGCCATGCCGGAAGAGCAGACGACTTTCGGAGGCAACTGAGGCAGTGATCGACAAGGCTCCGAGGGCGCCCCCATTGAATCTGGTGGTCCCGATCCGATCGACAGGCTTACACTCCCTCGCAGACAGGTATCGTGAGCAAGTTGAATGAGACTGCATTTCCACGACGCGCGCGGTTTCCTGCGTACTTTTTTTCTGCCATTGGCGCTCGCGCTTCTTGCGAGCGCGTGCAGCGCAAGCAAGCCACCGTCTTCTGAAAAAGAAGACCTTCTCCTCATTCGGCCATTTCCGGTGGATGCCACCGATGCCCATGTGCGCTTCGAATTCGAAGCAACGCCGAAGAATGTAAATCTCACTCAATCCTACATCGTTGGATTGACTTTGAACCGCAAAGGCGAGCTCGATCCAGTCACTTTCTTAAATAACGGGAAATCTCCGCCACGATATGCGGTCCATGTCGAGGCCTGCAAATGGATCGGGGATCAATGCCAAAAACTACCCACTGAAGACGCGTTTCAAGCGTACATCAAGAAAGAACCAGCTAGACGTAAATTTTTTGAATGGCGGTTCGGAAACGAGGAAAAAAAATACATTGACGTCGCCGCACACACCTCAGATACGAGCAACTGGACCGTTTGCTATTTGCCAATAGACAGCTACGGCCGATACCGCGTCGATGTCTCATCTCAATCAGGAAATCCAGCACTCAAAGACCCGTCTGCGCAAATTTCCGTTCAACGGGAATGGACTTCCTCCAAATAATCAAAAATGAATTTGAATGGGGCATCTAATGGACAGGCAGCATTACACAGTAACGGTCGTCATTGCCGCGCCCGGGACGCCCCTTTATACAAAGGGAAAGCAACAATTGGTGGATGGTGAACCAGCCACCTCTGGCCCAGGGCACATGTTTTTCGTACTCGACGATGGCAAAAGCAGGCCAGCCAGCTATGGCTTTGCCCCGATCACTCATGGGCAAATGAACGGCCCAGGAAAAATCTATGACACAGATGCAAGCGAATATCACAGGCCAGCATACTCAAGAACCATCGAAATAAGCAAAGAACAATATGAAAAACTCCATAAATTTGGGGAAGAACCAGAAAAATTTGGTTTTGACACGCAATACAGGGACGTACGCAACAATTGCGTCGATTTCACCTGGGCGGCCCTCAATCATGCCGGACTCCATCGAAACAAGAGCATTGATGTAAATGGCTTACTTATTCCAGGAGCCGGGCAACTGCTTCCGGACGTTCGCATCCCTCTGCCGCTAGAAGGGCCTGGAAAAGATGCTTACCGCCCGCTACGCAATATCCACGGTGTAGAGAGCATTGAGGCACCATTTCCTGACAGTCCATTGAACAGGGAAATCCGTAACCCGCTTCCATCGCAAAGGTCTTTGCAGCAGCACATTCTCAGCGAGGAGCGGCACGCGCCATCGTTAAAGGATCCCACGCATCCCGGCTACCAACTGTTTGCACAGGCAAAGGATCACATACAGATACTGGATCGCGAGCACGGACGACAAACGGACGCGCGCAGCGCCAATCTTGCGGGCTGCCTGGCGGTGCAGTCCTGCAAGATGGGAATGGACCGCATCGACGAAGTCAGGCTGAGCGACGATGCCTCGCGCGCATTTGCAGTGCAGAACAATCCTTACTCGGCCGGATCGCACGACCAGCTGCGTGCCCATGTCGATACGGTCGCCGCACTCAATACACCGCTGGAGCAGAGCAGTCAGGAATGGACAAAGGCTGCAGCCGAACGCGGGCAGGCAGAGCAGCATCGGAACTTGCAACAAGAGCAGACGCAGGCACCAGCAGCTCGGACCATGAGCTGACCGCACGAGAGTCGCCAGATGTGCACTCCTGCGCCCGACCTGTTGGCTACTAACTGACTTGTCAGAGCCAGCAACCATAGTCTACGGTGCAGCAACCTTGTCACTGCACCAATGCGAGTCGGCAGGAAACTCAGGCCTGCAGCTGGATCGTCAACGCGGCAGCGGCGACGCGCGCCTTCTCACGCGCCGCATCGATGCTGTCCGCGCGCGCCAGGGTGACGCCGACGCGGCGATGGCCGTCCACCCGGGGTTTGCCGAACAGGCGCAGTGCGGTGTCCGGGTCGCGCAGCGCCTCGGCCACGTTGTCGAACACCGGCACGCCATTGCCGTGCGCCAGCAACGCGCACGATGCCGAGGGGCCGGCCTGACGGATCACGCCGCCGTCCTGCGCGCCCACCGGCAGGCCGAGAATGGCGCGGGCATGCAGCGCGAATTCGCTCAGGTCCTGCGACACCAGCGTGACCAGACCGGTGTCGTGCGGGCGCGGCGAGACTTCGCTGAACCACACTTCGTCGCCCTTGACGAACAACTCCACGCCAAACAGGCCCCAGCCGCCGAGCTCGTCGGTGATGGCCTTGGCGATTTCCTGCGAGCGGCGCAACGCAGCGGCCGACATCGGTTGCGGCTGCCAGCTTTCGCGGTAGTCGCCGTCCTGCTGCCAGTGCCCGATGGGGTCGCAGTACGAGGTGCCACCGGCATGCCGCACGGTAAGCAAGGTAATTTCGTAATCGAAATCGATGAAGCCTTCGACGATGCAGCGACCGGCACCGGCACGCCCACCGGTCTGCGCATACGCCCACGCCGCATCGATATCGGCCTCGCTACGCAGGGTGCTCTGGCCCTTGCCCGAGGACGACATCACCGGCTTGACCACGCATGGCACCCCCACCGCGGCGATTGCATCGCGATATTCCTCGACGGTATCGACAAAGCGATACGGCGAGGTCGGCAGGCCCAGCGTTTCGGCTGCCAGGCGGCGAATGCCTTCGCGGTCCATGGTCAGGCGCGCGGCACGCGCCGTCGGGATGACCTTCTGGCCTTGCTCGCGTTCCAGCGCCACCAGGGTTTCGGTATGGATCGCTTCGATCTCCGGCACGATCAGATGCGGCTGCTCGCTGGCGATCAGCGCGCGCAATGCTGCGGGGTCGAGCATGTCCAGCACATGCGAGCGGTGCGCCACTTGCATCGCCGGTGCATTGGCATAGCGGTCGGCTGCGATCACTTCCACACCGAAACGCTGCAGCTCGATCGCCACTTCCTTGCCCAGTTCGCCCGAGCCCAGCAACAACACGCGGGTGGCGGAAGGCGATAACGGCGTGCCGAAAGTGGTCATGAGCGCGGTCCAAAGCGAGAGGGGCCGCCATTCTAACGGTTGCCCACTGCCACGCCGACGAACGGCTATTGTTTAACTGATATCACATTGATATCTTTTTACCATTCCACAAGGACTCGCGCTCATGAAAGAGAAGCCGATCGGTTCGTTACCCGGCATTCCCGTCGTTCTCGTCGCAGGCGCCGGCCTTGTCGGTACGTCTTGGGTTGTATTGACGATGATGGCCGACAACAGCGTCACGCTGGGCGCATTCATCGCCGCGGTACTGGTCGCGGCGGCGTGCATTTTCATGCTGGCCGGGCTGTACACGCTGGAGCCCAACCAGGCCGCGGTACTGAGCCTGTTCGGCAAGTACGTCGGCACCGTCAAGGACGCCGGCCTGCGCTGGAATGTGCCGTTCTACGCCAAGCGTCGCGTCAGCCAGCGCGTACGCAATTTCGAAAGCGGGCGACTCAAGGTCAACGAGCTGGATGGCAGTCCGATCGAAATCGCTGCGGTGATCGTATGGCAGGTGCTCGATGCCTCCGAAGCGGTCTACAACGTCGACGACTACGAAAGCTTCGTGCATATCCAGTCCGAAGCGGCGCTGCGTGCGATGGCGACCAGCTATCCGTACGACCAGCACGAAGACGGCCAGATCTCGCTGCGCAGCCATCCGGCCGAAATCAGCGAGCAACTCAAGCGGCATCTGGACGAGCGCCTGACCCAGGCCGGCGTGGACGTGATCGAGGCGCGCATCAGCCACCTCGCCTACGCGCCGGAAATCGCCCAGGCCATGCTGCAGCGCCAGCAGGCCAATGCGGTGATTGCCGCACGCTCGCGCATCGTCGCCGGCGCAGTGGGGATGGTCGAAATGGCGCTGTCGGAGCTGCACAAGAATGGCGTGGTGCAGCTGGACGAAGAGCGCAAGGCGCATATGGTCAGCAACCTGCTTACCGTGTTGTGTTCCGATCGCGGGACCCAACCGGTGGTCAACGCCGGCTCGCTGTATTGAGGGCTGCCGATAAAACACCTGCGCTCACTGCCGCCCGGGCGCAGCCGCGGTTCGGCATCGGCATGCGCCACTCGTACACTGCGCTTGTGGGCGCGCCCTCCACGCCACCTGGCGAGCGCTCGCTTCCGTTGCGTCAGCCACTCCGAGATCGATCTGATGAATATCATGGTGCCCCTGGTGGTTGCGCTTTCCGGCTTGCCCGCGCTTGCCATCGCCGCGTCCATCGGCGCCGACGATGACGACCGTGCACGCGGGCTGGGCCTGCGCTGGGCATTGATCAGCCTGGTGATCCTGGTCGGCGCCGCATGCCTGTACTGGGCTGGCGACAATCGCGCCGGCATCTATGCCGTGGTGATCGGCATGCTCATCGGCGTCAACGCGTTGATCGTGTCGATGGTGATGCACCTGCGCCGTCACGGCGGCCGCAGAGACGGCAAATGAGCGAAAAAAAAGCCTACCCGCTGCGTATCAACGCCGATGTGTTGGCCGCCGTGCAGCGCTGGGCCGACGACGAATTGCGCAGCCTCAATGCGCAGATCGAATACGTGCTGCGCGATGCGTTACGCAAGGCTGGCCGGCTACCGAAACCGCAGGGCGAAAAAGAACAATCCGAAAATTGATCACGCGCCGTCGATCATCCAGACGCGACTGCGCACCGGTGTAGCGGTTCGCCCATCTGGGTCGGTGCGGGTCACAGCGCCTGGCCGGACTGGCAGCGCTCACCAGGCAACCGCTAAGCTGCGTAGATGCATCATCTTCAACGTGTACTCCTCAATACCAGCGCGATCGAGCTGTGGCCGGCCGATCTGCTGCGCGCGCGCGGCAATGCGGATGCGCGTGTGCTGGCACAGGCCGACTGGCTACTGCGGCGCAAACGCGATGGACGCTATCTGGCTGCACATCTTCCGCAGGGTCTGATGCCGCTGATCCCGCGGCTGGCACGCGAGCATGGCCTGGACGAAGCATTGGACCGTCTGCAGACCGCAACCGGCCGCATCGGCCAGGTACGCGACGACACGCTGGCGATCGACGGATTGCAGTGCCGGCTGAGCCAGCTCGGGCTCGCCACCGACGACTATGTGCAACGGACCGGCCTGCAGTTGATTGCCGAACCGGCCGCACTGCAGTTTGCCGGACGCGATCGCTTCGGCCGCCCGCTATGGCTCAGTGCCGGCGCTGCACGCGCATGGCGACAGATGCGTGCGGCTGCGCTGCGCGCAGACATCGTGATCGATGCGATTTCCGGCTATCGCAGCCACGACTACCAACTGGGCATCTTCGAGCGCAAGTTCGCGCGCGGGCTCACCCTGGAGCAGATCCTGACGGTCAACGCAGCGCCGGGTTTCAGCGAACATCACAGCGGCGACGCACTGGATCTGGGCACACCGGGCGAGCCGCCGGCCGAAGAGTCCTTCGAAGCCACGCCCGCATTCGCCTGGTTGTGCAGCAACGCGCACGCATTCGGCTACCGCCTGAGTTATCCACGCGACAACCCGCATGGCATCGTCTACGAACCGTGGCATTGGCGTTGGTCGGCGGGATGAGCCGGTCGCACGTCATGCGCCACGCAGCGCGGCTGGACAGGACGGCCCGTCGCGTCTGCCCCGCGTGCGTTCGCCCTACTCCTGCGAACGCGGTGTCGGCACCTTGGTCCCCACACTGAAGTCGGCAATCTTCCACAGATAGAACGCGGCATAGGTGCGGTACGGGCCCCAGCGTTCGCCGCGTGCGGCCAGTTCCCTGGGGGTGGGCATCTGCTCCTGCTTGTCCACGCGCTGCGCCCCTTTGCGTACGCCCAGGTCGTCGATGGGCAGCAGATCCGGGCGGCCCAAGCGGAACATCAGCATCATTTCCACCGTCCAGCGGCCGATGCCGCGCACCGGCACCAGCGCCTGCACGATGGCGTCCTCGTCCATGAAAGCGAGCCTGCGCAGCGAGGGAATCTCGCCTTCGCGTTCGCGCCGTGCCAGATCGCGCAACGCCAGCGCCTTGTTGCCGGAAACGCCGCAGGCACGCAGCGCTGCATCGTCGATACGACCGAGGGTGTCCGCATGCAGCCGCTGCGCACCGATCGCCACTTCCACCCGCGCCACGATGGTCGACGCCGCCTTGCCGCTGAGTTGCTGGAACAGGATGGCGCGTGCCAGCGCATCGACCGGGTCGAAGGGTTTGTGCCAGCCCGGTTGCGGGGCGATCGGGCCGATGCGCTTCATCCACGCACCCAGCGCGCGATCGCGCCGGGACACATGCGCGAACGCAGCCTCCACATCGAATCCGCGGGCATGGCGCGGCATGCTCAGCGCCTCAACGCACCAATGGCCAGCACCACCCAGCCCAGCATCAGGCCCACTCCGCCGACCGGCGCCAGGGTGGTCGGCCACTGCAGCAACGCGCCCCCGACCAGGCTGCCGGCAAACAGCAACGTGCCGAGCAACAGCAGGTACAAGCCCACCCGGCCCAGCGCACGCGTTTCGGTGGCGCCCAGCACGGTGAGGACCGCGCCATGGCCGAATGCGTACAACGACGCCAGCTGCAGCCGCGACTGCACCATCGCATCGGCAACGCCGTGCGAGGCATAGGCCGATAGACCGACGGCAGTGGCCGCCAGCAGGCCGCCGCAGCAAGCCAGCAGCGAGGGGTGTTTCTTGCGACGATCAAGCAAAGACATGCAGGCAACTTCCATGGCAGCGCCGCAGCGCAAAAAAAACGCGCCGCAAGACTGCGGCGCGTTTTCGTCTGGATCAGCTCATCGTGGTGAGACGATTACTTGATGGCCCAGTAGACGTCGTAGGTGCCGTCCTGGGTGAACGACTTGTCCACGCCACCCTTCCACGCTTCGTATGGACGATCGGTCACGTCCATGCCGCTGGTGGCAGCCCAGGCGCGCAGCGAGTTACGCACTGCGTCCAGACCGGCCATGTGGCCTGCGTAGGTCGCAAAGGCCGAACGGTGCGCCGGAACCCGCTGGTACTTCACCGGTGCTTCGGACGGAATGTTGAGCTTCAACTCGTCGCCCGTTGCAGCCACCGGGGTTGCATCGGCGGGTGCCGCGGCAGCCGCGTCGTCCTTCTTGGCATCGGCCTTGGCGGTGTCGGCCTTGGCGTCGGCCTTCGGAGCACCACCAGCGCGCTTGCGCACCGGCTGCACCACGTCGAAGGCGTACTTGTCCGAAGCGAAGTCGGTGGTCACGATGCGCACCGGACCAACCGCCTCAAGGCCGTTGGAATCCATCACGCGCTTGATCCACTCCTGGTTGTCCTTGATCGACTTCTTGATCGTCTCGTTGTCACGATCGATGTTGCCCGCGGTGACGACCAACAGGTCCTCGGCCGGCACATCGACGATCTTGAGGTCGCTCAACACCGGCTTGCCGTCAAGCTCGGCGCGGTAGTCGAAGTTCGGCACGGTGGCCAGCGCAGTCGCCAGACGCGACAGACCCAGCTTCAGGTCGTCGCCCACGTGGCGGCTGACGTACAGGCCGGCATAGCGACCAAACAGGTTCCAGCCGTACTTGACGCTGTAATCCTGGGTGATCTTGACGTTCTTGTTGTTCTTGCCGGTCGGCACCAGGGTGAAATTGGTGACCTTGTCGTAGCCCTTGGTGGGATCTTCGATTGCGATCTCAACACGCTCGTTCTTGACGCTGTTGGTGATCTCCCAGCTGCCGTTGCCGATATAGCCCTCGGTGGAGCTGTATTCGACGCGTGCACCCTTGCCCTCTTCCGGGCCGGCCAGCTTCAGCTGGATCTTCGGGTCACGCAGCACAAGCGGGTTCCAATCCTTGAAACGACGGAAGCTGTTCACGGTGTCGTAAACAATCGTCATCCTGCGGTTGGTCTCAACACTCTCGGACATCTGCCGCTCCGAGGGCAACACCAAGCCCACCACGACAAACAAGCCAGCCACGATCCCCAAGGCGATCAGGAACTCGATAATACGGGTCATTCAGGAGGTCTCCGGGGCCGATCCCACGGCCGGGTTGAGTGAAGCGAAGCCACCATCCTAGCAGGCTTCGAGAAAGATGTTCAGTTGTGCGACGGGTAGCGCGGTCTTGCGGTGTCATTCACCGCGCAACACAGCGCGTGGGGGATGCGCAATCCCAACCTGCACAAGGGTTTGGGCGATTGCGCGCCGCTATCATGCACATCACGTGCTGCGTGCGTGTGATGTTGCAGTGGCCAGGCGGCACCGGCCCGCCCGTTTCGCAGTCCGACCGGCGCCGCAGCGTCCTGAATGCGAGTCCGGTGCCTGCTGCAGGCCGGCTTGGCGTCGAGCTCGCCGGCGCAGGGCCGAGCTCACACCAGCTGCAGTTCGAATGCTTTCAGCACCGCGCGGGTGCGGTCGCGTACGCCGAGCTTGGAGAGGATGTTGGAGACGTGATTCTTGATGGTGCCTTCGGCCACACCCAGCGAGTTGGCGATTTCCTTGTTGGAAAACCCACTCGCCATCAGCCGCAGGATCTCGGTTTCGCGGTCGGTGAGCGGATCGGGGCGGTCCAGGCTGACGAACTCGTTACGCATGTGCTCCAGACCCGACAGCAGGCGCTGGGTCACCGCCGGCTGCACCAGCGAGCCGCCTTCGGCGACGGTGCGGATGGCGCCAACCAGTTGTTCCAGCGAGACGTCCTTGAGCAGATAGCCCTTGGCGCCGGCCTTGAGCCCGGCCAGCACCAATTGGTCGTCGTCGAAGGTGGTCAGGATGATCGTCGGCGGCAGGGTGCCGTTGCGCGAGAGCATCTGCAGCGCTTCCAGCCCGGACATCACCGGCATGCGCATGTCCATCAGCACCACGTCCGGCTGGATCTGCGGAATCTGCTCCACTGCCTGCTTGCCGTCGGAGGCCTCGGCCACCACCTCGATGCCGTCGTCCAGCGCCAACAGCGAGCGGATCCCCTGGCGCACCAGGGTTTGATCGTCGACCAGGCACACACGGATCATCACAACACTCCTTGGGTCACGGCCGCAGGCATCAGTGCCGGCGCGCCTGGAACAGCGATGCGCAGGCCAAAGCCCTCACCCCGCCGGGTTTGAATTTCGAGCTTCCCACCATACTGGTTCAGCCGCTCACGCATGCCGCGCAGCCCGTTGCCGGGCGCGACCGCATCGGCGCCGTGGCCGTCGTCGCGGGCGTCGATCAGCACCGTATCGGCATCGCGGCGCACCTGGATCCACAGGTTGCGCGCGCCGGCATGGCGCACCGCATTGGTGATGATTTCCTGGGTACAGCGCAGCAGCACGTGGGCGCGCTCGGGGTCGTCCAGGGTCAGCGGCTGGGCGATGTCCAGGTGGATATCCAGCGACGGCACCTGGGTGACCAGCGGGCGCAGCGCCGCTTCCAGGTCGATCGCGCCGCTGTCGCGCAGATGGCTGACCGCCTCGCGCACATCGGTGAGCAACAATTTGGCCAGCGTGTGCGCCTGGCGCACGTGCTCCTGGGCCTGGCCCTCGGTGATGTGGCCGGCCACTTCCAGGTTGAGGCTGAGCGCGGTGAGGTGGTGGCCGAGCAGGTCGTGCAGCTCGCGCGAGATGCGGGTGCGCTCGTTGATGCGCGCACTCTCGGCCAGCAACGCGCGGGTGGCGCGCAGTTCGGCGTTGAGCCGGCGCTGCTCTTCGCGCGCATCGGTCTGCTGGCGGGCCACCAGGCTGGTGACGAAGATGAACATCGAAAAGCCGCCGTACAACAGCGACTGCATCAGCGCCGCGAACAGGGTGAAGTCCGGGCGCAGGTAGTAGAACACCGGCAGCACCGCCAGCTGGCTCAGCACCAGCCATAGCACGCCCACGCGTAGCGGCAGCAGCCACGGGATCACCCCGGCCGCCACCATCATCAGGATGCTGCCGAGCCCGGTTCCGCTCAGATAGCTCACCGCCAGCGCGCAGATGGTGAGCAGCAACAGGATCAACCGGTCGTACCAGTGCGCGTGGCCGCCGCTGTTCAAGCCGCGGGTCAACCAGAAGTAGCTGGCGCCGAAGCCGATGAAGAATGCCGACATCATCACCGCCTCGGCCACGCTGCGGTGGTCGCCTTCTTCGGCCGGCGGCCAGTAGGTGTACACCAAGGGCATGACGATCATCGCCCAGGTGAACAGGCCGGCAAAGCGCAGGACGCGCGTGTGACTGAGGTATCCCAACATGCCCGCATCTTAGGCGTAAGCGACCGCGCTGCCCTCTTGCCGGAAGTCATGCATGCCGGCAGGTGCACGGGTGGCGGATGTCGGGCCCGCGCAGCGCCTGTGCTGACGCGCCGTTGCACGCCGGCACCTGCCGCGCGCCGGCCGATCGCATGCGCTGGGTCGCCGCTTCAGGCCCCGCATGTAATAATCCGACGCAGATCCGATTTCGGGTCGACGCGTTACCCCACGGAGTCCCAATGTCGATCGTCATCCGCGACGTGCGCGAGCACGAGCTCGATTCCGTCCTGGCCCTGAACAACAATGCCGGACTGGCGATCCTGCCGCTGGATTCAACCAGGCTGCAACGTTTCTACGAGCAGGCCGAGTATTTCCGCGTCGCCGAGCGCGACGGCAACCTGGCCGGGTTTCTGGTCGGTTTCGGAAGCGGCAGTGCGCACGACAGCAGCAATTTCGCCTGGTTCCGGGACCGTCACCCGGAATTCTTCTATATCGACCGCATCGTGGTCGCCAGCCGCCGCCGCGGCGGTGGCGTCGGGCGGGCGTTCTATGCCGATGTGCAGAGCTATACCGAGCTGCGTTACCCGCAGCTGGCGTGCGAGGTGTTCCTGGACCATGGCGCAGATGCGGCCTTGCTGTTCCATGGCAGCTTCGGCTTCCGCGAGGTTGGCCAGAACACCATGCCCGATGTGGAAGTGCGCGCCAGCATGCTGATGAAAGACATGTGCAGCTATCGGTGGGTCAAGGAGACCTATGGCGGCAAGTTGCCCGACCACTTGCCGTGGGTGGGCCGGCCGCGTCATGCCGCCACCACCGCTAGCCCATCGACGGGGAGCTGAGTTGTGGCAAGTGTGAATGTGGATTTTGAACAGGCCGGCGAACTGAAGATCGGCCAGGTGGGCATCGCCAACCTGCGTGTGCGGACGCTGGATGTGCCGCGGCTGGTGCAGGAAATGCGCGAGCGCGTGAGCCGCGCGCCCAAGTTGTTCGGCCGTGCGGCGGTGATCCTGGATTTCGGCGGGCTGTCGCAGGTGCCGGACCTGGCTACGGCCAAGGCGCTGCTGGACGGCCTGCGCGATGCCGGCGTGCTGCCGGTGGCGCTGGCCTACGGCACCAGCGAGATCGACCTGCTGTCCCAGCAGTTGGGCGTGCCGCTGCTGGCCAAATTTCGCGCGCAGTACGAGCCGACCGCGGTCAGTCCGCCACCGCCACCGCCGCCGCCCGCACGTGCCGAGCCGGCACCGCCGGCCGCGCGACCGGCGCCGGGCCGGATGCAGCGCACCGCGGTGCGTTCGGGTCAGCAGCTGTACGCGGAGAACTGCGACCTGACCGTACTCAGTACGGTCGGTGCCGGGGCCGAGGTCATCGCCGACGGAAGCATCCATATCTACGGTACCCTGCGTGGCCGCGCTCTGGCCGGCGCGCAGGGCAATCCCGACGCGCGCATCTTCTGCCGCGACTTCCACGCCGAACTGGTTGCCATCGCTGGCCACTACAAGGTGCTGGACGATGTTCCCATGGACCTGCGTGGCAAGGCCGTCCAGGTCTGGCTGGAGCAGGATCAGATCAAGATCGCTGCGCTTGATTGACGCGGCCCAACCACAGAAATATTCGGAGAAATCCTTTGGCTGAAATCATCGTAGTCACCTCCGGCAAGGGCGGCGTCGGCAAGACCACTACCAGCGCGAGCCTGGCCTGCGGGCTGGCCAAGCGCGGCAAGAAAGTAGCGGTCATCGACTTCGACGTCGGCCTGCGCAACCTGGACCTGATCATGGGCTGCGAGCGGCGCGTGGTGTACGACTTCGTCAACGTCGTGCACGGCGAAGCAACGCTCAAGCAGTCGCTGATCAAGGACAAACGGTTCGAGAACCTTTACGTCCTGGCCGCCTCGCAGACCCGCGACAAGGACGCGCTGACCCAGGAAGGCGTGGAAAAGGTGCTCAAGGACCTGGCCGCCGACGGCTTCGACTACATCGTCTGCGATTCGCCGGCCGGCATCGAAAAAGGCGCGTTCCTGGCGATGTATTTCGCCGACCGCGCGGTGGTGGTGGTCAATCCGGAAGTCTCTTCGGTGCGCGACTCGGACCGCATCATCGGCCTGCTCGATTCCAAGACCCGCAAGGCCGAAGAAGGCAAGGCCGTGCCGGCGTTCCTGCTGCTGACCCGCTACAGCCCGGGCCGCGTGGAAGGCGGCGAGATGCTCAGCATCACTGACGTGGAAGAAGTGCTGGGCCTGAAGGCGATCGGCGTGATTCCCGAATCCGGCGACGTGCTCAACGCCTCCAACAAGGGCGAGCCGGTGATCCTGGATGCCGAGTCCCCGGCCGGCCAGGCGTATGACGACGCAGTCGCCCGCATCATGGGCGAGGAGCGCCCGATGCGATTCACATCCGTGGAGAAGAAAGGCTTCTTCAGCAAGCTGTTCGGAGGGTAAGCATGGGCCTGCTCGATTTTCTCAAGAGCAAGAAGAACACCGCCGAGACGGCCAAGAACCGCCTGCAGATCATCATTGCGCAGGAGCGCAACCACCGCGGCGGGCCGGATTACCTGCCGCTGATGCAGCGCGAACTGCTGGAAGTGATCAAGAAGTACGTCAACATCGATGCCGATGCCGTGCGCGTGGATCTGGTCAAGGACGGCGAACACGACGTGCTGGACATCTCGGTCGCCCTGCCGGAAGACGGCGACAAGTAAGCGCCGACAACGGCACCGCGTTCGCACGGTGCCGTTGTTGCATGTGACCCGACCGCGAGCCATTGCGCGTGACCACCGCCCCCACTGCCACACCCACCGCTGCCGATGTTCTGTGCGTGGCCGATATCGGCCTGGACGCACCTGCCGCCCTGCTCGCGCGCTATGGCTTGCGCCTGCATCGCGTGGACAGTGGTGCAGCGATTCCAGGCAGTTTCTGGGGCGAACCGGAGGCCGGCATCATCGGCTGCGACGTTTACGTGCGCGACGACACCCCGGTGCATTCGCTCCTGCACGAAGCCGGACATCTGATCGTGCTGCCTGCGGAAAAACGCGCCGCCGTGCATACCGACGCCACCGATTCGGTGGAGGAAGAAGACGCCACCTGTTACCTGCAGATCCTGCTGGCCGAGCAACTGCCCGGCGTGGGCAGCGCGCGCCTGATGGCGGACATGGACAGCTGGGGCTATACGTATCGGCTGGGCTCCACCCGTGCCTGGTTCGAGCAGGACGCGGAGAACGCGCGCAGCTGGCTGGACGCACGCGGCCTGTTGCCTGCCTGAGCTTGCGCGGCGCGTTCAAGTGGCTGCCCAACCGCAGCGAGCAGTGGTCAGCAGCGACGGGCATCAGGGCAGTGCGGCGTTCGCAGCAGCAGCGGCGAACGTGTGGCACCTGCAGTACCGAATAGCGGACGCGCCGTCTGGGCTGAGCGCAGTCGATCGAATGATCGGCCTCAGGATCCCGTTGCCGTGGCGCCGGAGAGATCCAGCGTGGCCACCGTGCCCTGCCCTGCATTGGAATCCAGCTGCAGATGCCAGCCCAGGTGCTCGCACAACCGTCCGATCAGCTCCAGCCCGATGCCACTCCCCTGGCGTGCGTTGCCGCGCGCCAGGCGCGTATAGATGGCGCTGATCTCTTCGGGCGTCATGCCATGGCCGGGGTCGGCAATGCGGACCACGCCGGGCGCCGACAGCGAGATGCGAATGATGCCGCGGTCGCTGTTTTCGATGGCGTTGCGCAACAGGTTGCCGATGGCCGTCTGCACGATGGCGACCGGGGCGACCAGCCTGCACGGCGGCAACGGGTCCACGACCAGTTGCAGATCCTTGTCGGCGCACAGGTGCGTGTGGTCGGCCACGATGTCCGGCAGCAACTGATCCAGCCGCAACGCATCGCTGCTGCGCACCAGCCGGCCTGGGTCCTTGGCCAGCACCAGCAGCAAGGTGATCAACTGCTCGACCGAGGCGCTGGTCTGGGCAATGCGCTGCAGCTGGTGGCGTACCGCCGGCGGCGTGCCGGGTTGCTCCAGCGCCAGCTCCACCGCATTGCCGATCACCGCGATGGGCGTGCGCAATTCGTGGCTGGCGCTGTCGATGAAGGCCCGCTCTCGGTCGACGAACTGGCTATTGCGTTCCAGATAATCGTTGAGCGCATCGGCAATTACGTACAGTTCGGCGCTGCCCTGTGGCCCGACCGCAATCTGCTGCGCACGCTGCCCTGGACGCAACGCCCCGATGTCGCGCGCAAGTTCCACCAAAGGGCGCACCAGCCGGGCCATCGCATACGTGCCCATCAGCAAGGTGATGCCGATCAGCGCGATCCCAGCGGCCAGCATCCAGCGGGTCAGGAACTTTTCCAGCGCTTCGAAATCGGTGATGTCCAGCACCAGGGCCAGGCGGCCGGCATGCGCGGTGTCGCGCACCATCACGGCACTCTGGCGGCCGGCGATCTCCAGACCGTCGTGCAGGCCGGGATGCAGGGTGCGCAAGACCGGCGGCGTGCGCGCGACATCGTCGACGCGGTACAGCCGCAAGGTGTCCGAGTCCTGCCAGTGATACTCCGGATTCTGCACGCTGCGCTCGAGAATGCTGTCCAGTTCGGAATTGAGCAGCGAGCGCCACACGCCGTGTTCGGCGCGTTCGTGCAGGTACTGCGCGGTGCCGAACACCGCCAGGGTCATCAGCAGCGTGTAGCCGAACAACCACACCAGCACGCGGCGACCCAACGGGCGCTGTTTAGACATCGCTGCAGTCGCCAGCGCCAGGTGCATCGGCCGCATCCAGCTGCGCCAGCCGGTAGCCGAGCCGCGGCAAGGTATGGATCAGTTTTTGCGCGAACGGGCCGTCCACGCTGCGACGCAACTCATAGATATGCGAGCGCAGCATGTCGCCGTCGGGCGGATCGTCGCCCCACAACGATTGCTCCAGGCGTTGCCGCGTCACCGCAGCTGGGCTGGCCTGCATGAGCACCTCCAGCAACTTGCGGCAGGCCGGATACAGATGCAGCACCTGGCCGGCGCGCGTCGCTTCCAGCGTGGCCAGGTCCAGGCGCAGGTCGGCCACTTGCAGCAGTTTGCCGCGGCGACGGCCGTGCGCACGCGCCAGCAAGGCTTCGATGCGCACCTCCAGCTCGGGCAGTGCGAAGGGTTTGGTCAGGTAGTCGTCGGCGCCGGCGCGGAAGCCGGCGATCTTGTCCGGCAGTTCGTCGCGTGCGGTGAGCATGATCACCGGCAATTCGGACTGGTGCTGCTCGCGCAGCCGACGCAGCACTTCCGGTCCATCCATGCGCGGCATCATCCAGTCCAGGATCAATGCGTCGTAATGCTGGGTGGTCGCCAGATGCAGGCCGGTGACGCCATCGGGCGCGGCGTCCAGGGTATGCCCGCGCGCTTCGAAATAGTCGAACAGGTTGGCAACCATATTGCGGTTGTCTTCAATGACCAGCAGCCGCATGAGCGGGGTTCCAGGACGGCCCGGCAGGCACAGTGTGCGCATCCTAACCGAGGCCGGCCAAACGCGACCGCTATCGCCGGTACCGCCTTCCAACCGGTTGCGCTTCGGCAGCCGCGCATGGCGATGCCTGCGCTGCGATGCGCGATCACGCAGGCGCGGCTCCGACAAATTTCCGACCCACTTGCCAGATAGTGTCTGCCCGCATTTACTCAGGGCGTGCGCGTGTCGCCTGCCATCGCTGCCTCCTTATCCCGCCAGCGTGCACTGCTGGCCGCGCTGCTGTTGATCGTCGTCAGCTTGCTGGCCGGGCTGGGCATGCGCCAACCCAATCCGCCGGACGAGCCGCGCTTCGTGCTGGCCGCGCGCACCATGGTCGAGACCGGCCAGTGGCTGCTGCCGCACCGTGGCAGCGAGTTGTATGCAGAAAAACCGCCGGTCTTCATGTGGCTGCAGGCGGCCACCTACGAACTGGTACCGCACTGGCCGGTGGCCTTCCTGCTGCCGTCGCTGCTGGCCGCGCTGGCCACGTTGTGGCTGACCTGGGATATCGCGCGCCGGCTCTGGACGCGGCGCGTGGCGGCCCATGCGGTGCTGGCCTTGTTCACGGTGCTGCAGTTCGGCCTGATGGCCAAGCGTGCGCAGATCGATATGGTGCTGGTGGCGCTGACCACCCTGTCGTTGTGGGGACTGCTGCGGCACCTGCTGCGCGGGCCGGACTGGCGCGCCTGGACGCTGGGCCTGTTTGCTGCCGGCGTCGGCACGGTGACCAAGGGCGTCGGTTTTCTGCCGCTGCTGCTGTTGCTGCCGTGGATGGCGCTGCGGCGTACGCATTGGCGCGTATTGCCGGCGCGCGCGCTGGCAGGACGCAGCTGGGCACTGGTGCTGCCGGCGTTCGTGGCCGGTACGGCGGTGTGGCTGGGGCCGCTGGGCATCGCGCTGTGGCACAGCGACGACCCGCAGCTGCATGCCTATGCGCACGAGCTGTTGTTCAAGCAGACCGGCACGCGCTACGCGCATGCCTGGCATCACGTCAAACCGTTCTGGTACTACCTGCAGGTGATCGCCACCTTGTGGCTGCCCGGCTGCCTGTTGTTGCCGTGGCTGCTGCCGGCCTGGTGGCGGCGACTGCGCCGCGGCGACCCGCGCTATGTGCTGCTGCTGGCCTGGAGCGTGCTGGTGCTGCTGTTCTTCAGCGCCAGCCCGGGCAAGCGCGAGGTCTATATCTTCCCGATGCTGCCGGCACTGTGCATTGCCGCGGCGCCGTTGCTGGCGGGGTTGTTGCGCCGGCGCGGCGTGCGGGCGCTGCTGACCGGGTATGTGCTGCTGCTTGCCGTCGCCGGCCTGGCGCTGGGCGGCGGCATTGCGTTGCATCTGCACTGGGCCGAGAACACCGCAGTCAAGCGCGGCATGGAGCTTGCCTCGCTGCAGCCGGTGGGTTTCTGGTTGATCGGCCTGGGCGTGGTCGGCCTGGCGGCGAGTGCATGGTCGCGCGGTAAACGCGCGGGCACCGCGTTGGTGGTGATGACCGCCGCGCTGTGGACGGTGTTCGGCCTGGGGTTGATGCCGGCGCTGGATCCTTATAGTTCGTCCTCACGTCTGATGCAGCGCGTGGGCCAGCGCATCGGCCCGGACGCGCAGCTGGGCATGCTGGCCTGGCGCGAGCAGAACCTGCTGCAGGCCGATCGCCCGGTGACCGATTTCGGCTTCAAGGCGAGCTGGCAGGACCAATGGGCCAAGGCCGGCCCGTGGCTTGCGCAAGCGCCGCACACTCGCTGGCTGTTCGTGCTCAAGCAGGCGGTGCCGGCGTGCATCGATCCGGCGCAACGCATCGATATCGGCGAGTCCAATCGCAATCAATGGCAGTTGCTGCCCGGCACGGCGTGGCATGCCGGTTGCATCGCCGCTGCGTCCGACGCCGAACAAACCGGTAGCGAAGGCGATGCAGACTGAACGCTTGGTATCGGGTTAACGGCCGGGCAACCCCGGTCCGACCGCTTTCCGACATCCGGGTTTCGAAGATGTCGGGCATTGACACAGGCCGCCATCTCGATGACAACGCTTCCCATCCGTGCGCCGACCGTGGCGCATACCGCCAGCGGCGTGGAGACGCACTTCCTCGTGCGCCATCTGTGGCTGCCCCTGGCCTGCGTCCTGTTGGCGAGCGCGCTGCTGATGGGCGCCGGTGGCGACCAATGGATCGCCGATGCGCTGTATCGGTTGGAAGGTGGCCACTGGTTACTCAAGGACCACTGGTTCACCAGCGGCGTGATCCACCGCGTGGGTAAATGGTTGAGCACGGCAGCCGGAGTCGGCGTGCTGGTGCTGGCCATCGTTGCGTGGTGCAGGCCGCGCCTGAAGGTGTTGCGCTGGCCGCTGACCTACCTGGCCGCTTCCGTCGCGCTTTCGACCTCGCTGGTGTCGCTGCTCAAGTCGTGGACGGCGATGGATTGCCCGTGGGATCTGAGCCGCTATGGCGGTACGCAAGCGATGATCGGGCTATTCGAATCGCGCCACGGCATCGCCGCGTCCGGGTGTTTTCCTGCCGGCCATGCCAGTGCCGGTTATGCGTGGGTGGCACTGTATTTTTGTGCGCTGGCGCTCCGTCCTGCATGGCGGTTTGCAGGTTTGTTCATAGGCTTGGCAGCAGGTCTCATTTTCGGTGTTGCGCAACAATTGCGCGGCGCGCATTTTCTCTCGCACGACCTGTGGTCGCTGGCGGTGTGCTGGGTGAGCGCACTGGCGCTGTACTGCGTGATGCTGCAACGGCCGCGTCGCGCGCTTGGATTGGTGTTGCTCTCGGGGGATGCAGCATGAGTACCTGGTTGCCGGAACCGCGCAGGCGTGGTGGCCTGCGCGCGCTGACGTGGAGTACGCGGCCGACGGTGTCGACCGAAGCGTTGGTGCTGCTGTCGAGCCTGTTTTTTGCGTTGGTGTGCAATCAGTTGTTCTGGCGCACGGCCATGGCCACGCATCCGGGCAGCATCGGGTTTGCGATCTCGTTGATGGCGCTGTTGGTGGCTGTGCATGCGCTGCTCCTGGGCATCCTGGTCTGGCGCTGGAATGCAAAGCCGCTGCTGACGCTCTTGCTGTTCACCACCGCGCTGGCCGCGCACTACATGGACAGCTACAACGTCTATCTGGATGCGGACATGCTGCGCAACGTGCTGCATAC
Organism: Xanthomonas sp. A1809; assembly: GCF_017746015.1. NCBI lineage: Bacteria > Pseudomonadati > Pseudomonadota > Gammaproteobacteria > Lysobacterales > Lysobacteraceae > Xanthomonas > Xanthomonas sp. A1809. The sequence continues at coordinate 254,580 of NZ_JAGHWZ010000003.1, read as the reverse complement.
CGATCACAAGGAATCGCGCGAGTTGCTCACGCCGGGCCTGATCCTGCCGCTGGTGTGCTACTTCCTGATTCCGACCGCGTTGCTGTGGCGCACACGTTTGCGCGCACGCAGTGCGGGCAAGGCGGTGCTGGTGCGATCGGGCTTCCTGCTGGTGGTCGCAGTGGTGGGCGCTGCTGGCGCCATGCTCTCGTCGCAGGATATTTCCGCACTGATGCGCAATCACCGCGAAGTGCGTTATTTGGCCACGCCGATCAATTACATCGTGGCATTGCGGCAAAACCTCAAATCCGAATCGCCGATCAAGCGTGCTCCCAAACAGCCGATCGAACACGACGCCATGGCCACGCCGCGCGCGCCGGGCAGCCGCCCGCGCTTGTTGCTGGTGGTGCTGGGGGAAACCGCACGCGCGCAGAACTGGGGACTCAACGGTTATGCCAGACAGACCACGCCGGAGCTGGCACAGGCAGGGGTGATCAACTTCCCCGACATGCATTCGTGCGGGACCAGCACAGAAGTCTCGGTGCCCTGCATGTTCTCGCCCTACGGGCGTCGCGACTACAACGAAGACATGATTCGTGGCCATCAGTCGTTCCTGCATGTGCTGGAACATGCCGGCATATCGACGCTGTGGCGCGACAACCAGTCCGGCTGCAAGGGCGTGTGCGACGGGTTGGAGATCCAGAAGCTGGACGATGCCACCACACCGGGCCTGTGCGCCGATGGCCGCTGCATGGACGAGATCCTGTTGAGCGACCTGGCTGCGCAGGTGCGCGCAAAGCCTGGCGACCGCGTGGTGGTGCTGCACCAACTGGGCAGCCATGGCCCGAGCTACTTCGAACGGTACCCGGCGCAGTTCGAACGCTTCAAGCCGGTGTGCAAGACCGCGGATCTGGGCAGCTGCGGCCGCCAGGACATCGTCAACGCCTACGACAATTCGATCCTGTACACCGACCATTTCCTCAATCAGGCCATCCACGCGCTGCGCGGCCTGCCGGACTACGACACGGCGATGATCTATCTCTCCGATCACGGCGAATCGCTTGGCGAAAAAGGCCTGTACCTGCACGGTGTTCCGTATGCCATCGCGCCCAAGGAGCAGACCCATGTGCCGATGGTGATGTGGTTCTCGCCGGAGTTCGCGCGCGATCGCGGCCTGGATGAAGCCTGCCTGCGCCACCGTGCAGGGCAATACACCGATCAGGATGCGCTGTTCCCTTCCGTGCTTGGGCTGATGCAGGTCAAGACCAGCGTCTACGCGCCCGAGCGCGACCTGTTCGCCAAGTGCACCGGCACCACGCTGCGCTGATCGCCAACGCCTGCGTCTGCCCGCCCCATCGCATGCGTGGCGTGCGTTGGCCCTTGCCCTGAACCCCGGCGCGCTCTAGCCTTCGCCGGACTTCACTGCAAGGACCACCCGTGAATCCTCGTTTGCTGTTGCTGGCGTTGGCCGTGGCTGCCGGCACCCTGAGCTTGTCGGCCTGCCGCCGGGATGCGGCACCACCGGACACACCTGTCGCGAGCAAGACCGCGCCGGCCGAAAGCGCCGACCAGTTCGTTGCGCGCATCAGCGCCGAATACAAGGCGGCCTATCCGGAAATCACTGCGGCGCAGTGGCTGTCGTCGACCTACATCAACGGCGATTCGCAGTTGCTGGCGGCCAAGGCCAACGAGCGCTCGCTGGCGCAGCTGGACCGGTGGATCGAACAATCCAAGCAGTACGCCGGCACACCGATGTCGGCCGACAGTGCGCGTGCGCTGCAATTGCTGAAATTGATGAGTGCTCTGCCCGCACCGCGCGACCCGGCCAAGCTGGCCGAACTCACCCGCATCGCCGCCAAGATGGAAGGCGATTACGGCGCGGGCAGCTACTGCGTGGGCGAAGGCGAGCAGCGCCGCTGCCGCCAGCTCGGCGAGTTGGAGCAAGTGCTGGCCAGCAGCCGCGACTACAACGAACAACTCGACGCCTGGCAGGGCTGGCACAGCACTGCGCAGCCCATGCGCAAGGACTACCAACGCTTCGTCGAACTGGCCAACGAGGGCGCACGCGGGCTGGGTTTCGCCGACGTCGGGGTGCTATGGCGCAGCGGCTACGACATGCCGCCGGCGCAACTGGCCAGCGAAACCGACCGTCTGTGGGAACAGGTCAAACCGTTGTATGCGCAGTTGCAGTGCTATGCGCGCGGCAAACTCGATACGCAATACGGCAAGGACAAGGGCGAGGTCGCCGGCGGCCTGTTGCCGGCACACCTGATGGGCAATATGTGGCAGCAGGACTGGAGCAACCTGTGGGATCTGCTGCAGCCCTACCCTGGCGCCGGCGATCTGGACATCACCTCCGCGCTGGAAAAGCAGTACCAAGGCAACCTCAGCGCAGTGCTGGCGCGCAACACCGGCGGCGATGGTGGCGCGGCCGCACGCTTCAACGCCGAACGCGAGGCGCAGCTGCGTACCGCCAAGCAGATGACCGAACGCGCGCAGGATTTCTACACATCGCTGGGCATGCCCAAGCTGCCGGACACGTACTGGCAGCGCTCGCAGTTCATCAAGCCGCTGGATCGCGATGTGGTGTGCCACGCCAGCGCCTGGGACATGAACATGGGCGGCGAGCCGAACCAGAACATCGGCGCGGACGTGCGCACCAAGATGTGCATCAAGCCGACCGAAGAAGACTTCACCACCATCTACCACGAGCTGGGCCACATCTATTACGACCTGGCTTATAACCCGTTGCCGCCGCTGTTTCAGAACGGCGCCAACGATGGCTTCCACGAAGCGATCGGCGACACCATCGTGCTGGCGATGACGCCCAAGTATCTGCAGTCGATCGGCATGGTGGGCGAGCAACAGACCGGCCGCGAGTCGTTGATCAATTCGCAGATGCGCATGGCACTGAGCAAGGTGGCGTTCCTGCCGTTCGGTTTGATGATCGACCGCTGGCGCTGGGGCGTGTTCGACGGCTCCATCACGCCCGAGCATTACAACCAGGCCTGGTGGGAACTGAAAGCCAAGTACCAGGGCGTGGCGCCGGTCAGCGCGCGCGGCGAAGAATTCTTCGACCCTGGCGCCAAGTACCACGTGCCGGGCAACACGCCGTACACGCGCTATTTCCTGGCGCATATCCTGCAATTCCAATTCTACAAAGGCCTGTGCCAGGCCGCCGGCCATCAGGGGCCGCTGTACGAATGCAGCTTCTACGGCAACAAGGACGCCGGGCAGAAGTTCTGGTCGATGCTGCAGCGTGGTTCCAGCCAACCCTGGCAGACCACACTCAAGGAACTCACCGGCAACGACAAACTCGATGCCGGCCCGATGCTGGAATACTTCGCGCCGATGAGCGAATGGCTCAAGCAGCAGAATCAAGGGCAGATGTGCGGGTGGCAGGCAACGGCCGCCGCTCCGGCAACCACGACGACTGCGCCTGCGACGGCGCGCTGATGACGCATGGCAAAGGAAAGCGTCGACCACCGGCCAACCGTCGCTTCGGCAGATTGCTCAGGCGCAGCGCTCTCTGACAGCGAGGTGTTGCGTCGATGATCGGTCAGCGTTGCACGCGGTGGTTGCTGGTCTGTATGACGGCAGGTGGGTGCATCGCAGCGTTGGCGGTGCTGTTGTCGCTGGCGTGGCACCTGACGATTGCTTATTGCTGGCAGTGGCCGGGATTGATCGGCTCGCAACACAGCGCGCAGCTGCCAGCGTTTCCCGCCTGCATGGCGCGGTGGCATCCTGCCACTGATCAAACCGTGATCGCGATGAGCATGCTCATCGCTTTGGCGACCTGCGGCAGGCTGCTGCACCATCTACTTCGGCATCGTCCACCCGCTGTTGCGCGTCCAGTGACACGCCCTGACTGACACCCAACGCTGTCGTGGACAGCAGACGTGTCAGGCAGTGCGTCTAGCAGCGCTTGTTCCAGCAGGATCAGTTGAGCTTGGTGCCGCCCTGCAACCGTTCGCTCAACCTGGTCTTGAACTGCTCGAACTCCATGCCGTCGGCACGGGCTTCGGCGTGCGCGGCGTCCTTGAGGGCGTCCGAGTAGGTCAGCCGCACGGGGGTGCCCTGGCGTTCGTGCAACTCGGCCGCGCGCATGATCAGCGCCAGCACCTGGGCGGCGCTGGTGCTTTCGCCGGCGATGCGGCCATCCATGCCCAGCACCCATTCACCGTCGCGGCGGACGATGCCGGCCAACAGGGTGCGTTGCTGGTCGCGGAGTTCGGCATGCGGTTCGATCGGGGACACCGGCGCGGGATTGGCGGCGGCCTGGTTGCGCTGGCGCTCGGCGGCGCGCTTGCGGGCATCACGGCGCAACTTGGAATCGGTGGACATGCAGGCTCCTGTGAGGTCAGAGGTGGTCGGCCGGCTCCAGAGGCACTGCCTCGGTGGCCTGGCGGTGCCGTAGACGGCGGCCGCTGCGGCGCTCCCAGCGCCAGAATAGCCAGCCCAGCAAGAAAAAGCCGGTCATGCCGATCGCCAGATGCCGCGGATGCTCACTCAGCAGCGGCGACAGCACCCCGGCCACCACCGTATTGGTCATCAACTGCGTGAAGGCCTGCAGCGAAGAGGCCAGGCCGCGCTGCTGCGGGTACATGTCCAGCACCGCCAGCGCCAGGATCGGGAAGATCAGCGCCATGCCCACGCCGGCCAGGAAGATCGGCAGCACCGCCCACGGCAGCGCGATCTGCGCCACCGCAAAGGTGTAGGCCAGATTGGCCAGCGCCGCCGCCCCGCAGCAGATGAAGCCGATGCGGATCTGCCGCACCGGCTGCATGCGCCCGGCCATGCGCCCGGACAGGAACGAGCCCAGCGTCATGCCGCCGATGGTGGGAATGAACAGCCAGGCGAAATCGCCTTCGCCCAGCTTCAGGTGCTGCATGATCAACACCGGCGCCGACGCGATGTACAGGAAGATGCCGGCGAAGTTGAACGAACCGGCCGCGGCCAGGCGCTGGAAGCGCGGGTTGAAGCCGATGCGCACGTAATCCTGCAACAGGCGTTTGAACTGCAGCGGCGTGCGCGCCTCCACGGGGTGGGTCTCGGGAAGCCAGGTCAGGGTTGCGATGAGCAGCACCAGGCCGAACACCACCAGGAACCAGAAGATCAACGGCCAGCCGGCGCCACTGAGCAGGATCCAGCCGCCGATGATCGGCGCGATGGCCGGCGCAATCCCGAAGATCATCGACACCTGGCTCATCAGCCGTTGTGCGTCCGGGCCATGGAACAGGTCGCGGATCACCGCCCGCCCGACGATCATGCCCACGCCGGCCGACAGGCCCTGCAGCGCGCGGAATGCCAGCAGTGTGGGCAAGTCTTGCGACAGCGCACAGCCGATCGAGCCGGCGATAAACAAGGCCAGCCCGCCCAGGATCACCCGCTTGCGGCCCCAGGCATCGGACAACGGCCCGTGCGCGATGCTCATCAGGCCATACGCCAGCAGATAGACGCTGATGGTCTGCTGGATCGCCACCTGGTCCACCGCCAGGCTGCGGCCAAGCTGCGAGAACGCCGGGAAGATGGTGTCGATCGAAAACGGGCCGAACATCGCCAGCCCGGCCAGCAGCAGCGCCATGCGACGGGTGGAGGGAACAGCAGAAGTCATGCGCAACGGTACCCGGAGGACTCCCCACGCGCAGGCACCGGCAGCGGTGGTCAGGCCAACGAGCGCAGCGGCAGGCATGGGGCAAAGAAGCCGACACTTTACGCCAACTGCCACCGCATGCGGCCAGCGATGGAGCGCATGCGCGGCACGCAGGCACATAAATCGCAGCCGCGTCCGCTTCGTCCTAGCACGGCATCGTCATCCTGCCCAGCCGAGCGGCTGCGCACCCGGCAATGACGGCGCCGGCAGTGCTCGGCGCCAGCGGCCAACGGCAGCGATCAGTCGGCTGCGGCGGAGCGCTCCTGCAGCCGCTGCCAATCGGCGATCGGCTGATCGCTCACCACCCGGCCCTGCTCCAGGGTAATGACGCGCGCGGCCATGGCCACGGTTTCGCACCGATGCGCCACGATGATCCGGGTGACCTGCATTGCCTGGATGGCGCGATTGACGCGCTGCTCGTTCATGACGTCCAGATGGCTGGTCGCCTCGTCCAGCACCAGGATGCGTGGCGACCTGTACAGCGCGCGTGCCAGCAAAACGCGTTGCCGCTGCCCGCCCGACAACCCGGTACCCGCCTCGCTCAACAACGAGGCGTAGCCTAGCGGCATCTGCTCCACCTCCTGGTGCACGCCGGCGATGCGCGCGCAACGTTCGACCTGCGCCTGATCCGGCTCCGGGTCGAAGAAACTGATGTTTTCGCTGACCGATCCAGTGAACAGCAGATCGTCCTGCATCACCGTGCCGACGATGGCGCGATAGGGCGTCAGCGCCGTCTCGCTCAGCGGGCGCCCGCCGATCTTTACGTGTCCGGCGCTGGGTTTCAGCAGCCCGAGGATCACTTTGACCAAGGTGGTCTTGCCGCACCCTGACGCGCCGGTGATGGCCACGCATTCCCCGCTGGCGATGCGCACGCTGACGTCTTCGAGCACGGCCGGGGTATCGTCGGCATAGCGGAAGCCGATGCCGCACAGTTCGATGGTGGTGTCGTTCCAGGCAGGCGCATCGATGCGCTGATCGGCCTCCTCGCGCGGCTGGTGGACGATGTCGGCCACCCGCTCCAGATGGACGCGCAACAGGCGGAACTCCACCAGCCGATCGATCAGCTCTGACAAGCGCATGGCGAACTGCTCGCGATAGGCCATGAATGCCAACAGCATGCCCAGCGAAAGCTCTGCGCGCAGGATCGCGAACGCGGCGAGCCAGATCACCAGCACCCGCTCGCATCCGAACAGCAGGCGCTTGAGTGACGACTGCCAGACCTCGCCCTGCGCCAGGCGCAGTTGTGCATTGGTCTGTTCGGCCAGCAGATGGGTCCAGTCCATGCGCCGCACCTGCTGGCGCCCGAACAGCCGCACGCCCTGGATGCCGCGCACGCTCTCCAGCAGGTGGGTGTGCTGGCGCGCGTCCCACAACAACTGCTCGGCGGCAGCTTCGCGCATCCTCCGCAGCCACAGCCAGCGTGTCGCCGCATACAGCGTTACCGCCACCAGCGTGATCGCGCTGAGGCCGACGCTGTAGACCAGCATCAGGCCGAGGGTGCCGATCACCAGCACGCCATCGACCAGGGTCTGGGTGAATCCGGTCGTCAAGGTGCGTTGCACCTGCACGATCGAGGCGAATCGCGACTGGATTCCGCCGAGGTGACGCTTCTCGAAATACGCCAACGGGAGCGCGAGCAGGTGCGCAAACACCTGCCCCATCCATTGAAAACCCAGCTGTGCCGACACGCTGGCGATCAGCCATCCGCGCAGCAGGGCGATGCAGGATTGCAGGACCACCAGCAACAGGAACCCGGCGCCAAGGACATGGATCAACCCGATGTCGGCCGACGGCACCGCCTGATCGACGATCCACTGCAGTTGGAACGGCATTCCCAGGCTGAGTACCTCGAGCGCGAATGCCAACGCAAGCACCTGCCAGACCGCCCGTCCAAGCCCGTGGACACGACCGATCAACGAGGACAACGCCACTGCCGGCGCCGCAGCTTGCGGACGGAAGTCGGCGGCCGGGCTGAGTTCCAGCGCGATCCCGGAGAAATGCCGGGAGAATTCGCCCGGCGTCAGGCTCCGCGGCCCGCTGGCCGGATCGTGGATCTGCAGACGACGGGTGCCCACCCGCTTGAGCACGACGAAATGATTGAGATCCCAATGCACGACGCAGGGCAGCTGCAACTCCGGCAGCGCGTCCATTTCCAGCCGCAACGCGCGCGCCTGCAGACCGAGCGCCTGCGCGATCGCGACCAGATTGGCCAGGTTGGTGCCCTGTCGCGATAGCAGGAAGCGGCGGCGCAGTTCGGCCAGGCCGATGTGGCAACCGTGATAGTGGGCGATCATGGCCATGGCCGCCAATCCGCATTCGCCGACTTGCCCCTGCAGGATCATCGGCAATCCACGCACGCCGGACGCTCGGCGCAACTGCGCCCACCAGCGGCTCATCGCAGCGTGCCGTGCAAACTGGACAGCGGCTCGAATGCCCACTGCGAGAAGCGCCGCCATTCCAATGCCAGCGTGCCCTGCACGCGCATACCCGGTCGCAGGACCGCCGTGCGTCCTGCACGCAGCGCGGCATCCCCGGCCAGGCGCACCCGCACGCGGTACAACGGCTCGCTTACCGAGACCGAGTCGACACGCGGCGGTTCGGGCGCGACGGCGATCTCGACCACCTGCCCGGCGAACTGACCGTAGTGCTGGTAGGGCAAGGCATCGAAGCGCAGTTGCACCGGCATGCCGGGGCCGATCAGCCCGGCGGCCCTGGAGGGCGCATACAACACGACCTCGGTCGCCATCGACGTCGGCAGCAGATCGGCCAGGCGTTGCCCCTGCGCGACCGCCTGCCCGCGCTGCAGCGGTCGCAGCGCCACACGCCCGGCACGCGGCGCGCGCACTTCCCAACGCGACGCGGCCGCCTGCTCGATCGCCGCACGCCGGTCCTCCTGCAGGCCGGCACCGGCCATCGCCAATTGTTGGCGCAAGTTCGACGGTAACTGCTGCACCTCGGCCTGGGCCTGCGCAAGCGCATCGGCCAAGGCCATGCGCTCGCGCTGCAGCTCCAGGGTATGCGCGCGTTGGTCGAGCACGTCGGCCTGTTTCTCATCGACGAATTGCTGGCTGACCAGGCCGCGCGTCAACGCGGTACGGTAACGTTGCTCGATCGATTGGGTCAGTTGCTGCCGATGGCGCAGCAAGTCCAGCTCGGCGTCGATCTGCTGCAAGCGGTCGCGCAGGCCGGCCAGCGCCCGCGCAGCCGCCTGCTGCTGCACGCGCCCCTGGGCACGCAACTGCGCCATCGCCTCGACGGCCAGGCGCTGCTGTTCGGCCAGCACCACAGCAGCGCGCTGGGTCGGCCGCCCGCGATCGTCGCGATGTTCGGCCGACAACACGAACAGCAGCTGGCCCGCAGCGACGCGCTGGCCCTGCACGGCGCCGACCTGCACCACCACGCCCGACTGCGGTGTGGTGACGGAGATCAGTCCGCCCGCCGGGACGACCGTGCCATACAAGGTCTCGCTGCGCGCGAAGCCCAGGCGGAAGAATCCGACCAGCAGCAGGATCACGGTCGTCATCAGCAGGCCTACGCACCAACGTAGCGCGCCATGCTGGCGCAGCACCACCGGCCCGAGCCGACTGCGCTGCCGGTAGTCCACCGCCTCGCGTCGAAACAGGGTCGTCATCCGCCGGCGGCCGCCGACGCCGGCCCGTGCTGGCCGCCTGCTCGGCAGTGCCGCCGCGTCGCCGTGCGCTGCCACGCCACGCGCCTGCTCATACCAGCAGGGCTCCATGCGAGGGCCCGCGTTCCCAGAAGGCCAGCTCCTGCAACCGCTCGAACAGCGCCGGCGGCAACACGCTGCGCCGGGGGACATACTGCACCCCGCGACGGACGCGATGCAGGCCCGGCATCTGCAACGCGGCATCGAAGCGTTCGGCCTCGGCCTGGACACCAGCATAGTCGTGCGCGAACGCCGGCAGTTGCAGGAAGGCGTAGATCTGCTCCATCGCCTGCGCCGGCCGCTGCGCCAGCGTGTCGTAGCGCAACAGCAGCAGTCGATCGGCATGTTCGCCGTAGAACGCCTGGCGCAGCCCGTCCAGTGCATAGCCCACCACGCCGCGCGGTGCGGTCAGCAGGTCCGCGCGCATCGAGACCGAGTCTTCCGGGTCGTAGCCGAACACCGCCGACAAGCGCAGCGGCTGGGTCTGCGCCAGGCGCTCGAAGCTATCGACGACCCAGCCAACATCGCGAACGCAACAGATGACACGGCTGTGCGGGAACAGCGTCGCCAGCCCTGTCAGGCGGCTGCACCAGGCGCGATTGGTGTCGAACACCGTGCCCAGCCCCTGGCGATCCTGGTAATAGGCGTCGAAGACCGAACGCAGCAGCCGCACCCGCTGTGCGTCGTCGATCTGCACGTTGGAGGGATGTTCCTCGCTCATGCCCATCAGCATCGCCGCGTACAGTCGCGCCACCGGCGAGGTGACATCGGCGTGCACATGCGGGTTCTGTCGCAGCAACGCGGCCAGCAAGGACGAGCCCGCCCGCGGCAGCCCGGAAATGAAATGGTAGTTCACCTCGCGCCTCCCCTGTCCGATGCTGGTCGGCGGCGGCATGCCGGCCAGACGCATCGCCAGCCAAGCCTGCATCGCGTGCCACTACAAACGCGGACACGCTGCGCAAAGGCGCTGCGCTTTGCGAATGCCAGCGATCCGGCCGGGCGGTCGGGAGCGCTTGCCGTGACCGGCATCACATCGGCACGTGCCGGCACGGACCTGGCGGATGCGACGTTCGTTACCGCGCACACAGCGTCGTGCGCCGGCCCTGGGTCGCAATGGCACCCGCGCACGCTGGATCGCATGGTGCTGTCCCCGGCTCTGCGGTCCAGCGACCACTGTCGCCTCACCGGCCAACGGGCAGATGGCCGAGGCGGTCACGCAGTCGTCCCTTCGGGCGGCGTGACGCTGCGTACGAAGGGAAAACCCGTGAGGACGTCAACATGAATCTGTCGAAAAAATCGCCAACCAATGGTGCGCAAGCGCTGCAGCGGCCCGCCGGGGCCAAGGGCCAGCTGGAGCCCCTGGACCAGCGTCTGTGGAAGCATGTCGGCGGTGGGGACTATCCCCCGCCGGGCGCCAATACCAAGCACGATCCGCCGCCCAAGAACGGGCACCACTGATCCGCCTGCGCGGGCAGTCGCGAGCGGGCGCTGCCGTTGCCGGACCACCCGGTAGCGGAGAACAGCAGCCGCTCAAACCCCGGAGGCCGGACGAGGCGACTCGCCCGGCCTTTGGCATTTCATGGCGCCGAAAAGCGTTTCGCCAAGCGGCTGGGCGCTGGCTATACTAGCCAGGCAACACGGTGGGAGAAGCGGCACTGCCGCTGCCGAAGGCGCAACAGCCCGTAATCGCTCAGGCCCGATACCATCCGCAGTACAACTCTGGAGAGACCGGCCGATGCCGGCGCCGAAGGGGCACGAAACGCAGGCAGGCCGCGGGCCAGGCCGCGTTTTTAAACTCTCAGGCAAAAGGACAGAGGGGCGCGAGGAAGACTGCTGCTGCGGCAGGTCGTGGTGCGCGCATGCGCGTCATACCGGCCGTGATGCGGGTCGACCATTCGTCTGCCCCTACTCCGGATGCCCGCCATGTCCCAGACCCCGTCTTCCCTGCGCGACCTCGAACACCACAGCGCGTTCGTCGAGCGCCATATCGGCCCCAACGACGCGGAAATCGCCCAGATGCTGGACGTGGTCGGCCACGCCTGCCTGGATGCGCTGACCGATGCCATCGTACCGGGCAACATCAAGTCGCCGGCGCCGCTGGCGCTGCCCGAGGCGATCACCGAAGAAGAAGCGCTGGCCAAGATCCGCGCCATCGCCGACAAGAACACCGTGTTCCGCAACTTCATCGGCCAGGGCTACTACGGCACCCACACCCCGAAGGTGATCCTGCGCAACATCCTGGAAAACCCGGCCTGGTACACCGCCTACACGCCGTACCAGGCGGAAATCTCGCAAGGCCGCATGGAGGCGCTGATCAACTTCCAGACCCTGTGCGCCGACCTCACCGGCATGCAGATCGCCAACGCCTCGCTGCTGGACGAAGCCACCGCCGCGGCCGAGGCAATGACGCTGGCCAAGCGTTCGGCCAAGTCCAGGTCCAACACGTTCTTCGTGCATGACGCAGTGCATCCGCAGACGCTGGAACTGCTGCGCACACGCGCCGAGCCGCTGGACATCGTGCTGCGCGTCGGCACGCCGGAAGAAGCGCTGCAGGCCGAGTGCTTCGGCGTGCTGCTGCAGTACCCGGACAGCTTCGGTCATATCGGCGATCACGCTGCACTGGCAGACGCCGTGCACGCGCAAGGCGGCCTGGTCGCGGTGGCCACCGATCTGCTTGCACTGACGCTGATCGCCGCCCCGGGGGAATGGGGCGCCGACATCGTGGTCGGCAACTCGCAGCGCTTCGGCGTGCCGTTCGGTTTCGGCGGCCCGCATGCCGCGTTCATGGCCTGCCGCGATGCCTACAAGCGCTCGATGCCGGGCCGTTTGATCGGCGTGTCGATCGATGCCGCCGGTAACCCGGCGTATCGCCTGACCTTGCAGACCCGCGAGCAACATATCCGCCGCGAAAAAGCCACGTCCAACATCTGCACCGCGCAGGTGCTGCTGGCGGTGATGGCGTCGATGTATGCGGTCTACCACGGCCCCGACGGCCTGACCCGCATTGCACGACGCACCCATCGCCTGGCCGCGATCCTGGCGGCGGCACTGCGCAGCGCCGGCGTTACCGTCGGCGAGCGCTTCTTCGACACCTTGCACGTCAAGGCGATCGATGCCGATGCCATCCACGCCAAGGCCCGCGCCGCCGGCATCAACCTGCGCGCGATCGACAGCGAAGCGGTTGGCATCAGCCTGGATGAAACCACCACACGGGCCGATGTGGTTGCGCTGGCGCAGCTGTTCGGTGCCACGGCCGATGTGGACGCGCTGGATGCCGCCACCGCCGATGCCTTGCCGCAGGGTCTGCTGCGTACCACCCCGTTCCTGACCCACCCGGTGTTCAACACCCACCACAGCGAACACGAACTGCTGCGCTACATGCGTTCGCTGGCCGACAAGGACCTGGCGATGGATCGCACCATGATCCCGCTGGGCAGCTGCACCATGAAGCTCAACGCCACCGCCGAGATGATTCCGGTGACCTGGCCGGAGTTCGGCGCCATCCACCCGCTTGCACCGGCAGAACAATCGGCCGGCTACGCGCAGCTGATCGACGAGCTGGAAGCGATGCTGGTCGAGTGCACCGGCTACGACGCGGTGAGCCTGCAGCCCAATTCCGGCGCGCAGGGCGAATACGCCGGCCTGCTGGCGATCCGCGCGTATCACCGTTCGCGCGGCGAAGCGCACCGCGACATCTGCCTGATTCCCGAATCGGCGCACGGCACCAACCCGGCGTCGGCGCAGATGTGCGGCATGACCGTAGTGGTGACCAAGTGCGATGCCAACGGCAATGTGGACGTGGATGACATCCGCGCCAAGGCGGAAAAATATTCCGACCGCCTGGCGGCGCTGATGATCACCTACCCGTCCACCCACGGCGTGTTCGAAGAAGACGTGGTGGCGATCTGCGAAGCGGTGCATGCGCATGGCGGTCAGGTCTACACCGACGGGGCCAACATGAACGCGCTGGTCGGCGTGGCCAAGCCCGGCAAGTGGGGCTCGGACGTCTCGCACCTCAACCTGCACAAGACCTTCTGCATTCCGCATGGCGGCGGCGGCCCGGGCGTGGGCCCGTGTGCGGTGAAGTCCCACCTGGCCCCGTATTTGCCGAAGACGCTGGGCGGCGAAGGCGATGTCGGCATGGTGAGCGCAGCAAGTTACGGCTCGGCCTCGATCCTGCCGATCAGCTGGATGTACGTGACCATGATGGGCAGCGCCGGTCTGCGCAAGGCCACGCAAGTGGCATTGCTCAACGCCAACTACATCGCCAAGCGCCTGGCGCCGCACTACAAGACGCTGTATACCGGCCGCAACGGGCTGGTGGCGCACGAGTGCATCCTCGACGTGCGCCCGCTGGAGAAGACCAGCGGCATCGGCGCCGAGGACATCGCCAAGCGGCTGATCGACTTCGGCTTCCATGCGCCGACCTTGAGCTTCCCGGTCGCCGGCACGCTGATGGTGGAGCCGACCGAAAGCGAATCGCAGCATGAACTGGACCGCTTCATCGACGCGATGATCCAGATCCGCGAAGAGATCCGCGCCATCGAAGACGGCCGCCTGGACCGCGAGGACAACCCGCTCAAGCACGCGCCACATACCGCAACGCAGGTGTCGGCCAGCGAGTGGACGCATGCCTACCCGCGCGAACTGGCCGCCTTCCCGCTGCCCAGCCTCAAGCAGCAGAAGTACTGGCCGCCGGTGGCGCGCGTGGACAACGTCTACGGCGACAAGAACGTGATGTGCGCCTGCATCCCGGTGGATGCATACAAGGAAGACGCCGAGGCCTGATCGCCGTACCCGCGATGGCCGACAAAACCCAGCCGGTGACACGGCTGGGTTTTTTATTGGGCTGCGTGTGAATGCCCGGATGCCATACACGCCCCAGCGCGCTGCCAGCCGTTTTCCTGGCCTACACGTGCCACCAGGATGATGACGGACGCTTTCATCCCAGAGCAGACCCTGGCGCATGCGTGAACTGAACTTTCTTGGTGCCGTTCTGGTGGCAGCCTGCCTGCTGATTGGCTGCGCACCGCGCCGTCCCGGCGAGGTGCCGGCGCTGGTGCACGCGCCCGATGCGCGTGCCGAAGTGGTGCAGACAACGGCCGGCCCGGTGCGCGGTGTGGCCAGTGCACAGGGTCGGGCATTCCTGGGGGTGCCGTTCGCAGCGCCGCCGGTGGGTGCACTGCGCTTTCGCGCACCGCAACCGCCAGCCGCATGGACGCAGGTCCGCGATGCCACCCAGGCCGGCCCGGCCTGCCTGCCGCGCTATCGCTTCGGGCAGAAGCATGTGTCCGAAGATTGCCTCACGCTCAATGTCTACGCACCGCCCGGCCCGGCAGCAGCGCATCCACGCGCGGTGATGGTGTGGATCTATGGCGGTGCGCTGGAATTGGGCAGCAATGTCGACTACGACCTGAGCGCGTTGGCTGCGCGCCAGGATGTCATTGTGGTGGCACCCAACTATCGGCTGGGCGTGTTCGGTTTCTTCGCGCATCCAGGCCTGCGTGGCGAAGGCGAAGGCGCCTATGCATTGCTCGACCAGCAAGCGGCCTTGCGCTGGGTGCAACGCAATATCGCCGCGTTCGGCGGCGATGCGCACAACGTCACCGTGTTCGGCGAATCGGCCGGTGCGTGGAGCATCTGTTATCAGCTCGCCTCGCCCGGCGCGGCGGGGTTGTTTCAACGCGCCATCCTGCAAAGCGGCAGTTGCCTGGCGAGCGATTCCAGCGTGCCAC
The DNA here is from genome assembly GCF_017746015.1 of Xanthomonas sp. A1809. NCBI lineage: Bacteria > Pseudomonadati > Pseudomonadota > Gammaproteobacteria > Lysobacterales > Lysobacteraceae > Xanthomonas > Xanthomonas sp. A1809. Next base: position 239,546 of record NZ_JAGHWZ010000003.1, on the reverse strand, counting down.
AGCGCGAGGCAGAAAGTGGCGGCGTCCGCATGGCGCAACGCCTGGGTTGCGCACGCACGCACGATGTTGCCGCATGCCTGCGCGCACTGCCGGCCGAAACGCTGGCCGATGCAGTTCCACAACGGCGCGGCCTGACCGGCAGCGATGCGTGGGCGCCGATGTCCGGCGGCCAGGCGTTGCCGCTGCCGCCGGCCGCCGCAATCGCCAGCGGTCGGCATGCGCAGGTGCCGGTACTGATGGGCACCAATCGCGATGAAGGGCGTTTGTTTGCGCAATTGCTGTCCTACATCGGCAAGCTCAACCTGCGCGGCGGATATGAAGCGCGCGTGCAACGCATGCATGCCTCTCCAGCCCCGGTGCTGACGCAATACGCAACCGTTGCCGCGCAATCGCGCTGGGAGGCGTTCGCCGACATCGTGACCGATGGCGGCTTCGCCTGCCCGACACGCCGGCTGGGGCAGGCATTGCGCACGCATGCGCCGGTGTACGCCTACGAGTTCGACGACCCGCACGCGCCGTACGGTCTGTTACGCCTGCCGTTTTCGCCTGCATTGGGCGCGTTCCACGCCTCTGAACTGGTGTATCTGTTTCAACGCCCGTGGGTACTCAGTGGCCGGGCGCAGTTCAGTCCGGCGCAGCAGGCGTTTGCCAACACGGTGCAGGATTACTGGGGTGCGTTCGCGCGCACCGGCGATCCCAACGGTGGCGGGCGGCCGCGGTGGCCGCTGTTTGATGGCGACACGCCGCTGACACTGTCGCCGCACAGGATCGGCGCAACGCCCGACTTCGTGCAGCGTCATCGTTGTGCGTTCTGGGATGCGCGTGCAGACACTGCGACAACATCGGTGCAGCCATCGTCGCCGTGACAGGGCGATCGGGTGATGCGACCGCCACCCTCATTCCAACGCGACAGGAACCCATCATGTCCGAATCGTCTTCCCCTTCCTGCGCACAGGTGCGCCTGCGCAACGGGCGTCGCGTGCCCGCGTTAGGCCTGGGCTCCTGGAACCTGGGCCAGGGCCGGCATGCGCCCGAGCAGGAAATCCAGGCGCTGCAACTCGGTCAGCAATTGGGCATGCAGTTGATCGACACCGCCGAGATGTACGGCAATGGCCGCTCTGAGCAACTGATCAGCCAGGCCATCGGCCGTGCGCAGCCGCCCTACGTGGTGTCCAAGGTGTTGCCCGGCAATGCCAGCGCCCGCGGAGTCGCACGCGCCTGCGAAGCCAGCCTGCAACGGCTGGGGGTGCGCACCTTGGATCTGTATTTGCTGCACTGGCGTGGCGGCAGCGATCTGGCCGAAGTGGTGGATGCATTCGAAGCACTACGCGATGCCGGCAAGATCCGCGATTGGGGCGTGTCCAACTTCGATGTCGATGACATGGAGGAGCTCTGGGCAATCGATGGCGGCTCGCGTTGCCTGGTCAACCAGGTGCTGTACCACGCTGGCAGCCGCGGTATCGAATTCGACCTGTTGCCGTGGTGCGCCGCGCACGAGGTGGCCGTGATGGCCTATTCGCCGCTTGGCAGCCGCGCGTTGCTGGATCATCCGGTCTTGCACGCCATCGGCGAGCGTCGTGGCGTTGCAGCCACCGCGGTGGCGCTTGCGTGGGCGATCCGCAGCGGCAATGTCATCGCCATTCCCGAATCCGGAACGCCGGCGCATGTGCGTGCCAATGCCGCGGCCTGCACGCTGCAATTGCACACAGACGATCTTGCCGAGATCGATCGCGCCTTCGCGCCGCCTACCCGCAAACAGCCGCTGGATCTGCTGTAAAAACACCGATAGTCGCGCCCGCTTGTCTGCGCATCTGCACGGCTGCGCGTGTGCGTTGCTCGTGATCGATGCAACATGCAACTGCGACGTCGCGCAATGTTTGCTGCACATGTGAGTTTTCGTTCGCAAGCAGACACATGCAATTAACAGCGCCACTCCCAGGCTTTATTGCTCAGCCCGCATCCCAAGCCCGCCAGAGTGGAGTTCCTATGGCCAAATCCCCCAGCAAATCCGCGCAGGTCCCTGCCCTCGCCCCTGCCAGCACCACCGTCGATGGGTCGCGCGGTACTGGCGATGAATTGCACCAGAAGGCAGGCGGCACGCACCCGCAGCTGACCACCAACCAGGGCATTCCGGTAGGTGACAACCAGAATTCGCTCCGCGCCACCCCGCGCGGCCCGACGTTGCTGGAAGATTTCATCCTGCGCGAAAAGATCACCCACTTCGATCACGAACGCATTCCCGAGCGCATCGTGCATGCGCGCGGCAGTGCCGCCCACGGCTATTTCGAGCTCACCAAGTCGTTGAGCCAGTACACCACCGCCAAGATCTTTACCGAGGTGGGCGAAAAGACCCCGTTATTCACCCGTTTTTCCACTGTCGCAGGCGGCGCCGGCTCGGTGGATACGCCGCGCGATGTGCGCGGGTTTGCGGTGAAGTTCTACACCAAGGAAGGCAACTGGGATCTGGTCGGCAACAACATCCCGGTGTTCTTTATCCAGGATGCGATGAAGTTCCCGGACCTGATTCATGCGGTGAAGATGGAGCCGGACCGGGGCTTCCCGCAGGCTGCCAGCGCGCATGACACGTTCTGGGATTTCATTTCGCTGACACCCGAATCGATGCACATGGTGATGTGGGCGATGAGCGACCGCACCATTCCGCGCTCGCTACGCATGATCGAGGGTTTCGGCATCCACAGTTTCCGATTCCTCAATGACAAGGGCGAAAGCACCTTCGTCAAGTTCCATTGGCGGCCCAAGCTGGGCCTGCAATCGACGATCTGGGACGAGGCGGTCAAGATCGCCGGCGCCGATCAGGATTTCCACCGCCGCGACCTGTTCGAAGCGATCCAGAACGGCGATTTCCCCGAGTGGGAACTCGGCGTGCAATTGTTCACCGAAGCCCAGGCAGCAACGTTCCCGTTCGATCATCTGGATTCGACCAAGGTCATTCCCGAAGAGCTTGTGCCGTTGCAAATCGTCGGCCGCATGGTGCTCGACCGCTGGCCGGACAACTTCTTTGCCGAAACGGAGCAGGTTGCCTACTGCCCGGCCAACATCGTGCCCGGCATCGACTTCAGCAACGACCCGCTGCTGCAAGGCCGCCTGTTCTCGTATCTGGATACGCAGCTGAGCCGCCTGGGCGGGCCGAACTTCCATCAGATTCCGATCAACGCACCCAAGTGCCCGTTCGCCAACAACCAGCGCGACGGTCACATGCAGATGAGCGTACCCAAGGGCCGCGTCGCCTATGAGCCCAGTTCGCTGCAGGCCGATGCGCCGCGTGAAGCGCTGCGTGGTTTCCCCAGCCATGCAACTGCGGCCGAAGAAGGCACCAAGGGCCGGGTGCGTGCAGAAAGCTTTGCCGACCATTACAGCCAGGCGCGACTGTTCTTCCGCAGCCAGACCGCACCGGAACAGGCGCATATCGCCTCGGCATTGGTGTTCGAACTGTCGAAGGTGGAAACCGCCCACGTACGCGAGGCCATCGTGGGTCATCTGCGCCACATCGACCAGGAGCTGGCGCAACGTGTGGCCGATGGCATGGGCATGACCGCCCTGCCGCCAGCACCGCCGGCTGCAGTGGCGCCGATCGACATGCCGCTCTCGCCTGCCTTGCAGGTCATCGGCAAGATGAAGGACACCCTGAAAGGGCGCACGGTGGGCATCCTGATTCACGACGGCTCCGATGCCGCGGCGATCAAGGCCGTACGCAAGGCGGCCGAAGCTGCGGGTGCGACGGTCAAGATCGTTGCGCCCAAGCTCGGCGGCGCCAAGCTGAGCGACGGCAAGCAGTTGGCCGCCGATGGGCAGCTGGCTGGGACGCCTTCGGTGGTGTTCGACGCGGTGGCGGTATTGCTGTCCTCGGAAGCGGCCAAGCTGCTGACACGCGAATCGGCGGCGCTGGATTTTGTGAGCTTTGCCTGGGCGCATCTGAAGGCCATCGCATTCGACGAAGGCGCGCAGTTGTTGTTGAAGGCCGGCAACGTCGGCAAGGATGCGGGCGTCGTTCCGGCCGCCGATACCAAGGCATTCATTACCGCAGCAAAAACCCGCCAGTGGGCACGCGAGCCGAAGGTGCGCATGCTGGCGTAACCGCGGGAAGACCCGGTACCCGGGCTTGAAACCGAGGCACGCCACGTCCGCGCGCTGGCGGCCCCAAACCCCTCGGCTTTTGCCGCTGCCGCGCGTTTGCGCGGTAGCGGCAGGTTACTGCGCATTTCCACGGCAAGCGCTAGCTGTTTCGCGTTGGCCAAAGCTTCGATCGCGCAACCAGCATGCGCACTGCGCGATGTCCGTTACCAGGCCGCGATGGAGCACCCTGACGCGAGCGAGGTTTACCTGTCGCTCGCGCCCAGGTCATGTAGGTCGGGTCGATGACGACGCTCGATCGCTATTCGCTTCCCGGATGACGATTACGCCAACTGGCGTTGCTTGGGATTGGCCGCATTGCAGAATGTGCCGCTAGTCACTGGAGCACGGTATGGAATCTCGGATCACCCCGACCTCTGGCGCAGCAAACTTGCCGCTTCCTGCAGCCGATGACGCGGCGTTACCACGCAGCCCGGCGACCGACGACGATCGGCACCACCGCACTGATGCCCGATTAGCTGGACTAACGCCCCGCCGCAGCGCGGCGCGGACCAGCGCAGCCACCGCGCTCGATTGCGTAATGCCGGACGCCGCGGGCAGCAGGAGCATCGGTGCGCCTGCCTCGGCTCACGTCGTAAACCGCCTGGATAGACCTCTATTCTCGATCATTCGGCCTATCGCGTTTCTAGCCACCAGGGCCGACATCGGCGGCCATCGCCACCCGATGAGCCTGTCCGAAAGCGCTGTTGTCTTCTCGCGCTCCAAGGCGACATTGGGAGGCAGCGATGTGGGCATGGTCGGGATGCTCGATGGCCAGGAGCATCTTGTCAAAACCGGAATTTCGCGCAGCCTGCTGGGTCAGGCAGTGAAATGTTGCGCGAAGGGGCAAGGCGCGGAGGCCAACAAACGCTTGGGCTACATCGTCGGCTCGGCAGCCAGGCTGCTTGAGGGCAGCATGGACAAGCAGGCCACGCAGCAGTGGCTGACACTGGCCTTCCATGCCTTTCTCGATACCGAAAAAGGTAAGAGATTGACGGAAAAAGCGAAGACGGATGCGTTGGACATCGACGATGTCTGCGAGATTCACGAAAGCCTGGTTGCTGCAGATCCTCGTCTACGCAATCCGCTTGGCATCCCGGCCTTGTTTGACATCATCAACGTCGCTGCCGCACAGGATTTGGTCAACGCGCTGCAGGCACGCCATCTTCCGCGGCAAAACATTCCGGACTCATCGCTGCTGACACTGCCCGACAACGCCTTCATCGCCTCGCGACTGATTCATGATGCAGAGCCGCTGGATACATTCCTGACCAAGGCGTTTCTGCCGCCTGACGTTTCGCTTGCGCAGGCCAAGCAAGCCGCTGCCCGTGTGAAAAGCGCAGCCGGCAGCGGTGCGCAGGCCGATGAACTCGCCGCAGACCAAGCGCTGCTTGCGCGGATCAACGATCCGGTCAATCTTCGTTCGGGCAAACAGGCGTTGATCGATACCTTGCGCCACAGCGGTCTGGACGGGCTGTTCGCCTCGTTGCTGGCCAGACTGACCCTGGGCGAAGCGTCTGATCTGGGCCCTGACAATATGCTGGTCATTCCCGGAGAAGATGCACGCCACAAGGTCGTCAGCATTGACGTAACCGGCTTTCGCTACGACCGGGAGAAGGACACCCCGGCAAATCCACGAGAGCCGCTTCGGTATGGCTGGGGAGACGTCGTCCAGAACCCGGCACGGGCGCTGCAAGTGCTGCTTGATGCCAGCGTGATGAGCAGCCGTTATGCGAAAGGCCTGGAGGGCGTACATGCCATGGTGATTGAGGCGATACGCGAGGCGCTTGCCTGGCAAGCCACGCCTGAAGTGGAAATGGTCAAGCAGTGGTACGCCGCGCTCGATGTGGACTCCGCCACGTCCTCCTTGCACTCGCTGGGCGATCAATTGAAAGACATGGCTGGCGCGGGTTGGATGCCGGATGCCGCGCTGGTGAGTCAGGTGTTGGCACGCAATTCCTCCTTCCTCAGCAATGTGATTCAAAAATCCCGGACATGACGACTGCGACCAGTACGTGCCACGGTCTGCACGGGCGCGATACCAGTACCGCCCACGGCGACCACGCCTGGCCGCGCGCCAGCGCTTGTGCGTGCACTGGCTCGGGCGTTCGACACCGGCTTTCTTTCCGCACAGCGTTGGCGGGCAAAAAGACCGAGCTCCCTGCCCGCCGAATTGCCTCTATCAGATGCTCACCGTTTTCAGGTTCCTGCCTGGCCCGCTGCAACTGGCCACTCACGTTGAGCGATCCGTGGAGCTTTGAGCCGTGTGTTCGAGGATCTCTTCCTTGGTGAGGACAGGCGACGCGTCGTGATTAGCGCTCCCCACCAGCGCCAGCCACCCAAAGCTGGCCAAGCAGCTTGGAGCCGATGGTTGCCCGGTGCACCTTGGCCTCGGTGTTTCCGAGGGCGCGCATCATCTCTTCCCAGCGTGCGCCCAGGTTGACTTCTCTCTCCGTCTTCAGGTGGACGGCCGCCAAGTCCTTATAGTCGAGCGCGCGCAGCGCGTCGGGGGTGACCGGTCTTTTGGCATGTACGTGGACGAACCAGGGCCGCGGGATGTTTCCATTCGACTGCGGCGTGTGCTCGATACGCACTTCAAATAGCCTGCCACGGTCGCCAATGTCGTCCTCCGAGCGAAGGCGGCGCGGCGCCGTGACGCGTGCCAGTCCATTCATCGCCAACAGGCGCTCCAGATGCGGCGCACGTGGCTGCGGATCGGTCTTGAGCGCATCGGCTTCGCGCCGTTTGAAATCGTGCTCGATCCTCTGGAGAAGACGCAGCCGCGTGTCGAGGTGGTCGATGCGCGCGTCTCCTGCACGGAGCTTGCCTTTGAGCTGCAGCACACGCTCGCTCGATCCGAACCAGCCCTGCATGGTGATCCTGGCAGAATCGAAGGCCGTCGCCGCGTCATATCTGGAGTCGCCGATCAGCCGCTCTACGTCGGTGGTGTCCTTGCCAAGGCGCTTGGCGAGCGCGATGAAATCACCGCCGAGTTCTGCTACCGGCAACGACTCCAGACGCGTGCCTTTCAGTATCTCGTCGGCCTGCTTTTGCGTTGCGCTGCGCTCATCCATGACCCGCCGCGCGGGCGCTGCGGCCGAGCTGGAAGCATCAGGCGTGCGCACGCGTGCCTTGCGCGACCTGGTCGATTTGCCTGTTGTCGTCGTGGTTGTCGGCACGCTTGATGTTGTCGACGCCGGTGCCTGCCCGGGCGAAGCCGCTGCTGCGCCAATCAGCTGTCTGTCCTGGATGGCGAACTCACACATGTCAACAATCGCCTGACGTTGGTCGGCAAGTGCCTGTGCAAGATCGAGCATCGTCGGCCATAGATGATCTCTGGCATGTTCACCTGCTTCGATGAGCACGGCGGCATCCATACACAGCTGCGTCGCCGCTCGGCCACGCAGCTCGGCGTATTCGATAAGCACTTGCTTGTACATGGCCAGCATCTGCGGCGTCAGCGAGTGCTCGGTTGAGAGAAAGCGTTCAAGATGGATCTTGGTCAGCTCCGTAAACGCTTGTCCGACCTTGGCTTCCATGCATCTGTCTACTTCTTCGAGCGCGCTCAATCGATCCATCACCTGTCGCAACCCGCAACAACTGGCTTGATCGGAAAGCCTTCTTGAATATATTTCGTACAGCACTCCACGAACGGTCTGCATCCGCGTGTGACAAGATCCCATCGTGATCCTGATGATCGGCAGCTGGGCCTTCAGCACGTCGGGCGGCGCCCGATTCGTCATCGGCGACTTGATACGCCGGAAAACCTCTTCCAATGCTGCAATGACATCAAGAAGATGCGTGCGTAACGCATGCCATGATTCCGGCTGCTGCAGACGGATGGCCTGGACATTAAACCGTGCAAACTGGCTGCTTTCCGCAAGCACAGACCCCAATTCATGGGTCAATTTGTGATCGATCATTTTTTCGCATGACAGATAGTTCATCGCTGCGGCTTGCCCGAGAGACGAAATCAATCGATCCTCATGGGCTTCGATGTCGGAGGATGACATGCGGCGTTGAATCTTGAGCTCGCTCAGCGCCTGCAAGCCTTGTCGCGCGGATGCGATCGCCGATGCGCCGGACTTGAGCCTTGCTTCAAGGGATCTTGTGTCTGCCACCCCCCTTGGCGCCACGTTTGTGACCAGGTGATTGAACAGTTGCAGCCTGGCCGAGGCCGTGTGCAATACCTCGAGCTGATCTGGTCCTGCTGAGACAGGCGCCGAGGTGAAGAGCGATCCGCGGACGCTCCTGGCGTTAGCGGATGATGATGCAGGCGCACTGGCTCTGGCAGCTCTGGCCGGTCGGGGCGTTCTGATGGCAAGCCCGCTGAGTTGCGTGGAGAGCGCCGCTACCTCGTCAGGCACGCTCGCGTTGGTTGACGCATCCTGTGGCGGCGCCGCCGCTGGTTGAGCGGACTGCGCGGGATCCACTGGGGCTTGATTGGTCGCTCGAACTCTCGGCACGGTGCATCCTCCGACATTGCCATTCTATTGCCACGCATGGACGCCCAGATGCGCCTGTTCTCCGCAGATCCGAGACCTGGTGGTCTGGGTATGCGACGGCACCTGGGCCGTTGTGGCTATTGCTGTCCACCAGCGCCAAGCGCCCAAAGCTGGCCAAGCAGCTTGGAGCCGATGGTTGCCCGGTGCACCTTGGCCTCGGTATTTCCGAGGGCGCGCATCATCTCCTCCCAGCGTGCGCCCAGGTTGACTTCTCTCTCCGTCTTCAAGTGGACGGCGGCCAAGTCCTTATAGTCGAGCGCGCGCAGCCCGTCGGGGGTGACCGGTCTTTTGGCATGTACGTGGACGAACCAGGGCCGCGGGATGTTTCCATTCGACTGCGGCGTGTGCTCGATACGCACTTCAAATAGCCTGCCACGGTCGCCAATGTCGTCCTCCGAGCGAAGGCGGCGCGGCGCCGTGACGCGTGCCAGTCCATTCATCGCCAACAGGCGCTCCAGATGCGGCGCACGTGGCTGCGGATCGGTCTTGAGCGCATCGGCTTCGCGCCGTTTGAAATCGTGCTCGATGCTCTGGAGAAGACGCAACCGCGTGTCGAGGTGGTCGATGCGCGCGTCTCCTGCACGGAGCTTGCCTTTGAGCTGCAGCACACGCTCACTGGATCCGAACCAGCCCTGCATGGTGATCCTGGCAGAATCGAAGGCCGTCGCCGCGTCATATCTGGAGTCGCCGACCAGACGCTCTACGTCGGTGGTGTCCTTGCCAAGGCGCTTGGCGAGCGCGATGAAATCACCGCCGAGTTCTGCCACCGGCAACGACTCCAGACGCGTGCCTTTCAGTATCTCGTCGGCCTGCTTTTGCGCTGCGCTGCGCTCGTCCATGACCCGCCGCGCGGGCGCTGCCGCCGAGCTGGAAGCATCAGGCGTGCGCACGCGTGCCCTGCGCGACCGGCTCGATTTGCCTGTTGTCGTCGTGGTTATCGGCACGCTTGATGTTGTCGACGCCGGTGCCTGCCCGGGCGAAACCGCCGCTGCGCCAATCAGCTGTCTGTCCTGGACGGCGAACTCACACATGTCAACAATTGCCTGACGTTGGTCGGCAAGTGCCTGTGCAAGATCGAGCATCGTCGGCCATAGATGATCTCTGGCATGCTCACCTGCTTCGATGAGCGCGGCGGCATCCACACACAGCTGCATCCCGGCTCGGCCGCGTATCTCGGCGTATTCGACGAGTACCTTTTTGCACCGGGCCAGCCCCTCCGGGGTGAGCGAATGCTCGGTTGAGGAAAAGCGTTCGACATGGACCTGGATCACATGCTTGAGTGCTTCGCCCACCTCAGCATGGTGAAGGCTGTCGATTTCTTCGAGCTCCCTCAGTCCGTCAAGCACCTGGGGCAGGCCGCACTCGCTGGCCTCATCGGCAAGGCGCCTTGAATGTATTTCGACGAGCATTCCGCGGACGGTCTGCATCCGTTCATGGCACGATCCCATCATCGCCCTGACGACCGGGAGATGGTCCTTGAGCGAGTCGCGTGGCCCCTGACCCGTCATCGGCGACCTGATGCGCTGGCAAACCTCCTCCATCGCTGCAAGCGCATTCAGAAGATGCCCGCGTAACGCAAGCCATGGTCCCGGTTGCTGCAGACGCATGGCGTCCGCGGACAACACCACCATCTCGACCCTTTGGGTATTCACATGGCCAAATTCGGTGGCCATTTTCTGATCGATCATCTTCTCGCATGCGCCGTAGTGAAGCGATGCGGCTACTGCGAAATGCGGCACCAGGAAATTCTCGTGTTCTTCGACGTTGTCGACCGGCATGCGTTTTTGGATATTCAGCTCGGCCAGCGCCTGCAAGGCTTGTCGAGCGGATTCGATCGCAGACTTTCCGGATTCGAGTCTTGCTTCCAGCGCTCTGATATCCGCTGGTGCGTCACGTTTTTGTGCCAGGTCGTTGAAGCGTTTCAGCCTGGATGAGGCCTTGCTCAATACTTCGAAAGGATCTGGCCCTTGCGGAACTGGCGCCGCGGCAAAGAGCGCCGCCATGACGTCCTGTGCGTTGGTGGACGATGCCGCTGGAAGATTGGCTCTGGAGGCTCGGCCCAGCCGTCGCGGCCTGATGGAAAGTCCGCCGAGTTGCGCTGAGGGCGCCGCACTGGCGGCAGAGCTACTTGCGGCTGATCCCGAGCCCGATGGTGTCGGTGCAGTTTGAATCAATTGCGCGGGATCCGGTGGGGCCTGCTTGGTCGATTCAATTTTAGGCACGGTGCATCCTCCGATATCGCCATTCAATTTGCTCGCACACCGCGCCCAATTTTCCCCGTCCCGGAATGTGCATGGAACGTGGCGGCGCCGTACGCCAGGCCTTGCGAGCCGGCAGCGATGCGTGTTGCCACTGCGTGGCGCAGTCACCGCGTGACCTGTGCCATGGGGCTCGAAACCGCCTGCCTCATCGTGTTGCATGCTGCAGCGCCTGCCTCACTCACTGCTGGCTCGACCCGGCATTGTTCATCATGCAATCGCGGATGAAGTGCAGCGAAAACCGTGTTGCCGTTTCAACGCAGGAAGCGCGACCCGCTCATGTCGATGTGCGTGACATCGCTGCCTTAGTAAACCACCGAATGCGGCGCGGTTTGCATGCGGCGCGAATGCGTGGTGACTGATACGAAGACGAGCCGGCTGCGCATGCAGTTGTTCAATGACCAGACGAGGCGGTCAAGGCATCTCCCAATAACTTGGGCACCTCTCAAGACCCGTCATCATGTCCGATGCCTTTGAATCATCGGCACAACGCTCAGGAATCAAGAAACGACACAATGTTGCAGATCCGGTGGACGCCCATCCATGGCAAGCCCTAGTTCGGAAACCTCAGCAGGCAGTTCGAGAGAATTTTCAGGCTCAACGCACGTCTTGCGCATGCACGTTGAGATCGCCCCGCCCTCTACACTGTTTCGGCTGAAAACTGCTGCGCATTCGCCAACGCACGATATTCGCGCGGCGTCATGCCGACCGCTTGCTTGAATTGCCGCGCGAACGCGCTTTGGTCGCTGAAGCCGCAAGCGTGGCCGATTTCGGTAAGGCTCTTGTTTCCGTGCAGCAGATGCATCGCCATCTGCAGACGCAGCTTGGCCAACACTTGCTGCGGCGTGAGCTGGAATACCTTGCGGAACGAGCGCTGCAGCTTGGACATGGAAAACCCGGTGATCTCCACCAGCGCCTGCATGCGGACGTTCTGCGCGTAATTGGCGTTGAGATACGCCAGCGCAAGTCGCAGCTTTTCGTACTGCGATTCGTGCCCGTCCTGCGGGCCCAGATCGCGCGAGATGCCGATGATGCCCTGCACCTTGCCATTCACCAGCAACGGCCGCTTGCAGGTCAGGCACCAGCCAGGCTCACGGTTGGCGAACAGGTGGAGCTCCAGCAGGTTGTCGATCACCTCGCCGGCCAGCACCTGCTCGTCCTGATTGGCGTAATTGGCGCCCAGGCCACTGGGATAGACCTCGGCAACACGCTTGCCGATCAGGTCCTTGCGCGATTTCAGCCCCAGCCGCCGCAGCATGGTCTGGTTGACGTGGGTGTAGCGGCCCTCGCGATCCTTGACGAAGAACAACACGTCCGGCACGGCATCGAACAACGCTTCAAGATCGGCAGGATCGATGCTCTTCATGCGAGAGGGTTCATGCAGGGCAAGGTGCTCGAGACCGGGAAAGGCGCATCAGACCAGGCGCGCGATCGAAACGATTCGCTCCTGCCGCGCCATGATACGCCGCATGCGCGATCGGCCTGCGGCCGGATGACTCAGCGCGAGGTGTTGCCTGCGTCCACTGCCGCCGGTGCAGGCTTGGCATCGCCCGCCGCAGCGGTCGGGTTACCGATGCGATCCAGCGGCACCTGTCGCGCACGCCAGCTCTGCACTACCGCCGCACCGGCCTGTGAGCCCACCTGCACGCGCAGCCGCGCGCTGCCGCCGGGCGCGATGAACTCGATCTCGCAGTCGCCCGCGGCCATGCAGCTATCGGCCGCAAGGGGATCCACCAGTTGCCAGCCTTGCTCCATCACCGCCTGCGCAAACGCGCGATACCCCATGCCGGATTTCAGCACGGCCGGCAATGGCACGCTCGTATCGCCGCCTTGCTCGGAAGACGCAACCGCCACCGGGGCGCGCGCGGGCGCAACGGCAGGCCGCGACGCGGCGCCCAGGGCGGGACTGCAGATCAGAGCGATTACCCACAATGCGGGGCGGAACGACGTGCGCATGCAAACGGTCCTTGCGGTCCTGGCAGGGAACTGGGAAGAGGAAGATGCGCTAGTTTGACATGCCTGTGATGCGCTGCGGCAATTGCATTTGGGATGCATTGGCCCGTGATCTGCACAGCGGCGTTGCAAGCGGTTCACGTCAAGCGTACTCATCCAGCGCGCGGGATGTCAGTGGAACGGCCAGACGCTCCGGATCGACGATTGCCGCCGGCGGACTCATCGGTATCAGCGCGTCCACCGCCGATCCGGTCGCCATCGTCGCAAGCAAGCTGCATCATTGCGGTTTGCGCGCGGAGTTCCCGATGGCCATTGCCAACGCTTCAACCCCAACGTCTTCAACCTATGCAGTCGGCCAGCTATGGCGCTGCCGCGGGCGCAGTGCCGCCGAAACGCCGCTACTGCTGATCAACCAGATCGATACGCATCCGCAGGGAGGCCAGATCCTGCACGTGACCATCAGCGAGGTCCAGGTCCGTCATGCGGGAATGCCCAACGGAACGCTGGACACGTTGCCGCACATTCCGGTGATTGCACAGACGCTGGAGCGCAGCGCTGCCGAACACGTCGGCGACAGCATGCCCAATCAGGCGTATCTGCCCGGGTATGCCGAGTGGAAGGCCGCGTTCGACGCCGGGCGTGCCGGCTCGTTCGGGATTGCGGTGTCGGAAATTCTGGACATCGTGGAAGGCCAGCTGGCCAAGCGCGGCTAGCACTGCGCAGGTGTCAGGTGGGCATGGACTGCCGGCAGACTGCAGTGCACGCGCGGCAGATGCGAGGTGGAATAACGGCTGCGTGCCTCCGGCGGTGCGCGCAGTCGGCGCGCTAGCACTCCAGGCGCAACGGGCAGGATGCGGTTGCCGAAACGCTGACTTCGACAACGCCCATCGCCCAGGGAACGCATTCGCTCAAGCAAACGACACGCCGCGCCTGGCGGCGTGTCGGTCGTCCGTCACTGGCCGATATGCTGCTTCAACCATCCATTGACGGTGTCATGCCACAAGATGCTGTTATCCGGCTTGAGCACCCAGTGGTTCTCGTCCGGGAAATACAGGAACTTGGAATCGATGCCCTTGCGCTGCAGCGCGGTGAAGGCAGCCAGGCCCTGTTCGACCGGAATGCGGAAATCCTGCTGACCGTGGATGACCAGCATCGGCACCTTCCACTTGTCTACGTGCAGCACCGGGTTGAACTTCTCGTAGCCGGCCGGGTTCTGCCACGGCGTGCCGCCATTTTCCCACTCGCTGAACCATAGTTCCTCGGTGGCATAGCCCATGGTGCGGTTGTCGAACACGCCGTCGTGGTCGACCAGGCACTTCCATGGTTGATTCCAGTTGCCTGCCATCCAATAGACCATGTAGCCGCCGTAGCTGGCGCCCAATGCGCAGGCCTTGTCGCCGTTGAGGAAGCCGTATTGCTTCTGCGCGGCGGCCCAGCCTTTTTGCAGATCTTCCAGCGGGCGGTCGCCCCAATGCTGGCTGATGGCGTCGGTGAATTCCTGGCCGTAGCCGGTGGAGCCGTGGAAATCGATCATCACCACCGCGTAGCCCTGGCCGGCGTAGGTCTGCGGATTCCAGCGGTTGCTCCAGCCATTGCCGAAGCTGCCCTGCGGGCCGCCGTGGATCAGGAACGCCACCGGGTAAGTCTTGCCCTGCTGGTAGTTGTACGGCTTGACCACGTAGCCGTGCACGGTGTCGTTGTTCCAGCCCTTGAACTGGAACTGCTCGTAGTCGCCGAACTGCACGTCCGGCAGCAATTCGCCCGCGCTCTGGCTGATCGCGCGCAGTCCCTGGCCTTGCGTGTCGCTGACGAAGATCTGGTCACCGCTCTTGAGCGAGTTGCGGGTAAAGGCCAGCGTATTGCCGGCCAGCGTGGGGGCGTGCACGCTGCCCTCGCCCACCAGCTTAGTTGCCTCGCCGCTGGCGATATCGATCTTGAACAGTGGGTGCTCGCCGAGTTCGTCGGCACTGGTGTAGAGGCTGGCACCGTCTTCGCTCAACACGATCTCGCCCGCCGAGCGGTCCCACTTCGGCGCGATCTCGCGCGTCTTGCCGCTGGCCACATCCATCGCCATCAGGCCGAAGCGGTCGGCCTCGAAGCCCGGGCGCTTCATGGCGCGGTAGTACAGCGTCTTGCCGTCGGTGCTGAACACCGGGCCGGCATCCCAGGCCGGGTTGGCCGCGGTCAGGTTGACCGGCGCGGACTTGCCGGTCGCATCCAGGCGGTACAGATCGAAGTTGGTCTGCCACGGCTCGTCGTTGCCGGTGGGCTTGCCGCTGGCCTTGGCATTCTTGCTCGCCTCCGGGCCATGCGGCTGCGGAATGCGCACGCTGGCCACCACGCTGGCGCCATCGGGCGACCAGGTGTAATCGTCGTTGCCGCCGAACGGCTTGGACGGCGCGTCGCCGGCCAACGTGGCGCTGATCGCCGATGCCCCGACCACTGCCTTGGCACCGGCCGCAGGCAACTCGGCCACGAACAGGGTGTTGCGGCGGCCATCGTTCCAGGTGTCCCAATGACGCACGAACAACTGGTCGTACACCACGCCGCTGGCCTTGTTGTTCTTGAGCTCGCCCAGCTTCTTCTTGGTGCAGCCCAGGTCCGAGCCGCAGTCCTGGAACACGCCCGCGCTGAACGCGATGCGCTTGCCGTCCGGCGAGAGCTTGTAGCTGTCCACATCCACCGCAAATGCGGTGAGTTGCTGCGGGGTGCCGCCGGCCATCGGCTGCGCGTAGAGCTGCTGGCTACCGGATTTGCTGCTGAGGAAGTACACCGTCTTGCCGTCCGGCGACAACGCCGGGCTGTTGACGTTCCATCCTTCCGGGGTGAGCCGCTTGGGCGGCGCCAGATCGCGCGTGCGCAGATTGCGCACCCACAGGCTGGTGGCCGGCTTGCCATTGGCGGTCTTGGCCTGGCGCTTGGCGAACAGCACCACGCTGCCATCCGGGCTGAGCGTGGGCGAGGACACCCGGTCCAGCGCCACCATGTCGCGCACATCGAAACCGCGCGCAGCGGCAAGGCTTGGCAGGGCAGCCAGCAAACACAGGGGCAGTACGGCGTGACGCAGCTTCATCGAGATCTCCGGCAACGGCAAAACGTCGATGGTAGGCGTTGCTGCGGCGCACGCGCAAAGGCAGGAGGTCCTGCGGCGCGACGTGGTGCGCCGCGCACGCATGCGCAGACCATGCCGCCTGCACGCGACACGGGCGGCTGGGCGCTTTAAACGTAGCGAGCAATCGTCAGGTGGGTGCGGACGGTGCACTCAAAACCGGCGTGTACGCGTGGTACATGCCGATTCCGGGCACCGGCCGCGCCCGCCTGGCGGCTGCGCAGTCGTTTTGTTCGCTGCTCTTAGAAGCGGTGCGACAAGCCGACGTAGACCTGGGTGTCGGGCGTGCGGTCGTTGAGGCCGAAATTGGCGCCGACGTCCAGCTGCAAGAGCGGATTGAGCAGATATGACGCCGCGATATCGGCCGAGTACTGCTCCACGGTCTGCGCCGGATCGCGGTTGATGGAGGACCACACCTCCACCGCCATCGACAACCTTGGTGTCAGCGGGCGCGCCAGATTGATCACGTTGACGATGGCCACATGCTTGCCGCTGCCATCGCTGTCGGCCAACCAATCCAGTTCCGGACCGAACGTCAGCGAGAAGCTGCTGGGCAGCACGAAGTTGACCGGCAGCGCCAGGCCGCCTTCCCAGGTGTCGTTGCCCAGGCCGGTACGCGCGGTGGGTGCCTTCACGAACGGCAGCAGCGCCACGCTGGCGGTGTCGCTCTCGTACACACGCGCCTTCATGCGCAGATAGAGATCGCCGCCGCCGCTCAGGCTGCTGCGCGCGCCGGTGGCGCGGTCGGTGGTCTTGACCTGTAGCTGCGGCGCCCAGTTGAGCTGCACATCGATGCGGTCGCTGACGCCGTACTTGAGCGTGGGATTGGTGAAGTACGCCGTTTCTGTGCGTGTGCCGGGCTGGCTGTCGCGCGTGTAATTGCCAATGTCGGTTTCCAGTTGCCAATCGCCAGCCGGCACGGTGCAGGTGGCATTGGCCTTGGTCGGCCGATCGGTGCAAAGCGCCGCGTCGGTGGCGTCTTGCGCCTGCGCCTGAACTGCGAGGCTGCTCAGTGCTGTCGTAACGATGACGGCGAGCAGTGTCTTGCGGGAAGGCGAGCGCGAGGTGATGGTGGGCATTGCGGTGATTCCAGGGCAAAGCGCGGTACGGATCGCATGACCGTGCCGCGTTGAAGAGTGGGAGGTGGTGCGTTACGACGCGCGGTATGGCGGCGCTGCACTTGGTCTGCAGTGCCGCAACTGCGGTTTTTTCGGGACGGCGTCGGTGCGGTCGCGATGCGATGCACAGGCCCACTGCAGGGAAGTGCGCGGGCTTGCACTGCCAGACACTTGCCTGGCGTTGCGGCGTCATGCACAGCGCATGAGCGCACCACGGTCTACCGAGTGGTTGGGATCAGATCAGTCCAGGCATGCAGCACTCGTGGCGCACCGTTGTGCGGGAGACGGCACGATAAGCAGCAGCGGCATAAAGTCGCTATGCACGGCAGTTGCGCAGGGCGTAAAGCCGGCGCAAAGACATTGAATCTGGATGGCGGGTTAGCGGGTGGCTGTGCAGGCCGCGATGCCCGCATGCGGCAGTGCTGCACGGTTTGCATGCGGTGTGCAGGACGCAGTGGCAGCGATGCAATCGAAACGGCGAATCGAGCTCCATCGTGCGCAGGATCTGGCGCCATTCCAGCGCTGGCATGTCTTCGCCAGGTAAAGCCCGGGGGCCCAGACAGCTGTTTCCCGTTCCCTCACAGCTGTGCTGGATCAAGCTGCGCGCACAACCAGGCGCGGCTTGCAGATGGCGCATGCGGGGCGCATGCGGGGCGCATGCGCCATCTGGCATCACACTCAGGCGGCCTGTTCGCCGCGCTTGCCAACGCGATACAGCAGCCAGCCGACCAGGGCCAGAATCGCCAGGCCGACCCACTGGTTGAGCTGCAGCGCGGCCGGCAATGCCAGCACGTCGGCGCGGCTGGACAACACGATCGGCACCGCAATGGCGATGCCCATCAACGCCTCGCCGGTGATCAGGCCAGCGGCAAACAGCACGCCCGGGCGATGCACGCGGTCACGGCCGTCTTCGTCGTCGGCACGGATGTTGTGGAAGCGCTCCACCAGATGCGCGATCAGGCCGCCGAGGAAGATCGGCACCATCAGTTCCAGCGGCAGATAGATGCCGATGGCCGCGGCCAGCACCGGTACACGGAAGCGCTTGCCGTTGGCCTTCAACCATTCGTCCAGCGCGATGATGGCCGCGCCCACGCCGGCACCGATCGCGATCATGCTCCACGGCAGCTGGCCACCGAACAGGCCCTTGGCCACCGAGGCCATCAGCGTCGCCTGCGGCGCGCCCAGCGAGTTGGGATGCTGTGGCGTTGCTGGGCCGATGCCGTAGGCTTGAGCCAGCAGGTTCAGCACCGGCGCCATGATCAACGCGCACGAGAACGCGCCAATACCCAGCATCAGCTGCTGTTTCCACGGTGTGGCACCGACCAGATAACCGGCCTTGAGATCTTGCAGGTTGTCCCCGCCCACCGCCGCCGCGCAGCACACCACCGCACCGATCATGATCGCGGCCACTGCGCCCAGCGGTGCAGCGCCGATACCCACCGGCACCAGGCCGCTCTTGCCGAGCAGCAACACCAGCACCGCCGAGGCGAACAGGATGGTGGAGATGGTGATGCCCGACACCGGGTTGTTGGAAGAGCCGATCAAACCGGCCAGATAGCCCGAAACGGACACGAACAGGAAGCCGGCCACGATCATGATGATGGTCATCGGGATCGACACATGCCACTGCTGCACGATGGCCTGATACAGGCCCAGCAGCGGCAGCGTGCACAGCACCAGCGCCACCAGCATCCACTTCATCGGCAGATCGCGCTCGGTCTCTGCAACCACGCCGCCGCCACTCTTGCGCGCAGCGGCAAAGCCGCTCTTGACGCCGGAAAACAGCGATTTCCGCAGCGAGAACAAGGTCCACACGCCGCCGATCAACATCGCGCCGACACCCAGGTAGCGAATCTTCGCGCCCCAGATGCCGAACGCTGCATCGGCCGCCGACGCATCGACCAGGCTCTGCGCCAGGGCCGGGTCCGAGCCCATGAAGAACTGCTGGTACAGCGGGATGGCGATGTGCCAGGACAGGATCGAGCCGGACAGCACCACGATGCCCACGTTCAACCCGACGATGTAGCCCACGCCCAGCAGCGCCGGCGACAGGTTGGTGCCGATATAGCCCACCAGCCGGCTGCTGCCCAGGTAGGTGGCCTGCGCCCAGGTGTCGGGAATCACGCGCAGGCCGCTGGCCGCAGCCAGCTTGACCAGCGCTCCGATGGCGCCGGAGATGGCCAGGATCTTCAAGCCCGGGCCGGGATTTTCGCCGGCCTTGAGCACTTCGGCCGCCGCCTTGCCTTCGGGGAACGGCAGCGGGTCTTCAACGATCATCGAGCGACGCAACGGCACCGAGAACAACACGCCAAGCAGGCCGCCCATGCCGGCGATGCCGAGCACCCACCAGTACTTGAAGTCCGGCCAGTAGCCCATGATCACCAGCGCGGGGATGGTGAAGATCACCCCGGCCGCGATCGACGAGCCGGCCGACGCACCGGTCTGGACGATGTTGTTCTCCAGAATGGTGCCACCGCCCAACAGGCGCAGCACACCCATCGACACGACGGCTGCCGGGATGGCGGTGGCGATGGTCAGGCCGGCAAACAGGCCGAGGTAGGCATTGGCGGCCGAAAGCACGACCGCCAGCACGATGGCCAGCGCGACGGCACGGAAGGTGAGCTGGCGCGGCTGCGCGTCGTGGCTCATTGGGCATTCCCCTGTAGGCAAAAAATCCGCACCACGCTAGCGCCTGCGTCCACGCGAGTCCAGCTGCGGCGCGGCGTGACAGTGTGCGTGCGATGGCGGGTGGACGTCGCAGGGGCAACCCGACGCACGCGCTGCCGGCTGGGTTGCAATCTGTCCGATCGCGGCGGTATCCGGCGCGTTGGCTGTTGAGGACGCGGGCACGTTTCGAACCACGCTCACCCCCAGCGTCGATACAGGTGCGCCGCGCCGTGCAACTGGCGTCAGCTGCTGCCGGGTGGATGTTATTGCGCTAACGCGCCTGCCGGGATCTGCGCCCGGCGCGGCGATCACTGCACGGCAACAGCCCGACACCGCGCGTGCGACGCCAGGCGCAGAAGAGTGCGCGTGCGCCGCTACGCCGGGAATGACGCAGCAGCGCATCCTGCCGAGGGTTAGTGCAGCAACTCGGCAAAGGCGCGATCAGCCTCGATGACCTCCGGCAGCGCGGCGAACAACGCGTCCAGATCCACGCCGTCCATCAGCGGGCTGCGTATCGCTTCCAATGCCGCCGCGGTGGCGCCGCCATGCGCATGCAGCGCATCGCAGACCAGTACCGCCTGGGCCACCAGCAATGGCATGCGTGCCCCGTCCGGGGCCGCGGCGGGCCGGACCTGGTACGCGATGGCGTGCTGGATCACCACGGGCAGCTGCCAGCGCCGTGCCAGCTCGGCCCCGACTTCCGGGTAGCCGAAGCCCAGTTGCAGGGTTTCTTCGGCCGCATGACCGGCAGAGGAGGTTTCGTGATTGATGCGGCTGGCGTATTCCGGCGCACCGGACTGGATCAAGAGCTCGCCGATGTTGTGCATCATCCCGCAGGTGAAGGCCGTCTCCGGGTCCAGCCCCTGCTGGCGCGCCAGCAGGCGGCAGATGCCGGCCACTTCGAAACTGTGCCGCCAGAAGGCCTTGAGGTCGAAGCCCGGGCCAGCCCGGAACGCGCCCGTCATCGCCGAAGCCAGCACCAGCGTGCGCAGGGTATTGAAGCCCAGCCGCATGGCCGCGTCTTCCACGCTGGTGGAATCGCGCAGGCCATGGAAGCGCGCCGAATTGGCCAGCCGCAACACTTTGGCGGCAATCACCGGATCGCGCTCGATACTATGCGCCAGCGTATCGATATCGGTCTGCGGATCGTCGAATTGACGGATCAGGTCTTGCGCCACCTTGGGCACGGTGGGCAAGGTGTGCAACTGGTCGAACAACGCCTCCAACTTCATGATCGCCTCGTGGGTGAAAGACAAGCCAGCGCGGCTGCGCGGACCTGCATGGTGTAGCACGGACCGGTTCACTGCCAATGACCGACGGCAGGATGATTCACTCAGGCTTCTGGCTGGGTCTGTACAGCGCACTGCCTCACCGCGTGGCCCAACTGACAGGAGAGGCAAGCGAACTGGACAGTTCGACGAGGCGACCGTCTCGGTGACCCTCAGTCGGCCTTGGCGCCACCCAGCGATTTGGATAAAAACGCCAACAGCTGGGTGTAGAACGCGCGTCGATGGGGCTCGGTGTAGAAGCCGTGGCCTTCTGTGTCGAAGTACAGCGTTTCCACTGGGGTGCCGGCCTGGCGCAACGCTGCTTCCATTCGCTTGCTGTGCTGGATGGGCGCGCGCTCGTCTTCGCCCCCTGCAGCCAGAAACACCGGCACCTTGATCTGCCTGGCCAGACTGACCGGCGAACGCGCGGCCAGGGTGGCCGGATCGCCCAACCATTGCTTGAGATAGTTCTCGCCGGAACCGCGCTTCTGGATATCGCCGCTGGTGAACATCATCGGCAAGTCGTAGACGCCCACATAACCGGCCGCGCACGCATACAGGCCCGATTCCTTGGCCGCACCCATCAGGGCTGCGTACGCACCGTAACTGGCGCCAAAGATGCAGATCTTGCGTGCGTCCGCATACCCCTGGTCAATCGCCCAACGCGTTGCATCGGTCACATCGTCCTGCATGGTGCCGCCCCACTGACGCGCGCCGGCGTGCTGGAAGTGGCGCCCATAATTGCCAGAGCCGCGGAAATTGATCTGCAGCACCGCATAACCCGCTTGCGCCAGCAGTTGCGCATCGTCGTCGAACTGCCAGCTGTCGAAGATCTCGAAGGGACCGCCATGGGGCATCACCACCGTTGGCAGATGTTTGTCGCCCCCACTGCGCGGCAGCGTGAGATACCCATGCAGTGGCACCCCGTCACGTGCCTGCAGTGCAATCGGCTGCACGGTGGCCGTGCGCTCGGGGTCGAACCAGTCGCGCCGACTGATCACATGCTGGGCTTTGTTCTCTTGCGTATCGAACACGTAGAAATCGCCAGGGTTGCTGCCCGAATAGGCTTCAAGCATCACGTAGCGACCGTCTTTGGTGCTGGAGGTCACGCGCACCGCATTGCCGGCAAAGGCCGCCTCCAGGCTGTGATACATCCGCGCCTGTGCCCCATGCTCGTCGAAAAAGCGGGTGCGGGGACGGTCGGCCATGAAAATGGCGCCGACCGGGATGGTGGTGCCGTTGCGGTAGATGATCTCCAGTGGGTCGGCCACCGCGTCGCGCAATACCTGCTCACGGCGATTGGCCTGGATGTCCCAGCCGACGATCGCATCGGGGCCGTCGGCACTTTGCACGCGCAAGTACGCAATGCGCTCGTCTTGCGAAAAACCCAGCGGTGTTTCGACATGGCCACTGACCTGCTCGTCATTGATCAGCGCCCATTCGTCGCCCGCGCCCTTACGGTAATACAGCTTGCTGACGTTGTCCGAGCCCGCCCCCTGCGCGAAGCGCACCTGCCCATGATGGTCGGTGGTGAAGCTGGCGCGCTGAATCGGCGCACGCGCAAGCGGGAGGCGGCGGCCGGTGGTGACGTCGAGCTTTTCTGCGCGCGTATAAGGATCCTGCCCCGACATCGGCCAGATCGCCACGATCACGCTGCGGTCGTCGTCGGGCAAGGGATCGGTCAGGAATGCGGCCACCGCTTCGGTCTTCTTGACCTTGATGTTGGTGCCAAGGCCGGTGCCGCGTGCGCGGTAACCCACCAGCAACTCGGCTCCGGTGCCATCGGCATTGATGGCATACAGCTCGCCGGTCGGCAGCGGCTTGTCGAGCAAGCCGTACTTCTGTGCAATGGAGATCAACACGCGGGTGTCGCTGACCCAGGCGAAATCGCTCACGTAGGTGTTTTTTTCCAGCACGAAGGTGGCGCCGATGCTGTTGTCCGAACGCCGCATGATCGCAAGGGCGGTCTTGTCTTCCATCGGCACGGTCGCGGCGAAATACGCGCCGCTGGGCGATAGCTTGATGTCGGCGAACTTGTCCTTCTTGATATAGGCGCCGACATCCACCTGGGCCGTGGCAGTGCCAGCCGCCATCAGCAGCACCAAGGCCGCAGGAATGATCCATTTCCGCATGTACGACTCCGTGTTGTAGGCAAACCGATGGCGAAATCTAGCAGCAATCCATGCACCTAAAAAGCGTCAATGGAAATCGCGCGAGGGCAGCTGCATGTCGCCGAGCAGGTTGCTGAGGTCGTACAGGTCGCCGGCGATGAGATGCTCTACGCCGTCCACGCGTTCCCAGCGACCGCGCACGGCGAGCAGGCGCGATTCCAGTAGCGCACGGCGGCGACGCAGCGCAAGGTGCGCCCAGACGATCACGTTGATCATGCCCTGCTCGTCTTCCAGGGTGACGAAGATGGTGCCCTTGGCGGTGGCCGGGCGCTGGCGCTGGGTAACCAGGCCAGCCACATGCACGCCGCTGCCATGGCGGCGGCCCTGCAATTCGCGCAGACCCAGGATGCGCCGCTGGCGCATCTGCGGGCGCAGCAGCGCCATCGGGTGCTGGCGCAGACTCAGGCCGACCGAGCGGTAATCGGCAAGGATTTCTTCGCCGGCGCGCGGCGCCTCGAACGCCACCGGGCGCTCCTCCGGGCTGCCCGGCAACAGGGGGCGACGCGCCTCCACGCCGGCCATTGCCCAGCGCGCGGCGTTGCGGTTGCCCACCATGCCGTGCAGAGCGCCTGCTTCTGCCAATGCCAGGCGTGCTTTTTCGTCGAGTGCGGCGCGCAGGCACAGATCGCCGATATCGGCGAACGCCCGCTGCGTGCGTGCGGCAACGATGCGCTGCGCCACCACTTGCGACAGTCCGGCAACCTGCCGCATGCCCAGCCGGATCGCCGGTTGTTCGCCGGGATCGGCAGCGCTGCGCCACGGCCGGCCGCCGACCAGGGTGTTGTCCCAGTCGCTGTGCAATACATCCACCGGCAGCACCTCCACACGCTCGCGCTCGGGGCTGCCGCGGCGCGCATCCTGCACGATCTGGCTGGCCGAATAGAAACCCATCGGCTGCGCGTTGAGCAGCCCGCAGGCGAAGGCGGCCGGCTCGTGGCGTTTGAGCCAGCAGCTGGCGTAGACGAGCTTGGCAAACGAGGCGGCATGGCTCTGCGGAAAACCGTAGGAACCGAAACCCTTGATCTGTTCGAAAATCTGGTCGATGAAGCTGGAGGCGTAGCCTTTGCCTTCCATCAATGCGCGAATGCGCACGCGATGCGATTCCATGTCGCCACCGCGGCGCCAGGCCGCCATCGAACGGCGTAGCTTGTCGGCCTCGTCAGGGTCGTAGCCGGCGTGGATCACCAACTCCATGACCTGCTCCTGGAACAGCGGAATCCCCAATGTCGGCCCGAGAATTTGCTCTACGCCTTCGGAGGGATAGTTGATCAGGCTCTTGTCCTTGCGACGTTGCAGGTACGGATGCACCATGTCGCCCTGGATCGGGCCAGGGCGCACGATCGCCACTTCGATGACCAGGTCGTAGAACTCTGCCGGTTTGAGCCTTGGCAGCATGGCCATCTGCGCACGCGACTCGATCTGGAACACGCCGACCGTATCGGCGCGCTGGATCATCTTGTAGGTCGCCGCATCCTCATCCGGCAAGGTCGCCAACGTGTAGTCGCGATGACGGTGGCCACGCACCAGGTCCAGCGTCTTGCGAATGCAGGTCAGCATGCCCAGGGCCAGGCAATCGACCTTGAGCAGCTTCATGGTTTCCAGATCGTCCTTGTCCCACTGGATGATGGTGCGGTCGGCCATCGCGGCATTTTCCACCGGTACCAGCAACGACAACGGCTCGTCGGAGATGACGAATCCGCCCACGTGCTGCGACAGATGCCGTGGGTGATCGCGCAGGTGGTCTGTCACGAGCAGGATCTTGTTGATCAGCGGGTTGGCCAGATCGAAGCCGGCTTCTTCGATGCGCTGTTCCATCGGCGTTTCGCCATTGCCCCAGCCATAGCAATTGGCCAGCAAGGCAATCTGGTCCGGTGGCAGACCGAAGGCCTTGGCCACGTCGCGCACCGCGCTCTTGCCGCGATAGCAGATCACCGTCGCCGCCAGCGCTGCGCGTTCGCGCCCGTATTTGGCGTAGACGTATTGCAACACCTCCTCGCGGCGTTCGTGCTCGAAATCCACGTCGATGTCCGGCGGCTCGTTACGCGCCTTGGACAAGAAGCGCGAGATCAACAATCGCGTCTTGCTCGGATCAACCGAGGTGATGCCCAGTGCATAGCAGACTGCCGAATTTGCTGAAGATCCACGCCCCTGGCACAGGATGTCTTTGGAACGCGCAAACCGCACCACATCCTGTACCGTGAGAAAGAAAGCCTCGTATTCCAGTTCGGCGATCAACGCCAATTCGTTCTCGATGTCGTCGCGTATTTTCTTCGGCACCCCATCCGGCCAGCGCTCCCGCATCCCGGCTTCAGTGAGCTGACGCAGATAACTGGCAGGCGTATGCCCCTGCGGCACCAATTCTCTGGGATAGGTGTATTGGAGCTTGGAAATGTCGAAGGTGCAGCGTTGCGCCAGCTCCACGGTGGCCTGCAACAACCCATCCGGGTAGATATTGCCCAACGCGCGCCGGGTGCGCAGATGGCGCTCGCCATTGCGGAACAGGTGTGCGCCGCATTCGGCCAGCGGCAGCGTGTGGCGGATGGCGGTCAAGGTGTCTTGCACGATGCGCTCGCGACGCTGCGCCATATGTACATCGCCGCTGGCCAACGCGGTCATGCCCAACTGCTGCGCCAGCGCTTGCAGGACCTGCAGGCGTGCGACATCGTCCTGTTCGCGATGCAATTCCACTGCCAGAAACGCCCGCTCGCCGAAGACTTGTTGCAACCAGGCACCCTGCTCTGCCTGCGGCTGCGCGCCGGGTAGCCACAGTGCAAACACGCCCGGCGCCACATCGCGAAACTGCGCTTCCACCTCGGCCCGCCCCAAGCGATAAGCGCCCTTGCTGGCCGCGCGCCGCGCGGTGGTGATCAACCCGCACAGCTGCGGGTAACCGTGCGCGTTTTCCACCAGCAGCACGAAGCGGGTGCCATCGACCAGGGCGAATTCGCTACCGACGATCAACCGCACCCCGGTGGCGCGCGACGCTTCCAGGCCACGCACGATGCCGGCCAGCGAGCATTCGTCGGTGATGGCCAAGGCGCTGTAGCCGCAGTGTTGTGCGCGCACGAACAGCTGTTCGGCGCTGGAGGCGCCACGCAGGAACGAGAAGTCCGACAGGCAGTGCAGCTCGGCATAGGCGGGCAAGCCATCGGCAACGTGCGCATGGCTGATGTCGTCGTTGGCCGCGCGCAACCGTGCGGCCACATTCCAGGCGCGCGGCATGCGCCCGCCGGGCGTGTCGCGGTCTACGCCATCGATGGCGTCATCCCAGCTCATGGACGGCTGCCTTCAACAGCGCGCTGCGCCAGACGGTTTTTGCAATGCGCAGCAGATCGCGCCGTTGCAGATGCTGCTGCTCTTGCCTGCAGCCCTGGCATCGGCCACGCGCGCCCCAGCCGCAACCACCAGACAGCCGGTACCTGCTCCGATACCGCGCGAACATACGCGCGCTCACGCGAACCATCCATGCAGCATCCAGCCGTCCACCCGACCGGGCGCGGCGAAGGCCCAACCACGCCGGCCGCGCGCAGTCTCCACCACGTAGTAATCGCGACGGGCTTCATCGTCGTCCCACCAACCGCTTTCCAGCCGTTCCGGGCCGGACACGATGCGCAGGTGCGGGTCGTGCAGCGGCACCGGCTGCGGCAGCAACCAGGTGGGGCGCGGCGGGCGCGGCGGCGCAGCGGCTTCGCGCACCGCATCGCCGATGGCGCGACGCCACGCGCGCTCCGGGCGCGGGTCGTCGGCCGGCAACACGCGATAGACCGCGTCATCGCCAAGCCGTGCACGCAGGCGCTCGCGCAGTTGCGGCCACTCCACCGATTGCTGCGCGCGCTGATCGAACAGGTCGCGCATGGCCGGTACGAACGGTGGCAGCTGCCGTGCCAGCAAGCGCATCGCCACCACCGGCCGCGGAATCTCCACCCGCTCCAGCCGGTTGCGGGCCAGCTCGAACAGCAAGGTGGGCGCGCGTTCCGGCGTGAGCAGACCGATCTCCACATCGGTCGCGCCTTCTTCATGCTCCAGGCGCAATAAAAACCGCTGCACGCCGCCATCGCGAATGGACAGATACGTGCACAGGTCGCCGATCAGCCGGCGCAACGGAAACAGCAGCGCCGGATGCGTTTCCACCTCATAGCCCAGCTCCACGCGGTGGTCGAAGTGGTCTGGCGGCGCGTAGCACTCCAGTGGGTCGTCGACCTGCCCGTAGAGGCGATCCAGGTGATCGAGCAGGCCCGCACCAAACCGCCGGCGCAACCCGTCACGCGGCAGGCCGCGCACCGCCGCGAGCGTGCGCACGCCCATGTGCTGCAGGCGCTCGCCGGCATCGTCAGGCAATGCAGCGCGGCGTACAGGCACCTTGTCGAGCGTGCTGTGCAGGGCCGGCAATTGCGTCACCACCATGCCGTCGCGCAGCCCAGCCAGCACGCGCGCAGCGCGCGGCGTGGGCGCCAGCGCAAGCCGGTGCTGGAAGCCCAAGGCCTGCAGCTCATCGCGCAGGCGACGCTCGAAGCGCGGCCAGGGGCCGAACAGGCGAAAGCTGGCACCGGCTTCCAGCACGATGGCGCGCGACCACTGCTGGCTGACCAGCGAACTATGCCGATACGCCCAGGCCGCAAGAAACCGCTGCGTGCGCGCTTCGTTTTGCGCGTCGTAATCGATGGTGCGTACCTGCGTCATCAAGGCATGCGCCGCCGATAGCCGCATGCCGGCCTTCAACCCAGCTGCGCCAGCGGCAGCATTGACCGAATGCAGGCTGCGCAGCTGCGCCGGGCCTTCCACCAGCGCCAGTGGCGCCTGCGGTTCTTCCAGACGCCGAAGGACGGCGTCCAGCGCCAGCTGCGGCAGCAATATGCAGGCCCACAACATGCGCGCGCCTCAATGCGCCAGCCGCAACGGCTGCGACGGCACCTGCCCGCCCCGGCATTTGCGCACCTGCCAGGCATCGCGCTCGGGCAGGAATTCCAGCCGCAAGGCCGCCGGCGATGCATTCACCGCATGACGGCGGTCGCGCAGTGCGAACGCGCAGCAATTGCCGCTATCGGCCGCCACCTGCAACCGGCGCAGCGCACGCGCATCGCCGGTCTGCGGCCAGCCCAGTACCGCAGCGCATGCGCCGCTGCGCAGGCATTGTTCGAACGCCCATAACGCTTCGCGCGGCTCGGCCTGCACCACTTCCAGATGCTCCAGCACCACCCCGCCCGCCTGCCAGGCCGGCGCGTAGGGAATGAACGGCGGTGCCACCAATACCACCCGGCTGCTGCTGGCGGTCATGCGTGCCAGCGTGGGCAGCAACAAGGCGATCTCGCCGATGCCATGCGCAGGCAACAACAATTCGGTCAAGGCACGCCGCGGCCAGCCGCCATCGGGAAGCAATGCATCCAATGCCACATGCCCGGTGGATTCACCGCCATTGGCGGTGGCCGTGCCCTGGCCTGCACGCCAGACCGTGCGCGCGGCCAGCAGGGCGTCCAACGGCAGTGCCACGGCCGCATTGCCGTCCTGTCTGATGCGCGCCGGCTCCTGGCTCATGTCAGCCCTGCCGGATCAGGCCGCAGTACAGCCCTTCGATCGCGAAGTCGGCATCGGCCGCCACCACGATCGGCGCATGCGCGCGATTGCGCGGCAGCAGGCGGATCCGTTCGGCGCCGCGCTCCAGGCGCTTGATGGTGATTTCGCCATCCACCCGCGCCACCACGATTTGCCCGTCGCGCGCCTCGTTGCTGCGATGCACGCCCACCAGGTCGCCATCCAGAATGCCGTCATCGATCATCGAATCGCCCTGCACCTGCAGCAGGTAATCCGGGCGCAGCGAAAACAGCGCGCGGTCCAGCCAGAGCTGACGCTCCAGGCCGATATCCGCACCGATCGGCAGACCTGCTGCCACTCGCCCCAGCACCGGCAAGGCCAGCAATGCATCGCGACCGGCGCCTCCCGGTACACGGATGCCACGTTTCTGATTGGGCAGCAGCTCGATCAATCCGGCGTCGGCCAGCGCCTGCACGTGCTTTTGTGCGGCATTGCGCGAGGCAAACCCGAAGGCCTGCGCGATCTCGGCCAGACTGGGCGAGACGCCCGCCAGGGCCTGCTCCTGCAGGAACGCCAGCACGGCGGCACGTTGGGGGGGAAGCGATGGCATCGGGGCGAGGCAGCAGGACGGGACAAGGTGTACATTTGTACACCAACCGATCGCAGCAGGCGAGACTGGCGTGCTGAGCCGCTTCAGCACGCCACTTGCGACTGGCTGACGACAGGGTTATAACCTTCGTAATAACGCGAGATGCCGCCATGAAGCTCAAGATCACCGCCATCGGCAATTCCGCCGGCATCATCCTGCCCAAGGAACTGCTGGCCCGCCTGCGGCTTGGAAAGGGCGACGAACTCTATGCACTGGAAACGCCCGACGGCATCAGGCTGACCGCATTCGACCCGACGTTGGCCGCGCAGATGGATGTGGCCGAGCAGGTGATGCGCGAGGATCGCCAAGTGCTGAACAAGCTGGCCAAGTGAACACGCGCATGCTGGTCTGGATCACGCACGCACTTGCATTGGCGATCCACGAACGTCAATTGAGCGAGCACGGCGGCGCAAGCGGAGTGCGCGACGAGGCACTCTTGGCCTCGGCACTGGCACGCCCGCAGCAACTTTTTTCCTACGGCGATCCTCCACCCGATCTTGTAGAGCTGACGGCCAGCCTGGCCTACGGGCTCGCGCGCAATCATCCGTTCGTAGATGGCAACAAAAGGACTGCCCATGTGTGCTATCGGGTTTTTTTGCTACTCAACGGCGCCGAACTCATCGCTTCGCAGGAAGAGAAATACGTTGCCATGATGGGCCTGGCCGATGGCGCGTGGAGCGAAGCGACGTTTGCGCAATGGCTGCGACCTCGCGTGCGTTTGCGCGCGGACACGCATGTACACGAACCGCAGGGCCACTACGGCTGAAAACAGGACTGTGGCACGCGACGCGCTTGTCTGGCATTTGCACGCGCAGTCTTGGATCCACACGCCGCAACCAGTCAGCACTGACGTCACTGCACGGCATAGACGCTCTTACTCGGCACGCTTGCGCGTTGCCGCGGCTTTCTTTGCGGCGGCCTTGCGTACTGCCGGGCCCTTGGTCTTGGCCGCCTTCTTTGCTGCCGTCGAACGGTCGCTGGCAGTGCGCTTTTTTGCGGCACCCGTGGTCTGTTTGGACAATGCCTTTTTGCCTACCGTCTTCTTGGCGGTAGTGCCCTTGCTGGCGGTCTTGAGGGCTTTCTTGGCACCGGCCGAGCGCGTAGGCGACACCGGCTTTTTGGAGGTTGCCGCTGCCTTGTCCTGCGCGGCTTTTTTCTTGGTGGCCCTGGACGCGGAACTGCGCGGGGCAACGTCCACGCCATCGCGGCGCGCCTTGGACAAGCCGATCGCAATGGCCTGCTTGGTACTTTTCACACCATGCGCGCCGTCGCGCACCTGGTCGATTTCTTCTTTGACATATTCGCCGGCCTGGGTGCTGGCCGATTTTCCTTCGCGCTTGTCCTTGGCAGCAGCGCGGCGTGTCTTGGCCTGTGGCATGGCACTTCCCCTGTTGTGGATGGCAACTCGATGTAACAAGCGCCGCGTCAATGCGCAGTGGGCGCGGTGCTCACCTGGCGTTGAAGCCTGCCTGCCGCTTTTTCCAGGTCATGCACCCGCGCCGTGACCGATCCACTCAACGACATGCGAAACCGCCAGCGATCACGCCCCCTCACCGGCTGGCAAGGGTTCGCCTTGGGCATCGTAGGCAGGCGGGTGATAGAAATTGACCGTCTTCAACGGTGTGCTCCCGGTATTGCGGATCTCATGGGTTTCACCGCGCTCGATGGCGATCAGGCTACCGGCCTGCAGTGCATGCGTCTGCCCCTCGATCACCGCCTCGCCGGTGCCGTCCACCACGTACAGCCATTGATCGGCACCACGGTGGCGATTGTCTGGCCCGCCCTCGCCCTGGCCCGGTGCAATCGCCATTTCGGCAGCTTGCACCTGGCGCACCGAAAACAGCACCTTGAACGCGTCGGTCAATGTCAGTTGTGCAATCTGCATAAGGCACTCCTCAGGGTTGAGGCGATGCTGAGGCGACGCACGTCAAGGTGCTGGCAACATGCTCAGCCGTTGCGGCAATACCAGGCCCAAATATGTTCGGGCACATGTGCCTGCACGGGAAGATCCAATGCGCGGTAACCATCGAGTACATCGCGCAGCGCACGTTGTGCTGGCGTGGGGCCGACCAGGCCATCCAGTTCGTCCGCACTCAACTGCACCGCGGCCCAGTCGTAGAGGCGATCGATACGCTGGGCCATCGCCGCCTGCAGCCAGTCGCGCAACACGAACACGCGATACCCGCCCTGCTGCAGTTGCGCAACTGCACGTTGCAACGCCTCGCCCACGCCCCGAAACCATTCGGTATGCCCACCGGCCACTGCGCGGATCGCCATCGGTGGCGGTGCGTTGTGCGCAAGCAGCGGGCGCCGCAGTTGCAGTTCGAGATCGCGCGCATCGCGCTCGCGCTCGGTTTCCACCAGCAGCCCGTGCTCCAGATCGAAAAAATCGAACCAGCGCGGATGCAGGCTACCGATGCGCCCCAGCGGATCGCGCGAGAAACCGATCTTGCAATGGTCTTCCCACTGGCATGGGAACACATAGGTGAAGCAACGTCCGTCGATGGCCACTGGCGTGCTGCCAGGCGCGCGCACGCTCATCGGCGACCTGCATGCGCTTGGGTCGGCTGCACCGCGCGCGCATCCTCCGGCGCCGGTTCCCACCCGAACACGCTACGCCCGCCATAGCGATGCGAATCGCGACGTTCCTGCGCGATGTAGTCGTCCACCGTCGGCCCTTGCGCGCTGGCTTCGAGTCGACGCGCCTGCGCGTCAAGCCGCGCAATCGCCTGCAAGCGTTCGTCGTTGCCCAGTCTGGCCTGCTGCATCGCTTGCTTGAGTACGCCGATGGTGTGATCGAGCACGCGTGTGGGCACCGGGAACGGTTGCCGGTCCTTGCCGCCATGCGCAAGCGAAAAGCGTGCCGGGTCGCTGAAACGGCATGGCGTGCCGTGCATCACCTCGGCCACCATCGCCAGCGAGCGCAAGGTGCGCGCACCCACGCCGGGCACTTGCAGCAGCGCGGTGAAATCGCGCGGCCCCGCTTCGGCAGCGGCGGCCAAGCTGGCGTGCAGCCGTCGTGTGATCACGTTTTCGCTGCGCACGTCATGATGGTCGGGCATGCACAGGTGCGGTTGCTGTGCCGGGTCCCAGGCGTGCACGGCGAACAGATCGCCGGTGAGCGGACCTTGCGCCGCAGGCGCCTCCACACCCGCAATCCGTTGCCACTGCTGTGCCAGCCGGTCCGGCGCGGTGCTGCGCAGCAGTGCCACCTGCGCATCGCGCGAGGCAGCGGCGCGGTGGTCGGCGAGATTGACGATGTTGCCTTGATGCGCGCCATCGATGGCAGCATGCGGCGCATCCACAAAACTGCTCAGGCCTTCGGAGAGCCAGTGATACCGGCGTGCCTGCTTGCGCTGCCCATGCATGCCTTGCTGCACCACCACCCAGCGGCCATCGTCGCTGACGATGAAGCCGTGCAGATACAGATCGAAACCGTCCTGCACGGCAGCGCTGTCCACCTTGGCGACCAGGCGGCTGGCCTGTGCCAATGCGGCGCCGTCCAACCCGACCGCATCGCCCACGGCCAGCAACTCCGAAGGCGTGGCACGCGAATGCCGGCCGCGCCCGCCACAGACATGAATGCCCAGTTCGCCGGACAGTGGCGTCAACCCACGCTTGAGCGCGCCGATCACGCTGGTGGTAATGCCGGACGAATGCCAGTCCATGCCCATGACCGCACCGAACGACTGAAACCAGAACGGGTGCGCAAGCCGCCGCAACAATTCATCGCGCCCATAGCTGTGCACGATCGCCTCGCACATCACTGCGCCAAGCCGCGTCATCCGCTCACCCAACCAACGCGGAACGCGGCCTCCATGCAAGGGAAGATCCGCACTACCACCACGCCGGCTCACTGCTGCCACCTCGTCTTCATGCCGCCAGGATAATGGCGGCACGTCGCAACAGCTGGGACACCAGCACCACGACGCATGCGCAAAGCTGACACATTCAGCGCACCGCGTGACACTCCACACAGTGCCCGCCTGCACGCTCGCGCCATGCAGGCACGAGCGTGCAGCGATCACGATGCCGCTCCTGAATGCGCGTACGCCGCGTCGTATCGGTGCCAATCGCAGCCGTGGTCACTTTGCGTTGACCACAGCGCCGTCAAGGTGGTGGTCCTTCTCCTCAGCCATCGCCACGGGGTTCGCATGACTGCCACACCCGCCACTGCCCATGACACGGCGCCGGCCACTGCCACCACCAGTGCGCCGACCTACCCGATCAACCTGCGCATCAACGGTCAGCCGTATCACTTGCAGCTCGAAGCCTGGGTGAGCCTGCTCGACCTGCTGCGCGACCGCCTCGACCTCACCGGCACCAAGAAAGGTTGCGACCATGGCCAATGCGGCGCTTGCACGGTGCTGGTCGATGGCCGCCGCATCAACAGCTGCCTGACCCTGGCCGTCATGCAGGACGGCGCCGACATCACCACCGTCGAAGGGCTGGCCGATGGCGACACACTGCATCCGCTGCAACGCGCCTTCATCGCCAACGACGCATTTCAGTGCGGTTACTGCACTCCGGGGCAGCTGTGCTCGGCCGTGGGCTTGATCAACGAAGGCAAGGCGCACGACCGCGACCAGGTACGTGAACTGATGAGCGGCAATATCTGCCGTTGCGGTGCCTATCCGCAGATCACCGATGCCGTGATGGAGGTGATGGGCAAGCTCAGCGACAGCAGCGACAGCGCGGCCACTCCGTGGACGCCAGGGACGGTGCCGGCATGATTCCGCTCACCTACACACGCCCGGACACCGTCGATGCGGCGCTTGGCGCCATTGCAGTGCGCAGCGGCGACACGCAGCCGGTGCCCTCCGAGGCACCGGTACGCTTCATCGCCGGCGGCACCAATCTGACCGATTTGATGAAACTGCAGCTGATGCGCCCCAGCAGTTTGATCGACATCAATCGGCTGCCGCTGGACAGCATCAGCACCCAACCCGACGGCGGCCTGCGCCTGGGTGCGTTGGCGCGCAATGCCGACACTGCATATCACCCGGAGGTGGAAACGCGTTACCCCTTGCTGAGCGCGGCGATTCTGGCCGGCGCTTCGCCGCAGATTCGCAACATGGCCAGCAATGGCGGCAACCTGCTGCAGCGCACGCGCTGCATGTATTTCTACGACCATGCCACCCCGTGCAACAAACGCGACCCGGGCACCGGCTGCTCGGCCATTGGCGGGCTGACCAAATACAACGCCATTCTCGGCACCAGCGCGCATTGCATCGCCACGCATCCATCGGATATGTGCGTGGCATTGGCCGCGCTGGATGCCGTGGTGCACGTGCAGGGCGCCAATGGCGAGCGCGACATTCCGCTCGCGCAGTTCCACCGTCTGCCTGGCGATCACCCGGAACTGGATAGCACCTTGGCGCCGGACGAATTGATCGTGCATATCGATCTGCCCGATGCGCAGCGCTTCGTTGCGCATAGTGCCTACCTCAAGATCCGCGAGCGCCTCTCCTATGCGTTCGCGCTGGTGTCGGTGGCAGCGGCCCTGGATCTGGCCGACGACGGCAGCATTCGCGAGGTGCGTGTGGCACTGGGCGGCGTGGCCCACAAACCCTGGCGCAATGCCGATGCAGAGGCAACGCTGGTCGGCCAGCCGGCCACTGCCGACACCTTCGGCCGCCTGGCCGATGCGCTGCTGCAGGGTGCACAACCGCAGGGCGAGAACGCCTTCAAGCTGCCGCTGGCACGCCGCGCCATCGTGCGCGCATTGAGCGTTGCGCGCGAGGGCACCCTCGACAACCGCGGGCGCACCAGTGCGCTGGAGGAATCGCCATGAACGCACGCATCCCTGACCTGTCCGACAGCGCGCTGACCCCGCCGGTTGCCGACAGCGGCACCGGCTATCGCCCCACCGGCACCGGCGTCACGCGCATCGACGGACGCGCAAAGGTCACCGGCCAGGCGCGTTATGCCGCCGAATGGCCGGTGCCGGACCTGGCCTATGGCGTGGTGGTCAACAGCAGCATTGCCAAGGGTGAGATCGTTGCCTTCCATCTGGATGCAGCACGCGCAGTCCCCGGCGTGCTGGAGATCGTCACCCATGAAAACCGCCCGCACATGCGCGGCATGGACCTGTTCTACAAGGACATGACGGCGCCGGCCGGCTCGCCCTTCCGTCCGTTGTACGACAACAAGATCTTGTACAGCGGCCAGCCCATCGCGCTGGTGGTTGCCGAGACCTTTGAAGCGGCGCGCCATGCCGCGCATCTGGTGGAAGTGGAGCTGTTGCAGGACCCGCACGACACCAACCTGATGACCAACCTGGACCGTGCACACGCGCCCAAGCCGCTGAAGGCCGGATTTTCGCCGCCGCCCAAGGACAAGGGCGATCCGCAGAGCGCATTCGACAATGCCGCCTGCCAGGTACAGGCCGACTACTACAGCGGCATCGAGCACCACAACCCGATGGAATTGTTCGCTTCCACCGTCATCCGCGACGCCGACGGCCATTTCACCATTTACGACAAAACGCAAGGTTCGCAGAACAGCCGCTGGTACGTCTCGCACGTGTTCGGGCTGAGCAAGCGCAAGGTGACGGTGCGCAACCCGTACGTGGGCGGCGCGTTCGGCTCCGGGCTGCGCCCGCAGTATCAGTTGCCGCTGGCGGTGATGGCGTCGATCCTGCTGGATCGCTCGGTGCGCGTGGTGCTGACGCGGCAACAGATGTTCACCTTCGGCCACCGCCCGGAAACGCTGCAGCGGCTCAAGCTCGGCGCAGACCGCGACGGCACCTTGCGCTCGGTCTGGCATGAAGCCATCGCCGAAACCTCGCGCATCGAAGACTACGTCGAGGTAGTGGTCAATTGGAGCGGTCAGTTATACGCCTGCGACAACGTGCACCTGGGCTACAAGCTGGTGAGTCTGGACCAATACAGCCCCATCGACATGCGTGCGCCCGGCGCCGCGCATGGTGTGCATGCGCTGGAAGTGGCGATGGACGAGTTGGCCTATGAGGTCGGCATCGATCCCTTGGCACTGCGCTTGAAGAACTACGCCGAGGTCAATCCGGCCGACAACAAGCCCTACTCCACCAAGGCGCTGCGCCAGTGTTACGAGCAAGGGGCAGAGCGCTTCGGTTGGGCGCAACGCCCCCTGCAACCGCGCACGCGCAAGGAAGGCAGCGAGTGGGTGGGCTGGGGCATGGCCACCGGGCAGTGGGATGCGATGCAGATGTTCGCGCGCGCACATGCTGCGCTGCATGCCGACGGCCGTTTGGTGGTCAGCAGCGCAGCCAGCGATATCGGCACCGGCACCTACACGGTGATGGCGATGATCGCTGCCGAAGCGCTGGGCCTGCCCCTGGAGCAGGTGACGTTTCAACTTGGCGACTCCACCTTGCCCGTTGCGCCGATCGAAGGTGGCTCCTCGCACGTCACCACGGTGGGCTCGGCAGTGGATGGCGTGTGCGCAAAGCTGCGCGGGCGTCTATTGCGTCTGGCCCAGGCCCTGCCGGACTCGCGCTTTGCCAAGGCCAAACCTGACGATGTGGTCTTTGCCGACGGCAAGCTGGCATTGCGGGCCGATGCCGGCAGCGCCATCGCCCTGACCGACCTGCTTCGCACTGCAGGGCTGGAGCAGATCGAAGATAAGTTCCTCCTGCTGCCGAACGTGCTCAAGCAACGCAAATACACCCGTGCCACGCACGGCGCGGTGTTTGTGGAGGTCCGGGTGGACGAAGAACTGGGCACGGTGCGGGTCACCCGCGTGGTCAGCGCCGTTGCCGCCGGGCGCATCCTCAATCCGATCACCGCACGCAGCCAGATCGTGGGTGGCGTGGTCTGGGGCATCGGCCAGGCGCTGCACGAGCACACCCAATCGGACCATCGCTTCGGCCGCTTCATGAATCACGACCTGGCGCTGTATCACGTCTCCGCCAACGCCGACATTCACGACATCGACGTGATCTTCGCCCACGAAGACGACCGCGTCGTCAGCAGCCTGGGTGCGAAGGGCGTGGGCGAGATCGGCCTGGTCGGCGTGTCTGCGGCGATCTGCAACGCCATCTTCCACGCCACCGGCAAGCGCATCCGCAGCACGCCGATGACGCCGGACAAGGTGATGGCGGACTGACCTGCAGTGTACGTTGCGCTTGCAGGCAATGCTTGGCGCTTTGGGTAGTGAAGTGAAGTGATCCCAACAGTCGGGCCCAATGCAGCGATGCATTGGGCCCGCTGCCATGTCGGTCAGACGCATGGCCGTGCGATAGCGCGGCAAATGCGACGCATGCCACTTGCAACCCTGTCATGCGCAGCGTCCTCTGCCTTATGTGTCGATACCGCTCGTACGCACCTGCACAAGCGGTCGTGATCGACAGGCAGGTATGCGGGTGATCAGCCTGGGCAGGCAGCGGCAAGTTGACCGCGATGCCAGATACATCCCGCAACGCATCACAGCTTTCCGGCATCATCCGTTAGCGTCGTCCGTAGGCTCACGGGGGATCGCAGGCATGGCATTTCGTACGATGCGGCGCGGGCTGACCTGTTGGTTCTATTGTCCGCGCAACACCTGCGCCAGAAACGGTGCGGTGCGGCTGCCACGATGGCGCGCCACGACATCCGGCGCTCCGGTCACCACGACGTTGCCGCCCGCACCGCCCGCGCCCGGCCCCATATCCAGCACCCAGTCGCTGCTGGCGGCCACGCGCATATCGTGTTCGACCACGATCACGGTGTTGCCTGCATCGACCAGCCCTTGCAACTGGGCCATCAAGGTATCCACGTCGGACGGATGCAGGCCGGTGGTGGGCTCGTCCAGCACGTAGACGGTGTCGCGCCTTTGGGCGCGTTGCAGTTCGGTCGCCAGCTTGATGCGCTGCGCTTCGCCACCGGACAGTTCGGTGGCCGGCTGGCCAAGACGCAGATAGCCCAGCCCCACTTCGCGCAACACCTGCAACGGGCGCAACACGCTGGCATCGTCGGCAAAGAAGATGGCTGCCTGATCCACCGTCATTTCCAGCACCTGCGCGATGTTGCGGCCGCGTAGCGCGATCTCCAACGTCTTGGCGTTATAGCGCGCGCCGTGGCAGGTGGGACACGGTGCGTAGACGCTGGGCATGAACAGCAATTCCACATACACCGAGCCTTCGCCCTCGCAGGTGGCACAGCGGCCCTTGGCGACGTTGAAGGAGAACTGCCCCGGGTCGTAGCGGCGCCGGCGCGCGGCGGGCGTGGCCGCAAACAGCTTGCGCACCGGGTCGAACAGGCCGGTGTAGGTAGCCAGATTGGAGCGCGGAGTACGGCCGATGGGTTTTTGATCCACGCGCACCAGGCGGCGCACCTGATCGAGCCCTGCAACAATCGCACCCTCCGACGGCACCTGCGTGCCGCGCTCCAGTGGATCCAGTGCTTCTTCGTCCTCTGCCTGCGCCTGCCCCAGATGGGCGGCCAGCAGTTCCACCAGCGCCTGACTCACCAACGACGATTTGCCCGAGCCGGACACACCGGTCACGGTAGTGAACACACCTAACGGCAGGTCCACATCCAGCGCGCGGACGTTGTTGCGGGTGATGCCGCGCAGCTGCAACCAACCGCGTGCCGCGCGCGCCTGGCGATGCACCTGCGGCGGCGTGCCGAACAGATAGCGCCGTGTGGAAGAGGCCTGCACCTGCTCCAATCCCGCGGGCGGCCCGCTGTAGAGCACCTGCCCGCCCTGCACGCCGGCTGCCGGGCCGACATCCACGATCCAGTCTGCATGGCGGATCACGTCCACTTCGTGTTCGACCACGAAGACCGAATTTCCGGCCGCCTTGAGTTGATCCAACGCACCCAGCAGTGCCTGCGCATCGGCGGGATGCAAGCCGGCCGATGGTTCGTCCATCACGTACACCACGCCGAACAACTGCGAGCGGATCTGCGTAGCCAGCCGCAGCCGTTGCAACTCGCCCGGCGACAAGGTGGGCGTGCTGCGCTCCAGGCTGAGGTAGCCCAGACCCAGCGCCTGTACGACGGCGATACGCGCGCGCAGATCCGCGGCGATGCGTTGCGCGGCGATCGCTTGTTCCGGATGTTGGCGCGCATCTTTACGCGTACCTTTGGATGGGGCGGCTTCGGCGGCGGGGCGCAGCAGCTCGGCCACCTCGTCCAGCGGGCGCCGCGACAGCTCCCCGATATCCAGCCCGGCAAAGGTGACCGACAAGGCCTCGCGGCGCAGGCGTTTGCCATCGCACTGTGGGCATTGCGTGCTGAGCAAATACTGCGCCACGCGCTTTTTCATCTGCGCGCTCTGGGTGGTGGCAAAGGTGTGCAGCACATAACGCCGCGCACTGGTAAAGGTGCCCATGTAGCTGGGCTCTTCCTTGCGCTTGAGCGCGCGTTTGACCTCGGCCAGGTCGTAACCGGCGTATACCGGCACCACCGGCTGTTCGTCGGTGAACAAAATCCAGTCGCGGGTCTTCTTCGGCAGCGTGTGCCATGGCACATCCACATCGATGCCCAGCGTGGTGAGGATGTCGCGCTGGTTCTGCCCATGCCATGCGCCCGGCCAGGCGGCGACCGCACGCTCGCGAATGCTCAGGCTGCGGTCCAGCACCATGGTCGCTTCGGTGGCGTCATAGATGCGCCCCAGGCCGTGACAGGTCGGGCATGCCCCCGCAGGCGTGTTCGGCGAAAAACCGTCGGCGTAGATGATCTCCTGCCCCGGCGGGTACTGGCCGGCACGCGAATACAGCATGCGCAATGAGTTGGAGATGGTGGTGACGCTGCCCACCGACGAGCGTGCACTCGGCGCGCCGCGCGCCTGCTGCAAGGCCACTGCCGGTGGCAGGCC
Organism: Xanthomonas sp. A1809; assembly: GCF_017746015.1. Classification (NCBI taxonomy): domain Bacteria; kingdom Pseudomonadati; phylum Pseudomonadota; class Gammaproteobacteria; order Lysobacterales; family Lysobacteraceae; genus Xanthomonas; species Xanthomonas sp. A1809. The sequence goes on along the minus strand of NZ_JAGHWZ010000003.1, from coordinate 199,406 downwards.
ATCGATGGAATCCACCTCCGGCACGCCTACCTGGTCGATCAGCCGCCGCGCATACGGCGAGATCGAATCCAGATAGCGCCGCTGCGCCTCGGCAAAGATGGTGCCGAACGCCAACGACGACTTGCCCGAGCCGGAAACGCCGGTGAACACCACCAGCGCATCGCGGGGGATATCCACATCCACGTTCTTGAGATTGTGCTCGCGCGCGCCGCGCACGCGCACCAGGCCAGTGGAAGACGTCGCGTTTGACATGACTACCGAAACCAGAGATCGACAAGACGCCAGCCTAGCGTGCGCGCCATGCAGCCGGTGTCAGCGATGGTGATCGAGCGCAGGCAACACCTGAGGTGCCAGGCGCTGCAGGGCGCACGCGGTGGCTGACGAGGCACGGGACGCATTCGTCAGATGGAGGGCAGACAGGGCGCAGCAACACATCTGCGCGTCGTACCTGCCGCTGCCGGACGTACCGCCGTCTCCCAGCGGCGCTCAGCCCAGCGCATGTGCCGGCGTCACCTGCTCACCGGTGTCGGCCAGGGCATGCATGCGCGTCACCACGCCACTGAACAACCGCGCGGTGGCGGCATTGCGTGTACGGAAGACCTCTTCCAGCGCGGCGTAATACCACAGCGTGCCTTCGCGCCCGGCAGTGAACACATCGAAGATGCCCTGACCGACGGCAGGATTTTCCAGGTCCTGCACGATGCTGCGCGCGTTATAGAGTTTGTCGCAGCCGGACACCAGCAGCGCGCGCTCGGGCGTCTTGCGCAGGTGCGCAAGATAGGCCTGCTTGCGCTCGCGCCAATCGCGTTTGCGTGCGCGCTCGCTGTTGTCCACCTCGGCCTTGTCTTCGGCAGTGGCATCGGTGCAAGCCATCACGATATCGGCCACCGCATCGCCGAACTGCGCACGGATCGAGGCCTCGTGCCCGCCACCGCAATCTTCCACCACATCGTGCAACAGGCCGGCGATGGCTTGTTCCTCATCGCCGCCGCATTCCAGCACCAGCGTCGAGACGCCCAGCAAATGACTCAGGTAGGGCACCTGCGTGCCCTTGCGCACCTGCCCGGCGTGAGCGATGCGCGCGTAGTCCACGGCCAGGGCGTAGCGTTCGGTGAGAGCGGTCATGGGGCATCCGATGCGAGCGATGCGCCTAGTATCGCCGAGCCCGACTGCCGACAGGTGAGGATGCTGCCATGAGCGATTCAGGCTCAATCCCACGCGATTGCGGCCGATAGGTCTAGGCTGCACCTACGCCGTTCGATGACCTGACGCCATGACCACGCTTCCTGTCTGCAATGCCTGCCGCGACGGCCAGGACTTCCCCACCGCGATCACCATGGCCTTCCAGCCCATCGTGGACGTGTCCACCCGCAGCATCTACGCAGGCGAGGCGCTGGTGCGCGGCATCAACGGCGAGTCGGCCGGCAGCATCCTGGCCGCAGTGGATGAGCGCAATCGCTACGCATTCGACCAGGCCTGCCGCATCAAGGCCATCGAATGCGCTGCGCAGATTGGCTTGCCGGCGCTGCTGTCGATCAACTTCATGCCCAACGCGGTCTATAACCCCGAGCATTGCCTGCGCGCCACGCTGTCGGCCACCTCGCAATATGGTTGGCCGCTCAACGCCATCATCTTCGAGGTCAGCGAACAGGAACATCTCGCCGACCCGGCGCATCTGCTCGGCATCCTGCGCACCTATCAAGCGCGCGGCATGAAAACGGCCATCGACGACTTCGGCGCCGGCTACGCCGGGCTCGGCCTGCTGGCCGAGTTCCAGCCGGATCTGCTCAAGCTGGACATCGCCCTGGTCCGCGGGATCGACACCGACCGCAGCCGCCAGGCCATCGTGCGCCACGTGACGCGCATGTGCGAAGAACTCGGCATCGCCGTCATTGCCGAAGGCATCGAACAACCCGATCAATACCGCGCCCTGCGCGACCTGGGCATCCACCTGCAGCAAGGCTATCTGTTCGCCAGACCGCAGATCGGCGAGCTGCCGAAGGTGCATTGGCCGCAGTAAGCTCACGCTTGTGCGTATGAACTAAGCAACTCAGCGCACCTAGCAGCAGGCGCCACTCGCCGTAACAGACCCACAACATCCGAACACAGCGGCAATGAAACGTGCGGAAGCCGCTCTTACGATTCCCTAATCCCGACTCCCGATTCCCGATTCCCGGCCGCCTCGCAAGCCAGCAGCGACCGCCGAACACCACGCGGCGCCGCTCACACATACCGCGGAATCGGCCCCAGCTGCGGCGTCTGATCCGGCAGCTCCACTTCCACTTCGTCCACATAGCACCAGCCCCAGCCTTCAGGCGGGTCGTAGCCTTCGATGATGGGGTGGCCGGTGGCGTGGTGATGCGCGGTGGCGTGGCGGTGGGGCGAATCGTCGCAACACCCGACATGGCCGCAGCTGCGGCACAGGCGCAGATGCACCCAGACGCCGTCGATGGCCAGGCACTCCTCGCAGCCACGCGCACTGGGGGTGACTGCATGGATTTGATCAGTATGGCGGCAGTGCTGGCTCATGCGCTGGTCGACTCCTGGGTGGCGCTGGCAAGTTCGGAGACCGGCACCGGGTTGGCCTGATGGGCGAGGTACTGATGGATCTGCGCGACCACGGCGGCGCCCTCGCCCACTGCGGCCGCCACGCGCTTGACCGAACCCGCACGCACGTCGCCGATGGCGAACACGCCAGGGCGATTGGTTTCCAGCGGCAGGCACGCCGGTACGCCGTCGCCACGCGCGGTGCCGGTCATGACAAAGCCGCGTTTGTCGGTGTCCACGCAGTCCTGCAGCCAACCGGTGTTGGGATCTGCCCCGACGAACAGGAACAGGTGCCGCAACGCCACGCGCGCGGTTGCACCGTCCTTGCGGGTGCGCAACACCGCGGCCTGCAGGCCGCGCTCGGGGTCGCCTTCCAGCGCGGCCACTTCGGTGCCGGTGTGCAGCTGCACGTTCGGCAACGCGGCGATGCGCTCGATGAGGTATTGCGACATCGAGCTCTCCAGCCCATCGCCCCGAATGATCAGGTGCAGTTCCTTGACCCGCGGCGCCAGGAACGCCACCGCCTGCCCTGCAGAATTGCCGCCGCCCACCAGCGCCACCACGCCGCCTTCGCACAGGCGCGCCTCCACCGGCGAGGCCCAGTACGAGACACCGTGGCCTTCGAAGCGATCCAGGCCATCGATCTCCGGGCGCCGGTAACGCGCGCCCGAGGCGATTACCACCGTGCTGGCCAGCAGCTGTTTGCCATCGGCAAGATCCAGCTTCAGCGCGCCATCGTCGCGGCCGCATTCCAGCGTGGCCGCTTCGATCGGAATCGCCAGTTCCGCGCCGAATTTCAGCGCCTGGTTGTAGGCGCGCCCGGCCAGCGCCTGCCCGGAAATGCCGGTGGGAAAGCCAAGATAATTTTCGATACGCGCCGAGGCACCGGCCTGCCCGCCGATGGCGCGTTGGTCCAGTACCAGCACCGACAAGCCTTCGGATGCGGCATACACCGCCGTCGCCAGGCCGGCAGGGCCGGCGCCGACAATCGCCACGTCGTAGCGTTTGTCCGGGTCGATGTCCGGCGTCATGCCCAGGCAATGCGCAGCTTCGGCATCGCTGGGCTGGCGCAGCACGCGCCCGCTCGGGCACACCATCACCGGTAGGTCGTGCTCCTGGATACCCAGGCGCTCCACCAACGCGCGGCCTTCGTCGTCGGAGACATCCATCACCGTGTTGGGGTAGCCGTTGCGGGTCAAAAAGCCCTGCAAACGGGTCAGATGCGGATCGTCAGGCTCGCCGATCAGCACCGAACCCGACGCATCGCCCTCGATCAGCCCAACGCGGCGCAGGATCAAGGCACGCATCACCACTTCGCCCACTTCGGCCGAACTGATCATCAGCGCGCGCAGATGCGCAGTATCGAATGGCAGCGCCAGGCAGCCGTCCGGCCCGGCACGTCCAGCCGCCAGCGACGCGCGCCCGGCCAGCTGACTCACCTCGCCGGTGAACTGGCCGGGCGTGTGCCGGGTGATCGGCTTTTCGTTGCCCAGTCCGTCGCGGCGCACCACTTCGATGGCGCCCTCCAGCACCACCCACACCGGCGCATGGGCATCGCCGACCTCGAACACGGGGTCGCCCGCGTCGAACCGTTGCGCCGGCCCGCTGGCAAAGCGCCGGGTGATCGACAACTGGCCCGCGTCCAGCTCGGGAAACATCTGATGGTGGCGGGTCTGGTCCAAAGACATGCAGGGGCGACGCGGCTGGGGGATCACATGCAAGCATGGGCAGTGGTGATGGCAATGGCAATCACCCGAAATGGTCACTGATGGCCACGACAGCGCGCAGACGCCAGGCACGCGTAGGCGAGCGAGCGCTGCTGCCGGTCAGGCGCACGCAGCTGCTGTAAAGACCGCATACGCCCAGCATGCGGGACATCCAGCACGAAAATAACCTAGCGAGCAGTCCTCAGGCCGGGGGCGAACCGCACATGGCAAACGCAATGCGGTGCATCCGGCACGAAGCAACGGCCGTGCGTCCCTGGCAGCAGTACAGGCGGTTTGCAAGCTGCCAATCAATCGAGCCCAAGCCTGTGCCTTACGATCGCACAGGCTCCCAGTGTGGCCCATGTTGCCCGGCCGCCATGCGCTGGGCCGGGCGCACGCGAAACACCACACTGATGCGCTCGCCCACCGCGCGCGCGGTCTTGGCAATGCCGTGCGCGTGCGTGTGTTGCGAGGCGTGACTCATCGCCAGCAGGCTCCCCGGCGCCAGCTCCAGCGCAACCGCCCGCGTGCTGCCGTCCTTGGCGCGCAGTTGCATCCGGCGCGGTGCACCCAGCGACAGCAGCGCGATCGGGTGCGGTGCCACCAGCGTGTGCAATGCGTCGTGATGCATTGCCACGCTGTCGCGCCCATCGCGGTACAGATTCAAACCTACCGCGTTGTATGGCGCCGGGAGCACCGCCTGCACCGCATCGAGCAAGCACTGCAGCGGCAATCCCGCAGGCCATGCATCATCCAACCGATACGAGGCCAGCAGGCGCGGTACGTCCACGACCCGCTCGTACATTTCGCGGCGCTGGCTGCGCCAATCGGCGCCATCGCGCAATGCGTCGAACGCCTCCTGCGCAAGTGCGGGCGGCAACAGCTGCGGCCAATAGCGCACGCCGCCTTGCTGGTCGTGCAGCACCTGCAGCGGTGCGATGGGAGCGTTGAACAGATCCATCAGCGCGATATGCGGGCGCCTGCCGCCGATTTCAGCGCCACGCTGTCATCACGCGTGGCGCCAGCCCGACCAGTTCAGCTTCACGCTACGGTACGCAAAGCGGCGCACCGTGTTCACGCACGACGATCAAGCATGCCTGCTCGTTTTCGTGGAGACATCGCATGCATCGCACCCCTCCTGCCCACGTGGTGATTTCCGGCGCGTCCAGCGGCATCGGCCAAGCCACTGCAGAAGCATTCGCCGAACAAGGCGCCCGCCTGGTGTTGGCTGCACGCGGCCAAGAAGCCCTCAATGCGGTTGCCGAACGCTGCCGTGCGCGCGGTGCCGAAGTCTTGGTGGTGCCCACCGACGTCAAACAGGCCGAACAGGTCAAGGCACTGGCCACCAGCGCGCAGAGTTTTCTGGGCCGCATCGACCTGTGGTTCGGCAATGTCGGGGTGGGCACGGTCGGCAAATTCCACGAGGCACCGATGGAAGCAAGCGCGGCCGTCATCCACGCCAATCTGCTCGGTCGCATGCACGACGCCCATGCCGCCATCCCCATCTTCGTCGAACAAGGCCACGGCATCTTCGTCAACATGATCTCTTCGGGCGGCTTTGCATCCACGCCGTTTGCAGCGGCGTACGGCGCCAGCAAATTCGGCCAGCGCGGCTTTTCCGAAGCGTTACGCGCCGAGCTGAGCGACTACCCGCATATCCACGTGTGCGATGTGTACCCGTACTTCGTCGACACGCCAGGCCTGACCCATGGCGCCAATTACGTGGGCCGCCGCATCAGCGGGCCGCCGTTGATGCTGGACACCCGCACCGTCGCGGCAGCTGTCGTGCGCCTGCTGGACCGGCCACGCAACACGGTGGTGTTGGGCACCGCCGTCCATGCGATGCGCCTAGGTCATGCGCTGGCACCGCAGACCCTGGCGCGCGCCATGTACCGTATTTTCAAGCGGTATTTTGCGCAAGCACCACAGGTGGCGCGATCCAGCGGCAATGTGTTCGCAGCGCCCGGCATTGCCGGCGGCATCGACGGTGGCTACCGGCGGCGCCCCACGTTGCGGGCACGCTCTGCGCGCGACAAGATGTTGATCGGTGCGGCCGCTGCAGCAGTCACGGGTTTGGCAGTGCTGGCTTTACGACGCAAGTGAGTCGCTGAAGTCTGCAATGCCGTGCCGACAATTGCGCGTTTGCCGGCGATTTCCAGACGCTGCGGCAACGCGGGAAAGTAGACCAGCCTCAATGCGACACCACGGCAGCAAGCGTGTGAGCCGCCGTGCATGCCGATCGGCCACACATCGTGACGCCGTGAGTGCTCAGCGAACCCAACCATGGTCGCGAGGGCCATCGCACCCTCCAAGAGCGGCTAACAAAACGTAGCGCGCAGCCGTCGGGTGGGCGCGGACGGTGCGCTCATCACCGCAGTGTGCGCGTGGTACATGCCGATTCCGGGCACCGGCCGCGCCCGCCTGGCGGCTACGCAATGGCTTTTGTTAGCGGCTCCAGGGTGTAGCGCGCCCACGCAGCTGTGCTACGGTCCGGCGCTGCATCCGCCTGGAGCAATCTGCATGTCGCCTCGCTTGATCGCCCCGCGTCGGGCCCGTTGGCTGGCAGTGCTTGCCGCTGTCGTCGCAGTTTTCGGCAACGCTGCGCCGCGCACGCCTGCAGCTGCCTTCGACGCGGTAGACCCGTTCATCGGCACCGGCGGCGAAGGCCATACCTATCCTGGCGCCACGGTGCCATTCGGTATGGTGCAGCTGAGCCCGGATACGCAAATCAAGCCGCGCAAGGACGCCTACGGCTGGGCGGCCGGCTACCGGCACAGCGACACCACCATCGTCGGGTTCTCGCACACGCATTTTTCCGGTTCCGGGCATTCGGATCTGGGCGACATCCTGCTGATGCCGCAAGCTGGCGCCATCAAGTTGGAACGCGGCGATGCCAGCAAGCCGGGCAGCGGCTATACCGCGCAGTTCGACCACACCAGCGAACAGGCGCAGCCCGGCTATTACGCAGTGACCCTGAAGGACCGCAACATCCGCGCCGAACTCACTGCCAGCGCGCGTGTGGGCGTGCACCGCTACCAGTTTCCGAAAGGCACGCCGGCGCATGTGCTGGTCGACCTGCGCACCAGCCTGTACGACTACCCCGGCAAGGTGCAGTGGTCGCGGCTGCGGGTGCGCAGCGATGGCACGGTGACCGGCTTTCGCGAAACGCGCGGTTGGGCGCCCGGCCGGCAGCTGTATTTCGCCATGCGCTTCTCGCGCCCGCTCACTGCCACGCAACTCCACGACACCGAACAGGACATCCCCTACAAGGGGTTCCCACCGCCGGGCGAAAAGAATCCTGCACAGCGCGCGCAGATTGAAGGCCGGCAACTGGTCGGCGTATTCGATGTCACCAACGACGGCACGCCGCTGGTGGTGAAGGTGGCGCTCTCGCCAGTCAGCGAGGCCGGTGCCATCGCCAACCTCGATGCCGAAATGCCCGGCTTCGATTTCGATCGCGTACGCGCCGATGCACGCGCGCAATGGACGCAGGCGCTGTCGGCGATCGATGCACAAGGCACCACGCAACAGCGCACCCAGCTCTACACCGCGCTGTATCACACCCTGCTGGGGCCAACGCTGTTCATGGACAGCGACGGCCGCTACCGCGGGCCAGACAATGCGGTGCATCAAGCAACTGGCTGGACCAACTATTCCACCTTCTCGCTGTGGGACACCTACCGCGCCCTGCATCCGCTGCTCACCCTGGTGCAGCCGGCACAACGCAGCAGCGACGTGGTCAATTCGCTGCTCGCCTCGCGTCGCCAAAGCGCCTACGGCATCCTGCCGGTATGGGCATTCCACGGCCTGGAAACCTGGTGCATGATCGGCTACCACGCCGTCGCGGTGATTGCCGACGCGTATATGAAAGGCATCGGCGGCTTCGACGCAGAGGAAGCCTTGCAGGCCATGGTCGCCAGCGCCAACTACGGCCCGTACGATGGCATTGCGCAATACCGTGAGCTGGGCTACGTGCCCATCGACGAAGAAGGCGAAGCCGCATCCAAGACGCTGGAATACGCCTTCGACGACTGGACCATCGCGCGCATGGCCGACAAGCTCGGCAAACCCGCCATCGCCGCAGAATTCAGCCAGCGCGCCGGCAACTGGAAGCATGCCTTCGACCCGGCCACCGGCTACATGCGCGCACGCACCCGCGCCGGCACCTTCCGCGAGCCGTTCGACCCGTCTGCCAGTGGCTACGGCAGCGACTACACCGAAGGCAACGCGTGGCAATACTCCTGGTACGTGCCGCAGGACGTGGCCGGGCTGGCTGCCGCGCATGGCGGCGACGACACATTGCTTGCCCGGCTGGATGCGGTGTTCGATGCCAAGGTGGACCCGAAGATCTTTGAGCACATGGAAGACATCACCGGCCTGATCGGCTGGTACGCGCACGGCAACGAACCCAGCCACCACGTTGCCTATCTGTATGCGTACGCAGGCCAACCGTGGCGCACGCAGGCGCGCCTGACCCAGATCATGCGCAGCCAGTATCACGCAGGGCCCGAGGGCCTGGCCGGCAACGACGACCTCGGCCAGATGTCGGCCTGGTACGTGTTCACCACGCTGGGTTTCTACCCGGTGGCGCCCGGCAGCAATCAATACATCATCGGCCGCCCGTTCCTGCCGCGCGCTACGCTCAACCTGCCCAATGGGAAGCGTTTCGCGATCATCGCCGAGGGCTTGAGCGATGCACGCAGCTACGTCGGCAGCGTCACGCTCAACGGCACACCGTTGACCCACGCTTACGTGACACACGAACAAATCCAGGCTGGCGGTGAATTGCGTTTCCGCATGCAGGCGAAACCGAATCAGCAGTGGGCCACCGACCCAGCGCAGCGGCCGTATTCGATGTCGGCGCAGCTGCAATGATCCAACGCAATTGCAAGGTAGCGGCCGGATGATCCTGTAGCGATGCAACCGCAGCAGATGCGGTGTCTGCGCGGCCACGAGCTGATGTTCGCTAGGTCGGTAGCGGCATTCGCAGTGGCACTCGGTTTCTGACTCGGTAACAGATCCGCATGCGCAAGCCGCACGCAGCGCGTTCCACCACCGCTGCCATGTCGCCAGCAGTGCCAGCGCCGTCGATTCCTGCATGACGCACGCGCTTGTCTGCCGCCGGTTTCTGAATGCGACGTTTTCAATGCCGAGGTGATCGCACGGCGTGCACCGCCGTCACGCATTCACATGATGCACAACTTTCGTTCACTGATACGCATCGCCTCGCTTTCCACACTGCCGGTCATCGGTACGCACGACGACTGCGTGCCTGCCCTTCCCCCAATGCAGGAGAGTGTGCATGTCCGGCACCAAGAATCAGTACGAAATGCAGAACCCGTTGACCCAGTTCCCGCAGCCGCAATTTCCGCACCAAACCCAGCAGGCACCGGGCACCATCCACGAACTGCAGCCCAAGGCAGACCATGGCGAGCACAGCTACAAGGGCTTCGGTCGTCTGCAGGGCCGCAAGGCCCTGATCACCGGCGCAGACTCCGGCATCGGGCGCGCCACCGCCATTGCCTTTGCACGCGAAGGTGCGGATATCGTGCTCAATTACCTGCCTGAAGAAGAACAGGACGCAGCCGAAGTGGTGCAGCTGATCCAGGCAGAAGGGCGCAAAGCCATCAGCGTTCCGGGTGACCTCAAGAACGAGGCGTTTTGCACCGAACTGGTGGACCGTGCAGTGAAAGAGCTCGGCGGGCTGGATGTCCTGGTCAATATCGCGGGCAAACAGACCGCCGTGAAAGACATCGCAGACATCACGACCGAGCAGTTCGACGCCACCTACAAGACCAACGTCTATGCGATGTTCTGGCTATGCAAGGCCGCCATCCCGCATTTGCCGCCGGGCGCATCCATCATCAACACCGGCTCGATCCAGTCGTACCAGCCCTCGCCGACGCTGCTCGACTACGCCTCCACCAAGGCGGCCATCGTCAACTTCACCAAGGGCCTGGCGCAGCAAGTTGCCGAGAAGGGGATCCGCGTCAACGCAGTCGCGCCCGGACCGGTGTGGACGCCGCTGCAGCCCAGCGGTGGTCAGCCGCCGGAAAAGATTCCCGATTTCGGCTCGGAGACGCCGCTCAAGCGCGCCGGCCAGCCGGTAGAAATGGCGCCGCTGTATGTGATTCTGGCATCGCAGGAATCGAGCTACGTCACCGGCGAAGTGTTCGGTGCCACCGGCGGCCTGCTGTTGTCTTGAGCCGTCCCGGCGCCGAGTTTCAGCGTGATGCCACCGGCACCTTGCCAATCGCCGCTTATGCGGCGATTGGCGACGGGCGCTCGGTGGCGTTATGCGGTGCCGATGGCAGCATCGATTGGTGGTGCGTGCCGAAGATGGACTCGCCGCCGTTGTTCGATCGCCTGTTGGATGCAGGCGAAGGCGGCTATTTTGCCCTCACGCCGCAACAGCTGCAGCAGGTACAGCGCCGATACCGTGATGGCAGCAATATTCTCGAAACGACCTTCAGCACCGCAACCGGCAGCGCACGTCTGACCGAGTCGCTCAACAGCGGCGAAGCCGGCCGGCTGCCGTGGTCGGAACTTGCGCGACGCATCGAAGGTCTCGAAGGCCGCGTTGTCTTCGACCTGATCTACCGCCCCGGTACACGTGCCGGAGAAGCCACTCCCTGGCAAAGCGAGACGCCGAACGGCCGTGTGCATCACGTCGGCCCGCTCATGACCATGCTGCGCTACGACACGGAGGCAGCGCAGATGGTGCACTGCGACGACCGCGGCGTGCACGCCACGCTGGCGATCCGCGCAGGCGACACACAGGTCGTTGCGTTGCTGGCCGCCGAAGAAGATGCGCTCCCGGTGCCCGCGCTGGAAGACATCGGTGGGCGCATCGAGCGCAGCGACCAGGAGTGGCGCGAGTGGAGCGGCAACCTGTCTTACGCCAATAGTTACCACGATGCGGTCGTGCGCTCTGCGCTGGCGCTCAAGTTCCTGTGGTTTTCGCCTACCGGCGCCATCGCCGCTGCGGTCACCACGTCATTGCCGGAGCAGATTGGCGCAAATGGCAATTGGGATTATCGCTATGCCTGGGTCCGCGATGCCGCCTACACCACCAAGGCCTTCCTGCGCGTGGGCGCATTGGCCGATGCCAAGGCCGCGTTTAGCTGGTTGATGCGCACCATCCGCCAGCATCGGCCTGGCGTGCGCCCCTGCTACACCCTGGATGGCGCGTTGGTGCCGGACGAACGCGAGATCGACATTCCCGGTTATTGCAATACGCGCCCGGTGCGGGTTGGCAACACCGCCAACAACCAGCTGCAGCTGTGCCTGTACGGCGATATCTTCGAAATGGCCGCGCGCTTTCTTGATGCCGGGCACATCCTGGACCAGGAAACCGCACGCCAGTTGTTCGAGCTCGGCAACGAATGCGCCAACACCTGGATGCGCAAGGACGCCGGCTTCTGGGAACTGGAAACCGCCGAGCATTACACCATGTCCAAAGTGGAATGCTGGCTGGCGCTACGCCGCGCCAGCGAGCTGGCCAAGGCCGGCCATCTCTCCACCGCGATGCTGCCACGCTGGGAACGCGAACAGGCGCGGATTCTCGAGTGGATCGACATGCACTGCTGGTCCGACGCCAAGCAGGCTTACACCTTCTACGCGGGCACCGACGACCTGGACGCAAGCCTGCTGTTGGCCTCGCGCTTTGGGCTGGGCGGGCCGCGCCGCCAGCGCATGATCGCCACCCGCGATGCCATTGCCTCAGAACTTGGCAGCGACGCATTGCTGCACCGCTACAGCGGCATGCAACAACGCGAAGGCGCATTTATTGCCTGCTCGTTCTGGCTGGTGGAAGCCTATGGCCTGCTCGGCGAGCGTGCTGAAGCCAGGCGCTTGTTCGAACAGTTGCTGGAACAGCTGGGCAACGATGTCGCGCTGATGCCGCAGATGCTGGACACGAGCACGGGCGCCGCGCTGGGCAACGTCCCGCAAGGCTTGAGCCACCTTGCGCTGATCCACGCGGCGCTGGCCGTGGATGGCGAATAAGCGAAGCGCAGCATCTGTCGCCTTCACCAGGCTGTTATCGCCGCAAACTCCTTCTCCCATCGGCAGAAGGAGCACGCTCGGTGGATGCAGCTGCGCCAGAACGCAGCTCAACCAAGTGCGTCGATTCGTTTACTGCGCCAGTACCACGGTCTGGATCGCATGCGCCGGAATCTCCAACGTGCTGGATGCCTCGCCCACATACAGGTTGTAAGCAATCGCAGCGTCGCTGGCATTCATGACCACCATGGCCAGGCTGCCATCGGTGTTGAGAAACGCGGTGGTTGCCAGATTGCTACGGCTGCTGGCTGCGCTGACCCGTCGTGCACCCGGCCGGATGAATTTGGAAAAGTGGCCGATGTACCAATAGCTCGGCGTGTAGATCACCTCGCCCGTGCGCGTATCGGCATGCACCGGCGCAAAGCAATAGTTGCCCACGTGGTTCGGCCCACCGTGTTGGTCGAGCAGAATGTTCCAGTCCGTCCAGCCCACTGCGCCATGATTGAGGTCGTTGATGATGGCCGTGCCGTAGCGCTCGCCATTGGGCCAGTACTGCAACTTGGCCGGGTCGAACTTTTCCACCGCCGCTTCGGTCAACAGCAAGTGCTTGTCCGGGTACGCCTGCGCCACTGCCGCCACGTTCTCCACCATCGGCTCGAATCCGGCCCAGGTTTCATACCAATGAAAGCCCATGCCCCACGCATATTTTGCCGCCTCCGGATCGTCGAAGATCACATGCGCGCGGTGCACCATCATGTCGCGGTTGTGGTCCCACACGATGATCTTGCGATCGCCGTAGCCGGCGCTGGCCATGGTGGGCCCGAGATGATGCTTCAAGAAGTCGCGTTCTTCCTCGGCCGAAAACAGCATCGACTCCCAGGTCTGCACCGCCATCGGCTCGTTCTGCAGGCTGATGCCCCAGATCGGGATGCCCGCTTTTTCGTATGCCGCGATAAAGCGCGTGTAGTAGCTTGCCCAGGCCTGCGCGTACTCGGGCAATAGCTTGCCGCCCTTGAGCATGGTCTTGCTGTCTTTCATGAAGGCCGGCGCACTCCATGGGCTGGCAAATGTGGTGAGCTTGCCGCCGGCCGCCGCAATCGCCTGGCGCAACATCGGGATGCGGTACTTGGCATCGTGCTTGACCGAAAAACTCTTCAGCGCCGCATCGCCCTCCTTGATGTAGGTGTAGCTGCCTCTACTGAAATCCGAGCTATGGATGGTGGTGCGCGCCAGCGTGTAGCCGATGCCCTGTTGCGGATCGTAGTAGGCCGTGAGCAACGCACGTTGCGTACGCTTGGGCAGCTTGGCAAAGGTCTCTGCGCTGGAATCGGTGATCGCGCCACCGATACCCAGCACCTGCTGAAATTGCCGCTGCGGATTGACGAAGATGGAGTTTTCTTTTTCGGTCAATGCATGGCCGGCGACAGGAGCGGCCGCCGTGCTGGCGCGCATCTGTTGCGTGGCGCCCTGAGAGCTGGTGTAGATACGCAACGCGCCATCGTTGTTCGTCGCTGGTGGGCTGGCATCCGATGCTGCCAGAGCTGCCGCGTGTGCCATGGCCGCCGTTGCGGCGCTCGCGCTGCTCGCCGTGCCCAGCCCCATCCCCAGCATTCCCACCACCGACCACGTCATCGCTCGCTTCACCGCGCACCCTCCCAGGTAGATCGCGCAAGCCTAACCGACCAACGCACCGCAACATCGCCTTCCAAACGAGCGCAAGCGCGAATCGAGCTTCCCTTCTCCCTCCGGGACATCGTTCCCCTTGATGGGGGAGAAGGTGGCGCGCAGGGCCGGATGAGGGGACGTGCACACGTGGCGATGCCGGCAGTTTGTGATGCATCACAAATTGCAGGAAATACAAAACTTCAATCTGCACCAATCCCAGCAACAGCACCCTCACCCCAGCCCCTCTCCCGCGGGGAGAGGGGCGTGATCACCTACGCGACAAACGATCCAGGATGCCTGGCACTTCCGGCGGGATCTCGCGCGCCAAGAAGCCCACCGTGCCGATGCGCTTTGCCAGTTGCTTGCCCGCCGCCGCATGCACGAACACGCCCCATAGCGCAGCGGTCAATGCATCGCTGCCCCGTGCAGCGAACCCTGCGATCAATCCGGCCAAGGTGTCGCCAGATCCCGACGTGCCCAACCCAGGCACGCCACCGCGATGCACCCACAACGCCCCGTCCGGCCCGGCGATAAAGCTGTCCGCGCCCTTGACGATCACCACGCTGCGCATTTTCTGCGCGAAGGTCAGCGCATACTCGCCGGGCGCCGCTTCCACTGCAGCCTTGTCGTCGCCGGCGAGCGTTGCCATTTCGCCGGCATGCGGCGTCAGGACAAATGGGCGCCCGGGCGGCGCACGCAGGCTGCGCGATAACGCACCGGCGTCCAACACCAAGGTACAGACCGCCTTTGCAGCGGCCAGCCTGACCAGCGCCGTTGTCGTTGTGGTGGACGCCATGCCCGGCCCGATCACGGCGGCGTCGCAGGCTGCCAGCGCCGCATCCAACGCACGGTGCCCGCGCGTGATCTCGCCCTGCCCGTTCTGCCCCAGCCCCAGCACCAATGCCTCGGGCACCGCCAGGGCCATGGCCGGCGCCACGCTGGCAGCGGTGGCGATCTGCAATTTGCCGGCGCCCGCGCGCAATGCAGCTTCTCCGGCCAGCAGTGCCGCACCGGGCACGCGCATCGAGCCACCCACCACCAACACGCGCCCCCGCTGCTCCTTGTCGCCGCCGGGCGATGGCAGCGGCATCGCACGCAATGCAGCAGCGCTCAGCGTGCGAAGGCGTGCGGCAGCCATCAGCGCGCTCCGGCCGGGCGGTCGGATTCGGTGGTTACCGGCTCATCGGCCAGCTCTGGCGGTACGAACTTGGTGCGCACCAACCGCAGCGATTGGCCATCGGCCGCGGCCGCATATTCGGTGACGCCACAATTGGGCACATCGCCTTCGCGGTCGATGGCCAGGATGGTGGCCTCGTCCATCCGCTCGATCAGGTAACGGAAGCAATTGACGATCACTTGGTGCCCCACGATCAGCACGCGCGCCCCCACATGGTTGCGCTGCAGGTCGCCCACGATGCTGCGCAACCGAAAGATCACATCGCACCAGCTCTCGCCACCAGGCGGGCGAAAATAGAACTTGCCCACCAGCTTGCGCTGCTCGGCCAGCTCCGGAAACGTCGCCAGGATGCCGGACGTGGTGTAGCGGTCGAGCACGCCGAATTCTTTCTCGCGCAGCCGCTCGTCCACGCTGACCGCATCGGCCGGCCGGCCGAGCGCACGCGCAACCGCAGCGGCGGTCTGCCGCGCGCGCACATAGGTCGAACTCAGGATCAAGGTCGGCCGCTCGTGTTCGGGGAGCCCAGCCATCCACGCGCCCAAGGCTTCGGCCTGGCGCTCGCCCAGCGCCGAGAGCGGCACGTCCGCATCGCGGTGCTCCAGGTCGATCAGCGTCGCGCCATTGGACTCGGCCACATCGCGCGCCACGTTGCCTGCGCTTTGCCCATGCCGCACCACCCACAGGCGCGCCGGCCACTGCGCCGACACCCCTGCAACCGCACTGTCCTCACTCACATCCGTCTCCTGCATCACGTCGGCACCACGTGTCGCACAGCCGCCGTGAACGGGTGGTCGACCATGCGTGCGGCCATGCGCCGCCGCGCTACCGGTGTCATGCATGAGCCCGCACACGGTGCATGCCGCAAGGAACATGCGCCATGGCACGGACCAACGCCGCTCCAACGGATGCATAACCCTGGCTCGGTATACTGCAGGCCCCCGCCACGCCGCTCGCCCATGTCCAACGTCCTTCAGCTGCGCACCGCAAAACAGCGCGAAGAGCTCCTGCTAGACGACGTACTGGATGCCGCCGAACGCTGCATCGACGAGATCGGCCTTTCGGCCACCAGCTTCGAACTCATCGCCGAACGCACCCGTCTGTCATGCGGCAGCCTGCTGCAGCGCTTCGAAGACAAGGACGCGCTGGTGCGCGCATTGCTCGAACGCAACTACATGCGCGCCATCCGTCAGATGTGGCTGGTGGAACGCCCGGCCAACGTGCACGTGGTGGACTTCATCGCCGGCCTGCTCGAAGACTGGCTGCTGCAGGAAATCAACATCAAGCGCACCCGCATCGACCTGGAGCTGCACCTGGCCACCCTGCGCGACCCGGTGCTGGCCGCCTTCATGCGCCGGCAGAGCGCATCGCTGATCGAACACCTCAGCGCATTGCTCAAGCGCCTGCTCCGCGGCCATACCGACACCGCCAGCAGCGAACACGAATTCCAGGCCCGCGTCTTCGCCGTCGCTGCCATGTGCGGCGGCCTGCACAGCGTGATGACCAGCGGCATGGAACTCAACCGCATGCATCTGCAGTTGATCCTGCGGGAGAGTTTGTCGGGCATCCTCAAGTCGGCGCCGGTGTAATCCTCGAGCAGCACCGGCTCGGCGATTGCGGGCCGCGCCCCGGCACCTGGCCGGCAGGCGCGCTCAACCTGCCGACGACGTGGATGCCTCTTCCGCTGCACGCGCTCTGGCGGCCTGCAGTAGCCGGGCGACCAGGCCGTACGCATCGTTGCCGGCCCCGCGCGCTGCTCGCCATAGGTCTGGTGGCAGACGGGAACGTTCTACCGTCATGAGGTGCATCAGATCCCTGGCCAAGGCCAGCCGCTCGCCTTCGTCCATGCCAGGCCCAGGAGGGTCGGCGTCCAATCTGGTCACCATGTCGACCGCCTGATCCAGGCAGGCCTCGGTGGCTCCCAACTCGCTTGCGCGCTGCGCCTTGGTCGGCACTTCGTACCACCGGCTTTGCGCCTCCACGTAGCGCGCGGCCAACACGTCGGCCAGCCCCATTCCCAGGAATGCGGCCAGCGCTCCCACTGCCTGGTAGCCACTGACTACAGCAAGATTCTTGTAATACAGGTCATCGTTGAAATAGCCGTAGGCCGCCGCTGCAGGCGCCTGGATTGCCGCAAAACCGCCCCATACTGCGGCCCCGACGGCGCCCAAATGGGCCATCGTTCGCCCTAGATTGACGAGGGGGACGCCACGCGGCGTGCCAGGCGCCCTCAGCCGCGCCTCGCGCACGGGGCGCCGCGGCAGGCTCTGGGCCAACTGCGTATTGGCATGCGGGTCGTTGGCCGGTGCAGGCGGGCCGGCATCTGCCACGGTCGCACCCTCTTGCTGCTCGCGCCTGGCGCCTCGGCGCGTGACGGACGTCAATGCTAAAGGCCGCATCGTCACTTCTCCGCTATCGATGCGCGCCATTGTTCCCCAGCGTGATCGGGCATGACGCATCCGGCCGAAAAACCATTGCCGAACACGAAACAAGCGGCACGGAGCTTGCCAAAGTGCGCAGGCGGTGCACGCACGCGCCACGTATCGCCGCAGGCAAACCAGCAGGGTGGCTGGCGATCGTGTTGAACGCGCACGTTGGCCACCACAGCCGGCGCCGATCCCGCCGCGCCAGCGGCCAAGACATGCAGCAGCCGCGCAACTTCGCCCACGCCTGCACTGCTTCGTGCATTGCTCCCTCCGCATGCACCACTGCCTCAATGATGATCAAAGTGACGCAGCCGGCATCGCCGCTGAGTGGCCCCTGGTGCCAGCGGCTCACTCCAGCTGCCGCGTGTTGCAAGCGAACCGCCAGAGCCACCTCCCCTGATCGTTGACCACACTGTCCTCGACCATGAAACAGATCTCCGGCAACTTCACTCTCCCTTCCACGGCGCTGCGCGCAGACGCAGAGCGCGATGCGCCCGAAACTGCACAGGCGCCCGAACCACACACCCCGCCCCATCCTGTCGCAGACCATCCGCTCAACCTGCTGGAAAAAAGAAGAAGCATCACCGGCGTACTTGCCGACGAACGTAAGCGCCTGGAGGTCGTGGTGCCCCGCCTGCAGGCAGCGTTGGCACCGCACACCTGGTCCTCATCCAGTAGCGACTCGCCAACGACGCCTCTCACCGGCCGCAGCCCCCGTCTGGGCCCGCAACCCGGCTCACCGACCTGGGCCTGTCTGCTGGAGACGCCGGCGCGCCTGTCGGCCCTTGCGGGCGCCGACAGCAGTGACGCATTCCAGAACTTGCGCAACGCACGGCGGCTGGTCAGCGATACGCGTCATGCCCGGCAGCACGTCGTGCTGAGCCCGCGCCTGGTGAAATCGCTGACCAGCCGATCCGAACGCCCGGACTTGATCCAGAAGCTCTCGGCATTGAAGCCCGGCGCCCTGGATGTAGACAATGGGTTTGTCCACGTGACGCTGGAAACCGGGCACGCAGGCACTGCAGGAACGCTGGACGCCATGCCCACCGTCGGCACCGGCGCATCCGCCTCGACCTACGCGGTGCGGCTGGCCGAAGATCTTTGGCAGGGCGGGCAAAATTGCGGACGCGACTTCATCTTCAAGGCCTTGTTGCGCACCGACCCGCAACGGCCGATCCCGCCGACACTGTGCGACCCTGCCACCGCTGCAGACGCACCGGCGCTGCAGCAAAGGATCGCTGCGCGCAAAGCCATGATCTTCCAGGAATATCAAATGATCAGGTCGGTCGATGCGGTGCCGTATATCGTCCGCGCCCACGGCGTAGTGCAGATCGAACACACCTTCGGAATCTTGCTGGAAAAAATCGACGGCATCAGCGTGCGCAGCATGATTGGCCGCGCACGCATCGCGCTGCAGCAAGGCGCCATCACTGCAATGGAGTATCTCGGCCTGGCCCGGCAGCTGATGGCCGACGTACTGGTGGGCATCGCCTGCTGCGAAGACGCCGGCATCGTGCATCAGGATATCTCGCACAACAACGTCATGTACGACCAACCCATGAAGATCTTCCGGCTGATCGACATGGGGCTCGGCGCAGAAGAAGGCGACCCTAACCGCGGCGGTACACCGGGCTTTTACGACTTGAGCACCCCTGCCAGGCATGCGCGCGACGTCTACAGCGTGGCGCAACTGCTGGTGCATGTGCTCAAGCGCCCCGACTACAACATGGGCATGATCGGGATCAATCGCGCCAAGACCGCAGACACCTTCCCCTTCATGGATGCGTTGCAGGCTCTCCCGGCCGACCACAAGCGCATTGTGGTCCGCTTCTTCAACAGCATGCTGGACGACGGAACCGGCGAGCGCACCAAGGCAGAGAGACTGCTGCGCGACCCCTTTTTCACCGAACCGCCGCTCCCGCCCCGTGATCGGATGCACCGCACCTACGAAAAACTGAAGCGCTTGCCTTCTTTTTAGCAGCAATTATTTTCAGCAGCGCCCCCGGTTATAGGTGAGCGCGAGCCGATGGACCAAGTAGGGTGTAGTGGCCGAGCCTCGAAGCGCGGGATTGAAAGACAAGTGAGGCAAGTGTGCCCGCACGCGCGCAGCCTGAGCGCTGATTCGGGCATTCAATCGGCACCGCTGCGTGCTGCCATACCCGTGCCGGTGATGCGCCCATTCGGCGGTGATCCAGACGGCAACAAAATCCAGAGGGCACAACACGTCATGGCTGCGGA
The DNA here is from genome assembly GCF_017746015.1 of Xanthomonas sp. A1809. NCBI lineage: Bacteria > Pseudomonadati > Pseudomonadota > Gammaproteobacteria > Lysobacterales > Lysobacteraceae > Xanthomonas > Xanthomonas sp. A1809. The sequence goes on along the minus strand of NZ_JAGHWZ010000003.1, from coordinate 179,646 downwards.
TGCGTGCCTTCGACGACAGCGCACTCCACATCGTCCAGCACCCGTCCCACCTGCTCAGCCAGCAGCTCCAGACAAAACGCCAACTCGTCCATGCAGATGGCCGGCTGCCTAGCCTGCTCTTCGGCCTGCGTGCGCGGCTGCGCAAGGCGCGCCAAAAAGCGCATGTGGTCGCGTAGTTGCTGCAGGCGGTGTTGCGCGTGTTCTGGCAGGTAGTAGCCAGTGTTCACACTCAGGTGTTGATCAGCCCCGGTCATTCGATCTCTCGCATTTGTCTAAGCGAACCACCGATGTCGGAGGTGGCGAACCGCTGTACGAGGAGTTCCGAGGCTCCGTGACCAAATCCTGCTACCGCAGGCGGCCGGCGTCAATAGCCCAAGTCATGCAGACCATGCAGCGGAGAGCGCCTCCGCCTGCTGCAGCACCGTCCTCACGGCGGCATCTTGTAGATCAGGCGGGTAGCCATACTTACGCAGGATGCGCTTGACCAACACACGCATGCGCGCACGCGCCGAGTCGCGGCGTGCCCAATCCACCGAAGCGCTGCCCTTGAGGCTCACCAGCAGCTCGTGTGCGATGACCTTGAGTGCATCGTCGCCCATCACCTGCACCGCAGATTCGTTTTCTGCCAACGCATCGTAGAAGGCGATCTCATCCTCGCTCAGCCCCTGCTCTTCGCCACGTGCACGTGCCGCGCGGATGTCTTTGGCGATGCGGATCAGTTCCTGCAAGACTTCGGCAGTGGTGATGGCATTGGCGTGGTAGCGCGCAATTGCATCTTCCAGCCGTTCCGAGAACGCCTTTGTCTCCACAATGTTGCGCTTGCTGCGCGAACGAATACCGTCGTTGATGAGTTTGCGCAGCGCTTCCAATGCCAGGTTCTTCTTGTCCATCCGCTGCACTTCGGCAAGAAATTCGTCGGACAGGATGGAAATGTCCGGCGACTGGATACCGGCAGCCTTAAGGATATCCACGATCTCGGTGGAGACCACCGCACGGCTCACGATCTGGCGGATGGCGAAGTCGCGCTCCTGCGAGCTGATGCCTGAACCCGTCGCGCTTTTGACCAAGGCTTCGCGAATCGCCTGGAAGAAGCCCACCTCCTCACGCACCGCAAGCGCCTCATCCGAGGCGGAGGCCAACGCATAGGCCGTTGACAAGGCCAGCACCGCGTCCTGGTAGCGGCGTTGCGCTGCCTTCTTGCCATCGTCGCTGCTTGCCGCGGCCATCCATTGCTGCTGCTGATCGAGGATCCACTCGATTGCACCGGCCATCATCGCCAGGCGCTGCTGCGGCGTGCCATTTAGTGCCGTGAGGTAGTCAAAGCCGTGGTACATATCCCGCACGACTTCGTACTTCTCCCGCAGCACGGCGATCGCCTGCGCTTCGTCGATGCCGGTGTTCTGTTTGTCCTGGGGCGAATACTGCGCTAGGGCGGATTTCAGGTTCTGGGCAATACCGATGTAGTCGACGATCAAGCCGGCCGGCTTGTCCCGAAACACGCGGTTGACCCGCGCGATAGCCTGCATCAGGCCATGCCCCTTCATCGGCTTGTCCACATACATGGTGTGCATGGAGGGCGCATCGAAGCCGGTCAGCCACATATCGCGCACGATCACCAGCTTCAACGGGTCGGCCGGGTCCTTGGCGCGGCGCGCCAAGGCATCGCGCCGGGCCTTGTTGCCGATATGTTGCTGCCAGTGCGGCGGGTCGCTGGCCGCGCCGGTCATCACGATCTTGACCGCGCCCAGCGTGTCGTCGTCGCTGTGCCAGTGCGGGCGCAGCTTGATGATTTCGGTGTAGAGGTCAACGCAGATCTCGCGGCTCATGCACACCGCCATCGCCTTGCCATCCAACGCAGCCACGCGCTCTTCGAAGTGCGTCACCAGGTCCTGTGCCACCAGGGCCAGCCGCTTCTGGCTGCCGACCAGCCGCTCCACTGCCGCTGCCCGCCCTTTCAGCTTTTCCTTCTCATCCGTGCCTTCCCCCTCGAACAGGGCCTCGACCTCTGCATCCAAATGGGGCTTTTCGTCTTCATCCAATTCAATGCGCGCCAGCCGCGATTCGTAATAGATCGGGACAGTTGCACCATCTTCCACCGCGCGGCTGATGTCGTAGACATCGATGTAATGTCCGAACAGCGCGGGGGTATTGACGTCGGTCGCTTCGATGGGTGTGCCGGTGAAGCCGATGAACGAGGCATTGGGCAGCGCATCGCGCATGTATTTGGCAAAGCCATACGAGACCACGCCGGTCTCCGCGTCCAGTTTGGCTTTCAGGCCGTACTGGCTGCGGTGCGCTTCATCGGCAATGACCACCACATTGCGGCGTGTGGTCAATGGCGCTTCCAATTCACCAAATTTCTGCAAGGTGGTGAAGATGACGCCGCCGCTTGCGCGATCGAGCAGGTGCGCCAGATCTTCGCGGCTGTCGGCCTGCACCGGTGTCTGCCGGAGCAGCGCCTTGCACATCGAAAACGTGCCGAACAACTGGTCGTCCAGGTCGTTGCGGTCGGTCAGCACCACCAGCGTCGGGTTGCGCATCGCCGGGTGTTGCACCAGCCGCCCGGCGTAGAAGGCCATCAGGAGGCTCTTGCCGCTGCCCTGCGTATGCCAGATCACCCCCGCCCTGCGGTCGCCTGCCGGCTGCGCTTTAACGCTGGCCAAGCCGTACTTGGCTGGATCTTCGGCAACGGCGCTGCGTGAGGCGCGAATCGTCGATTCCACCGCGTGGTTCACCGCGTGGAATTGGTGGTAACCGGCAATGATCTTGACCAGTCCACCACCGGTCTCGCCAAAAGCGGTGAACCAGCGCAGCAACTCCAGAAACCATTGCGGCGCGAACACGCCTTCGATCAGAGTGGGCAGCTCCGGCTGTCCCTTGGGCAGCACCTGCCTGCCGTCGGTGGTGCGCCACGGCATGAAGCGCTCCAGATCGGCGGACAGCGAGCCGACCCGCGCGGCAATGCCGTCGGAGGTGACCAGCACCGCATTGGTGTGGAACAACGCGGGGATCTGCTGTTTGTAGGTCTGCAACTGGTTGAATGCGCCCACCAGGTTTGCACCTGCGCTGCCGGGCGATTTCAACTCGATCACCGCCAGCGGCAGGCCGTTGACGAACAGCACCACGTCCGGCCGGCGTCTGGTCTGGCCGCTGATGACCACAAACTGTTGAACGGCCAGCCAGTCGTTGTTCTTCGGGCGGTCAAAGTCGAGTAGCCGAACCTTGCCCGCTGTCAGCACACCATCATCTGCGTAGTATTCGACATCCACACCGTCGATCAGCAGGCTATGCAGGCGGCGGTTCTCCTCCAGCAGGTTGGGCAACTCCTGCTGGGTCAGCTTGCGGATGGCCTCCTGGCGTGGCTCCTGCGGCAGATGCGGATTGAGCCGCGCCACGGCGCTGGCCAGGCGTTGCTGGAGAATGACGAGGTCATGGCTGTCACGCTCCGGCGTCTTGCCGTCGGGGCCGATCAGCTCATCGCCAGTGGCCGACCAGCCCAGCGCTTCGAGCTGCTGAATCAGGCCCTGTTCGATTGCCGCTTCGGATAGAAAGGCCATCAGGCGGTCTCCGCAAGGCGTTCGGCATCCTTGATACGCACCTCACCGGAAATCAGTTTGGGGAGTAGGGTATCGCGCAGCTGGGCGAGTTGCTGGGATTGCAGGCGGTGATGGAGTAGCTTCTCCATCAATGGCTTAGACTGTGCGGAAAATTTTGAAATTGCTTCATCATTCACTGCGATGACGCGAATATTCGCAAGCTGCTCAGGCTTGACACGCTGGTGGCTGTTAGAAGTTCCAGTAACGAGCTGACGCAGAGCACTGTTGAACTCGGATGACGAGGCCAGTGCATATACGAACGCGCTGTTTGCCGGTTTCTTAGGCATCCAAACTATGAACTCTGTCGAGCAGACTGCGTTATGCCCCGCACCACCAATCAGCCATATACGCGGAATGTGCGGGTTGAGTTTGGATACAAGCACGCATTCATTCGGCACAGGGGTCTTATTGCTTTTAATGGCTTCGCCTAACTCTCGTACAGGCAGTTGAGAAACGTCAAACGCGGGCAAACTGTAATGAGTGAACGTTTCCTCGGGCGAGGTCATGGGGTTGACTGTGCCTTTTACTTGTTGCGCCACGTCGCCAAACGCGATGACTTGCCAACCTTTCGGAATAAAACCTAGCTCCGATTCCTGCATGTCCTCTGGTGCCACGCCGTCGAAGTCCACGAACCAGGACTTGAACAGGGCGTGGACCATCGCCTCCAGCGTTTGATTCATACGCCGGTTGAGTTCAATCTTGTCATCAAGCACGCCGAGCACATAAGAGATTTCGCCTTGCTCCTTGAGTGAAGGAACTGTCAGCTCTCGAACATAAACAGCCGCGCGCGTCGTTGATGGAATTGGTGAACCATCGTCGATCTCTCCGAGCTTATGATGCTTAATTGCGTAATACAGCCAACGCATGTCAAGTTTTTTTTTCGGCACAACGTAATACGCTGTATCAATAACCCAGAAAGGCTCACGCCAGAAGCGCACCCCCCGATACGCACCCTTCCTGCCAAGAATAACGCCGGGACCTTCGGCCAGCGCGTTTTCTGTCCAACCGATTGCACCGTTGGAGCCGAAGACACGATATTTGCCGCGGACTTCGTCGTAGCCGCGTATGGCCTTCCCATACTCCAGCGAAATTTCTTCGCCCCAAGTGGTATCGCGCCACTCACTTACCATACTGGGACCAGACCTTGATTTCTGCACCACCACCCTATCCCTTTCAATAATCTGCCGAAACGCCTCACTAGTAGCCGCCCAATCAACGATATCCACTTTCCACGGCAAATCCGATTCGGAAAAATCGTCAGCCAGCGCCGCGCTGACCGCCAGCGACAAGGGCTGGTCGGTGATGACGGCGAGGTCCAGATCGGAATATTGCTTGGCCAGCCATTTGGCCCGCGAGCCGAAGGCCCATACTGCATATTGCGGCACATGCTTGCGCAGAATGTCGCGCACGATCTGCCAATGATCGGGCCGGATGTCGATATTGGGCGTGTCAGACATTGCGTGTTTCCAGCTTTTGCAGCAGGTCGCGCGCATCGACGATGAAGTCCAGGGTGCCCTGGTACACCTTCTTCGCCTTTTCGTGATCGTAGGTGTGCGCGGTGATGTTGCGCATCTGCCGATACTTGAACCAGGCTTCCACGTCGGCGATCAAGCCCTTTTCGGCAGCCACACGCAGCACTTCGCGAAAGTTGGTTTCATCCACCTCCTCCGGGCTGGCGGATTCGGCCTCGATCTGGCGCTTGAGCATCTTGATGCCGATTTCATAGACGAACTCGAAATTCTGGATGACGCCTGCCACCAGCGTGTTTTTCACCTGCTTCGATTGCTGGTTGAACCAGGCGCTGTCGCTGACCACGCCCAGGCTGTCTTCCAGCGAAGACACCGCATTGCGCAATGCTGTGAGGTCGAGTTTCTCGTTCGTCATGTCTCTCCTGTCAGAACCCCAGGTTCTTCAGATTCATCTCGATCGCTGCGTCAAGCTTCACCGCTTCCTGCTGCTGCTCCCGCCACAGCGTTGCCAGGCGCTGCATCTTCTTCGCAAACGGCTCGCCGTCATCCTCTTGCGCCGCTGCGCCGACATAGCGGCCTGGCGTGAGTACATGGCCGTGCTTGCGCACCTCGTCGAGCGAGGCTGCCTTGCAGAACCCGGCGATATCAACATAGTCGCCTGCGTCCTGTTCTCCACGCCATGCGTGATAGGTCGCTGCGATCCTGGCCACCTCGGCATCGCTCAATTCGCGCCGGGTGCGGTCGACCAGTGCGCCCATGTTGCGAGCGTCGATGAACAGGATTTCCCCACGGCGGTCGCGCAACTTGCTCTTTAGCACCAGGCCATTGCTGCGGTCCTTGGCCAGAATCCACAGGCAGGCCGGAATCTGCGTGGAATAGAACAGCTGCCCAGGCAGGGCGACCATGCAATCGACCACGCCGGCTTCGATCATCGCTTTACGGATGTCGCCTTCACCGCTTTGCTGGCTGCTCATTGAGCCATTCGCCAGGACAACGCCGGCAACGCCGTGCGGGCTGAGGTGATGGACGATGTGCTGCAACCAGGCGTAGTTGGCATTGCCAAGCGGTGGTGGCCCGAACGCCCAACGCACGTCATCACGCAGCCGTTCGCCGCCCCAGTCGGAAATGTTGAACGGTGGGTTGGCCAGGATGAAGTCGGCTTTCAGGTCGCGCAGTTCGTCCTTGTGAAAGCTGCCCTCGTTGTTCCAGCGGATGTCGCTGTCGATGCCGCGCACGGCGAGGTTCATCTTGCACAGGCGCCAGGTCGTGTAATTGCTTTCCTGCCCATAGATGGCGATGTCGCCAATGCGCCCGCCGTGCTCGTTGACGAACTTCTCGCTCTGCACGAACATGCCGCCGCTACCGCAGCAGGGGTCGTAGATACGGCCCTTGTAAGGCTCGATCATCTCCACCAGGGTGTGCACCACGCTGCGCGGTGTGTAGAACTCGCCGCCGCGCTTGCCTTCGGCGCCGGCGAACTGGCCGAGAAAATATTCATACACGCGGCCAAGCACGTCTTTGGACTTCGCGCCCTTGTCGTTGAGCGCAATACCAGAAATCAGGTCGATCAGTTCGCCCAGCATCACCTTGTTGAGCGCGGGGCGCGCGTAGTCCTTGGGCAGCACGCCTTTCAGCGATTCGTTGTCCTTCTCGATAGCGCGCAAGGCGTCATCGATCAGCGTGCCGATGCTCGATTGCTTGGCGTTTGCCTGCAGGTGCGACCAACGCGCCTGCTTGGGAACCCAGAAAATATTCTCGGCGAGGTACTCGTCCTTGTCCTCTGCAGCCTGTGGATCTTCGGCCAGCAATGCCGCGTGCCGGGCTTCGAAGGCATCCGAGATGTACTTGAGAAAAATCAGGCCGAGCACAACGTGCTTGTAGTCGCTGGGCTCCATGTTGCCGCGTAGCTTGTCGGCGGTTTTCCAGAGCTTGTCGGCGTAGTCGAGTTCGGACACAGATTCCTTCTTGAGCGGTGCAGGCGCGGGTTTGGCCCGTGCCGGCTTGGGCTCGGGTGCAACATTGGGCGCAGCTGGCATTTGTATCGCCGCCGTCAAGGCAACCGATCCACCTCGCCCCCGACCAGCGCGGATGCGGCCGTCGTCGATCAGTTGCTGCTTGATGCGTTGGTAGGTGCTGTCCTGCCAGCCCAGTTCCTCACGCAGGCGTTGATTGCCCGCGCTGCCGCCAAGCGAAGCCAAGGCGGCGATGAAGCGCTCGATCTTTTGTTCGGTAGATGTCACTTTTTCTTCCTCTGGCTTCAGGCGGGCCAGTAAAGCCGCTTCAGCGGCACAATGCGTTTTGTCTCGGCGTCGGTAGCCGCATAGTGCTCGATCAGCGCGCGCACCACATGGTCCAGCGTCCACAGCGCCAGTGGAATGGACGCGCGATCTGCTTCGTACTGCGCATCCTTGCTGAAGCCGCCGGTGCTGACATACAAACCGCGATCATCCTTGTGGCGCCCACCAAGAAAGCTGCGAATGTCCTGACTGCCCATCTGCCCCTTACGATGCTTGACCTCCACGACAATACGTGGATGTTCGAAGCCAAACCCGTCTGGCGAGGCGACAATGTCTTTTCCACGGTCCGAGCCGGGTGGCGAGACCTGGGTCTTGTAGCCCATCGCTCGCAGAATGCCGGCCACAAGTTGCTGCATGTCACTCCAGCCAAGCTCGCTGACCAGATCCTTGATGCGCTCAAGCGCCTGGGATTCGATACCTGCGAGAGGGTCGGCAACGGCTTCGTCCAGCGCTTCTTCGATCTCCTGTACCGGCTTACCTTTGAGCACTGCCAATATCTCGTCGGCGGCACTGGGCGGCACCTCAAACAATGTCAGTGTGGAGCCAAGGCTATTCTTGGTTGAGATACCCAGGTGATCGCGGGGAAGCTCCTGCTGCAGCCATTGCACCTTCCGCGCAAGTGCTATGCCTGATTCAGCCGACTCGGGGAGGTACTCCGCCTGCCCCGCCACAGTGCCAACTGCGTAAAGGCGATTCGCTGGCGAGTAAGTAATGACCCAATCGTCTTGCTGAATTTCATTTACGAAACGCCATACCTGAGAGGCTCCGGAAATGACGGTACCAGGTCTGGCCAATGGCTCAGCAGCCTGATAAATGGCTATCAATTGCTTGCGATCAACACCTGGCTTGGCCTCAGCCGCGAGCTGAGTCCAACCTACTGCAACCACGCCTTGCTCGCGAAATGCTTCGTACAAGCTCCCGCCCTCACCGCGCACCATCCACATCCGTGCCATCACGACCTTCTTCTTAAATTCAGAATTTTCTATACATTCTTCGTCGCAAGACCTTAGCACCAGTCGTCTTCACGCTGATGCCTCACTGCGAGCGCGAGCACCGTCTGCTTGTCTTGGACTTCGAACAACAGCGCATAGCCACTTGGGCCGAAGCCAATCACCAACTCACGCTGGAAAGGGTCGCCTTGGCGAACTTTACGACAGCTCAGCGGTGCCACTTCAAGTGCAGCGATGCTCTCACGAATGGCCTGTAATGCACGCTCAGCGATGGCGAAATCGCCATCGACACGCTGCAGCAGCCAGTCGTAAAGCCGCGCAAGATCGTCGCGCGCTTCTTCGGTGAAGCGGATCGTGAAGCGCACTCTGGTTCAGCCCTTGCGTGCCTTGTCCAGTTGGGACTGCAGCCCGGCCAGCACATCCTTGGCGTCGATGTAGTGACCCGACGCCTTGGCGCTGTCACGCGAGGCCAGCCCGCGCGCAATGAAGGCTTCCTGCTGCTGACGCTGCTGCACCTGGGCGCGCACGGAGTGCTCGACAAAGCTGGAAAGCGTCTCTCCCTCCTGCAGCACGGCCTCGGCCGCTTCGCGCAGCGCCGGGTCTACCCGGAGCGATGGAAGAGATGCGGATTTCATGGCAGGTCCAGTGCGTTGCAATTGCGATGCATCATCGCAAGCGAGCGGCGGTGCTTCAAGGTTTTCTTTGCAGACCTAAGCCCGCGATGTCGCAGCTACGCTGATGCAATGGTGCGTAGGCGCTGAAGCACGACGCCTGCGCGCTCCGGTTCGGCGACCAATCCCGGCAACGCGTTCACAAACGCCGGGTTATCCACTAGCCCCACAAACACGCCGGCCACCCACTGTCGAAGGTCTGCATGCTCCACGGCAAACTCTTCCACCAGCTCGGCCCGGCCATCGACGACATTGAGGACGTCCTCCAGGTCGTGACTGGAAAGAAAGTCGCTGTTGCCTCGGGTAACGAAGGCTTCGAGCTTGGTCGCCACGAATGCTGTCGCTGTCACCAAGCGGATGGACAGGCGATCGCTCAACGCAACCACTTGGGCCGTCTCTACAGCATGGGCGTACCAGTGGTTGGAGAAGCCAAGCACGCCGGCATCCACCGGCATCAGGTCGAAGAGGACGCCCGACGCTTGGTGTACCCAGCGGCAGACGACACCGCTGCGCATCTCGCGCGCAAAGCCCTGCGATTCCACGCGCGCCTCGATACCCCGGAATCGAGCCCAATCAAGATTGACCACCGCATCGACGTCATAGGTGGCGCGGACGCTTTCCGCCAATGGATCCGACACCAGCAGGCCAACGACGGCCCCGCCGAGGAAGACCACCTGGTCGCAAAGTTCGCCCAGTGCATCCGCAATCACCAGCAGGTGCGGCAAATTAGGATCGTCAGAGCGCATCGCCAAGCCTCAGCAATTGTTTGAGATAGCTCGCTGCCAGCGTGCGCTCGCGGGCACGCCCGCTGCGTAGAGCGTCCTGCAGCGCCAGCAGTTGGTGCAAGGCAGGGTCGGCCAGCGCAGCGTTGGGCACACCGGTCGACAACGGCGACAAGCTGGGGCCTTTGGCCGTGCCCTGCGCGCTTGGCCACACCGGTGCATCCCCTGGGGCGCTGGCAATCGCAGTGGACAGTGGGGGTACACCAAAGGCCGTAGGAATGCCACGCTTTGGCGGCCCGATGACTGCGGGAAAGGCGTAACGCACGCCGTGGACCGCAAATTCATGCAGCGCCGTGCGTACCGTCTCCCACTCGCCGCGGCTTTTTTCCAGCGCCAAGCCGGATGCCACCGCGCGCTTGACGCTGCGATGCACCTGAGAGGCGCTCATGCCCAGTGCTTCTCCAAGGGATGCATACGTCCAGGCCTGGCCCGCCTGGGCGACCTGCTTGTACAGCACCACCAGATCCTGAGGTTTCAGTTCCACAGCCAGGCAAGCCTTGTTCCATATTCCGGAATATGGAATATCTGTCGAGCGACCGATTTTTGCAAGCGGGCATTTTCGAAAGCGAACCCCGAGCCCTGATCTACAGTCAGACAGTGGAAACGGACGACCTCATCCAATACTTCGCGGCCTGATCGCCTCCTCCTGCGCCATCGTTCTTTCCTGCGCCTGACTCTGCGCTTGCGCCAACGTAAGCGCATCAAGTTCCTGCACCTTTGCCAGCGACTGCTCCACCGGCGTACTGACGGCCACGTCAGTGGGCATGCTGGCACGCAGATGAGCCGGATTGCTGGGTTCGCCCTGCACTACGAAGACGGTGGCACCCGCCGCTGCACGCGGTGTCTGGCTGCTCAGCAATACATGGTCAATCCGCTCAAGCCCATGCTCCTTAGCCAAGTGGGCCAGGCTGGCGCTCATCCGCTCGCTGTGCGCATCGCTGGCGCGGCCCATGCTGGCGTCCAACTGGCCAACCAAGGTGCTGGCCTGTACATGCAACGGATGAGGCGCGGGCTGGGCATCCTCCGCGTCTGCCTGTCGTGGCCTCCCATGCGCCGGCGCTGCGGGCCCGCCGTTCTGCCGCTGCGGCTGGGCCGGCGGATGACCACGCTCTTCCTCCCCTGGCTGCGCCCCTTCATTCCCCCTCCCTTGGTCCCGTTGCTGCTCCCGCACCGGCCCGGGTGTGGTGCTGGTCAGCACGTATTGCCAGCGCGTCTGTGCGGGGTTGCCTTGAACCGCATTCACGAATGCGTCGTAGTCGTCCGCGTGGATCGTCTGGCAACCGGCTGAATCGGTACTGCCACGTGATCCGCGATGGATCTTGAACGTGTCGTTGAGATCCTGCGTGCCATTGACATCGGTCTGGTCGAACCAGCCGTCGGCGTTGCTGTCCCGCTGCACCATGCCGCGCCCTGCGGCGACTGCGGCCTGGGTCGGCCTCAGTGCGCTGTCCATAGTCCCGGCCAGCAAGGGATTGGGATGCTGCGCACCCTGCATTTCGATCGTGCCTTCGCGCAGACGTCCAAGGTCACGCACACCGTCCGCGTTGACATCGTCGCCTTCGATCTTGCGGGGCCGCGTAATACTTTCAAATCCTGGAGATGGATCGAATCTACGGTTCTCGCGGCCGCCTTCGCCCAGCGGCCTGGCTCCCGTATTGCCGGCATGGTGGTCGTATTGCGCAGTAGGCTCCGTATTGGCGCGATTGGACTCAACCACATGTGCGGTGCCGTCCACATCCTTCCAAAGAACGATCAGACGATCGTTGTAGACGCCGCTGCCGCCGCGCGACTCATCGCGCGCAGTCGCCGGGTTATCTGCCCGCCGTCGGGTTGGATGGGCCGAATCCTCCATCGCGTCGAGTGTGGAGTTCTCTTGACGTAGCCCAAGGATCACCCGTTGCCCTGGCGTTGCCAGCGCTTGATCCGCTGCCGCGTTGCCACGAGCCTGCGCGATGCTTGCGTAGACGTCGTACTTCTGGCTGTCGGCGAGTGCGGCCATCTCATCTTCGGATGGAAACCGCGGCGCCGTAGTCTGGATGCCTTGCAACCGCTGTAGCGCTGCAGCAACGCCTGGTGCCTGCGAGCGCTCTGCACCGGCGGCAATACCGCGCTGCGCCTGGGTGCCGACATAGCGATCCAAGCTTTCTTGCACGACCTCTGGCTGCCCCTGCCGATGTCGTTCCAGCAATGCCACGGCATCTGCTGGACGGTTGGCGTTGAACAGCGCCACAACGTCGTCTGCGCTTCCTTTGATATTGAACTCTATGACCCTTGCCATCTGTGGTCCCCCTGCATGGATTAAGGAGTTACAAAGCGATCGCCCCTGCTGTCCAGCGCGTCGGAACAGGCAGGCTTTCCTTCGGCCACCGGCCTGCACGGCCATCGCGAGCGATCAACCTTGTCCTTCAATTCGAAGCGCTGCCCGGTCCAGACCAGAAACCCGAAATGCAGATACGCCCAGTCGTTGTAATAGCGCGGGTCATCGGAAAGCGGTGCATCGGGATCCGACTCGATAACCCAGCGCAACACGGGAACTTGCCACAGGCGCGAAACATCCAGAATGGGAACCGGCTCGGCATAGGCTTGATAGCGCCGAACCTCTTCTTCGGACAATGTGGGCGCAGCTGGCAACACCTCTCCACTGACATCTACCAGCCGGCCTTGCCCTTCGAACCGGAACGCGCGGACGCCCCCCGACTCCTTGCAGTCCATTGTCTGATCGGTGCACGTCACCCCTCCAACCAGGTAAACGGTGTTACTCGGTTCGCGCGACTCAAACGAGCGCGCCCAGAAAGTATTGGTCGCCAACGTGAAATCTGCGCGTGCGCCCAAGCCGGGCGAAGCAACGTACGCGGCATGCTTCAAGGCTTCCATACGTGTCTCGGGGGCAACCCCCAGATCAGACGATGGAAGCGACAGAATGACCTTAGCCAGCGGACGCGGCGCAGGGCCGATGCATTCGTCGGCAGGCAACAGCGCGCTCCGACCGGAAGAGCTTCGCTGCGACCGGGTTGAACAGGTTGCCCCCATACCTTGCTCCAGCGCGAAGCGCTTCCAAGGTTTTGGAGAAGACGAAGGCACTGCTGGGTAGGCATTCTCGGCGGCAGCCATCGCATGGGGCCGGGGTGCCGAGCGGACGCTGTCTTGGACGCATCCAGCTGCGACGATGAACACGGCCCCCACAACCAGTCCGTTCAAGTGGCGATGCTGCATGCTCTGCTCCGTCTGGATGGCCTAGGTCAGGATCGACTGACTTTTGCCAGGCCACGTCTTTTTTGCTCTGTTGCACCGGTTACTGCTCCGGCTTGGCGCGACCTGCGCGTTAAGAACTCACCTTATGCCGCACGCCATGGATTGGCAATCTGCGTTGCCACACCGCGTTACCGGGCAACGAAGCGGTCCTCACCATCTGGATAATCCGCACATGCCGGTTCGCCTGTGCGCTGCTGGCGACACGGCCACTGCGCTCTAGCGACTCGTTCTACCAGCTCGAAGCGTTTGCCTGTCCACCGAAGAAAACCAAAATGGGCGTAAGACCCGACGCGCTTCGGGTCATCGGTGGCCAGCGGCTGGTCAGGATCGAATTCCATCAACCATCGCATTGTCGGCGCCAAGGGCAGCTTGTCATCGAACAGAAAGAGCTCCGAGCCGCCGTGGTCGTTTTGCCGGGCAACATCTTCTGCAGTCAGGCTAGGCGCTGGTGGAAACACCGCTGCACTGACATCGCGTGCGGTGCCGTCCTTGGTGACGCGATACGCCTTTCGCCCTTTGCCTGACTGGCACGCAAGGCCAGCTTCGCCCGCGCCACATTTCACCGGCCAGACCAGGTACACCATTTTGTCGGGATCCGCACTTTCAAACGAACGGATCGTCAGATCACCCGCAACCACGGTGAAGTCCGCGCGCCGTCCCAGGCCGGGTGCGGCCACGTATACGGCATCGCGCAGGCCCGCTTCGCGCGCTTGCGGCGAGGCATCGACCGCATCTGCAGGCAGGGCAAGCAATGCAGCCGCCATATGCGCAGGTGCCGGGCCTTTGCAAAACCCGTCCCTTAGCAAAGGCGCAGGTGAGGAGCCCTGTGATTGCGTACGGTCCACACAGATGGCGCCCATCTGCCGTTCCAGTTTGAAGGCCACCCAAGGTGAAGGCGTGGCAGCAGGCGCCTGAGGAAAAGACGATGCTTCGTGTGCACCACTTGAGGGTTTTGCGGCAGGCTGTTCCATCGAAAGCCGTGCACACCCTAGCGTCATGATGGGCATCAGCGCGGTCGCCACGATGCAATGCGTCAGCTTCTTCACGGGCATCCTTGAACGAAGAGGGCAAACGTCCCGGACTGTGGCCGTATGAGCAGGCTCGGTCAAGTGATTGATCGCAGACGAAAACGGTTCAGCGACACTCTCATTTCGGGACCGAAATAGACGCTGCATCCCGCAAAGACGCCATCTGGCATGGACTCAGCGCGACTGTCCGGGGGTGAGCAGCAATTCGGATGGTTCGGAACGTTCAACCAACACGCTGCGTGCGGCTCCATGTGATCGCCAGCATTGCACAAGGAGGTTGAAGTGGCCTGTGTTAAAGCCAGCCTAGAGCATGGATGACCCATAGGCGCTGCCCCGTCCATTCTTGATTTACCGCACCGATCATCCGACAACGACTTCGCCTGAGCGACGGCCGGTCACGACCATCTCGTACCACCTGCCCATTGACCGTACTGGGTAGCGGCAAGCGCACCTCGATTAGCGAGCAGGTGCGCGCACGCCATCGAAAGCCCTCTGCCCGCTCGCACCTTGCCTACCCGCGCCCTGCCTAGCCGCGCAGCGCCACCCGAAGCGCCTCCCCCGCCAAGCGCGCACTCGCCAACAGACGCTCCAGGCTCTGCCCATGCCGGGCGCTGGCGGACAGGCCGGCCATGGTGGTGCTGACGAAATCCGCCAGCCGGTCTGCGTCGTGCGGGCACTGCTTGGCGATGTGGGAGCGGATCAACTCCTGGGCGGCGACATGAAAGCTGCAGGCCGCCTCGCGTGCCTGCGCGTCGTTGCTGCGCGTGCCTTCCAGCACCAGGCAGCCGGTGGCGGCGGGATCTGCGGCGTAGCAGCGGGCGGCCTGCTCCAGTACGTCGGCCAGCGCGTCGGCCAGCGGTCGGTCGGTGTCCAGGAGTTGCGGCAGCGGGATGGCACCGGTCTGCGCGTAGCGGTCGAGGATGCGCGCATACAGGCCGGCCTTGCTGCCGAAGGCGGCGTAGAAACTGGGCGGGTTGATGCCCAGCGCCTGGGTGAGGTCGGCCACGCTCAGTGCGTCGTAGCCACGCGCATGGAACAGCTGCTGCGCGATGGCCACCGCTTGATCCGGGTCGAACGCCCGCGGCCGGCCGCGGGACCGAGAGATTTCTGTAGTCATTGTTACAAAAACCTTGACGGCAGACGAGATCTATTATGTATTACCCGCTACATTAATAGCGAGGTGGGTGCATGTC
The DNA here is from genome assembly GCF_017746015.1 of Xanthomonas sp. A1809. Taxonomy (NCBI): domain Bacteria; kingdom Pseudomonadati; phylum Pseudomonadota; class Gammaproteobacteria; order Lysobacterales; family Lysobacteraceae; genus Xanthomonas; species Xanthomonas sp. A1809. Next base: position 164,408 of record NZ_JAGHWZ010000003.1, on the reverse strand, counting down.
AGCGTTCAAGGACAAGTCCGTGTTGGTGCTCGGCGGCAGCCGGGGAATTGGGGCCGCCATCGTGCGGCGCTTCGTGGCCGATGGCGCGCGAGTGACGTTTACCTACGCCGGCTCCGCCGAGGCGGCGCAGCGCCTGGCCGGCGAAACCGGCAGCACCGCGGTGCTGGCCGACAGCGCCGATCGCGATGCGGTCATCGACACGGTGCGACGCAGCGGGCCGCTGGATGTGCTGGTGGTCAACTCCGGCATCGCCTTGTTCGGCGATGCGCTGGACCAGGATCCGGACGCGGTGGACCGGCTGTTCCGCATCAACGTGCACGCGCCCTACCACGCCGCCGTGGAGGCGGCGCGGCAGATGCCACCCGGCGGGCGGATCATCGTGATCGGCTCGGTCAACGGCGACCGCATGCCGCTGCCCGGCATGGCCTCCTACGCGCTGAGCAAATCCGCGCTGCAAGGGCTGGCGCGCGGGCTGGCGCGCGACTTCGGGCCGCGCGGCATCACCATCAACGTGGTGCAACCGGGCCCGATCGATACCGACGCCAATCCGGAAAACGGGCCGATGAAAGACCTGATGCACAGCTTCATGGCGATCAAGCGCCACGGTCGCGCCGAGGAAGTGGCCGGCATGGTGGCCTGGCTGGCGGGCCCGGAAGCGAGCTTTGTGACCGGCGCGATGCATACGATCGATGGTGCGTTTGGGGCATGAGGCGGCGACGCCTGCATTGATGGCGCTGCAGCTCGCCACGTATCGCGACGGATGGCGGCAAACGCCCTCCGTCGACATGCATGGCGAGCTGCTGTTGCATCGCAAGCGTCGTGATCCACGCGCATGATGCCGTTGGCCGTGATTGATCGTCTTCCCATGTCTTGCGCCGTATTGCACATGCAATCGCTGGCTTGAGCTTGCATACCCTGTTGACCCTGCGTTGCCTATCGTTCGCGACGAACCCAGCAATGGATTGACCAATGCGCATGATGTCATCCGGTCGGTGCTTAACCCTGCCCACTTGCGTGCTGCCATGCCCACCGATGTGGCGGTGCGCACACCGGTTGAGCAGTCGCTGCAACAACTGGAAACCGCCAGCGTGGAGCGGCAGCAGGCGCTGGCGCAGAGCCAGCAGCAAGACATGGACAATCGGGTTCGCGAGAATATGTCGATGCGCATGGCGTGATGCACGCAGCCAACCGCAGCCGGTCGGCCAGCGCGCCGGAGCCAGAAACAGCTCACAAAGATGCAGCACGCCGCACCGCGCGGAATCGCTAGACACCGAGATCGGTAGTCACCACGCGCGCGTGCATTTTTCAGGCACCCAGCCGCCGGATCCCTTCGCTACTGTTGCTGGCCAATGCGCTTCACCTGCACTGGCGGCCCCTGCACCAAACAAAAAGCCCGGAAAAACCGGGCTTTTTGTTGCTCCATGCAACGCGTCAGGCTTTGCGCTTTTTCAACCAGGCCGCAATCTGCGGCACGCGCCGCTCGCGCAACGTCACCCGCGTCTGGATGGTGCTGATGGCGGTTTCGGCATCGCGGCGTGAGGTGGGGGCCAGGTAGGTGTCGGCATACGCCTTGATCTTGTCGATGGTCTCCAGCTTGTTCGAGCCTGCAGCCAGGTGCGGGTAGTAGCGGGCGCGCGAGGTGGAGTCGATCAATGTGTCTACCTGGGTGCGATGGGCCAGTGCGAAGTCGAATGCCAGCTCCGGGTGCTCGCTGGCGACATCGCCGATCATGCTGGCGCCAGTGGTGGCGCCAGGCTCGTCGGTGAGTGCAAGTTCAAGGGCGCGCTGCGCCAGCCCCGGGTCCTCGGCGTAGGCGAGCAACGCATACGACTGGTCGCGCAGCATCGAGGAAGTTTCCTTCTTCGCCATGGCATGCAATGCGTCCCAGGTGGCGGAGTCGGCGTGGCGGGCGACGATACGCAGCACCGTGCTACGCAGCTCCGGCGACAGCGTGCCCGGGTCGGCCTGGAACGCAGCGAAACGACGCTGCGCTTCGGCAATCACCTGTGCATCGTCCAGCGCGCTCAGGCTGTTGAGCAGGCTGGCACGCAGCTGCTTGGTCTGTGCACTGTCGTCCTTGCGCTCGTCCCAGCCGAGCGTGGCGAACTCGGGAGCAAGCCGCGCACGCGCGAAGCGCCGCCAGCTGGCCTGCGCCTTGAGGTCGCCCGCGAACAGGCGATCGATGTTGGAATACGTTTCGGACACCACTTTCCACAGATCCGGCGAGCCACCGACCGGCACCTTGGCGGTGAGCTCAAGCAGGTCCGCTTCGGGCTGCAGCCCCACCGGTGCCAGCGCAGCGGTATCCATCAGCACACCCAACTGATCGACCACCGGCAAGGCGTCGAACCCCTTGGTGAGCGCGGTGAATTGCGCCGGTGCATACAGCGTGCGGAAGTAGCCCTTCTGCCCGGCATTGACCACGACAGGCGTATCGCAGCCGGGTAACTGCACCTGCGCGCTGCCATCCACCAATACGCGCACCGGCGTGCCTCTGGCGCCGCGCACCGTGACGGGCACATGCCAGCGCAATGGCTGTTTGTCGGGGCGGTCGACAGTGTATTCGCCTTGTTTCAGCTGCACGGTCGAGGTGCCGGCCGTGCAGCTGGCGCTGACCTGGATCAACGGCACGCCCGGCTGCAGCGTGAAGTCGTGCGCCACCTGGGTGAACTGCTTGCCCGGTGCCACTGCATCGATCTGCTGCCACAGCGCATCGGTGACGGCGTTGCCGTACTGGTGCTGCTTGAGATAGCTGCGCACGCCGCTGCGCCAGTTGTCCGCGCCCACATAGTCTTCGAGCATGGCGATCACCGCTTCGCCCTTGTCGTAGGTGATCTGGTCGAATGCCTGGCTGGCCTGCTCCACCGTGGCGACGTGCTGCACCACCGGGTGGGTGGTGACATAGGCATCGCGCTGCATCGCCGCGCGGCTTTTGAAGGCTGCGCCGGTGTTGTCGATATCCCACTCCGGGTGCAGCTTGTGCGTGGTGCGCGCCTCCATCCAGTTGGCGAACCCTTCGTTGAGCCACAGGTCGTCCCACCACGCCATGGTCACCAGGTTGCCGAACCACTGGTGCGCGATCTCGTGCGCGGCTACGGTGAAAACGTCCTGCTTGTCGTTGATGTTGGACGTGGCCGGGTCCAGCAGCAGCGAGTACTCGAAGGTGAAGATCGCCCCCCAGTTTTCCATCGCGCTGAAGAACTGGCTTTGCCCGGGTGCGGCGATGTTGTCCAGCTTCGGCAACGGATACGGAATGCCGAAATAGGCGTTGTATTCATGCAGCACGTCGCGCCCGGAATCCAGTGCGAACTGCGCCTGGTCCACCTTGCCCTTCTGCGCGATCACGCCGATCTCGGTGCCGTTGTCGGCCTTGCGCGTCGCCCGCTCGAAGTCGCCGACGCTCAGGAACAACAGGTACGTGGACATCTTGGGCGTGGTCTGGAACGCCACGCGCTTCATGCCGCCAGCAGCATTGCTGGACGAGGCAACCGGCATGTTGCTCACCGCCATCTGCGCGGCCGGCGCATTGACTGCCAGGTCGAAGGTGGCCTTGAAATCAGGCTCGTCCCACGAGGGGATGAAGCGGCGTGCATCGGAGTTTTCGAACTGGGTGAACAACGCGCGGCGCTGGCCTTGCGGGGTGGCGTAATCCAGTGCGAACAGGCCGTTGGCCTGGGTATTGATCACACCGCTGTAGTCGATGGACAACACGTAGTTGCCCGGTGCCAGCGGTTTGTCGAAGGCGAAGGTGGCGGTCTGCGCCTGCTCATCGGTGCTGACCTTGGCCATCTGCGGCTTGCCCCCCTTGCGCTGCGCCAACGTACTGCGCGCGAAGCTGAGGTTGGCCGCCTGCAACACGATGCGGTCGGTGGCTTGTAGCACCACGATGTCGATGGCCACCTTGCCGTCGAAGGTCATCTTGTCGGCATGCGGGGTGATCTCCACCGCGTAGTGGGTGGGCTTGGCCGTGCGCGGCAACTGGCTGGTGACCTGCGCGGCCGATGCGCTGACCACCTCCGGTGCAGCCACAGCAGCGTGAGCCGGCGCAACGGCGCAGGTGCTGGCCAGCGCCAGCGCAATAGCAGTCACCAGGATCTGGCGCATGACATTCCTAAAAAGAGTAATGAAGTAAACGAAGTCGTACAGCGGCCAGCATCATGGCGCCGGCCCGCAAGACCACACACGGCCGAAAGTCATGCGCCTGCCTGACAGACGCGAAGCCACACACGTCAAAGAGAAGCCACGGCAACGACAAGGCACGCATGCATCAAACCAGGGCAAGGCAATCCCGGCTGGCGCGAGCATGCTACACGGCCATGCTGAACCCGCCCCGCATCGATCAGGCGGGGGCGGCCAGCAACACCTCACCAGCGGCCGTCAGACAGGTGCCGGGCGCGTGGCCAGGCAACGCAATGGTATTGCGCAAACAAAAGCCCTGCTTTCGCAGGGCTTTCGTCGGTTCGATCACGCATCAGCCGATCAGGCGAACGGGTCCTGCAGCACCATGGTGTGGTCGCGGTCCGGGCCGGTGGAAACGATCGAGATGGGGCAGCCGGCCAGTTCCTCCAGCGCGCGCAGGTAGGCGCGGGCGGCCGGCGGCAGGTCATCCCACACGGTGATGCCGTGGGTGTTCTCGCTCCAGCCCGGGAACTCCAGATACACGGGGGTGCACTCTTCCCAGCCCTGCGCGTCCAGCGGCGCGTACTCGGTGCGCTTGCCGTGATATTCGTAGGCGATGCAGATCTTCAGCTTTTCCATGCCGTCGAGCACGTCGAGCTTGGTGATGCACAGGCCGGAAATGCCGTTGATGGCCACGGCACGCTTGAGCGCCACGATATCCATCCAGCCGCAGCGACGCGGGCGACCGGTGGAGGCGCCGTATTCGGCACCGCGGTCGCGGATGCCCTGGCCCACTTCGTCGTCCAGTTCGGTCGGGAACGGGCCGCCGCCGACGCGCGTGGCATACGCCTTGGCAATGCCAAGTACGTAGTCGATCGCATCGGCGCCAACGCCGGTACCGGCCAGTGCGCCGCCCACGGTGGTGTTGGAGCTGGTGACGTACGGATAGGTGCCGTGGTCGATGTCCAGCAACGCACCCTGCGCGCCCTCGAACAGCACGCGCTTACCCTGCTTGCGCAGGTCGTGCAGGATGCCGGCCACGTCCGACTTCATCGGCTGCACGTACTCGCCGAAGGCCAGCGCCTCGTCGTAGGTCTTCTGGAAATCGACCGCTTCCACGCCCAGGTACTTGGTCAGCACGAAGTTGTGGTAATCCAGCGCGGTGCGCAGCAGCTCTTCCAGCTGCGGCGGGTAATGCAGGTCGGCGATGCGGATGCCGCGACGCGCCACCTTGTCTTCGTACGCCGGGCCGATGCCGCGGCCGGTGGTCCCGATGGCCTTGCCGCCGGCCGCCTTCTCGCGCGCCTGATCCAGGGCGATGTGGTACGGCATGATCAACGGCGCAGCCGGAGAGATCTTCAGGCGCGAACGCACTTCCACGCCGGCGTCTTCCAGCTCGCTGATTTCCTTGATCAAGGCAGCCGGGGAGATCACCACGCCATTGCCGATCAGGCACAGCGCGTCGTCGCGCAGGATGCCGGACGGAATCAGATGCAAGACGGTCTTCTTGCCGTTGATGACAAGCGTGTGGCCGGCGTTGTGGCCGCCCTGGAAGCGGACCACCGCACCGATTTCCTCGGTGAGCAGATCGACGATCTTGCCTTTGCCTTCATCGCCCCACTGGGCACCGAGCACGACAACTGACTGACCCATGACGGGTGAACTCCTAAGTTTTGCTGCGGCCATCGGGGCCGCGGGATGGGACCGCTGCAGGGCTGGCCGCGACACCCTGCGCGCGGCTCCATCGGGGAGCGTTGCAGTGGCGCGATAGCCCTGACACGGAAAAAGCCGAACCGAGTGCTCTGGTTGGAGCGTGCCCGGCCGGCTTTTGTGCATTATCCGGGTTTCCGCTGGCCTGCACTACCCCTGGCGGACGGCGGATCGGGGGCGGGTCAGATTGCGGCTGGCAGTCGGTTGCGTGGTGCTCCGAGCGCTGCCGGCCACCAGGGTCCCTAGGGCCCCTAGCCTGCCGGATCACCGTAGCGACAATCCCAATTGGGTCGTAGGAGCGCACCTGGGCGCGACTGCCTGACCGGGCACGCCCGTCGCGCCCAGGTGCGCTCCTACGATGGGGCGCGCGCGTCTGTCTGCCCTACGGTGACAGGCACAAACAAGAACGCCCGCATGACGCGGGCGTTCTTGTTTCAAGGCAGAGCGATGTTTCAAGACAGAGCGATCAACGGTCGCTCTTGAGGTACTGCAGGAACGGGTCGTTCTTGTCCAGCACCACCACGCCGTTGCCGTCTGCCATGGAGCTGCGGTAAGCCTCCAGGCTGCGGTAGAACGCATAGAACGACGGGTCCTTGGAACCGGCCTGGCCGTAGATGCGGGCCGCTTCGGCATCGCCTTCACCACGCAGCTTCTGCGCGTCGCGCTCGGCGTCGGCCACGATCACGGTGGACTCGCGATCGGCTTGCGCGCGGATGGTCAGGGCCTGCTCTTCGCCTTCGGCGCGCAGCTTGCTGGCTTCCTGCTTGCGCTGGGCGCGCATGCGCTCGTAGACGTCGGTGATCACCTGGCTGTCGGTCGGCAGGTCGATCTGCTTGATGCGCAGGTCGGTGATCTGCATGCCTAAGCCCTTGATGGCGCCATTGATGCCCTTGAGCTGGTTGGCGATCAGTTCGCTGCGGTCGCCGGAAACCAGCTGTTGCAGGGTGCGCGAGTTGATCTGGTTGCGCAGCGAATCGGTGATGATCGGGGCCAGGCGCGAGTTGGCCACCGATTCCTCGCCACCGGTCGCACGATAAAACGCCCGCACATCGGAGATGTAGCCGATGGCGAAGAAGTCCACGCTCACGTCTTTCTGCTCGGCAGTGAAGTAACGCGCCGGCGCGGTGTCCAGCACCTGGAAGCGGCGGTCGAACACGCGCACCGATTCCACCACCGGAATCTTGAAGTGCAGGCCGGGCTTGAGGTCGGCACGCACGACGCGGCCCAGGTTGAGCACCATGGCGGTCTGGTCTTCGCGCACGACGAATACCGAGCCCATCAGGGTCAGCAAGACGGCGATGATCAGGCCGATGACTAGCGAATTCTTCATTATTCGGTTCCCTCACGGCCGGTCGGGCGCGGGCCGCGCTCCGGGTTGCGGATGGCCTCGCTACTGGCGCTTTGCGGCGGATTCAACAGCACGTCCTGGGGCACCATCGACGGCATGCCGGCATTGCCACCGGTCGTGGCCGGCTTGCTGGCGTCGGCCGGTAGCGGCACGTAGATGACCTGGCGGCCATCGCTACCGATGACCTTGCGGTTCTCCGACAGCACCTTCTGCACGGTTTCCAGCCACAGACGCTTGCGGGTGACTTCCGGCGCGCCGGCGTACTGCGCCTGCAACAGCGTGAAACGATCGGCGTCGCCCTCGGCCTTGGAAATGGTGGCCTGCTTGTAGCCCTCGGCGCCGGTACGGGTGCGCGCACCCTGGCCGCGCGCTTCCGGCACCACCTTGGCGGCATACGCCTGGGCTTCGTTGATCAGGCGCTCGCGCACCTGTTGGGCACCGTTGACCTCATCGAAGGCCGGCTTCACTTCTTCCGGCGGACGGGCGTCGGGCAGGGTCACGCCGGTGACGGCCAGGCCGGTGTTATAGGCATCCAGCGCCGCCTGCAGACGGTCCTTGGACGCGATCGCCAGCGGGCCGCGATTGTTGAGCACGGTATTGAGGTCCGAACGCCCCACCTGCTCGCGCACGGCACTTTGCGCGGCCTGCTCCAGCACCAGATCGGCGTTGCGCGAACCGAACAGGTATTTGCGCGGGTCGCTGATCTGGTACTGCACGTTGAGCGAGACGTTGACGATGTTCTCGTCGCGCGTCAGCACCGGCACCTGGTTGCTGAAGGTCTTGATCTCGGTGGCATTGACCTTGCGCACCGACTCGATCGGCCAGGGCAGCTTGAAGTTCGGGCCGGGCTGCAGGATGCGCGAGAACTGGCCGAAGCGCAGCACCACGCCACGCTGCTGCTCGCCGATGAGCTGGAAGCTGGAGAACAGCACCATCAGCACCACCGCGACCAGGATCCAGCGCCCCACGCCGCCATCGAACAGCTCCTTCAACGGAGCGGGCAGATTGCCCCAACCGCCACCGTTGCCACCACCGCGCGGGCCCCAGGACCTGCGACGGTTGGGATCCGGGCCGTCTCCGCCCTTGTTGCCGGGTGTGTTCCAGGCCATGCACGCTCCATGATCGAGGGGCTGTGCGGGCCAGTCCCGCAGTGCCGCCATGTTGTTTGATTCGCCGATTCTACTAGATGGGGCAGACCCACCGTTTTGAAAGGCCCGGTGCGATGCATTGTTGGTTTAGCCGGCGGGGCGGATCGGGCCGACTGGGGACACACGCAGCGGCTGGCCGGGAGGGGCCTTTGCGCTGAAGACCTGGAGACTAAGGATGCACGTGGCGGCGCCGGGCACCCGGTGCGCCTGCCGAGCGCTGCGTGCGCGTCCATTGGATGCAGCCGGGTACCTGATTGGTCTTGGGCGGCTGAAGACCATTTACCGGGCGCATGCCTGCTGGCAGGGCTTGGGGCACGGATGGTGATGGGAGGGACGTCGCACACGTGCGGGCCAAGCGGCGATTGCGTCCCTGGCACCCAGCACACCTTGTTCCCAGGCAATGACGGCTGCACCGCCTCACCCCAACTGATCTCCCCTGGCCCGTTGGCAGAAGATGGCGCTCGGCGCAGGCTGAGGGGTCCAGTTGCCAAGCGATGGTGCACGACGAGGTCGAGTTGCGCATCGCCGGGCTGCCGACTCACACCGGCTCCCCAGTGCGCAGGAGAGGGTTGGCCCGTCTCCCGCTAATCCCACCTTTGCGTTGCCGAAATCCGACTGCGATCACGGCTGGCCGGTGCACTTACGCTTTCGGCGGCTCGTCTTTCTGGTTGAACACGCGCTCCATCACTTCCAGCAGTTCGTCTTCGGAGAACGGCTTGGTGATGTAGGCGCGGGCCCCCTGGCGCATGCCCCACATGCGGTCGGTGTCCTGATCCTTGGTGGTGACCAGGATGACCGGAATATGCTGGGTGGTGGGCTCGCGCTTGAGCGTGCGCGTGGCCTGGAACCCGTTGAGGTTGGGCATCACCACGTCCATCAGCACCAGATCCGGCAGCGATTCCTTGGCCGCTTCCACGCCGGCGGCCCCATCGGTGGCGGTGATGGTTTCGTGGCCCAGCTTCTCGACGATGCGCTGAATCCCCAGCAGCTGCGACGGCGAGTCGTCGACGATCAAAATACGTGCCATGTGTTTCCCCTAGTGTGCGCGGCGAGTGTAGTGCGCCGGCCGCGCTTTCGATAGCTGGGCCAGGTGAGTTGTGTGCTGGTTCGAGGTTTGCGAGCGAGGCCAGAGGTGATGGAGCGAGGCGCTGTTTTTGCGAGTCGCTGGAGCCATTACGTCCAATAGCCCAGGCTGGATTCAATACAGGGCTTACCGAGCCACCGCGTCGATTCGCTGCCCCCCTACTCCCCTTTCGGGGCAGGGAAAGGGGCGCGGGGCGCTGGATGGGGCGGGATCCCGATGCGCCGGGGGCAAATCGAGTTGATGATCACGTTGCGGAGCAACCGAATCCCCGCCCCCCCTCGCCCAAGGGAGAGGGCTGGCTCCCCTCTCCGGGGCCGGCTGAGGGTGCGGCCAAGACTCGACGCTGTCGGGCGACATCAACGGCCGCATCGCTGGGCGACCCTAGCCTTCCTCATCCCTCGTGCGCGCACAGCTGATCCAGCCTGCGCCGACCGGCTCAGCTCACGGTCTCGCCGAATGCCTTGGCCAGATTGCGGTATGCCTTCTTCTGCGCGTCGTCGGTCGGGGCCGGGGCGAGGATTTCCAGTTCCACGATCTGGTCGCCCGGGGTGGTGCCCGGCAGGCCGCGGCCGCGCAGGCGCAGCTTGCGCCCGGCGTCGGAGTCGGCCGGCACCTTCAATTCGACCGAGCCGCCCAAGGTGGGCACGCTGATGGTGGTGCCCAGCGCTGCCTGCCAGGGCATGACCTGCAAGGTGTACAGGATGTTGCGCCCGTCCACTTCGAAATGCGGATGCGCCGCGTATTCGATCTCCAGCAACAGGTTGCCGCCGCCGTTGCCCTGCCCGCTCAGGCGGATTACCTGGCCGGGCTGCACGCCCTTGGGCACCCGCACGTCCAGTTGCTTGCCATTGATGGTGATGCGCACGCTGTCGCCCGAATGCACCGCTTCCAACGGCACCGCAAGCTTGGCGCGGGTGTCGCCGCGCGCCTGCGGGCCGGCACCTGCACCTGCACCGGGCCCGGCGCCCGGGCCGCGCGGACGGCCACCGCGCTGGCCGGCGAACAGGCTTTCGAAGAAATCGCTGAAGCCGCCACCGGCACCGCCGTTGCCGAACACCTCTTCGAAATCGAAGCCCTGCCCGCCACCGTAATTGGGCGGGGCCTGGAACTCGTCGCCCGGCCGGAATCCCTGCGCCTTCAACTGGTCGTAGGCCTTGCGCTTGGCCGGGTCGCGCAGCGCTTCGTAGGCTTCGTTGATCGCCTTGAACTTGTCTTCGGCGCCGGCTTCCTTGCTGACGTCGGGGTGATATTTGCGTGCGAGCCGGCGGTAGGCGGTCTTGATCTCCGCATCGCCTGCACTGGGCTCCACGCCGAGCGTTGCGTAGTAATCCTTGAATTCCATCTAATCACCTCTGGAAAAAAAACGGCCCGCAGCCGAGGCCACGAGCCAGTCCGAACGGCCAGCGCTGCGGCGGACAGCGCGAGTGCGGCGCGGCAGGCACGCAACCCTGCACCGTACGGACGTACGTGCCGGGTTCGCATACCAGCCGCGCCCACAAGCGGTCACGCCATGGAGCTGTTGGCCAATCTATTCGCAGCCGGGCGGGCAACCGCGCCCATTCTACGGCGCGACTGTCGCCGGAGAGCGAAGCTGCTGCCTCGCTCCAGGTCCAGCGCCGCGCGACGGCCAGTTCCGGCTGGCATGAGGTGCCAGGCGAAACTGCCGGGCGCCTGGCCAGCCTGCACGCACAGTACAGGCCGGCCCAGCGAACACCGCGCGCCTGCACAGCGCGCCGCCGCGACGTTCCTTACGCTTACTGCACCGTGCTGCCGCTGGTGCTCTGACCGTTGCCCACCTGGATACGGCGCGGCGTGGCGGCCGGGCGCTTGGGAATGCGGATTTCCAGCACGCCGTTATGGCCCGCAGCCGTGATGCCATCGGCATCGGCGCTGTCGGGCAGCGCGAAGCGGCGATGGAAGCTGCCGTGACGGCGCTCAATGCGCGAAAAGCGCTCGGTTTCGGTGCTGGATTCGCTCTTGCGCTCGCCCTTGATCGACAGGATGCCCTTGTCCATCTGCACCTCGATCTGGCTCGGGTCGATGCCCGGCAAATCGGCGTACAGCACGAAGTGATTGGGCTCTTCCTTGATGTCAACGCGCGGCACCCACTGCGCGGTCACCACGGCCGATTCGTCGGTGTCACCGTTCTGCTCGAAGAAGCGATCGAACACATGCTTGATCTCGTTCTGCAGCGCGTGGGTGGGAAATTGGGGATAACGAACGATGTTCATTGAAAGCCTCCAAACAGGTTGATGACGGGGCCGGCAACTGCGCGGTGCGCGGTTGCGCCGGCCATGTGCGTCAGATAGGCGTGGCCGTACGGATTTCAAGCGCGTTGACGCGCTTTTCCCCTACCCCTTTCTAGAATCCGTTCAGCCACAGGAGCTAGCCGCATGACCATCCACGTTGGTGACCGCATTCCCGAAGTCGTGCTCAAGCGCCTGCGCGATGGCATCGAGGCTATCGACACCCACAGCCTGTTCGCAGGCCGCAAGGTGCTGCTGTTTGCGGTACCGGGGGCCTTTACCCCCACCTGTTCGGCCAAGCACCTGCCGGGCTACGTGGAACACTTCGAGCAATTCCGCAAGCGCGGTATCGAGGTGTTGTGCACCGCGGTCAACGACCCGTTCGTGATGCAGGCCTGGGGACGCAGCCAGCTGATTCCCGACGGCCTGCACCTGTTACCCGACGGCAACGCCGAACTGGCGCGCGCCCTGGGCCTTGAAATCGACGCCAGCGGCTCGGGCATGGGCCTGCGCTCACGCCGCTACGCGCTGTATGCAGACGACGCCGTGGTCAAGGCGTTGTTTGTTGAAGAACCCGGCGAATTCAAAGTCTCTGCAGCCGATTACGTGCTGCAGCATCTGCCGGATTGAGACCCCCTTTCTCCCATCACTCAGAAGGAAAACGGCCAGCCATGTCTGATCAGCCAGCCACCAAAACTCCCGCCGGTATCACCGACACTGCCACCTTGCGCGCCCGCGCGCGCCAGAGCATCGAAGACGGCGCCATCACCGAGAGCTACCACGCCGATCGCGAGAAGGTGATCGAATTGCTCAATACCGCGCTTGCCACCGAATACGTGTGCACCTTGCGCTACTACCGCCACTATTTCATGGCCAAGGGCATGCTTGCCGACGCAGTGAAGGGCGAGTTCCTGGAGCATGCGCAACAGGAGCAAGAGCACGCGCACAAGCTGGCCGAGCGCATCGTGCAGCTGGGCGGCGAACCGGATCTCAATCCGGACACCCTGACCAAGCGCTCGCATGCCGAATACAAGGAAGGCACCGACCTGCGCGACATGGTCAAGGAAAATCTCATCGCCGAACGCATCGCCATCGATAGCTACCGGGAGATGATCGACTTCATCGGCGACAAGGACACCACCACCAAGCGCATTCTCGAAAGCATCCTGGCCCAGGAAGAAGAGCATGCCGATGAATTTGCCGACATGCTGGAAGGCTGGATTGGCGAGTGAGTTGAGTTCTGCGATGTAGCGATGCGTTGCGATGGAGATCGCAGCGAGTTGAAATTGAAATCGATTCAATGATGAGACAGACAGGGCAGCGCCTCGAGCGCCCTGTCTGTCTTTTTTTGTGCCGCCAGATTGCGCGTAAACGGTCGCGCCTTGAATGAGCAACGATCGCATGAGGCGGCCAGATCCGACACGCCGCCGCCTTCGTCAACGCCTCTGTAGGAGCGCACCTGGGCGCGATGACGCATTCCCGGTAAGACCTCTTCGCGCCCAGGTGCGCTCCTACACGTTTGTCGCGCGCAGCCGGTCTGCCGCCACGCACGGGGCGGTCGCACTTGGTTGGCAACCCGGTCAGCGCAACACGCGAAAGCGCACCTGCGTCCATGCGCCATCGCTGGCCATTGCGGTGAGCGTGTGCAACCCCACTTCTTCGAAATCGCGCTGAAACCCTTGTCTTCCGGTGGTTTGCGCAATCCAGCGGCCATCCAGCAGCCAATCGATTCGCGCCTCGCTGCCCAGCGCTCGTAACTGCAACCGCACCGGGCGCGCGGCGTCGTTGGCCCGCGCAAGCGTGGCGCGGTCGCTCAAGCCGTCGATGCGTAGCACCCCGCCACCGGTCATGCGCCCGTCCGGCACGCAGTCGTCAGCCAAGGGCGGCAGTTGCGCGGCGGCGCGTTCGGATGTACTGAGCCAGGGCGAGACCAACGCTGGCCAACGCGCCACCGCGCGCGGCACACGCGCATGCGGTTGGCTGCATTCCTGCGACAACCGCTGACCGCTGCGCGCATCGGCCTCGAAGCGCACCTGCCCGCTTTGCCAAAGGCGCGCATCGCGCTCGGCAAAGGTGGGTGGCACCGCACCGTCGAGTGCATATGCATCGGCACGACGTGCGCACAGAGGCGGTGGCGTTTGATCGGCAGCGCCGCCCAGCGGCCAGCAGATGTCGATTGCCTGCACCGAGGACGGCATCGGCAATGGCGCACTGTCGCCAGCACTGCGGGGCAAGGCATCGATGACTTCGAACATCAACGGCAATGCGGTGACCGCACCGTATTGGCCCGGCAACGGGGTGCCGTCCGGCCGTCCTACCCAGACGCCGACGGTGTAACGCCGCGTTCCGCCAATGGCCCATGCATCGCGGTAGCCGTAACTGGTGCCGGTCTTCCACGCCACGCCGGGGCGTGCAGTGGTGTCGAAAGTACCGCTGCCGTATCCGGGCCGCGGATTGCTTTGCAAGATTTCGCGCACGATCCACGCCGCACCCGGCGACATCAGGCGCCGATCGATGCGCGCGTCATCCGGCGTATAGCGCACGCGTCCGGCAATGCCGCCGCGATTGAGCGCGGCGAACGCGCCCACCAACTCCTGCAACTGTGCGCCGGTGCCGCCCAGTATCAAGGCCAGCGACGGCGTGCTGCCGGAGGGAAAATGCAGCGCAATCCCGGCATTGGACAGTCGCGCAGCAAAGCGCGCCGGGCCGATGCGATCAAGCAGATCCACCGCCGGTACGTTCAACGACAGCCGCAACGCCGTGGCCGCGCTCACCGGGCCGTTGAACGCTGCATCGAAGTTGCCGGGCCGGTAGTCGCCAAAGCTCTGCGGCGCATCCACCAGCAGGCTTTCGGAATGGATCAGGCCATCGTCCAGCGCCATGCCATACAGGAAGGGCTTGAGCGTGGAGCCGGGCGAGCGCCATGCCTGCACCATGTCGACATGACCCAGGCGCTTGCGGTCGCCGAAACTGGCCGAGCCCACATAGGCGCGCGCCTCCATCGTGGCGTTGTCCACCACCAACAATGCCGCGGAAGTGCGCTCCGGCAGCTGCGAAAAATACGTGGACACGCGCTCTTCCAGCGTGCGCTGTAATTCCACATCCAGCGTGGTGACGATACGCGCCGCACGCGGCTGCGCACTGTGCAGGCGCTGCGCCAGCAAGGCGGCATGCAACGGTGGTTTGAGCGAGCGGGTGACCACCGGTTCGATGCGCGCATCGTCCACCTGCGCGCGCGACCACACGCCCAGCTCGACCATGCGATCGAGCACCTTGTCGCGTGCGCGCTGCGCGGCTTCGGGATGACGGTCCGGGCGCAACCGGCTGGGCGACTGCGGCAATACCGCCAGCAACGCGGCCTCGGCGTGCGACAAGGCCCTGGCCGGCTTGCCCAGATACGCCCAACTGGCCGCCTCCACCCCTTCGATGGTGCCGCCATAGGGCGCACGCTCCAGATACAGCATCAGAATCTCGTGCTTGCTCAGGTGCGCTTCCAGCTGCAACGCGCGCAACAATTGCTTGGCCTTGCCCCACGGTGTGCGCGTATGCGGGTCCAGGATGCGCGCCACCTGCATGGTCAGCGTGGAGCCGCCGGACACGATGTGGCCCTGCCCGATCCACTGCCCACCGGCACGCAGCAGACCCCAGGGATTGACGCCCGGGTGACGCCAGAACCAGCGGTCTTCGTAGTTCAGCAGCGCCTGCAAATACAGCGGCGAGACGCTCTGCGGCGTGGCGGGATAGCGCCATACGCCATGACGGTCGGCGAATGCACGCAACGGCGTGCCGTCGCGCGCAACCACCAAGGTGGAGGTATCGCGGGACTTGGGCAACGGCAATGGAAAAGCCAGATCGAGCAGCAGCATGACGCTCAGCAAGGCCGCCGCACTCAAGCGCAGCCACCGCAGCCAGCGGCGTCGGTTGCGGGCCTGATGGTTCGGCGCTTGCGGGCGCGGCTGCGTGCGGTCCATCCCTGTTGGTGCCTGCGGCTGTTCATCCATTGCGCAAAGCATGCAGGGCAAAACGCGTTTCGGCCACTCCTACGCGGCTCGGGCCTGGCGTATCGGCAGCGCGATCAGCCGCACAGCCAGCCGGACAAGCGACGGGCGCAAGGCCAGGCACAGCCCGTGAGCGGCATGCGGACCTCCCTGCGCGCAACCGTCTGATCCTACCTGTGGCCACCGCATGCAGGTGACTGCGATGATCAGCCGCTCACGCCGAAGGCGCGGCCGGCGCACTTCGGCAGCAGCACGCATTGGCGGCAGCTGGTGGCGATGCCCTGCGAATACAGTTCGGTTAGACGTGACCTCTCGTCCGTCGAGTTGTCTGGTGCACGGCGCGCCGTGCCAGACCTGGTTGCCGCCGCCTGGGACGGCGGCCTAGTCGCTTCCGCTCAGCGCTTTTCCAACGTGGCGCGGTAGCGCAACAAGGCTTCCGGTGCATCGGTCTGGATGATCGACACACCGTCGCGGTACATCCGGCCCCAGACCTTGTCAGGGTCGCGCTCGGCGTCCGCATCGCCGCCATAGCCGGCAATGAAGCCTTCCCATAACGAATTGACCATCAGCCGCACGTTGTGCGCCTTGCTCACCGCTGCCAGGGCCGGCAATTGCGCGGCAGTCATCTTGGGTAACTCGAATGCCATCGGACGCGCATTGCGCGTCTGTGCCGTTGCAATGGCCGCAAGATCGGCATTGCCATGCGCGTTGATCAGGATCGGGAAGAAGTACACGGTGTTGAAGGGCGGCATCGCAGCCAGTGGCGCGGTAGAAATACCGGCTTCGGCCTTGACGATCACCTGATGCTGCATGCCGGCGCGTGCGACCGCCTCGATCACCTGCACGTAGATCGCGTCTTTGACATCCAGGTTGAGCAGGATGTGCCCCTTGGCCTTGGCCAGCATCTGCTCGAGCGTGACCACGCGCTGGTCGGTCAGCGGTGCCTGTGCACCGCCTTCGTCGCTGCGCAGGCGTAGCTTCTGCAGATCGGCCAGGGTCAACTCGGAGAGCTTGCCGGTGCCATCGGTGGTGCGGTCCACGGTGGCGTCATGCAGCATCACCAGGCTGCCGTCGGCGGCACGCCGCACATCGGTTTCCATCACATCGGCGCCGATGGCGATGCAGCGCTCCAACGCCGCCAGCGAATTTTCCGGCGCGGTCTCGGTGAAGCCATGCTGTGGCGCGGCGGCATGACATCCGCGGTGCGCCACCACGACGAGGCCGCCCTGCGGGTTGGTCAGGCGCGCCTGGATCGCGGCCACGCCTGTCGGTGCGGCACTTGCTGCAGTGGTCACGACTGTGCACAGCACGGCGGCGAGGACGGCAATGGGGCGTGATGTCATCGAACAACTCCAAGCAGATGTTTGCAAACGGTAGCGCGGCGGACCGGCGTTGCCGCGTCGCACACGCGGCTGAAATTAAGCGGGTGGACGGCAGGCATCGATTTCAGGATGGCAGGCTCCGCCACCTCTTGCCCGGCTGACCTCACAACGTGGGCGTGAACCGCAGACCCACCCAATAGGTGGTGGGCACCGAGTAACTGTCCTTGAGCAGATTCTGCCCGGGGCCGGTCACGCTGGTGATGCGACTGTGGGTGATATTGCTGACCTGGCCGATCAGGCTCAACTGCTTGCTCACCGCATAGGTGGCGGTGAAATCCAGTTGCGAACGCGGCGACCAATACAGGTCCTGCCAGGCGATATTGCTGACGACCGCGCGCAGCGCCTTGCCTTGTCGGTTGTAGGCCGCACGCAGTTCCAGCCCACCGGTGTTGTAGAACAGCGTCGCGTTGGCGGTGTAATCGGGCTGACCGACCAGATTGTCGAGCGTGCGCTCGCGCTGGGTCAGGCTGCTGCCGCTGCCGACGCTGTAAGGCACGTCCAGGCTGCCATCGAGCAATGCGAGGTTTGCGCTGAAACCGACGCCGCTCAACCACGGCGCGACCGGCCCTAACGTGTTGACGATGCCGTTGAACTCCACACCACGGATGCGCGCCTTGGCGGCATTGGCCGGTGTGCTGATCAACGCATTCGCATACGTGGTGCCGTCGAAGGTGAAGCTATCGGTGCGCGAGAGCGTGAAGATCTCGTCCTGGATATGTTTGTCGAAGACGGCAGCGGACGCGAACGCATCGAAATCGCCGGGAAGGCGCCATTCCAGCGACAGGTCCAGGTTGTTGGACACGCGCGGCTTGATGTCGGGGTTGCCGATGGTGACGGTGACGCCCTGCGCATTCGGGTTGCCGGCGTCTGTCGTATTGACAAAGCCGATGGAGGTGCGCGCCGCATAGGCGTCGTACGGCGGGCGGCCCAACGTGCGGCTTGCACCGGCACGCAGATCCAGCGCATCGGTCAGGTGATAGGTCATCACCGCCGAAGGCAGCAGATAGTCGTAATCCGCACTGGTCGGGTTATCGACGTACACGTAGTGATTGGTTGCCGCATCCAGCTGCCGCTGGCGGCCCACCGTGTCGAGCTTGGTGCTGTCGAAATGCACACCGGCCTGCGCGTTCAAGCGATCGCTGCGATAGCTGACCAAGCCATAGCTGCCGAAGATTTTTTCGGTGTGCGTGAAATTATCCTGGTTGCTGAAGGCCTGCTGGTCGGTGCTGTTGAACGCGCTCAACGGCGTGGCCGCCAGCACGCGATTGGCCTTGTTCGGGTCGATGCTCAGCAGGTTCAAACCGGCATAGCGCATCGGCGCCCTGCCGGTGCCCACCACGTCGGCCAGGCCGAACGCCGGCGCCGTCGTATTGGGCTGATACTCGACCCGATAGATCTCATAGGACGGCTTGTCGGTGGTATACGACACGCCTGCCGCAAAACCGATGCCTTGATCGCTTTCGCCTTGGTTGAAGCCGTAATCGAGCCGACCGGTGAGGATGCGGTCGGACGCGGTGCGTTTATAGTCCGGGCGCCAGTACGACAGGCTGTAATTGTCCAGGTCGTCATACGCCTGCGGCGACACGCCGAAGCGTTGATCCAGGCCCGAAGTGTCGTAATTGAACGCATAATTGGGCGTGGCATTGATGGTCACGCCACTGCCGGTCTGGCCCACCGGCACCGGTGCCGGACGCGTGATGCCGGTGGCGTACTTGATCATGCGAATCGGCTCGTCATAGGTCGCATCCGACCACGCGCCACGCGCGGAAAGCTGTTGGCGATCGGTGGGCCGCCAGATCGTTCCCAGCTGCGCCACCTTGGTACGCGTGGTGACGATCTGGTTCGAATAGCCCACCTCGATGTCGCCACCGGGATAACTGCCGGAGGTTGCGGTTTGATTGAAGATCTGGCCACGGTTGCGCGGGTCGATGATGACCTCGTTGCGCTCCATGTCGTCCTTGAAATAGTAGTAGCCGGCCATGGCGTAGGCTTCGAGCGCCGCACTGGGCCGCATCTCGAACTTGCCGGTGAGGCCATAACGGTCGCGCTGATCTTGCACGTACCAGTATTTATCCTGCTGCGGCACCGCCCAGCCATTGCCGAGATTGTCGCCGGTCTGCAACACACCGCTGTTGTCGTAGAACCCGTAGTGCACCGTGTCGGTGGTCATATGGGTTTCGGTGTAGCTGCTCAGCGTTTGATAGTTGGCAGACACGGTGAGACCGTACTGCTGCTCGCTACCGAAGGTGCGGCTGCCGGTGGCGTTGACGCGATAGCCCGGATCGTCCTGATCGCGCGGCTTGCCCACATCGTTGGCGTGGCCTAGCGCCGCCTCGGCGCTGAAGAACGGCTTGCCGCCGTTTTCGAACGCGCTGCGGGTTTTCAGGTTGATCGCACCGCCGGTGGCGTTGGGGTCCAGGTCGGGCGTGAAGGTCTTGACCACCTGCAATTCGCTGACCATCGAGGCCGGCAACAGATCCAGGCGCACACCGCGGGTGATCGAACCGAGCGTGCCGTTCGGTGTACCGGGCGAGGCGATGGTGAGCCCGTCGATGGTGACGTTGTTGTATGACGGCCCCAGGCCACGCAATACCGGCGTGGCCGCTTCATCGCGCGGATGCTCGTTGTCGGTGGCAGGCAAGACGGACAAGCCCGGCACGCGCCGCAATGCCTCAACGATGGTGCTGTCGGGCAAGGCACGCACGTCGGTGGCGCTGATCACATCGGTGATATTGGTGGCCGCACGCTTGCTTTCCACCGCAGCCGCGTTGGCGCGGCGCACGCCGGTGACCTGCATGGCATCGAGGGTTTGTACGCCGGTTTTGGCGATGTCTGCGGCAGTTGCATCTCTGCTAGGTGCATCGCTGTTGGATGCGTCGCTCGGCGAGGCTGCGGTCGCAAGGCCAGAGAGTTTTTCTACGGCTGACGCTGTCTCGACAGGTCGCTGGCTTTCGTTGGATGAAGCACCGGCTGGGCGCATCGATGACGCCAGGCGCGCGGAGTCGGATGAGGTAGCGACACTTTGAGCCTGCACGCCAGGCGAGCATGCTGCGATGGCCACAGCGAGAACGGACAGGTGCATACGGTACGGATCGAAGCGCTGCATGGAATCCCGTAGGTCGCGCAGCAATCATGCTGCGCTGATGAGAAAGCACGCCACCGTAGAGCGTAAAAATGACCTTTGCGTGTCGCTACCATCGCACCGAAAAGACAAGGCGCAGCGATATCGCTGCATGCGAAGCAAGCACTCAGCGGCTACCGGGAAACATCGCAAGCGCCCTGCAAAAGCCCCTCTACTTGCGGGAGAGGGGTTGGGGTGAGGGTACGGGCGAAGCCACTCATGCCATGCCAACGACACCAGGCTTCGCTCGTCCCCTCATCCGCCCCTGGCAGGGCCCCTTCTCCCGACGGGAGAAGGGCGAGCGCGTCACCTTACGGCTGCACCACCGTCATCGTGGCTGGCGTGCTGCGCCCCACGCCACGCAGCTCCGGCCGGTACATGTCTTCCACCAGCGAGGGCGGCACCGTGTAGGTCCCCGGGGTGACGGCACGCACCAGGTAGTACACCTGCGCCTTGCTGCCCGAAGACAGCGCCAGCGCGGCCACATAGCGGTCGTCGCGGAACTCTTCGTGCTTGACGTCGGCGGCGCTGGACCGCTCGCTGATGCCGATGCCGTCCACCACCACGTCGGCCCACTGCTTGGCATCGCCGAGATTGAAATTCTCGATTTCCAAACCGGCCGGCAACAGGTCGGTGAGCAAGGCGTCGGGCATGCTGCTGTTGGCAGTGATGCTGACGCGCACGATCAACGCTTCGCCTTCCTTGAGTGGACGCGGGGTCCACGGCTTGCCGTCGGTGGTGTACCAGCTGCGCTCCACGCTGAGATTGCGCGTGTCCGGTTCCGGTGCGCTGCGCGGAATGCCGGCCACTTCCAGGCTGGCGTACATCGGCGCCTCGCCTTGTGGCGCGAACTGCACGCCGCGCGCCAGGGCGGCACTGTCGAAACTGCGCCCGAACACGCGTGCCGGTGCGATCTGCTGTACCTGGTCGCCCACCGTCAAGCTGCCGGACACCTGTTTGCCCTGCCCGGCCATCAACGCCTTGCCCAACCGCGCAAGCGCCACTTGCTCCTGCGTGCTCAGCCACAACCAACCGGTCGCGCGACGTGCATCCAGCGCGCGGCCCAGGGCCACCGCGCGGGTGTCGTACTCGGGCTTGGACAAACCGCGTTCGTGCAGCAACGCCATCATCAACGCGTCGTCGCGGATCGCGCTGCCGTAATCGCCGAAGTACGGCGGACGCTCGCTGCTGTCCTTGGCAAACCCGGCCTTGATCGCCGCATCGCCACGCTTGGTATCGCCCTGCAGCGACAAGGCGATGCCCAGATGCACCAGCGACAGGCCCGTCAGCGCCTTGTCGCGCTGGTTGTCGTACAGCGCGCGCAGCGTGCCCAGCGGCGCGCGGTTGACGCGTGCCAGTACGTAGCCGGACCAGGCCTGATTGGCGAACTTCAAGTTGTCGCGACGGTCCTGCCCATAGAACTCGTTGCCACCGGACAACAGATCTTCGCTCAGGCGATTGAGCGCCTTCTGCAGCACCGTGTCGGGCACCGCAAAACCGGCCTCCTTGGCGTCGAGCAGGAATTCGGCAATGTATGGGGTCAGGCCCGGATTGACGTGGCCATCGTCGCCCCACATCGAAAAATGCCCGCTGGCGATCTGCATCGACGCCAGACGCCCGAACGCGCCTTCCATGCGCTCGCGGCGCTTGGCCGCCTCCAGCCCCTTGGTGCCGAGCGTTCTGGCGGTGGCATCGTCGAGCAGCAGCGCCGCATAGCCCTTGCTGGTGGTCTGCTCGGCGCAGCCGTACGGATACTCCAACGCGCCCTGCAATGCGCTGGCGAACGGAATCGGCGGCAACGCGCTGACCACCATGCGCGCGGTCACCGAGCCGGCCATCAGGCCATCGGCAAAGCCGCTGTCCAGGGTGATCGGCGCCAGCGGGTCGAGCACGCGGGTCTGTGCCCGCAACACCTGTGGCCAGCCGGCGCGCACCGGCAGCTCGTAGCTGCGGTCGGCCTTGAAGCCATTGCCATCCACGCGCACGCGCACCTTGGCAACGCTATAGCCTTCGGTGGCGCTCAGCGGGAAGCTCAGCGTCTGCTTGGCGTCCACGCCGAGCTTGACGCTGCGCGACGCCTCGCCGATGGCGAGCGGGCCAATGCCCTCCACACGCACGTTGAATTCGCCCGGCTTGCCGGTGAAGTTCTGCACGTCCAGCGTCACCGTGCTGCGGTCGCCCGGTGCCATCACCCGCGGCATGCTGGCTTCGGCCAGGATCGGCGCACGCACGATGGTTTCCATATCGCGGTTGCCGTAACGGGTATCCGAGTACACCAACGCCGACACGCGCAAGGTGCCGTTGAAATCCGGCACCGGCAGTTGCACGCGCGCATTGCCCTTTGCGTCGAGTTTTACCGAGCCGGAAAACAGGTCAACCGTCTGCACGCGCGCGGTCGGGCGCTTGGCCTGCGGCAAGGCTTCCAGCGCCATGTCGCCGCCGAACTTCAGCTTGCCGCTGGCGCCTTCGAAACTTTCGATCACACGCCCATAGATGTCGTACGCATCGGTCCCCAGACGACGCTGCGCGAAGAACTGTGCGTTGGCATCGGGCACCGGGAAACGGGTGATGTTGAGGATGCCCACGTCCACTGCCGAAATGGTCACGTGCGCGGCCTTGCCCGCCAGTTCGGGCACGCTCACCGTCACCGGCAACGGCTGCTCGGGCCGCATCTGCTTGGGCGCGGACAAGCCCACCGCCACCCGCCGCGCCTTGCGGTCCATCGGCACATAGGCCACGCCCACCGCGCGTGCCGGGGTGATCTTGCTGGGCGCACTGCCGCCGCGGAAGACCAGTGCGGTGACATACACATCGTGGCGCTCCCACGCCTCGGTCACCGGAATCTCGAAGCTGCTGCCGGGCTTGACGTCGATGTCCTGCACGTACAACAGCTTGTCGCTTTCCACCAGCAGCACGCCCTTGCCGGCATGGGGCGGGGTCAGCGTGACCTTGAGCGTGTCGCCGGCGCGGTAGCCGGTCTTGTCCAGCGCCAGCTTGACCTTGTCCGGGCGCGCATCCAGGCCACGGTTTTCATCGTTCCAGCTCCAGCCGGCGCGGAACGGGTAACGCGTGGTCAGCCCGCTCGCCGGGTCGAATACGTCCAGGCGGTACTCGCCCCATTCCACCGGGAAATCGATCTTGGCATTGACGCTACCCACATCCAGCGTGCGCGTGTCCTTGTTTTCGAAGCGACGGGTGAAGTCGTAATCCCAGTGGTTGTCGGTGTAGTTCCAGTGGTAATCGCGCAGCTCGCGCACCAGCGTGACCTTCAGGCCCTTGGCCGGCTGCGGTTTGCCGTCGGCATCCACGCGGGTCACTTCGAAGCGCGCCGTCCCATTGGCATCGGCGCCGTCGGCGTCGTCGAACAACGGGCGCACGCCGACCAGCGCCTTGGCCGGCCACAGCACGCGCTTGAGGGTGCGGGTGACCGTGCGCCCGCCGGTTTCGTACACGCTACCGGAGACGACCGCGGCAATCGTGCTGACCGGCTTGGCCTCGTCCGGCAATGCGATGTCTTCGCGCAGGATGCCGTCGCCGCCGAATTCGGTGTCGATCACATCCCTGGCTTCGCGCGGCAGCTCCAGCGTGGGGTCGCCGAAGAACCAGCCGGGCAACGCTTCGAGCGGATGCTGCTCCACACTGACTGCCAGCTTGGCGGTGAAACGGTTGCCAGCGGCCGGTGCGCCGTACAGATACGCGGCATTGGCCACCAGCTTGAACGGCTGGCCGGCGCTCAAGGTCTTTTGCGTGCTGTCCAGGTCCAGCTTCATGCGCTCGGGCAGGAACTCTTCCACGCGCACGGTCATGCCCTGCACGGCGTCCTTGCTGGCCGGATCTGTGCGAAATTCCACCTGCCAACGGCCGGTCGGTGCATCGGCCGGAATCTGCTGGGCGAATTCGAAGTAGCCCTGCTCGCCCGGCAGCAGTTTGGTCTCGCGGAAGGTCTTGCCGTCCGGCTGCTTCAGGCGCAGGAACACCGGTTGCGGCTTGGTCGGTTTGCCGTCGTTGTCGCGCAGGATCGCCGAGACGCGCATGGTCTCGCCGGGGCGATACAGATCGCGACCGGCCCAGGCGAACACATCGAACCACGCGCCCTGGCGCCCGGCCACGGCGAACTCGCTCAGATCCAGTGCGGGCTGGTTGAACGGCAGCAGCGTAATGTCGGTCTTGCTGCGTGCGGTCAGCACATGGCCGGCGTCGAGCGTGTAGTTGAGCAGCGCATTGCCGTTACCGTCGGTCGCCCCTTTCAGGAACAACTCGCCCTTGGCATCGAGGATGCGCAGCTCCACGTTCTTGACCGGCTCGCCGCTCTGCAACGAGGCGGTGTGCACGAACAACTTGTCCTTGTAGGCGCGCGTATGCAGGCCGA
Organism: Xanthomonas sp. A1809; assembly: GCF_017746015.1. Classification (NCBI taxonomy): domain Bacteria; kingdom Pseudomonadati; phylum Pseudomonadota; class Gammaproteobacteria; order Lysobacterales; family Lysobacteraceae; genus Xanthomonas; species Xanthomonas sp. A1809. Next base: position 139,883 of record NZ_JAGHWZ010000003.1, on the reverse strand, counting down.
TGTCGCTGACGGTAAAGAACGCGGTGTCGAATTCGTTTTCGAAACTGCCGGCGCGCTTCATCACCGCGAAATACAAACCCGGTTCCTGCAGTTCCTTGATGTCCTGCGTCGGCAGGTAGGTCAGCACACGCTCGTTCTGCTTGCCACCAAGGATGAAGCGATTGACGTAGACCGGGTCGGCCAGCTTGGACAACGGCTGATTGCCGCTGTATTCGCTCTCCAGATCCCAGCTGCCACGGCGCCCGCCACGCTGGAACTGCTGGAAGAACGCCGGCAGCGACTTCTCGCGCACGCGCAGGAACTCGACGTCCACTTCCGGCACGTTCACCGACACCACCGGCAGGCCACGGCTCTCGCGCGCCGGCAGTACGCTGCCCTGCGAAGCGAACCCGGCCACAGGCTTGAGTTCGCCGGTGTAGACCTTTTGCTTGAGTGGCTTGCCCAGGCGGCTGCCGTCGGCGGCCAGCAGGTTGGCGTCGACCAGCACGGTGTAGTCCTTGGCCGCTTCGACGTACGGGTAGCGCAGCGTCTTGCCGTCCTCGGACAGCGTCCAGCTACTGTCGCCCGTGCCGACCTTTTCTTCGAAGCGCACCAGCGCATCGAAATCCTGCGTGCCGACCAGTGGCCGCGAGAATTCCAGTGCCAGCGACAGGCCGTCGCTGGTCTGGTCGGGATAGGCACGCGCCAGCGCGAAACCGGTGATCGCCTGCTTTTCGGCCTTGATCGCCTCGCCACTGGCGGCGGGTAGCTGACCGCTTTCGTTGCGCTTGCACGCCACCGCGCCGATCGCCACGGCCAACAACACCGCCCACAGCACAACCCGCCGCGTGCCCGACCGCATCATCCGTGATCCCTGGCTGTCCATTCGTGCTACTCGCAATGTGAGAACGCAAGTATAACGACGCTGCGCATCTGGCTGATGGCGCCGATGCGACGACGTGGCTGCTTGCCGATGGGCGGCAAGCGTGCGCTGCTGGCGAGCGATGCGATGGCAGACTGGCGGTGAGCGCAGTGGTCTGGTACCCGCGCTTGGAGCAACCGCCGAACCACGTCATGCCGCCTGGCGCAGGCAGCTGGACTGCGACTTGCCTGCGGGGCCTCGCTCGTTCTGTCATCGCGTCCATCGAATACCAAACAATCGATCCACGGCAGCACGCGAGCGAAGTGACCCGCTTTCAGTTGGCCACCAGCCAACTGTCTAGCGCGGTGCCCTCACCGATTGTGGAACCGTTGGCGGCATGGATGACGCCATCGATCCCCCATGGACGGGTTCACGGCGTGTCCCGTGATCGGTGAGGGCACCGCGCTGTCGACCAACCCGACTTTTGGCTAGATCACAAAGAGCTGCAAAGAAGCACTCGCCGCGGGACTCAGGCATGACTCTTTGTGTTCCTCACTCTCAGTGCAACTCCAACAACGCACGCATGTACATCTCGATCAGCGCCGGCTTGTCCACGTGCAAACAGGCCTGCACATTGGGCGCACCAGCCCCTTCGCGGGTATAGCCTTGCGCATCCACGTCCAGATGCAAGGGCGTGGTCGGGCACAGCGCCGGACGTAGCAACCAGGCCACCGGCACCACATCGAACAACGTGGGCGTGGCGCTGGCCCAGGGCTGGTCGGTGTTGCGCCACTGGTAGTACAGCTGCGTGAGCGCATCGGTCAGCCCGTCGCCATGCGCAAACAGTGCGATGCGCTCGGGTTCTTCCAGGCTGATCTGCGTGGCATCCAGTGGCAACAGCACGATTGGCACACCAGATGAGAACACGCGCTGCGCTGCAGGCACATCGGCAAGGATGTTGTACTCCGGCGCCGGCGCACTGGCCGGACGATACGCAGACTTGCCATAACCCACCCGCACCGATCCGCCCATCGCCACCACACGCTTGAGCTTGGCAAAGCCGACCGGGTCACGTTGCTGCGCCAGCGCCGCATCGGTCATCGGCCCCAGCACCAGCAAGGTGACCTCGCCCGGATGCTGGCGCGCCTGCTGCAGGATCATCGCGGCCGCATCCGGCAGTGCCGCCGGCAACTGCCCCTTGGCCGCCCAGCGCGCCTGGCTGAAGGCGATGGTGCTGGTGGTACGCGCGCCCGCTGCCAGCGGAATCTCGCTGCGCCCGGCCTGCTGCAACAACCGCTGCAGCAACTGCGCACGCAACGCGGTGTCGCCCCATGTCGATGCGATGCCCAGCACCTGCAACTGCGGGCGACGCAGCAATAGCCCCAACGCGAAGGCATCGTCGATATCGTCGCCAACGTCGGTAGAGACCACCACTTTCTCGGCCTGCACCGATGCCAGCGTGGATTGCACGGCCGCGGCCGACTGCTGCGCCCCCGCGGTTGTCGCCACGCACCACATCGCCATCGCTACCCACGCGCGTTGCCAGGTCCGCTGCATCTGCCCACTCCTGCTGCCATAAAAAAACCGCCGGCATGATCGCCGGCGGTTCGATAGTGCTCCACCAAAACGCCGATCAGAAGTTGGCGCGGAACTGCGCACCCACGATGCGCGGGTCGTTGATGAAGCCGGTGAGGTTGTTGAAGTCGATCGCACCGGTCACGCGGATTTGATTGGTGCAGTTGCGGCAGAACACCGACAACTCGTACGCACCCGCGCCCCAGTTGTAGCCGATCTTGGCGCCACCTTCGACCAGCGGCTGGCCGGTGAATTCCTTGGAGTCGTACAGGAAGAAGTTCACTTCACTGCGGTACGACCAATCCGTGTAGAAGAACAGCTCGCCGTCGTTGCCCATCGGAATGCCGTAACGCAGGGTGGCGTTGGCCATCCACTTCGCTGCCTGCGGCAGGTCGTTGCCGTCGATCACCGCACGGCCGGCCGCGTTGATCGGGTCGGTGACCGTGCAGGTACGGCAGATGCCCACCGACAGGTTCGGGTCGTCGATGCGAGTCCAGTTGTAGGCGCCGCCGGCGGTGACGCGCAGGTTCTGGGTGAGCAAGGCTTCGAAATCGAACTCCGCGCCGCGGGCCTTGGTCTTGTCGGCATTGAGCAGGCGGATGTCGTTGGACGCGCCACCCACCGCCGTGAGCTGCTGGTTCTTCACGCGGAAATCGTAGATGTCAAAGCTCAGGCGCGCGCGGTTGTCGAACAGGTCCGACTTGATGCCGACCTCGAACGAATCCACCGTCTCCGGCTCGGCCACGGTCAGCGGCGCGGTGCCCGACGGCACGCCGAAGCTGGCACCGCGGAAACCGCGTGCGGCACGTGCGTACACATTGACGGCGTCGTTGATGGAGAAGGTGGCCGCCAGATCGCCGGTGACCTTGGAGTTGTCGGTCTCGCCGCTGGACGGTTCGACCAGGGTGACGCGGTCCAGCGCCAGCACGTCGAAGGTCTTCTTGTCGTAGGTGTAGCGGATGCCGGCGCGCAGGTTCAAACGATCGGTGGCCGCGTAGTTCAACGAGCCGAACGCCGCCCAGGAGGTATTGCGCTGGCGGGTCAGCTGATAGCTGGCCAGATCACCGCCGCTGAGGGTGTTGTAGGTGTAGTTTTCGCCTTCCACATCGTCGTGGAAGTAGTACAGGCCGGCCTGCCAGTTGAGCGGGCCGTCGTACTGCGATTCGGCGCGCACTTCCTGGCTGTACTGGTCCAGGCTCTTGATGCCGCCGGCGGTTTCCACCGGGAACGGAATCACGCCCGGGCCCGACGGCGGCGCGAACACCGCGCCGAAGCCACCGTCGATATCGCCGCGGCTGTAGTACTTGCCGATCCCTTCGTAGGCGGTGATCGAGTGCAGCGCGATGTCGCCCAGGTCCCAGGTCAGGTTGGCGCTGCCGCCGTAGGTCTGCAGTTCCTGGCGGTTGGCACCGTCGATGAAGGATTTTTCCGCATCGAAGCCATCCACCAGCTGATTGGTACCGGGCTGGATGATGTTGGCGCGGAACAGGCGCGCGGTGCCGTCCAGATGGCGCGCATGCGCATTGAACAATGCGCTGAAGTCGTCGCTAGCCTGGTACAGCAGCTGCAGGCGCACGGCCGAATCGGTATAGCCTTCCAGGTCGCGGCCGTCGCGGTTTTCCACCCAATCGTCGCGGCGCTGGCCCAGGGTCGACAGACGCGCTGCCCAATGGTCGCCCATCGCGATGCTCAGGCCGCTTTCCAGGGTCATGGTGCCGTAGGTGCCGTACGACAGGCTGGCGTAGCCGTCATTGGCGCCGATGGTCGGCTTGACCGAATTGAACTTGACCACGCCTGCCGGCGTGTTGCGGCCGAACAGCGTGCCTTGCGGGCCGCGCAGCACTTCCAGGCCTTCCAGATCGAAGATCGGGAAGCCCTTCAGGAAGGCGTTTTCCTGCACCACGTCGTCATAGATCAACGACACCGGCTGCGAGGCGTAGGTGTTGAAGTCCGTATTGCCGTAGCCGCGGATGTACACGCGCGGAAACACACGGCCGTTGGACGATTCGATGTTCAGGCTGGGCGCCTTGCCGGCCAGCACGCGGATGTCCGAACCGCTGGTGGAGATGGCGTCCAGGAACTCCGGGCGCAATACCGAGGCGGAGACCGGCACGTCCTTGGAGTCTTCCGAACGCCGCTCGACCGTGACCTTGACCGCATCCAGACGCACGACGCCGTCGTCGCCGGGCGTCTGCTGGGCAGCGGCATGGAGCGGAAGAAGGGAAACGACGGCAACGGCAAGCGCGCTGATCTTGAGCGACCGGCTGGCGGACATGGGAAGAACTCCGGATTCTGGTGGCGGGGCGGCCCGGCCTGCGTGCCGCGGTGCAACAGAATTAACACGATTTACACAATTATGGCAGGGCGCGTGCGAAAAAGTTTCCAGAATTCGAAATAGTGTTCGAATTAATGCAACACGGCAGTGCGTTTTACACGATGGCGAAAACGGAGGCTCGTTAGCGACGCTGGCCACGCTGCCATTTACTGCGCTGTGGTGGCCAGCGCCAATCACTTGGGGGCGCAACAACATCGATCAATGGCATCGGGAATGACCATCCAGCGTGGACACACGCCGGACTGAAACGCAGATGTTCCGGGTTCTACGCGCATGCCTGGAAGAGCTGATGCGGAGCAGATCCGGCTAATGCGGGCAGCGCGACGCCGGCTCCGCATCGCCACCAGGGGTGCCCGACCGACGCAATGCCGCTATCGCACACCAGCACCAGTGAAGTGCCTCGCACGCCAGGCATGTGTCGCGTGCATCCACGCGCGCCAACACCCTGCGCAGGCCTATCCAACCTCGGCAACCGGCGCCGGCACCCTGACCCACCCCTCCATCAACACCCGCGCACTGCGGCTCATCAGCGCCTTGGTCACCTGCCACTGGCCCTCGACCAGCTGCGCCTGCGCGCCGACCCGCAAGCTGCCGGATGGATGCCCGAAGCGCACCGCCGAGCGCGCCGCACCGCCGGCAGCCAGATTGACCAGCGTGCCCGGCACGGCTGCAGCGGTGCCGATCGCCACTGCTGCAGTGCCCATCATCGCGTGATGCAATTTGCCCATCGACATCGCACGCACCAACAGATCGATTTCGGCCGCGTGCACCGGCTTGCCGCTGGACGCGGTGTAGTCGGCCGGCGGTGCCACGAAGGCGACCTTGGGCGTGTGTTGCCGTGTCGCGGCGTCTTCCACCTTCGCAATCAAACCCATCCGCACCGCACCGTGCGCGCGCAATGTCTCGAACATGGTTAAGGCGCGCGGGTCGCCATTGATGGCGTCCTGCAGCTCGGTCCCGGTGTAGCCCAGGTCGCGCGCGTTGACGAAGATGGTGGGAATGCCCGCATTGATCAGCGTGGCATCGAGCGTGCCCAGCCCGGGAATTTCCAGTTGATCGATGACCTTGCCGGTGGGAAACATCGCCCCGCCCTCGCCTTCGGCATCGTCGGCCGGGTCGAGAAATTCCAGCTGCACTTCGGCTGCAGGAAAGGTCACGCCGTCCAGTTCGAAGTCGCCGGTTTCCTGCACCAGCCCATCGGCCATCGGCACATGCGCCACAATCGTCTTGCCGATATTGGCCTGCCAGATGCGCACCGTGGCCACGCCATCGCGTGGCACGCGTGCGGGATCGATCAAGCCGCCGGCGATGGCGAATGGTCCCACCGCCGCCGACAGATTGCCGCAGTTGCCGCTCCAATCAACGAACGCGCTATCGATGGACACCTGCCCGAACAGGTAGTCCACATCATGCCCATCGCGCGTGCTGGCCGACACGATCACGCTCTTGCTGGTGCTGGAAGTAGCACCGCCCATGCCATCGATCTGCTTGGCATATGGATCCGGGCTGCCGATCACCCGCAACAACAGCGCATCGCGTGCAGCGCCCGGTTGCTGCGCGGCCGCGGGCAGATCCTGCAGACGGAAAAACACGCCTTTGCTGGTACCGCCGCGCATGTAGGTGGCGGGGATGCGGAGTTGGGGAGCGAATGCCATGCATGTTCCTTGGAAACGACGTGCGGACGTGATGTCAATGATTTTGCCTAATGCATCTGTACGGCCTGGTCAAGCGTCACCATGACAGTCGCAGGCACGCCTTGCTGCTCAGGTCATAGCGGCAGTTGCGTCTGCTCCGGCATGAGCCCCTCAGGTCGCAATGGCCAAGATCCGATGGGTACATAGCGATACGGTCGCCCACCGCCTTCAACCAACAGCACCTCGGTGGCGTGCCAGATGATGGGCACGATTGGCTGGTTGAGCTTACCGGGCGCTGCATAGCTGATCGTTACGTGCGGCGTGTGTCCGCCCCCAACATGCAGGCCTTCCGCACGCAGCGCTGCTGCGATGGCAGCCTGCAATGCAACGAAGGCAAATGGCGTGCCCTCTGCCCGGAATGCCCAATGCACCGGGTCGGTTCCGCCACTGGTGATCCTGTTCAAGCAGAACGTCACTGCCTGAGCATCGAGACGATCGCCCGCGCGCAGCATTGCGGCACGCGCAGCCGACCCTTCAAACCGATCCGAAACCGACTGATGCCAGTTGCCTGGATCGAAGTACGCGTCCGCAAGCATTGCATCCAGGCGGTGTGCAGCCACGACACCGGCCATCGCTTCAAGCACCTGCGGTGGCGGCTTGAGCATGAAGATCAATCGCGAACAATCGGCCACGGTGCTGCCCTATGCGACCTTGTTTGCCTCAAGAAAATCCTGCGCAAACCGCTGCAAGACGCCACCGGCTTCGTAAATCGACACTTCCTCTGCAGTATCCAGGCGGCAAGTCACCGGCACCTGCAGTTGCTCGCCATTGCGCCGGTGGATCGACAACGTCAGCGTGGCGCCGGGCGTGCGCTCACCCACCACGTCGAAGGTTTCGCTGCCATCGATGCCCAGGGTCTTGCGATCGGTGCCCGGCTTGAACTCCAGCGGCAGCACGCCCATGCCGATCAGGTTGGTGCGGTGAATCCGCTCGAAGCCTTCGGCGACGATCACTTCCACACCGGCCAGCCGCACGCCCTTGGCCGCCCAGTCGCGCGAAGACCCCTGCCCGTAATCGGCGCCAGCGATGACGATCAGCGGCTGCTTGCGCGTCATGTAGGTTTCGATCGCCTCCCACATGCGCAGCACCTGGCCTTCCGGCTCCAGCCGCGCCAGCGAGCCGGCCTTGACCTGCCCATCGACCACCGCCATTTCGTTGATCAATTTGGGGTTGGCGAACGTGGCGCGCTGCGCGGTGAGATGGTCGCCGCGATGGGTGGCGTAGGAATTGAAGTCCTCCTCCGGCACGCCCATCTGCGCCAGGTATTGCCCAGCCGCGCTGCCGGCCATGATCGCGTTCGACGGCGACAAGTGGTCGGTGGTGATGTTGTCGCCCAGCACGGCCAACGGGCGCATGCCGCGTAGCGTGCGCGCACCGGCCAACGCGCCTTCCCAATACGGCGGACGCCGAATATACGTACTGGTCGGGCGCCAGTCGTAAAGCGGGTTCACGCTGATCCCCTGCCCCACGCTGCGCTTGAACATCGGGTCGTACACGCTGCGGAAGTGTTCCGGCTTGACGCTGCGCGCCACCACCGCGTCGATCTCGGCATCGCTCGGCCACAGGTCCTTGAGCGTGACCGGCACGCCGGCGGCGTCGATGCCCAACACATCCTTCTCGATATCGAAGCGCACCGTGCCGGCAATGGCGTAGGCAATCACCAGCGGCGGCGAGGCGAGAAACGCCTGCTTGGCATACGGATGGATGCGCCCATCGAAATTGCGGTTGCCCGAAAGCACCGCCGTGGCATACAGATCGCGATCGATGATTTCCTGCTGGATCGCAGGATCCAGCGCCCCGCTCATGCCATTGCAGGTGGTGCAGGCAAACGCCACGATGCCGAAGCCCAACTGCTCCAGCTCGCTCAGTAAACCGGCCTCTTCCAGGTACAGCTGCACGGCCTTGGATCCGGGCGCCAGCGAGCTCTTCACCCACGGTTTGCGGGTCAATCCGCGTGCATTGGCGTTGCGCGCCAGCAAGCCGGCAGCGATGACATTGCGAGGGTTGGAGGTATTGGTGCACGAGGTGATCGCTGCGATGATCACTGCGCCATCGGGCATCTGCCCCGGCACCTGCTCCCACGCACCGGCAATCCCACGATCCGCCAGCTCGGTAGTGGCCACGCGTTTGTGCGGATTGGATGGCCCGGCCATGTTGCGTACCACGCTGGCCAGATCGAACTGCAGCACGCGCTCGTACTGCGCGGTGGCCAGATCGTCTGCCCATAGGCCGGTATGCCGCGCATAGGTCTCCACCAACGCGACTTGCGCATCGTCGCGACCGGTCAAGCGCAGGTAATCGATGGTTTGCTGGTCGATGTAGAACATCGCCGCCGTCGCACCGAATTCCGGTGTCATGTTGGAAATGGTCGCGCGGTCGCCGATGGTCAGTGCGCGTGCACCATCGCCATAAAACTCGAGATACGCGCCGACCACGCGCTGCGCGCGCAGGAATTCGGTCAATGCCAGCACGATGTCGGTGGCGGTGATGCCCGGCGCCGGCCGGCCGGTCAATTCCACGCCGACGATGTCCGGCAGGCGCATCCACGAGGCGCGCCCCAGCATGACGTTCTCCGCTTCCAACCCGCCAACGCCAACCGCGATCACGCCCAGCGCATCCACGTGCGGCGTATGGCTGTCGGTGCCCACGCACGTATCCGGAAACGCCACCCCGTCCAGCGTGTAGATCACCGGCGACATCTTCTCCAGATTGATCTGGTGCATGATCCCGTTCCCCGGCGGAATCACTTCCATGTTCTCGAACGCACGCTTGGTCCATTCGATGAAGTGGAAGCGATCGGCATTACGACGATCTTCCACGCTGCGATTCTTGGCGAACGCCTGCTTGTCGAAGCCGGCGTATTCCACTGCCAGCGAGTGATCCACGATCAACTGCACCGGCACCACCGGATTGACCTGCGCCGGGTCGCCGCCCTGCTCGGCAATGGCATCGCGCAAGCCCGCAAGATCCACCAGCGCGGTCTGACCCAGGATGTCGTGACACACCACCCGCGCCGGAAACCACGGGAAATCCAGATCGCGCTTGCGCTCGATCAATTGCCGCAGGTACGCCTCCAGCAGTTGTGGCTCTGCCCGCCGCACCAGGTTCTCGGCATGCACGCGTGCGGTGTATGGCAAGGTTGCATACGCACCGGGCTGCAGCGCATCGACGGCGGCGCGTGCATCGAAGTAATCCAACGAGGTGCCCGGCAAGGGCTTGCGGTACTGGCTATTCATGGCTGGCGATATCGAAGCAGGCGGGGGGAAATCGGGGATCGGGAATCGAACTTGGCGTTGCAGAGGTTTGCAAGTCTTGCTGCTGACCTGGCTTGCGAGGTCCGATCGCCTTCATCGAAGGCGACCGAAACCCAGAAATCAGCGGCTGCGCAAAGCGTCCTCAGCTGCGCTGATCCAGCGGCACGAACACCTGATCTTCCGGCCCGGTGTAATTGGCCGAGGGGCGAATGATCTTGCCGTCCATGCGCTGCTCGATGATGTGCGCGCTCCAGCCGGCTGTGCGCGCCAGCACGAACAAGGGGGTGAACATCGCCGTCGGCACGCCCATCATGTGGTAGCTCACCGCACTGAACCAATCCAGGTTCGGGAACATCTTCTTGATGTCCCACATCACGCTCTCCAAACGCTCGGCGATGTCGTACATCTTGCGGCTGCCCTGCTCATCGGACAGCTCGCGCGCCACCTCCTTGATCACCTTGTTGCGCGGGTCCGACACCGTGTACACCGGATGTCCAAAGCCAATCACCACTTCCTTGCGTTCCACCCGCGCCTTGATATCGGCTTCTGCTTCGTCCGGGGTGTCGTAGCGCTTCTGCACTTCGAACGCCACTTCGTTGGCGCCGCCATGCTTGGGGCCACGCAGCGCACCGATGCCGCCGGCGATGGCGCTGTACATATCGCTGCCGGTCCCGGCAATCACGCGGCTCGCAAAGGTGGATGCATTGAATTCGTGCTCGGCATACAGGATCAGGCTGGTATGCATCGCGCGCACCCACGAATCCTTGGGTGCAAAGCCGTGCAGCAGGTGCAGGAAATGGCCGCCGATGGAATCGTCGTCGGTCTCCACCTCGATGCGCTTGCCGTTGTGGCTGTAGTGATACCAGTACAGCAGCATCGAACCGAGTGAGGCCATCAGTTTGTCGGCGATGTCGCGCGCACCCGGGTGATTATGGTCGTCTTTTTCCGGCTGCAGGCAGCCCAGCACCGACACGCCGGTGCGCATCACATCCATCGGATGCGCCGACGGCGGCAACTGTTCCAGCGCAGTTTTCACCGCTGCCGGCACACCGCGCAGCGAGCGCAGCTTGGCCTTGTAACCGCGCAGCTCGCCGCTGTTGGGCAGCTTGCCGTGCACCAGCAGGTACGCGATTTCTTCGAACTCGCTGGTGGTGGCCAGATCGAGAATGTCGTAACCGCGGTAATGCAGATCGTTACCACTGCGCCCCACCGTGCACAGGGCCGTGTTACCGGCGGCAGTGCCGGACAGGGCAACGGACTTTTTCGGCTTGAAACCAGCAGTAGCAGTGTCGTTCATGCGATGAGCTCCCAAACTGTGTGGTGTCGCGGTGTGGCGTGCGAGGTGGCAATGAGATGATCAGCAGCGCGCAATCATGCGCCTTTGCGCGCAAACAACGCATCCAGGCGCTGCTCGTAATCGTGATAGCCGATGCGTTCGTACAGCTCTTCGCGCGTCTGCATGCTGTCCAGCACGCCCTGCTGATGACCGTCGTGCCGAATCGCGGTATAGACCGCCTCGGCCGCCTTGTTGGCTGCGCGAAATGCCGACAGCGGAAACAGCTGGATCGCCACGCCAGCCTGCGCCAGCTGGTCGCGCGTAAACAACGGGGTCTTGCCGAACTCGGTAATGTTGGCCAGCACCGGCACGCCTACCGCATCGACGAAGCGCTTATAGGTGTCCAGGTCGTAGGCAGCTTCGGCGAAGATGCCGTCCGCACCCGCTTCCACGCAGGCGATGGCACGTTCGATCGCCGCATCCACGCCTTCCATCTGGATTGCATCGGTGCGCGCAATCAGGAAGAACGCCGCATCGGTCTTGGCATCGGCCGCGGCCTTGACCCGATCCACCATCTCGCCCTGGCTCACGATCTCCTTGCCCGGCCGGTGACCGCAGCGTTTGGCGCCCACCTGGTCTTCGATATGGCAACCGCCCGCGCCGGCCTTGATCAGCGACTTGATGGTGCGCTCGATATTGAACGCGCTCGGCCCGAAGCCGGTGTCCACGTCCACCAGCAGCGGCAGCTCGCACACGTCGGTGATGCGGCGCACGTCGATCAATACGTCTTCCAGCGTGTTGATGCCCAGGTCCGGCAACCCCAGCGACCCGGCCGCCACGCCGCCGCCGGACAGGTAGAGGGCCCGATAGCCGGCGCGCTGGGCCAGCAGCGCATGGTTGGCATTGATCGCGCCGATCACCTGCAGCGGCGATTCGGCAGCCAGTGCAGCGCGAAACCGCGCGCCAGCAGAGGGAGTGGACGAAGACATCATGGCGGTTCCTTGGATGGGATCACCGTGCAGGCGCAAGCACCATGCCAAGTACAAGTCGTTGATTTGATGGCAACCCCAGGCGCCAATGGTTGCAAAAATGCAACAACTGATTCACGATGAAACGCCACTGAAACGCGGGATTGTCATGCGCACCCCTGCCCCTCCGGAAACCGCAGACGCCTCCTTGCCCATCATCTGGACCGTCAGCGTCTCGCGCCTGACCGGCCTGCTGGCCGATGTCATCCCCGAGTTCGACCAGCGCGCGCGCATCGAGCAGATCAACCTCGGCTTTGCCGAAGCGGTCGAGGTCATCGGCCAGCGCCTGCGCCGCGAGCGCTGCGACGCGCTGGTGGCCGGCGGATCCAATGCGGCGTACCTGCGCAGCCGGCTCGCGCTGCCCTTGGCGCCCATCCAGGCCACCGGGTTCGATCTGATGGAAGCGCTGGCGCGTGCGCGCCGCATTGCGCCACGCATCGGCGTGGTCACCCACGCCACCGATGTGCCGTCGTTCCGCGCGTTTCAGCACAGCTTCGATCTGGAGATCGAACACCGCCGTTTCGTCACCGCCGAAGACGCACGCGACTGCATTGCCGATCTGCGCGCCAGCGGCATCCAGGTCATTGTCGGCACCGGCATGGCGATCGATTTCGCCGAGCAGGCCGGGCTGCCTGGCGTGCTGCTGTATTCGGCCGATTCGGTGCGTCATGCGCTGGAACAGGCCATCGCGCTGGGCACCGCTCCAGGCATCGATCGCGTCGCCGGCCGTGCCGCCCCGCACCGCGCACGACGCGCCGACGCCCTGCTGGGCGAAGACGGCGCAATGCGGCGCGCGCGCGAGCTGGTGCAGCTCTACGCACCGCATACCGGCACCGTGTTGATCAGCGGGGACACCGGCACCGGCAAGGAACTGGTCGCACGACAACTGCATGCCGGCAGTCGTCGCCGCGGCCGTTTCGTGGCGATCAACTGTGGCGCCATCAGCGAATCGTTGCTGGAGGCGGAACTGTTCGGCTACAGCGACGGCGCCTTCACCGGCGCACGTCGCGGCGGCCACACCGGCCTGATCGAAGCTGCGCAGGACGGCACGCTGTTCCTCGACGAAATCGGCGAATTGCCCGTGCCGTTGCAGACTCGGCTACTGCGCGTCCTGGAAGAACGTGAAGTAGTGCGTGTCGGCGCAACGGTGCCCGTTGCGATCGACGTGCGCGTGGTCGCCGCCAGCCTGCTGGACCTGCAGCAGTTGGTCGAACAAGGCCGCTTCCGCCGCGACCTGTTCTATCGCCTTGCCGCGCTGCGCATCGCACTGCCTCCGTTGCGCAATCGCCGCAACGACATTGCGTTGTTGCTTGCGCATTATTTCCAGCAACTCGGCAGCATCGCATCGCCGTTATCGCCAGCGGCATTGCAACGCCTGCAACAGCACACCTGGCCCGGCAACGTACGCGAACTGCGCAACCTGGTCGAACGCCTGTGCATTCACTGGAAATCCCAACCGCACGACAGCCTCAGCCTAGAACAACTCGAACGCTGGGCGCCGGAATTATTCGATACGCATTTCGGCAACCACGAAGCACCGCGTGAGCTTGCCGATTTGGCAACCTCTCGCCTGCAGCTCACTGCCACCGCAGTCCGCGCAGCGCTCGACCGCGCCAACGGCAACCGCGCCCTTGCCGCGCAAGCGCTCGGCGTCTCGCGCACCACGCTGTGGCGCTGGATGCAGGCGCAGGCGGTGGCATCGCGTGCATAAGGCAAGCGCGAACTCGCGCGGCTGACCGGGCCACACATAGAGGCGCGGCCTTCCACCCTCAGGCGGCAATGAATGGCATGCACGCTCGGCGCATGAATGCCCGAGCCACGCTGATCGCGATATGGACGCACTCAGAACGACACGAGGCAGCGATCTGGTGAAACGATCAACTCGCCTGCAGCAACGCCGCGCGCCTTCATCGCATGTCTTTGAAAAGCGTCTCGCCGTCACTTGACCCGCGTGTACTCGGTATCGCCCGTGCTCAACTTGCCGCTCGCCTCATCGATCGCGTAGTTGACCGTGCCGACCCCGTTGGACACCTGCAGCACGCCCTTGGTCAGCAGCGCCGGATGGTTGCGGGTCTTGACGCCATTGCCGAACAGCTCCGGCTGGGTGTCGCGAATGATGAAACTCTCGCCATTGTGCTCGATGCTCAGCACATTCTTTTCCGACTTCACGTTGACCCACTTGCCCACGTACTGCTCACCAACGTCGCGCGCACACCCGGCCAACAGCAATGTCGCAACCAGCGCACTTCCAAGCAGCGTCTTCATCGCCACTCCATCTCGATCCGGGGCCTTGCAGGATGGCAAGTCCCTGTCGAGCTCGCAAGGCACCGGCCCTAGCGAAAAGTGCTTAAATGCAGCGTCTGTCGCCAATAGTGCCGAACGCCGTTCTCAATTAAGCATGGTGATACCAGCACCGGAGCCAGTTGCTCTGGCAGTCGATAGGCCAAGCAAACTGTGCAGCGCCCAGTTCAACGATGAATCTGTGTCGTCAAAGCGTTGTCGGGATCGAGCAGATGGATCGCGTCGTTGATGAGTAACCGTTGTTCATTGAGAAAAATCATCTCGCTGACTGTCAGACCCTGCATTCCAGCAACAAGATCCAGCTACCGCCACCGAAGCGGCAACTTTGCATTCCCGAAATTCCAGTCGTCCCTACGATGGGCATATGCGTTGCGCAAGGCGCGCAGCAAGACAACGGCGGGCTCACTTTGATAGCTCCGCTTGGGGCCTGATGCGCATACCTTCACATGGCATCAGAGATGTCGACGATTGCTTGACGCGCGGTATATCGAACCACTTCCTGCGCACGCTCGCGCCACTGCTCCGGGTAGACCTTAAAGGTCCAGTTCACGCCAGGACTGGGAATGGCTCGGTGGCAATGTCGTCGCCGTCGAGAATGAGCTCAAAGGGGACCCCTGCATCCCCCGCCTCCCGCATGTAGCGGAAGCCAGCGATCGCATGCCATACCGCCGAGTTGGCGGCGGTGACTGGCTGTATCGCTGCATCGAAAGGTGACTGCCGCGTAGTCACCAAGCCTGTGGTTGGTGCCCTGCAACTACGAAAAAACCGGCTTTCGCCGGTTTTCGTTTGACTCTGAATTCATGGTGGGCGGTACAGGGTTCGAACCTGTGACCCTTGCCGTGTGAAGGCAATGCTCTACCGCTGAGCTAACCGCCCGGTGACGCGAGCCGCACATTATAGGGCAGCGGCGGCGGTCGTCAACAACTGTTTACCTGCCCTCTTTCACGCCAGCCAGATCGCACCTTCATCGCACAGGTCTGCCGCGATGACCTAGCAGCTTCACCGCGAGCCTCACTGGCGTCTTGCCGTGCCCCTGGCGCTTACATCGTATGCGTCGGCTTGTCCGAGGTGGTCAATCCGGCCAGCAGCGTCTCGATCTTGTTGCGTACCGCCTCGCCTTCCGGGCCGTCGGGGAACTGCACGCCGATGCCGGCGGCGCGGTTGCCCTGCGCGCCGGCAGGCGTCGTCCAGATGACCTTGCCGGCGACCGGCAAGCGCTCGCTGGAGTCCGGCAGGGTCAGCAGCAGGAAGACTTCGTCGCCCAGCATGTAGCGCTTGGGCGTGGGCACGAAGATGCCGCCGCCTTTCACGAACGGCATGTAGGCGCTGTAAAGCGCTGGCTTGTCTTTCAACGCCAGCGACAAAATGCCTTGGCGTGCATTCATTGCACTCATCGAGTTCCCCTAGAACGTGGCTGGCGCTCTCCCTCGCGCCAGGACAGCAATAATTCCGTCACTGCCAGGTCGGCGCGGACGGTGGTGCGCAGCAGATCGCGGGTGCGGTTGGCAGCGTCGAACCAGGTCGCCAGCTTGTGCAACCGCGATGGATCGGTCAAGCCGGCCGATGCCTGTGCCAATGCCAGATCGGCGGCATGGCGCAGGCGCTGGTCGGCCTGGCCATCGTTGGTCCAGCGCTGCGCGACATCGACTGCGCCGGCGCGTCCACTGGCGATCTGTTCCAGATCCTGCGCGACCGCACGCCGCACGGCCAGGCCGTCTTCGCGCAACCACTGCGCGGCCAGGCCGGGGTGGCCGCGCGCGGCGTCCAGCGCTTCCTGCGCGGCGCGCTCGCTCATGCCTTGCGACAGCAGCCAGGCCAGTGCCTCGTGCGCAGGCGGCAGCTTGAATTCCAGGCGCTGGCAACGGCTGCGGATGGTCGCCGGCAGACGCGCCGGTTGCGCGCTGATCAACCACAGGTAGCGACCCGGCGACGGTTCTTCCAGGGTCTTGAGCAAGGCATTGCAGGCCGAGCGATTGATCGCATCGGCCGGGTCGACGATCACCACCTGGGCGATGCCGTACTGCGGGGTCAGCGCGAGCTTCTGCGAAATCTCGCGCACCTGCTCGATGATGATCTCGGTACGCAGTTTGTCGCCGGTGCGATTGGGAATGAACGAGACCAGTTGCAGGTCCGGATGGGTACCGGCGGCAATCAGCTGGCGCGTGCGCTGCGCCAGCGTCGGGTCGGGCGAGGCGGCCAGGACGTGCTCGGCCAGGGCCAGGGCGACGGCACGCTTGCCCAATCCTTCCGGGCCGCAGATCAGCAGCCCATGTCCAAGCCGCCCCGCATCCAGCGCAGCCACGGTCTGGTCGAAGGCGCGCTGCTGCCAGGGCGAAAATGCGGCGGTCATGGCGTGGTCTCCGTCTGCGGCGTACTCGGCAGGCGGCGGCGCTGCAGATAGCGCGCCACCGCTGCGTTATGTTCGGCCAACGTGGCCGAAAACGCGTGCGCGCCGGTGCCATCGCCCACCGCCACGAAATACAGCGCCTCGCCGGGCGCCGGCCGCACCGCCGCCAGCAGCGCCTCGCGCCCCGGCATGGCGATCGGCGTCGGCGTCAGGCCGGTGCGGGTATAGGTGTTGTACGGCGTATCGGTGGTCAGGTCGCGGCGACGGATATTGCCGTCGTAGCTGCTGCCGATGCCGTAGATCACGGTGGGGTCGGTCTGCAGCTTCATACCCAGCTGCAAGCGGCGCAGGAACACCCCGGCAATGAGCGGGCGCTCGGAGGCCAGCGCCGTTTCCTTTTCGATGATCGAGGCCAGGGTCAATGCCTGCTCCGGCGAGGCAAGCGGCAGGTTCGGGGCGCGCTGCTCCCAGGCCTGTGCCAATGCCTTGTCCATGGCCGCATGCGCGCGCTTGAGTACATCGATGTCGCTGTCGCCACGCTGGTAGACATAGGTTTCCGGCAGGAAGCGCCCTTCCGGATGCTGCTTGGCAAATCCCAGGCGGGCCATCAGTGCCGCATCGTCCAGCGCATTGATGGAATGTTGCAGCGGCGTGGCGGTCGCCAGTGCGGCGCGCAGCTGACGGAAGTTCCAGCCTTCCACGATCGTGAAGCGGTACTGGATCACCCGTCCCTGGCGCATGCGCGTCAGCAGTTCCCGCGGCGACAGCGCTGGCGATAGCGCGTATTCGCCCACCTTGAGCTTGCCGGCCGCATCGACCTGGCGCGCCAGCAGCTGCCACTCCAGCTCGGCGCCCTGCACCAGGCCGGCAGCGCGCAGTTTGCGCAATGTGGCCTTGAGCGAATCGCCGGGCGCAATCACCACGCTGGGCGCGCTCGCAGGCACGGGGGTATCGGCGAAGTGCAGGTAATGCCGCCACGCCACCACGGCGGCAATCGCCAGCAGCGCTGCAAGCAGCAATGCCGTGCCCAGCACGGCCAGACATCCGCGTTTGCCAGTCACCGCCACACCCACCTCGTCATTGCCCCTGCGCCGCGCAGGATACCGCGCGCCGGTGATGTCCCGTTGAAGCGCTCATGTCTGCTCGATCGCGCGCAATACGCCCCGTGCCTTGGCGCGGGTTTCGTCCAGCTCGCGCTGCGGATCCGAATCCACCACGATCCCGGCCCCGGTGCGGAACCGCACCTGGTGACCGGCCACCTCGGCCGTGCGGATCAGGATATTCAGATCCATGTCGCCGTCGCGATTGAGCCAGCCGAATGCGCCGGTATAGGCCCCACGCGCGGTCTGTTCGAGCTCGGCGATGACCTGCATGCAGCGCACCTTCGGGCAACCGGTAATGGTGCCGCCGGGGAACACCGCGGCAATCACCTCACCGGGCGTCACTCCGGCACGCAGGCGCCCACGCACGTTGCTGACGATGTGATGCACATGGGCATAGCTCTCCACGCACATCAACTCGTCCACCTCCACGGTGCCCGGCGCGCAGAGGCGGCCCAGGTCGTTGCGTTCCAGATCGATCAGCATCACGTGCTCGGCGCGCTCCTTCGGATGCCCGACCAGCTCACGGATACGTGCGGCATCGTCGTCGCCGGCAAACCGCGCGCGGGTGCCGGCGATCGGGCGCGTCTGCACCACATCGCCCTGTACCGACACCAGCCGCTCGGGCGAGGAACTGGCCACTGCACGCCCGGCCGCCACGAACAGGCCGGCGAACGGCGCAGGATTGGCCGCACGCAGGCGCGCATGCAACGCGGCCGGATCGACCACCGCAGCGAATGCCGCGTGCCACGCGCGCGAGATATTGGCCTGGAACACATCGCCGGCGCGCAGGTAATCGAGCACGCGCTCCACCGCCGCGGTGAAACGCTCGGGAGCATCTTCGTCCACGGCAAGCGGCCCGGCCCAGTCAGGCAGCGGCGGCAGTGCGGCGCAGGCAGCAATGTCCTCGCCGATCTGCTGCAACAACTCCTCGCGGCCCGGCTCTGCCAGCGCCACGCAGTGCCCGTGCAGGCGATCGCGCAGCACCGCTGCCGGCGCGCGCAAGGCCAGCGCAGTGGGCAAGCCATCGGTGCGCGTCGGCAGTTGCAGAATCGGTTCGATCTGCGCGGCCAGTTCGTAATCCAGCAGCACCGCCCAACCGCCGCGAAACGGCCAGGGGCTTGCAGGCGCGTGCGGCACCCGCTCGGCCTGCCAGGCGGCATCCAGCGCCGCCAGAAAGCCGCCCTCCAGCACTTGCCCAGCGCCATCGCGCGTGCATCCGTCCGGATCCAGCCGCAGGCATGGCCCCTCTGCCAGCAACAGCACATCCCAGCGACCGTGCTCGGTGCCGGAAGCGCTGGATTCCAGCAGGGCCGGATAGCGTTGCGGTGACAGCCGATGCAGCGCCAGCAGGTCGATGTCCGCGTGCAGTGATCGGGTAAGCGTCATCGGTCCGGCATGGCGTGGGATACAGACGCGCCGCTGCCTTACGCAGCGCGCGAGGAGTGAATCAAAGGGTGATCGCAGGAGTGAACATCAACCCGCAAGCCGGCAGTGCATGCGGCAGCCAGGCAGGTCGCGCGCCGATGACGGCCACGCGACCGATATGCAGGGTCAAACGCGCTTGAACACCAGCGTGCCGTTGGTGCCGCCAAAGCCGAAGCCGTTGGACATCACCGCATCCACCTGTACCTCGCGCGCCACGTTCGGCACGTAATCCAGGTCGCAGCCCTCGCTTGGCTCTTCCAGGTTGATGGTCGGCGGGATGATGCCGGTGTGCAGCGCCATCACCGAGAAAATCGCTTCCACACCGCCGGCCGCGCCGAGCAGATGCCCGGTCATCGACTTGGTCGAGCTCACCATGGTCTTGTAGGCGTGATCGCCCAGGGCGCGCTTCATCGCCATCGTTTCGGCCAGGTCGCCCAGCGGCGTGGAGGTGCCGTGCGCGTTGAGGTAGCCGATCTGCTCGGGGTTGAGCTTGGCATCGCGCATCGCTGCCGCCATGCTGCGCGCCGCGCCCTCGCCGTCTTCGCTGGGAGCGGTCATGTGGAACGCATCGGAACTGGCGCCAAAGCCCACCAGCTCGGCATAGATGCGTGCGCCACGCGCCTTGGCGTGTTCGTACTCTTCCAGCACCAGCACGCCGGCACCGTCGCCCAGCACGAAGCCATCGCGCTGCTTGTCCCACGGCCGCGAAGCGCCGGTCGGGTCGTCGTTGCGGGTGGACATCGCCTTCATGGCGCAAAAGCCGCCCACCGAACTGGGCGACGAACCGCGCTCGGCACCGCCAGCCAGCATCACATCGGCATCGCCGTGCTGGATCATGCGCATCGCGGTACCGATCGAGTGGTTGGACGTGGCACAGGCCGATACTGCCGAGAACGTCGGGCCTTTCAGGCCTTTGATCAGGCTCACCTGGCCGGGCAGCATGTTGATGATGGTGCTGGGCACATAGAACGGCGAAATCTTGCGCGCGCCGCCCTCATGGAATTTGATGGTCTGCTCTTCGATGCCGAGCAGCCCGCCGATGCCGGAGCCGAGAATGGCGCCCACGCGTTCGGCATTGCTTTCGTCGATTTCCAGGCCGGAATCGTCCAGCGCCATGAACGAGGCGCCGACACCGTAGTGGATGAACGAATCCATCTTCTTGACGTCCTTGGCGGACACAAAAAGCGTGGGGTCGAAATTCTTGATTTCACCGGCGATCTTGGTGGTGAACTGCGAGGCATCGATCTGCGTGATCGGGCCAATGCCCGAGCGGCCGTGGACGATTCCATCCCAGCTGGTGGCCAGATCATTGCCCAGCGGCGACACCATGCCCATGCCGGTAACGACAACACGACGACTCATTGCAGATCTCCTCACCACGGAACGGACGGTGCTTGGGGTTTGCGGGTGACACTTGAAAAACACAGGGCCGCATCAGCGGCCCCATGGAATGTCTGATGCGGCAGCGGCTTGATGCACGCCGCCACGATCAGGAACAACGCATCAGCTCTTGACGTGAGCCTTGACGTAGTCGATCGCCTGCTGCACCGAGGTGATCTTCTCGGCCTCTTCGTCCGGGATCTCGCACTCGAACTCTTCTTCCAGCGCCATCACCAGCTCGACGGTGTCCAGCGAGTCGGCACCCAGATCATCGACGAACGATGCGCTGGTGGTGACTTCCTCTTCCTTGACGCCGAGTTGTTCGACGACGATTTTCTTGACGCGTTCTTCGATGGTGCTCATTGGGGATATCGCTCCAGCTGGAGTAGTGGTGGTTCGAGTTTTAGGATCCCCGCACACGGATGTGCGGTGCTCCTGTGAGGGACTCACAAAACGCCATCGCCGCTGCGATGGCCGCGTTGGATAGTGTAGTGGAAGCGACCGGGCCTTGCATTGCATCACAACTCCCGGCCGATCAGCCACTTAGCGCCTCCCGGCGCCGCACGCTTACGGCATGTACATGCCACCGTTGACGTGCAGGGTCTCACCGGTGATGTAGCGGGCCGTCGGGCCGGCCAGAAACGCCACCGCATTGGCGATGTCTTCCGGCTCGCCAAGATGGCCCAGCGCAATCTGCTGCAGCAAGGCGGTCCTGGCCTCGTCCGGCAGCGCCTTGGTCATGTCGGTATCGATGAAACCGGGCGCCACCACATTCACGGTCACCCCGCGCGAGCCGATTTCCTTGGCCAGCGATTTGGAGAACGCGATGATGCCGGCCTTGGCGGCGGCATAGTTGGTCTGGCCAGGATTACCGGTCACGCCCACCACCGAGGCGATATTGATGATGCGGCCCTTGCGCGCCTTCATCATGCCGCGCATGACCGCCTTGGAGGTGCGGAACACGCTGGTCAGGTTGGTGTCGATGATCGCCTGCCAGTCGTCGTCCTTCATCCGCATCAACAGATTGTCGCGGGTGATGCCGGCGTTGTTGACCAGGATCGAGATGGCGCCGAACTCCTTGCCGATGGCATCGATCAGGCCATCGACTGCAGTCGCGTCGGTGACGTTCAACTCACGGCCGTGTCCGCCGTGGGCGGCCAGACGCTCGCCGATCGCCGCGGCGCCGGAGGCCGAGGTGGCGGTGCCGATGACCGTGGCGCCCTGGGCGGCCAGGGTGTCGGCAATAGCCGCACCGATGCCGCGACTGGCGCCGGTGACGAGGGCGATTTCGCCCTGCAGGGGCTTGCTCATGATTGCTGTTCCTCGATGGGGGACGCCGCAACCGTGGCCGCGAACGTCGAGGGATGCCGGCACGACCGGCAGCGGCGTTGGATCAGTGCGCCCACGCGTCGAGCGCGCCGGCATAGTCGGCAGGCGTTGCCAGCGGCCGCGCGTCCAGGCTCTTGTCGATACGCTTGATCAGCCCGCTCAACACCTTGCCCGGGCCGCATTCGGCAATGCGGGTGATGCCCTGGCTGGCGAGCGCCTGCACGCAGCCGGTCCATTGCACCGGCAGGTAGAGCTGCTCCACCAAGGCCTGGCGGATGGCCGTGTTGCCCTCATGCACGCGCGCGTCCACGTTCTGCACCACCGGAATCTGCGGGGCGTGCCAGGTCAGCCCGGCCATCGCCTCGCCAAGCTGATTGGCGGCATCGCGCATCAGCGAGGTATGCGAGGGCACGCTCACTGCCAGCTTGACCGCCTTGCGCACGCCGCGCTCGGCCAGCAGCGCCAACGCGCGATCCACCGCCGCAGCGTGGCCGCCGATCACGATCTGACCGGGCGAATTGAAGTTGGCCGGCACCACCACGTCGCTACCGGACGCCTGGTCACAGACCTCCTGCACCACGGCGTCTTCGGCGCCCAGCACCGCAGCCATCGCGCCAACGCCCGCCGGTGCCGCAGCCTGCATGAACTGGCCGCGCAACCGCACCAGATGCGCACCATCGTGCAACGACAAGGCGCCAGCCGCGACCAGCGCGGTGTATTCGCCCAGGCTGTGTCCCGCCAGCAGCACCGGGCGCTGCCCGCGCTGGGCAGTCCACAGACGCCACACCGCCACGCCCGCAGCCAACAGGGCGGGCTGGGTGTATTCGGTGCGATTGAGCATTTCTTCGGGGCCGCCCTGGGACAATGCCCACAAGTCGACGCCGGCGCCCTCGGAGGCTTCGGCGAACGTTTCACGAATCTGCGGGTGCAGTTCGGACAGTTCGGCCAGCATGCCTAAGGACTGCGAGCCCTGGCCGGGAAACACGAAGGCGAGAGTGGATTCGGTCACGCGTTGCTGCCTACAAAAATCGAGCCGGGATCATACGTGCGAAATCGCCCCGGCGTCTGTACTGCCGCGTATGCAGAAGGCTCCGCGACCGTGTCGCGACGTCGCGAAACCGCACACCGGGCCTGGTCGGGCCGGGCGCGCGCAACGGCAACCGTCGCGCTGACGCGCCGCTATTCGGGTTCGATGGTGAAAGCGTTGCCGGCAAAGGCGGCGCGGCCAGCGCCCGCAAGGCCGGCGGGCGAGGAGTGAAGGGCCAGGCGCACCCGGTGCTGCCACCTGCGCATCGTCTACCCTGGCAATGGGAATGTTGCCGCTTGTCCACGCAGCATCCCGTCCTCATCGACGAGTTGCCAGACCACACCGTCGGCGATCCGGAAGCGGGAACCATCCTTCGCGATCCGCACACCCGCGTAGTTCCTGACGACGCCATCGCGGGTGACCGCATCGAGCAAACGCTGACGTTCCGCGCGTTCCGGCAATTCTGCCGATAGCCGCGATGGCATGCCGACGAACTCGCCCCAGCTGTAGCCGAAAACGCGCTGCGCAGCCTGGTTCGCATAGACAAACCGCGGATCTGCCGCGGTATCGTGCGCAAGCAGGGCGAACGGCGCATCGCGATACAGCCAATCGGGCTCGATCTGTCGATCTGCGACCAGCGGGCGGCCTGCAAACCGCTGGTAACTGCCAGTGAGCAAGGCGACGAAAACGGGGTCGTGGGCGGGGTGCATGCGCTGACTTTACTTGCCGGCCGGCCTGTCCGACGCCCCGGCCCGCAGACGGGTCGCATCCAGCGAATCAAGCCACTCACGTGACCTAAAACCGGGCGCTACCCTTCACGGAATTCAAGCGCTCCGGAAACCTACACAGGCCCCAGGCGGCAAGATTGCCACCATCGCAAGGAAAGACGAGTGTCCCGCCATGCACGCATCCGCGTGAGTGGACGTGCGCACCTGCTCAGCGCAGGACGCAGAAACGTCAGTAGCGCAGCAGCGCCGAGCCCCAGGTAAACCCGCCGCCGAAGGCTTCCAGCAACAGCAACTGGCCGCGCTGCACGCGACCGGAGCGCACCGCCTCGTCCAGCGCCAGCGGCACCGACGCAGACGACGTATTGCCATGGCGATCCAC
This sequence comes from Xanthomonas sp. A1809, assembly GCF_017746015.1. Taxonomy (NCBI): domain Bacteria; kingdom Pseudomonadati; phylum Pseudomonadota; class Gammaproteobacteria; order Lysobacterales; family Lysobacteraceae; genus Xanthomonas; species Xanthomonas sp. A1809. Next base: position 115,861 of record NZ_JAGHWZ010000003.1, on the reverse strand, counting down.
GGTGACGACCACCTGCTCCATCGGCAGCTCCAGCCGCTTGGCGGTGGCTTCGATGATGCGCAGGTTGGCCTGATGCGGAATCAGCCAATCCAGGTCGTGCTTGTCGTAGCCATTGGCCGCCAGGGTCTCATCGACCACCGAGTCCAGCGCCTTGACCGCATACTTGAAGACGTCGTTGCCCTTCATCAGCAACGCGCCGCCGCCATTCTTGCCTTCGCCGAAGCCCACCGAGACCCCAACCGGGTCCCACAGCAGTTCTTTCTTGCTGCCATCGGCGTGCAAATGGGTGCTGAGGATGCCGGTTTCTTCGTCGGCCTTGAGGATCACCGCGCCGGCACCATCGCCGAACAGAACGCAGGTGGTGCGATCGGTCCAGTCGACGATGCGGGTCAGGGTTTCTGCGCCCACCACCAGCACGGTCTTGGCGTCGCCACTGCGCACGAACTTGTCGGCCACGCTGAGCGCGTAGACAAAGCCCGAGCAGGCAGCGTTGACGTCCATCGCACCGCAACCGACGTTACCCAGCCGGGCCTGCAACAAGCAGGCGGTCGACGGAAAGATCAGGTCCGGGGTGGTGGTGCCGATGACGATCAGATCGATCTCGTCGGCGGTCACACCGGCCGCTTCCATCGCCTTCAGCGAGGCGAAATACGCCAGATCGCTGGTGGTCTGGTCGTCGGCAACGATGTGACGTTCACGGATGCCAGTGCGCGAGAAGATCCATTCATCGCTGGTGTCGACGATCTTCGACATGTCGTCGTTGGTCAACACCTTTTCGGGCAAATAACTACCCGTGCCCGCGATTCTGGAATAGATCCGCTTGCTCATACTGTTCCCTGTTGCAAGAGCCGCGGTGACCGGCGGCTCCTGAAGAAGCGAGAGTCACCCGGCCGCGTCGAACGCGGCGGGCGCCACGGATCAATCTTCTTGGACGGCCGACGACTTGGTCGCGATCACCTTCTTGCCACGGTAATAACCGTCGGCGGTGATGTGGTGGCGCAGATGGATCTCGCCGCTGGTCGGGTCGGTCGACAGTTGCTTGGCGGTCAGGGCATCGTGCGAACGACGCTGGCCGCGACGGGACGGGGTGACACGGGATTTCTGCACAGCCATGGGATTGCTCCAACTTTAGTTCGATAACTTGTCTGTTGAGTCGAACAGCACGCTCTACGCCCGCGTCGACCTGTCTTACCGCCCTTAACAGCGGCGGTTACTGTTTCTTCAACGCTGCCAGCGCCGCGAACGGACTGGCCTTGTCCTGCTCTTCCTGGGTCGGAACCCATTCGGCGTCGATCGCTTCGCTGCCCGGCGCCACCGGCACCACCGGCACCGACAGCACCAGTTCGTCCTCGACCATGTCGACGGCCCGCAGCATGCCATCTTCCGGTACCAGCAACGCTTCGTACTCGGCCGGCAATGCAGCTTCGTCGGCCTCGTCACGGATCAAACCAAGACGCTGTCTGATTTGCACCGGATACAGGAAGCGTTGCAGGCTGCGCTGGCAGGCCAGCGGAAGCTCCACATCGATACTGAGTTCGACATAAGCGACCTTGAGCAGATGGTCTTGATCGAATTGAAGCGAATAGACACATTCGCCATCGGTATCGACAAGGCTTCCCTGCAGGCGGGTCATCGCAGATAGCGGGATGCGGCCATCGAAGCGCCTGCGCGCTGCGACCATCCGCCAAGCATCCAGCATTTCGGGCACGTTCGCGGACATAAGCCGCAGAATGTTAAAGACCCGCGGTAGCCCTGTCAAATGACCCCATTCATGCGATTGCCGCATGGGCCGCAGGACGGCAGACTCCCGTGACCACCCCGGTAGCGCGCCATGATGCCACGCCTGATCCTTGCGTCCACCTCTGTCTATCGGCGCGAGCTGCTTACCCGCCTGCAGCTCGACTTCGACACCGTCCGGCCGGAGGTCGACGAGCAGGCGCAGCCGGGCGAATCCCCGAGCGCACTGGCCAGCCGCCTGGCCGTGGAAAAAGCCGCCGCGGTGGCAGCCCGCTTCCCCGCCGCCTGGGTGATCGGCTCGGATCAGGTCGCCGACCTGGACGGCCAGCCGCTGGGCAAACCCGGCACGCGCGAGCGGGCCCGAATGCAGCTGACTGCCATGTCTGGCCACACCGTGCGCTTCCATACCGCCGTCAGCCTGGTCGGCCCGGAGCGCCAGCTGCACGCGCTGGACCTGACCGAGGTGCAGCTCCGCGCGCTGACGTCCGCCGAGATCGAACGCTACCTGGACGCCGAACCGGCCCTTGATTGCGCCGGCAGCTTCAAATGCGAAGGCCTCGGCATCAGCCTGTTCGACGCGATCCGCTCGCAGGACCCCACCGCCCTGGTGGGCCTGCCGTTGATCGCGCTGGCGCGGCTGCTACGGGAGGCGGAATTCGACCTGCCTTGAGTGATCGACAGCGATGACTCAGAAGGGCGCACGACCTCACCTGCCAGGCAAGCAGGGCGCCAGAACCGATTCAACCGCTTGAACCACCAGACGCGAAGGCAAGCCTAAAACCAGGCGCTCCTTCTTACCTTGAAAGCACGAAGACACGAGGGAGCAACGCTGCGTGCCGACCAACCAACCCACTGCGCCCCTCCCACACGCGTTGCCATGCCTAGCGGAGCTTCATCGCATACCAGTACCAGCCGCGATGCCGATGTCTCTGCCTTGAAATCAAATCGAACCGCCGAGGCATCTTTCAAGAGGTTACGGACAGGTGTCGCAGCAACATCGTCGATGGCAACTGGATCGGTGGGGACCTGCGTGCCCTCCAGATAGCGCGTTTCTGGCCAAGCGAAGATGGACGTATCTGCTGCCTTCAGTACCGGCAGCGCGTCGGCAACTTCCGCAAGAACCGTCTCTCCGTGGATGGCATCGACATCAATCACGCCGGCCGCTGCTGCGGTTGCCGTCATGTTGGCGGCAGTCTGCATGCGCTGCGCAAGGAGCGCCATCCATAGCGTGCTCGGCACCAGGCAACAGGCCAGCGCCAGGCCCGCCAACGCGACACGGCGCGGGTGCAAATTTCCATACCGAACGAACGACCACAACAATAGACCGCTCCAGAACAGGACCGACCAAGGCAAGTAGCGCGCCGCGAGCAATTGCTCGGGAAACGACTGAAAATACACGGCTCGCGCCAACGCGATTGCCGCTCCGACGGCAAGCGCAAACCAGGCCATCGAGATCGCCGTCAGCTCTGCAGCCGATTCGGCCCGCTGACGCCAGCGCGAGTAGGTAATGCCCATCAACCCACTTACGCCCAACAGCCCGACCACTCTGTGCGGCCAGGCCGAGATCATGACCGGGCCGAATACCGATGTGTACCCATGTGAGATTGCAACGGCCATTGCCCTCAATGATTCCACCGGCAATTTTTCTGCAACGCTCACGTCAACCAGTGGCAGCAAGGCATAGATAAACGGCGCCGACAGCCAACCCAGCACAATATCCAACTGAGAAAGTGGCGCGATGACGCGCGCATTTTGCATGTGCGCATCACCAAAGCCCACGACCAGCAGCAGGGATACAGAAAAGCCCGTTAGCACAATGCACCACTGGAGCCATGACGCCCTCCGCAGCAACAACATCACCAGCAAGGCAACGAACGTGGCAATCCCCGCACCAAAACAGAAGGTCGCTGCGAGCCCGCACAGTGCCGCAAGCACGGCACGCCACCAACCGCCACCGCGACCGAGCAAGCAACAACCGCCGACCAGAAACGTGGTAATCAGATAGACATGCACCGACTCATTTGCATGCGCCAGTGCCCGCTCGTTTCCCAGCCAGAAAACACTTAGCGTACAAACCAGCCCGGCGGCAGCGTACGCCATAGCACCCAGACGCTCAGTCCGAACCAGACGTAGCAGCATCCACACTGTCAGCAAAGCCAGCGCAACACCCGTCCAGATCTGCAGCCATTGATTTCCATCAAACAATCTGAGCTCGGCAAGACGCAGCAGATTGGGCAGGACCTCACGATGTCCGTTATCCACCGCAAGTACATTGCGCGGCCAAGGCTGGCTCAGCAGGTTGTTTGCGAATCGCCATGGATCGGCATAGAGCACCTTGGGCGACAGCGCGACCATTGCCAGCACGCCGACCGCGAGATAGAACCACTTTGCACCAAACAGCAACTGGCGCGAGAACCTGTTCCAAGCCCGGCCTGCTCCCAGCCGGTGGCCGGAGTCGCTGGATAAATCCCTATATTTGCGCTGCAATTGCTTTTCCTTTATTGCCTTGTCGGCCAGCGCCGGCCCTGTCACGACGGAGGAGCCAAGCACAAGGCCTGATGGGTGCATCTTGGCGACCGCCAGCGCGGCCAAACGTTTTCGCTCAGTATCTCTGATCGAGTTGCAACACTCCTCACCCACAGCCTACGTCTTCGGCCCGAGAAACAGGACAACGTAGAAGTTTGCTTGAACAGCGTGGCGACTCTTGCCGACCGCTCTAACGGGCGCTCGATCGGTGCAACTGGGCATCATTTCTGACAGTAATAAGTGGTTGCTCCCACCAATCTTCCACGCTGCCGTCGCGGCCGTGCAGGCGTAGCCCCAACCAATGCGTGCCGGACGGCAAGGCGTGGGTGTCGAGCGTGGCGGTGAAGCCGACGTTGGGGTGCTGTGGATCGTTGGAGATTTTCCAGTATGGGCGCACATCGAGCGGCGTGCCGTACCTAGCCTGCGCGACCGGGCGACCGTCGAGCAGCAGCTCGACATTCGCCAGCCCGACGCCATCCTTGAAGGCCCAGCCGCGCACCTCAAACTTGCCGGACACCGAGACCTTCGGCAGCGGCGCATCGATCCAGGCCATCGCCGGGGCCACGCACGGGCCCGGCTGGCGTTGCGCAGGCAGTGCGAACAGCAGAAAGCGCTGATAGCCGTGATCGGTGGACACCACGGTGGGCGGCGGCAGCGGGCCGACCATGTCGCAGATGGCGTGGTAGCGCTTCAACAGCTCGCGATAGCGCTGATCGCTGGGTGAGAGCACCAGCAGCCGTGGTCCGGTGCGCGTGCCATCGCTGAGCAGGCCCCACTGCTGCAGCTGCGCGCTGCGCCCGTGCTTGTCGTTCAACGCGGCATGCAGCACCTCGATCTTGGCGTCGTGCAATTGGAAGCCGAGCTCGGCGCCAACCTTGAAATTTTCTGCCAACACGCGCGTGCCTGGCGGCATCTGCGCCAATCGGGATTTGACCGCATGGGCCAGATCGTTCCAGCCGGCGAAGTTGCGCGGGTAGTACTTTTCGCCAGCGGCATGCGCGCGGATCGACGGCACCGACACCGCCAGGTAGTAGCCGTATGCGCCAAGCATGCCCAGCAGTGCGATGAGCCACGCCGCGCGGCGCAGCGGATGCGGCCAGCGCATCAGGATCACCGGCACCGCCACCAGCAACGCCAGGTAGCCGGGCAATGGCCAGTGGAAGCTGATCCGCTCGGCATCGCTGAAGAAGCCCAGCACGAAGATCGCCACGGTCGAAATGCCGCCGAGCAAACCGAAATAGCGCCACTGCGCGCGCGAGCCGCCGCCGCTGCGGGTGCCGGCCAGACCGACCTTGACCATCGCCCAGGCCAGTAGCGGCGTCACCGCCACCGTCTGGATCAGCACAAACCACAGCCCGCCGATCTGGAACCGCCACGGGTGCCGGTCGACCAATTGAAAACGCAACCCGGCATCGTCGTGGTCGGTATTCCAGAACAGCAGCGGCAGCCAGCTCACCGCGCCGACGGTCAGTGCCATCCAGATGCGTGGGTCGCGCAACACCGCACGCCCCTGCGGGATGCACAGCAATGCGATGCAGCCCACCCCGATCACCCCGACAAAGCGGTAGTGGCTGAGCGCGCCGATGACCAGGCCGATGGCGAGCTCCAGCGCGCTGGTGGCATCGACCTCGCGCAACAAGCGCGCCCCGGCATCCATGCACAGCACCGCCGCCAATGCCATCGGCACATCCGGCACGGCCAGAATGCCCAGCGTTGCAGACAGCGGCATCAGCAAGGTCAGGCTGCCAGCTTGCCACCCCATCGTGGAGCCGAACCAGCGTGTGGCGATATGCGCGATCAACCAGGGAATCAGCGCGGAAATGGCCAGAAACGGCAGCCGCAGCGCCAGCAGATGATGTCCGCCCAGCTCCACGCCCAGCCGCGCCAGCCAGGCGGTCATGCCCGGCAGATCCGAATACGCCGCCGCCAGATGCTGGCCTTCCTGCCAGTAGAAGGCCTCGTCAACGAAGAGCGGCAAGCGTGCGGCGATCAACAGCTTGACGGCTGTCGCCAGTGTCCACAGGATCACGAAGGTGCGATGTGCGCGTTGGTCCCCCTGCATTGCCCTGTGCACTCTTCTTTTCACCTACGGAATTGTGATGTCGACACCGCTGCGTTCCACGGAAATGCTAACCGATGCGCTGCGCCAATCGCTGCGGCGCGCGCAAGACCAGGTCAATTCGCTGCTGCTGGGCAAGGCGCAGGAAGTGCGGCTGGCATTCGTGGCCTTGCTGTCCGGAGGACATTTATTGATCGAGGACCTGCCCGGCCTGGGCAAGACCACGCTCGCCCACGCGATGGCCTCCAGCCTGGGGCTGGGCTTCCAGCGCGTGCAGTTCACCTCCGACCTGCTGCCGGCCGATGTGCTGGGCGTGTCCGTTTACGACGCCGCCTCGCGGCAGTTCCAGTTCCATCCCGGACCGGTGTTCACCAACGTGCTGCTGGCCGACGAAATCAACCGGGCCCCGCCGCGTACGCAGAGCGCGCTGCTGGAAGCAATGGCCGAGCAGCAGGTGACCCTGGATGGCGTGACGCATGCATTGCCGGAGCCGTTTTTCGTGATTGCCACGCAGAACCCGGTCGATCTGTCCGGCACCTTTCCGCTGCCCGATTCGCAGCTGGACCGTTTTCTGCTGCGGCTGAGCCTGGGCTACCCCAGCGCCGATGCCGAGCGTGCGCTGCTGTCGGGTACGGATCGGCGCGAACTGATTGCCCAGGCCGCCCCGCAACTGAGCGACGCCGACGTGGTCGCGCTGCGCGGTGTGGTCAACCAGATCCATGCCAGCGATGCGCTGATCGGCTATGTGCAGGCCCTGTTGCTGCGTAGCCGCCAGCATGCCGGGGTGCGCGTGGGCCTGTCGCCACGCGCCGGGATCGCCTTGCTGCGCGCGGCCAAGGCCTACGCACTGCTGCTTGGGCGCGAGCACGTGCTGCCCGAAGACGTGCAGGCGCTGTTTGTGGCCGTGGCTGGGCACCGGCTGGTGCCGGAAGCCGAATCGTCGTCCGGGCCGGCACTGGCCAAGGCGCTGCTGCACAGCGTGCCGGTGGACTGACCTGGTGCGCGCGCACCTGCGCGGCATCGTCCGCCGACTCAGCCTGCTGGCGCGGCCGCGGGGCGCGGAGGGCTTGCCGATCGTGCTGGATCGGCGGCGCATCTATGTGTTGCCGACCCGCTTCGGGCTGTTCGTCACGGCGTTACTGCTGGCGATGCTGCTCGGCGCACTGAACTACAACAACAATCCGGCGCTGCTGCTCGCGCTGTTGCTGGCCACGGCCGGGATCGCCAGCAGCATCATGGCGCACCTGCAGCTATCGGCACTGCGTATCGAAGCGGTCTCGGCAGAACCGGTGGTCGCCGGCGAACCGCTGCGCATGCGGGTGTCGCTGGCGCGTCGCGATACCCGCGCGCGACGCGGGCTGCGGCTGGATCATCTGGACAGCAGCGGCTTCTGTGCGTTGATCGAGCACGACATGGCCGAGATCGACCTGCTGGTGCCGACCGAGCGCCGCGGCTGGCAGGATATCGAGCGCATCCGCCTGTCCAGCACCCAGCCGCTGGGCCTGGTGCGCGCCTGGTCGTGGGTATGGCCGGAAACGCCGTTGCTGGCCTACCCCCGGCCCGAAGAACAGGGTCCGGCGCTGCCCGAGGGGACGGGCTCGCCCAACAAGACGCGTCTGCATGCGCAAGGCGAAGAGCTGCACCAGCTGCGCCCGTATCGCGCTGGCGACGCTCCGCGCACCATTTCCTGGAAACACTCGGCACGGCGCGACACCCTCTTGGTGCGCGAATACGAACAACCGCTGGGAATCGACGTCACACTGGACTGGCGGGCGCTCAGCGCGCTGCCGTACGAGCGCCGCATTGCGCGCCTTGCCCGCTGGGTCAACCTGGCCGAGCGCGACGGGCGCCGGTATCGCCTGCTGTTGCCTGGCCAGCCACCGTTAGGTCCCGCGCAAGGACCTTCGCACCACCACCTGTGCCAACGCGCCCTGGCCCTGCTTCCGCATGACTGAGCCCTCGCCCCCGATCAGCCAGGCCAGCCGCGCCTGGGTACTGGCCACCAGTTGGCTGGCCTTGACCCCGCTGCTGTTGCAGTTGCCCGGCCTGCTTGCGGCCACTGTCGCGGTGGCGGCGGTGCTGGTCGGCGTGCTGAGCTGGCGCGGCACCTTGATGGCGCCGGTGCGGCTGTTGTTGGTGATCGCAATGCTGGCAGCGGTGTATTGGCAGATCGGCATGCGCTTTGGCCGCGATACCGGCTGCGCGGTGCTGGCATCGATGCTGGCGATCAAGGCCTCCGAACTGCGCACCTTGCGCGATGCCCGCAGCCTGTTGGGTTTTGCGTTGTTCGCACCGTTTGCCGCCTTTCTGCTCGACCAGGGCCCGGCAACGATGGGCCTGGCATTGTTGGCGGTGGTCAGCGCCTTGCTGAGCATGCAGCGGCTGGCCGACGAAGAACACCACGCCGCCACGCCGGCCCTGCGCCTGCAATTGCGCAGTATGGGCAAGCTGGTTGCCATCGGCGTGCCGCTGGCGCTGGCCACGTTCTGGTTGCTGCCGCGGCTGAGTGCGCCGCTGTGGGGCGTGCCCGAGCGCGCGCTATCCCGGCCTGGCCTGTCGGACAACATGTCGCCGGGCGAATGGATCGACCTGATGGCCGACGACAGCCCGGCCTTGCGCGTGCAATTCGCCGGCAAGGCGCCGCCGCCGCAACAGCGCTACTGGCGCGGCCCGGTGATGTGGGACTTCGACGGCCGCACCTGGCAGCGCGCGCGCTGGACCGGCCGCGGTCAGCCCGCTTCGGTCACCGCAGGTCCGCAAACCTACCGTTATCGCCTGGATTACGAGCCCACCGATCGCCGCCAGCTGGTGTCGCTGGATCTGCCTACCCAGGGCGTGCCCAACGCCGAGTTATCGCCGGACTACGAACTGTTGGCGCAACGGCCGTTGAGCGCACTGACGCGCTGGGACCTGCAATCGGCACCGCCAACGCGCTTCGATACCGACCTGCCCGACCAGTTGCGCAAGCGTGCACTTGCCCTGCCGCCCGGTTTCAATCCGCGTACGCTGACGCTGGCACGGCAATGGCGTGGCGAGGCCGGCAACAACGACGATGCGGTGGTGCAGCGCGCACTGCAGTGGATCACCCGAGAATTCGCCTACACGCTGGACACGCCGCTGCTCGGCCGCAACAGCGTCGACGAGTTCCTGTTTCAGCAAAAGGCCGGTTTCTGCGAACACTTCAGCTCCTCGTTCGTGGTGCTGATGCGCGCGGCCGGCATCCCGGCGCGCGTGGTGACCGGGTATGCCGGCGGCACATACAACCGGTTGGGCAATTATTGGGTGGTACGCCGCATGGACGCGCACGCCTGGACCGAAGTCTGGCTGGCCGGGCGTGGCTGGGTTCGCGTGGACCCCACCGCCGCAGTGGCGCCGGAACGCATCTACGACACCCTCGAAGATCGCCTGCAAGCCGGCGGCGGCAACGACTTCGCCGACCTCGGCACATGGGCCAGCCTGGGCCAGGTCAGCGACTGGCTGCGGCGCGGCTGGAACGAGCTAGTGCTGTCCTTCGATGCCGACCGTCAGCAACGGCTGCTGCAACCCTTGGGCATCGATCGCCTGGACACCTCGCAGCTGGCCGCCATCTTCGGCGTGTTCGCGGTAAGCGCGCTGGCGTGGATGGGCTGGCTGCTGGCACGTGGCGAACGTGAGCGCGACCCGTTGCTGCGCGCCTGGCACCGGCTGAGCCGCCGCTACCGCAAGCTCGGCCTTGCCCGTGAACCGCACGAACCGGCCGGTGTGTGGGCGCAACGTGTCGCCCGCTCACACCCGAATACGGCACTGTTGGCACTCAGCCAACGTTTCGCTGCCGCGCGATACGCTGGCGCTGATTCGGACAGCGCCACTCTCTTGAAAGACTTGCTGCAGCATCGCCCGCGAACCGGAGCTTCCTCATGAGTACCCGTTTTCTTGTTCCTCTTATCGCTGTGCTCGGGCTCGCAGCCTGCGCCACCGCACCCAAGCCGCTGCAGGGCCAGTTCCCCGCGGTCAGTCCGAGTGATTCAACTGCCAGCGCCCAGGTCGGCACGTCCGTGCGCTGGGGTGGCAAGATCATCAAGACCACGCCTGGCCAGGGTCAGACCTGCTTCGAGCTGATCTCGCGCCCGCTCAATGCCAGCGGTCGCCCCGACCGTAATGCCGTGGATGCCAGCGATGGCCGCTTCCTGGCCTGCCGCTCGGGCTTCTACGATCCGGCGGTGTTCGAGCCGGGGCGCGAAGTGACCTTCATCGGCAAGATCGAAGGCTACGAAACCACCAAGATCGGCGAATACGACTACAAGCTGCCCAAGGTCAATGCCGACGTGGTCTACCTGTGGCCGGTCGTGCGCGACGTGGAAGTCGTGCCGGCTTACCCGTATGGCCCGTGGGGCGACCCGTGGGGCCCGCGCTGGGGCGGCGGTTGGGGCTGGGGCCGCGGCTGGTGGTAATGCGCCGCTGAGCTGGGTTACTCGCAAAAACGCCGCTCGCAGGGAGCGGCGTTTTTGTTTGTGCACGACGATCGCTGCATGACGCGGCTTGCGCGCAACGCGCGATCCGACGACGCGTCAAGGCGTGCCGAAGCGGCCCAGCGGCGCACCGGCCAGCAAATGCAGATGGAGATGGAACACCGTCTGGCCGGCATGCTCGCGGCAATTCATCACGATGCGGTAGCCGTCTTGCGCCAGCCCTTGTGCGCGCGCATAGGTCGCCGCTGCGATGGCCAGCTTGCCAACCAGCAGCGCCTGCTCCGGCGGCACATCGTCCAGGGTCGGAAAGGCGTGCTGCTTGGGAATGAAGAGCACATGCACCGGCGCCTGCGGCGCGATGTCTTCGAAGCCCAGCACCTCATCGTCCTCGTAAACGATGGTGGCCGGAATTTCGCGACGAATGATTTTGCCGAAGATGGTGTCGGTCATAGGATGGGAATAGGGAATCGGGATTGGGGAATCGCAAGAGCTTACCGCGCGCGCTTCTGACTTTGCTTCTCCGATTCCCGATTCCCCATTCCCGATTCCCCGCCCTCAAAGCACCTCACTGCGGGTGCCGAAGGCGTGCGACAGGGTGCCGCGGTCCACATACTCCAGCTCGCCACCCAGCGGCATGCCCTGGGCGAGCCGGCTTGGGCGTACTGCGTGCTGGCGCGCCAGTTGCGCCAGGTAATGGGCCGTGGCCTCGCCTTCGACCGTCGCATTGGTGGCGATGATCATTTCGGTCACTTCGCCGGCAGCCAGACGCTCGCCGAGCCGATCCAGCCCCAGTTCGCGCGGGCCGATGCCATCCAGCGGCGACAGGCGCCCCTGCAGAATGAAATACAGCCCGCGGTAGCCGGTGGCATGTTCGATCGCCAGGCGATCGGCCGGCGACTCCACCACGCATAGTTGCTGCCGGTCGCGGCTGCTGCTGGCGCAAATGCTGCAGATTTCCGATTCGGTGAAGTCGCGGCATTGCACGCAATGCCCCACCTTTTCCACCGCGTTGCCCAACGCAGCGGCCAGCCGCCGCCCGCCCTCGCGCTCGCGCTCGAGCACGTGATAGGCCATGCGCTGGGCCGACTTCTGGCCCACGCCGGGCAATACCCGGAAGGCCTCGATCAGTTGTTCGAGCAAAGTGGACATTGGGTCGGGAATCGGGAATCGGGAATCGAGATTGGGGAATCGCAACAGCAAAGCCAGCTCGCTCTACGATTCCCGATTCCCCACCCCCGATTCCCTGCCTTTCAGAACGGCAACTTCATGCCCGGCGGCAACTGCATGCCGGCGGTCGCAGAGCCCATGCGGTCCTTGGATTCGGCGTCGATCTTGTTGGAGGCGTCGTTGAAGGCGGCGGCGATCAGATCCTCGGCCATCTCCTGGTCGGAGAGGATGCTCGGGTCGATGCGCACCTTGCGGCACTCCTTGGCGCCGGTCAGCGTCACGCTGACCATGCCACCACCGGCGCTGCCGGTGACTTCCAGCTTGGCCAGTTCTTCCTGGGCGCGCTGCAGGTTTTCCTGCATCTTCTGCGCCTGCTGCATCAGTTGGGCAATATTTCCACGCATGGGTCGTTACTCGTCGTAAGGGCGGATGGAATCGGGCACGATCCGCGCGCCTTGCTGCTGGATCAGCAACTGCACCGTCGGGTCGTTCATGAAGGCTGTTTCGGCCGCGCTCTGGCGCTCGCCTTTCTGGCGGTTGGCACGCTCGTGCAAGGTTTCGACATCGGCGCTGCCGGTTTCGATGACGATGCGCGGCGGGTTTCCCAACACCGGTGCCAGCGCCTGCGCGAGGTTGGCGATGGAGCGCTCGGAGTTCAGATATTCGAAGCCAGGCGCCAGCGCCAGCCGCAGCACGCCATCGCGATGGCCGATAAATGCGGCGTTGGCGGCCAGCTGCCGCGACGGGCCATTCAAGCCGCTGCGCGTGACCAGCTCCAGCCATTGCTCGGCATCGGCGATGCGGCCGTCATCGAGCAGGGCCGTCGCGTCGGTCGCCGAGCCTGATGCAGCCCCTGCCGTTGCCGATGGCGCGACCACCGCTGGCTCCTCAAGCGACGAGGGCTCGACAAGCGACGACACTGCGACCGAAGCCGGAGCCTCCACCACAGCGTCGGACGCAATCGCATCGGGGTGCGCGAGCTCGACGGTGGCAGCTGGCGGAGCCATCGCCGCTTCAGGCGCAAGCACGGCCATCGTGTCGGGTGCCGGCGCGACCTGCGCACGCACCGGCGCATCGTCCACTGCCCACGGCGGGGTGTCGTCATTACGCGCACTGGCTGCAGACGCACGGCTGTCCGGAGAAGACTCTTGGGGGGCAAGCACGACAACGGGAGGCGCAGCCGAAATCGGCGTTGCCCGGGTTGCTGATGCCGGCAAGGACGCTTCCGCAGCCGGCATCGTATCCGTCACCGCAGCAGGCGAGGCCACTACGGCGGGCGCTGCCGCTGCCGGCGCAGCAGCCTGACCGCCGGCAGCGCCAGAACGCGCACCACCGCCCGCCGTGGCACCGCGACCGTCGTCCGAGCCGCCAGCCGGCACCGCCGCTGCGGGGCGGAAGGCAAGCATGCGCAGCACTGCCATTTCGAAACCGGCGCGCGGGCTGGGCGCCAGATACAGGTCGCGTCGCCCGTTGAGCGCCATCTGGTACCACAGCTGCACCACTTCCGGCCGCAGCTGCGCCGCAAACGGCGTCGGGTCGATCCCGTCGCCGACAAAGGCCACCGATGGCACCAACTGCTGCACCTGCACCCGGTGCAGGGCCTCGGCCAGGGCCTCCAGCACACCGCTCCAATCGGGCGAAAATTCGGCCAGCGCGGCCACCACCTGCAACAGGCGCGCGCCATCGCCATCGGCAAGCGACTGCAGCATCGCGCCGACCTGGGTGCGATCGACCGTACCCAGCATGGTGCGCACCACATCCTCGCGCAGCGCGCCGCCGGCATAGGCGATGGCCTGGTCCAGCAGCGACAGACCATCGCGCAGCGAGCCGTCGGCCGCCTTGGACAGCTGCACGATCGCCGACGGATCCGACTCGATCTGTTCAGCGGCCAGGATGCGCGTCATCTGCCCCTGAATCTGGTCTTCGTCCAATCGCTTGAGGTTGAACTGCAGGCAGCGCGACAGCACCGTCACCGGCAATTTTTGCGGGTCGGTGGTGGCCAGCAGGAACTTCACGTGCTCCGGTGGCTCTTCCAGCGTCTTCAGCAGCGCGTTGAACGCCGCCTTGGACAGCATGTGCACTTCGTCGATCAGATAGACCTTGAACTTGCCGCGCGAGGGCATGTACTGCGCGTTTTCGATCACCTCGCGCACATCGTCCACGCCGGTGTTGGATGCGGCATCGATCTCCAACAGGTCGATGTAGCGCCCGGCGTCGATGTCCAGGCAGGCCGGGCACGTCCCGCAGGGATCGGCACTGGTGCCGGTCTCGCAATTGAGCGATTTGGCGAAGATGCGCGCGATGGTGGTCTTGCCCACGCCACGGGTGCCGGTGAACAGGAACGCGTGATGCACGCGCCCACTGTCGAGCGCGTTACTGAGCGCGCGGACCACGTGTTCCTGGCCTACGAGTTCGGCAAAACGCTTCGGGCGCCACTTGCGGGCGAGAACGAGGTAAGACATCGGGCAACCGGCTCTGTTTGAGCGGATATTGTGCCACGCCCGGTCTCAGCGACTGCGGCTGGAAGATTCAGCTTGTGGTACGGGCCGGCGACCGCTAGAATTTGCGGCCCTGTTCGACCACGGTCGGGCAGGCACGGAGAGGTGTCCGAGTGGTTGAAGGAGCACGCCTGGAAAGTGTGTAAGCGTCTAAACCGCGCTTCGGGGGTTCGAATCCCCCTCTCTCCGCCAGTTTCATGATTTGCGCAAAGACACCCATGTCGCAAATCGCAGGGCCATGCCAATGGCCCACGTCTTATGGTGGCCCCGTCGGTCCCTCGCGACGCTAGATCGAAAATCCCGCCAGGGCCGGAAGGCAGCAACGGTATCGATTGATGCGGGCGCCGAGGTCAACCGGCGGGGACACCACCCCAACTTTCGGCAATGCCAGGCGAACTAGCTGGAACCTCTGCCTTGGGCGCGATTGATCGAACAACTGCGATCATCACGTGCAGCGCTGCGCGCATGCGCAAAGCCGAGGCGAAAAGCCGACCAGTCATTCGTATCCGCCGTGGCGACGGCGCCCCCATCCCCGCAACGTGAGCGCTTCCCACGGCGCGATGCGGGCGCCGAGGTCAACCGGCGGGGACACCACCCCAACTTCGCAAGACTCCAGGCGAGCTACCCGGAGGATCGACTTGCGCACGATTGATCCAGCGAAAAGCAGCAGTCAGCTCGTGCTGCGCCGCGCGGCTATGCAAGGCCGGCGCCGGCTCGCGCGCGGGTGCGTGCCGGACCGCATCCGCCTGCTACGGTTGCGATTGGGGATGCAACCAACCCGCATCGCCTTCCAGGTAATGCTCGTTCTTCCAGATCGGCACGCGCGCCTTGACCTCATCGATGATGTAGCGGCACGCATCGAATGCGGCGCCACGGTGCGCCGCACTGACGCCGACCCACACCGCCATGTCGCCGATACGCAGCTCGCCCACGCGGTGCACGCAATGCGCGTGCACGATGGCGTATCGCTGCATTGCTTCGTCCAGCACACGCTGCCCTTCGGCCTGTGCGAGCGCGGCATAGGCTTCGTAGCGCAAGCCGGCCACGCCGCGGCCTTCGTTGTGATTGCGCACCCAGCCTTCGAAGCTGGCGAACGCGCCGGCATGCGGATGTTCCACCCCCGCACGCAGCCGATCGATCGGCAACGGCACCTCGGAAAGCGCAAAGATCGCTGCAACCTGTTCGCTCACGCTCAACCTCCCGACACTGGCGGAATGAACACCACTTCGCTGCCATCGCGCAGCGCATCCTCCCAGCGCGCGAATGCGCCATCCACGGCCACACGCAACTGCGCAGGCGTCCAGCGCAGGCCATGCCGCGCATCGAGTTCCGCGTACAGGCTGCGCAGATCCTGCGCGCCGCTCTGCACGCGCTCGTCGGCAATTCCTGCGGCCTCGCGCAGGCTGGCGAAATACAGCACCGTCACCGTGGCGGTCATTGTGCCGCTCCGATGTCGCGCTTGCCGCCGCGCTTGGATACCAATTTGGTCGGACCAATGCTCATGCTGTGCGACAACGCCTTGCACATGTCATACACCGTCAGCGCCGCCACGCTGGCACCGGTAAGCGCCTCCATTTCCACGCCGGTACGATGCACGCAGCGCACCGTGCAACGGATATCCAGCAGCTGCTCGCCCGCCCAGTCGATCTCGAAACGGCAGGCATCGATCGGCAATGGATGGCAGAACGGAATCAATTCGTGCGTGCGCTTGACCGCCATGGTGCCGGCAATCACCGCCGTCTCCACGATGCCGCCCTTGGCACTACGCAAGCCGTTGGCGCGCAACTGTGCGGCCACGGCCGCCGGAAAGCGCACGCGGCTTTCCGCAGTGGCGCTACGGGCGGTAACCGCCTTGTCCGAGACATCCACCATGGTGGGGAGCCCGTCATCATCCAGATGGGTCAGGCGGGCGGAGCGGGAATTTGCAGGCATGGGAAGCGACGCGAAGACAGGCACTCAGGATGCGGCATTCTCGGTGAACAAGGTGCCTTGATGGAACAGCAGCTGCCATCCAGCAGCATTGCTGCGCCACAACGAGCTGCGCAAGGCCTGCCGCTCAACACCCTGACGGCGTTCCACCGACCGATAGCGCACCTGCGCAAGATCCGGTGCCAGCCGAGCGCATTCGAAGTCTTCTGCGCAGTACTCGGCAGCGACACCGGGGGCGCGCAGGGCCGCGATCACCTCGCTCCGCGTGTACCGGCGGCCCGACGTACCGAACTCGACAAAGGCCGGATCGAGCAGCGCTTCCAACACCTGCACATCGGCACGCTGCTGCGGATCGAGCAGACGCAGCTCCAGCGTGCGCAGCTGCACCAGCAGCGCGTCCTCGCTCATCCGCCGATCAAGAACATCTCGACCGGCTTGCCGCGCCGCGGCACCGAGGCGCGCACTTCGCTGTAGCGGTCGCCACGCACGCTCCAGCGCTGGCGCAGATGCGTCGCCAGCGCAGGCTCGCCGTTGGCCAGGGCCGGCTTGAGGTCGTGGCCCTGACTGGCGAACAGGCAGGTATACAGATGCCCGTCGGCCGAGACGCGCGCACGCTGGCAATCGCCGCAGAACGGCACGCTGACCGAACTGACGAAGCCCACTTCGCCAGCGCCATCCGCAAACGCGTGGCGCTGCGCCACTTCACCGGTGTAATTGGCGTCCAGCGCCACCAACGGCCAGCGCGCATGGATGCGTTCGTGCAATTGCGCCGAGGTCACCACCGCATCCGCCGTCCAGCCATTGCAACTGCCGACGTCCATGAATTCGATGAAGCGCAGCACGTGCCCGGTGCCGCGGAAGTGCTCCACCAACGGCAGCACCTGATCTTCGTTGACGCCACGCTGCACCACGCAGTTGATCTTCAGCCGCTGGAAACCGGCCTGCTCGGCGGCGGCAATGCCAGCCAGCACCTGCGCAATTTCGCCGCGATCGCCGCTCATGCGCCTGAACAACGCCGGTTCCAGCGCATCCATGCTGACGGTGATGCGGCGCAGCCCAGCCTGTCGCAGCGCGACGGCCTGGCGTCCAAGCAAGGTGCCGTTGGTGGTCAGCGCCAGATCTTCGATGCCCTCGATCGCGGTCAGCCGTGCGATCAGGCTCGGTAAGTCGCGCCGTAGCAGCGGCTCGCCGCCGGTCAGGCGCACCTTGGTCACCCCGACCGAAACGAAGGCACGCACCAGGGTTTCCAGCTGATCGAAACTCAACCGCTGCTGCGAGTCGAAGCCGTAATCGTCTGGCACGCGATCGGCCGGCATGCAGTACCCGCAGCGGAAATTGCAGGCCTCGATCACCGACAGGCGCAGATCGCGCAGCGGACGGCCGTAGCGGTCCTGCATCGGCGCCGTGGCAAGATCCGGCAGCAGCAAGGCGCCCATCAGGGCACCGTCGCTGCGGTCGGGTTCGCCAGCGCAAGGTATTGGCCGGGCACGGCGACGCGGTGGCCACGTGCACGCAGCACATCGCCGTCGGCGTCGCTGGCGTAGTGGTACAGCAGCATGCGGCTCAGCAGGTCCTGCGGGTATTCCCGCTCCAAATCGTCCACGCCAGTATGCGACGGGTTGCCGTGAACGCCGCAGTCATGCGCGATGAGTTCGCTGTCGTCCGCATAACGCTTCAGCATTTCGGGGATCGGCCGGGTATCGCCAGTCCAGACCAGCGCCCCCTTCAAACGCAACCCGTAAGCCGTCTCGGGCCAGTGGTGGCGGACCGGGAACACTTCCAGCCGCACGCCGTCGTGCCAGAACGCATCGCCGACCGGCACCAGCTGGAATGCGTCCCAGAAGTTCGCCCCGCCCTCGGCCAGCACATTCGGGTAATCGGCGATGCGCCGCTGCAGCAGCGGCACGACCGGCGCCGGCACGTACAGGCGCGTGCGCCCGCGGCGCTCGGAAAAATAACTGTCGACGAACACCCGTTCCAGGCCACCGACATGGTCCAGATGCACGTGGGTGATGAAGATTGCCTGTGGCAGCTGGCCATAGTGAGCCTGATAGGCGGTCAGCCCCTCGCTGCCGCAATCGATGGTCAGCCAGGGCGCACCGGCGCGCTCGAGCGTGGCCATCGGCGAGCCAAGGGCCACCGCCGACGCATTGCCGACTCCCTGCACCCGCAATCCCCAGTCCATCAGTAGCCCCGGCCCCAGGCCAGTTCGTAGGCGCGATGCAGGCGCGCATAGTCCTTGTCGACATCCTCGCGGCTGCGGTTGCCGCGCAGCTTCAACAGCGAGCGATGCAGCCGCTTGAGGTTGCGCTCGCGCCAGCGCGTGGCCGGAATGCGCAGCACGCCGCGGTCGAAATCGATCAGCCAGCCATGCCCGCCGGCATCGAACAGGATGTTGTGCGCGTTGAGATCGGCGTGATCCAGGCCAGCGCGATGGAAGCGTGCAATCAGCTGGCCGGTCGCCTCCCACGGCGCACCGCGACCGGCCACCTGGGCGTGGTCGGCCAATGAGCGCACGTTCTCCAGCCGCTCCATCAACAGCGCAGCGCGATAGCCCACGCCTTCGCGCAGATAGCAGGCGGCCAACGGACGCGGCACCGGCAACTTGCGTTTGATCAGTTCGCGCATCAGCCGGAACTCGGCAAAACTGCGCGTGCGCCCTGCCCCTTTCCACAGGTAGCGATCGCGGCTCACGCGTGCGGCCATGCCGCCGCGCAGGTACTGCCGCAACACGCTATGCCCGAATGGCGCATCCACGAACCACGCGCCGCCACGCCCGCCTGCGTCCACCGGCCGCGCCCTGTCGCCCCACGATTGCGGCGAAAACAGGCTGGCATCGGCTTGCCGCAGCCGTTCGCGGTCGAACAGAATGGCGCCATACCCGCGACCTTCGCGGTACGGCGCCAGCGCTTCGGTGGCATCGAAAGAAACCATCTATCGAGTCTAACAACACCATGGCTGTAACGCCCGCATCGCTGTGTTTGCTGCGCTTGTCCGCCCTGGGCGATGTCACGCACGTGGTGCCGCTGGTACGGACGTTGCAGGCCGGGTTTCCTGAAACCCAACTGCATTGGGTCATCGACAAGGCCGGGCTGAAATTGCTCGAGGGTCTGCCCGGCGTGCAATTCCACGCCTACGACAAACGCAGCGGGGTGGCCGGCATGCGCGCACTACGCCGGTCGCTGGCACCGCTGGGCCGCTTCGATGCCTTGCTGCAGATGCAGGTGGCCTTTCGGGCCAATGTGCTGTCGGCCTTCGTGCCGGCGCGGCGACGCATCGGCTACGACCGCAGCCGCTCCAAGGACCTGCACGGCCTGTTCGTCAACGAGCGCATCGCCGATCGCCCCGGCATCCACGTGCTCGACGCCATCGGCAGCTTTGCCGAGCCGCTGGGCCTGCGCCAGACCCAGGTGCGCTGGGACCTGCCGGTGCCCGACCAGGCGCATGCCTGGGCACGCGCGCAATGGGACGACGATGGCCGCCCTGTACTGATGATCTCGCCCTGCTCCAGCCACCCGCGTCGCAACTGGTATCCCGATCGCCTCGCCGCGCTGGCCGATCATGCCGCCGCGCAGGGCTGGCGGATCGTGCTGTGCGGCGGCCGCAGCGACCTGGAACGCAGCACTGCCGATGCCACCGTTGCGGCCGCACGCACGCCGGTGCTGGATCTGGTTGGCAAGGACACCCTTAAGCAACTGCCTGCCCTGCTCGCGCGCGCGGACCTGGTGGTCACGCCGGATTCCGGGCCGATGCATATCGCCAACGCCATGGGCACCAAGGTGCTCGGCCTGCATGCGGCCAGCAACCCGCGACGAAGCGGCCCGTACTCGGACGTGCGCTATTGCGTGGACCGCTACGACGCCGCCGCGCGCAAATTCCTGCACAAGCCAGCCGACCAGCTACGCTGGGGAACGAAGATCGAATTCGACGAGGTGATGTCGCTGATCACCGTGGACGATGCGATCGCCGCCTTCGAGCGTTATCGCGCCGACCACCCGCGCTGACGATCGGCGATCAATCGCCGCCGGACCGCCACACGGTTGGCGCAAAAGGCGACGCAGCCAGCACTTCAGCACCGGCTCTGAAGCTGCTCGGCGATCAGGCGCCGGGCAAGTTGCAGAGGCGCCCGCACCAATGGGCGTGAGATCGAGCGAAGACGCTTCCTGCAACAACTCGCGCTGTCAGACCACCTGCGCGATCAAACCGTCAACACGCTCAGGCGCCGGTAGCGCGATAGTCCTGATAGGACTTTTCTTCCACATACGAAGAACCCAGCGCCAGGTTGATCTCCTTCTTGATGCGCGCGCGCTCGTCGTTTTCGATATACACGCTGCGCGCCAGCTGCACGAAGGCGTCATCGAAGCTCTGCGCCTGCTCCTTGAGGCGGATGTCGTCCTCGATCACCCACAGTCGCTCATTGACGGCCTTGAGCTCGGCGCGCAGGCGCACGATGTCGTGGCCGGCGGCCGGATGCGCCATCCAGCTGGTTTCCAGCGCAGACAGCTCGTTGCGCACATTGGTCAACTTGGCTGCATCGCGCATGCGCTCGGACTTGATCTGCAGGATCGCGATCTTGTCGAGCAGTTCACCAAAAGACACGGGCACCAGGATCTCGGACATGACAGGCCTCCAACGGGGATCGGGCGGATTGTAGTCATCGCCGCGGCCGGCGACTGCCACACATAAACAAAAGCCCCCTTGCGGGGGCTGATGCGAATCTGGCGGAGAGTGGGGATTCACTCGGCACTTCGTGCCTTCGCCCTGCGGGCGGCTTCGCCGTGCAGACAGCTGCGCTGCCTGTCGAACCCGGGGATTCTCACCCCCCAATGCCGCCGGCGAAACTCACGCGGCACTGGCGCACCTACTCGCCTCAATCTGGCGGAGAGGGGGGGATTCGAACCCCCGAGGCGCTATAAACGCCTGCCTGATTTCGAGTCAGGTACATTCAACCGCTCTGCCACCTCTCCAGATGGTCCCCAGTGTCCTGGGGCCGTGCATCATACGGGCACATGGCCCGCGCCACAAGCGGCCCGAGCCGGCGCAGGCAGGGTCAGCGCGCGTCCAGGCGTGAACCGGTGCTGCGGCGCCCTTGCGTGGCGTGTTGCCGCTAACCGGCCGGGCCGCGATGATGGTGGCGCATCTTCTCCTTGGCGACCCGGCCCCATGCTCGAATTCGGACACCTCACCCATGTCGGCCTGCGCCGTGACCTCAACGAGGACACCTACTACGGCGACAGCGAGCTGGGATTGTGGCTGGTCGCCGATGGCATGGGGGGGCATGCCTGCGGGGAAGTGGCCAGCGCACTGGCCCGCGAGACCATCGTGCGCGAAGTCCGCGCCGGTACCCCGCTGGCGCAGGCGGTACGCATCGCCGACGAAGAGATCATCAAGACCTCGCGCCGCTGCAACGACACCTTGCCGATGGGCACCACCGTGGTCGCCGCGCGCGTACTCGGCCAGCGTTTCGAAGTGGCCTGGGTTGGCGACAGCCGCGCCTACCTGTGGCGCGATGGCCGGCTGGCGCAGCTGAGCCAGGACCACAGCTATGTGCAGGAGCTCATCGCCCAGGGCACGCTGACCAGCGAGCAGGCACGCGCGCACCCGCATCGCAACGTGGTGACCCAGGCACTCGGCGTGACCGACCCGGCACATCTGAATGTCGCCATCATGCAAGGCGAACTCAAATCCGGCATGCAGCTGTTGCTGTGCAGCGACGGCCTGACCGAAGAGGTGGACGATGCCGCCATCGCGGCCACGTTGTCGCAGGCCGATTGCAGCGCGCAGGAATGCGTGGAATGCCTGGTCGCCGCCGCACTGGATGGCGGCGGTTCGGACAACATCACCGCGATCCTGGTGCGCAGTTACTGACGTAGCCCGGCGCGCGAGCAAAGTACCTCAGGCCAGGCGCCTCACCCGGCGACCGCAATCTTCTCGACCGGCGGATCCCACAACGCACGCCCTGCCTTCTTGCGCAGCTGCGCCAAGCGCGCCTCGTGGGCCTGCAATTCGGAAGCGGTCACCGCAACGCGCGGACGCGGCAACAGCAGCGCCGGGTCGAACGCAATCACGCCGCTCGCCGCATCGGTCTGCTGACCGGCGTCGGCACTGGCAAACCCGATCTCCTCCTGGCCGGAGGTCAGCGCGATATACACATCGGCCAGGATCTGGGCATCGAGCAACGCGCCGTGCAGCTGGCGATGCGAGTTGTCCACGCCCAGACGCTTGCACAGGGCATCCAGGGAATTGCGCTGCCCCGGATAGCGCTCGCGCGCCATCATCAAGGTATCGACCACCGTGGCGCGCTCGACGATACGCCCGTAGTGATCGCCCAGCAGCGCCAGTTCGTTGTCCAGAAACCCCAGGTCGAACGCAGCGTTGTGGATGATCAGTTCCGCGCCGTCGATATAGGCGAGAAACTCATCCACCACCTCGCCGAACAGCGGTTTATCGGCAAGAAATTCCAGGGTCAGCCCGGTCACCTCCTGCGCGCCCGGCTCGAAGTCGCAGTCCGGCTTCAGGTAACGATGGAAATTGTTGCCGCTCGGGCGCCGCTCCAGCAGCTCCACCGCGCCGATTTCGACGACGCGGTTGCCCTTGCGCCATTCCAGGCCGGTGGTTTCGGTATCGAGAATGATCTGACGCATGTGTCCTCTTACGATGTCGCAAGACCATCGCGCTGGGCGATGGCCTGATTGCGGGCGAGCACGTCGACGCGCTCGTTGTCCGGGTCGCCATTGTGGCCTTTCACCCAACGCCAATCGATGCGATGGCGCTGCGTGGCCGCGTGCAACCGCTCCCACAACTCGCGATTTTTGACCGGATCGCCACCGGCGGTCTTCCAGTTGCGTCGCACCCACCCCGGCATCCATTCGGTGATGCCCTGGCGCACGTACTGCGAATCGGTATGCAACACGATCTGGCACGGCTCGGTCAGCGTTTCCAGCGCCATGATCGCCGCCATCAATTCCATGCGGTTGTTCGTCGATACCGCCTCGCCGCCGGCCAGCTCCTTTTCGCGGCCGTTGTAACGCAGCAAGGCCGCCCAGCCGCCCGGGCCGGGGTTGCCGAGGCAGGAGCCATCGGTATGCACTTCAATGGATTTCATCAGGTTCCAGAGTTGAACGTAAACAGGTCAGATCGTGGCCACCGGCTGTGGCCAGCGGGCAGGCAGGGCGATCGGCGTCGGCCCGATCGCCGCGGCAGCACGCTTTTCCACTTCCAGCAGATACACCGCGCGCCAGGGTGCCCGGCCGGGGTCGGTGGACTCGCCGCTGGGGCGCCAGATCGGCCCCAGGTAGCGCTCGGCCTGCACGCTGTGCAGACCGGCACGCTGGGCCAGGAGGCGCCAGCGATCCGGGCGCAACGCGACCGGCCCGCGCCGCGCCCAGCGGAAGCGGTAGGGGCTCATCGGATTGAGCGTGAACAGCCACAGACGGCCGCCGGGCATCAGCAGACGCTCGCATTCGGCCAGAAAGTCCGCTGCCCCGCCAACCACCGCATGTTGCGCCACGATCGCCTGCAGGCTCTCGGTCGGCAGCGGAAACGGTAGCGCGCAGCGTGCGTCGCCGGCAAAGCGGCCGGCACTGCGATGCAGGCGCAAACCGCGCCCTTGCAGCAACTCGCGCGCAGGCATGTCGGCGGTCGGCGTCAGCCACAACCACGGCTGCGACGGCCGTGTCTGTAGCGCTTCCAACGCCAGACGACGCTCCAGCTGAAGCAGGCCGCGCCCCGCGCCGGTTTCAAACCAGGATGAGACGCCAGCTTGACGTGAGAATGGCGGGGCAGGCATGGTCCCAATTCTATGCGACTGATCGCCCTGCCCGCATTCGACGACAACTACATCTGGGCGCTGATCGCTGCAGATGGCCGCGCCATCATTGTCGACCCCGGTCAGGCCGAGCCGGTCCTGGCTGCCGCGCAGCACCAGGGCCTGGTGCCGAGCGCCGTCCTGCTCACCCACCACCACGGCGATCACATCGGCGGCGTTGCCGAGCTCCAGCAGCGCTGGCCGAACCTGGCGTTGTTCGGCCCGGCCGACGAACGCATCCCGGCGGACGCGCGTCAGGTGGGCCAGGGCGAGCGCTTGCGCCTGCTCGATGTCGAGTTCCAAGTGCTCCAGGTGCCCGGCCACACCCGCAGCCACATCGCCTTCGTCGCTGACGGCTACCTGTTCAGCGGTGATACCCTGTTCAGCCTAGGCTGTGGGCGGATGTTCGAAGGTACCGCTCCCCAGATGTTCGACTCGTTGCAGCGCCTGGCCTCCCTGCCTGGCGAAACGCTTGTGTGTTGCGGCCACGAATACACCTTGGCCAACGCGGCCTTCGCGCTGCACGTCGATCCCACCAACGCTGCCTTGCAGCGCCGTCAACAGGAAGCCCAGGCCATGCGTCATGCAGCCCGTCCTACCCTGCCGATTTCGCTCAAGAGTGAACTGGCCACCAATCCGTTCTTACGCACCGGCCGCCCCGAGATCCGCGCTGCAGTAGCACCGCGCGCAGCCAGCGAGCTTTCCTCTGAAGTCGATGTTTTCGCCGAACTTCGGCGCTGGAAAGACGAATTTCGCGCATGAGGCGCCTGGTTTTGACAGTGCTGGCCGCCTGTTCGGCCATCGCACCGGCAGCCGCATCGTCCAACGACGCAAGCTCCGCCCCCGCCAGTAGCCAGGTCGCGCAAGCCAGCGCGCCAAGCCTCCGCAACGGGCGCGAGATTTTTTCGGCCTTCCTCGACGGTCGTGCCGACCCGGGCTGCGACAGCGCCCATAGCGATGCCCGCTGGGAACAGCATTTTTCGCGCGCCCCGGCACGTCTGGCAGACGATGCGCAGGATGTCCTGCCGTTATTCGGTTATGTCGTCGACGAGTTGCGCAAGGCCGACATGCCGACCGAATTTGCGCTGATCCCGTTCGTTGAAAGCGGCTATCGCCCCGGGGCCCGCAACGGCAGCGGCCCTGCCGGCCTGTGGCAGTTCATCGCGACCACCGCGCGCAACCACCAGGTGCCGGTCGGTGCGCAATATGACGGACGCCTGTCGGCAGTGGACTCCACCACTGCGGCGGTGCGCTATCTCAAAACCCTTTACGGCATGTTCGGCGGAGACTGGCGCCTGGCCCTGATGGCCTACAACGCCGGCGAGTACCGCGTGCTGCAGGCAATGCGCAGCGCCGGGATGAACGCGCAAAACGCACGCCCCTCCGAATTGCCGGGCATGTCCAAGGTCACCTACGACTATGTGGAGAAACTGCACGCACTTGCCTGCGTGCTGGATCACGCGCAACAGCAGGGCAACCTGCTGACGTCGCTGGATCGCCAGGTGCCCGTCCTCACCGAACATGCGTTGCCGGCAGGCACCAGCCTCAACGCCTGGGCCGGACAGCGCGCGATCGAGCCGCAACTGCTCGCGCGCCTGAATCCCGCCCTCGCTGGCGCACGCGCTGCGCCGCGCGGCGTGCACGTGCTTGCGCCGCTTGCGCCGCCGCAGCCCGGTGCAAATAGCGCCATGGTCGCCTCCGCCGAGGTGGGAACTGGCGCCGCCAGCAGCACCCCCGCACCGACCGCCGTTGCCTCTGCAGCCAGCAAAGCGTCGACCTCGCCAGCACGTACCCACACCGTGCGCAATGGCGAATCGGCCTGGGCGATCGCACGCCGCTATGGCATTACCGTGACGACGCTGCTCGCCACCAACGGCCTGGACAAAAGCGCCATTCTGAAGCCTGGCATGGTGCTGTCGTTCGACGACTCGCCCTAAAGTGACGCCAAGGTGCGACGCACCTTGGACGTTGTCGTTGGCACGGGCAGGCGGTAGGCGGTAGGCAGTAGGCAGTAGGCAGTAGGCAGTAGGCAGTAGGCAGTAGGCGGCATGATCACGCCGATCCTGAATTTCGCTCACCAACCCAGCCTTCTCGTCAGGCCGCTTCGGTCGCGAAAGATGGATCTTGAGCGTTGCCGGGGTGCAAAGGCACAGTTAGCGTCTGCTGCGCGTCGCGCCGGGGAATCGACTTGGCGCTGTACGTGCGAGCCGAGCTCCGGCAAAACTCGAAGCTTGCAGGCCTCCCTGCAATGCGCGCCACGACATTAGCGGTGCTCCCTGGTGAGTCAATCCCGCCTAGCCATTCAGCTGACCCGGCCACCGGAGATCATCAGCGGGACACCTGGCATGTCTGTCAGGAGCGATCCCCGCGCGCGCCGTCGCCCAATCGAGCGTCAGCGACGACTGCCAGATCGTCAGGCGACTAGCCGACAACCGGCGATTGGCGCCCAGGAATCGCAGCTCCCGGCAGCCATGCAGCGCGCAGACACCGCCGGCAAATCGACATGCGCCGCGGAAGATCGACGGCGACTGCGCGCCAGCCGGCCGGTGTTCTCCACGACAAACGCCCAAAGAAAAAGCCCGGTTGCCCGGGCTTTTCTCACCAATCGATTATCCAGCCTTACAGCTGGGCTTCTTCGATCTGGATCTTGTAGCGCTTGCGCATTTCCTTGACGTAAGCCTGCGCAGCGTTGTTTCCGTCGATCTGGCTCAACTGCTCGCGCAGCATCGTCTGCTGCTCGGCCGGCATCTGCTTCAGATCGCCCGGCGTCGCCTTGCTGATGACAAAGACAGCAAAGCGCCCGCCATCCAGCTCCACCTTGCCAACCGACGGCTTGCCTTCGGTCGGTCGCGGCGCGCTGAAGATCGCACGGTTCGCAGCCGGGGTCGGGATCGGCGCCGTCCGCGGTAGCCCCGGGATCGGCTGCACCTGCAGCTTCTCGCTGTCGGCCAGCGCCTGCAGCGTCTCACCCTTCTGCAAGCGTGCCAGCAAGGCATCGGCAGCAGCCGCGGCGGCCTTCTCGGCACGGTCCGCACGGATTGCCGCGGTCACCTTGTCGCGCACCTTGTCCAACGGCAAGGCCTGTTCGGCGGTGTGGTTGGTGACACGCAACACCACGCTATGGTTCGGCGCGATGGTGATGGGATCGCTCACCGTACCGTCCTGCACCAGCGTTTCTGAGAACGCCGCGCGCAGCACAGCCGGGTTGGCAGCAACACCGCTGGCATCACTGCGCGAGAACGGTCCCAAGGTCTGCACCGGCAAGCCGACCTGCTTGGCCGCCGGCTCCAGTGCGGTGGGGTTCTTGTAAACCTGGTCCACCAACTTGCCACTGACATCGGCAAAGGCCTTGTCTGCGTCAGCCTTGAGCTGCTCGGCAGCCAGTTGGTCGCGCACCTGCTCGAACGACTTGCCCTGGCCGCCCTTGACCTCACGCAGCTGGATCACGTGGTAGCCGAATTCGCTCTTGATCGGGCCGACCACCTCGCCAGCCTTCATCGAGAACAGCGCGTCCTCGAACGGCTTGACCATCGCGCCCTTCTCGACCCAGCCCAGGTCGCCGCCGGCATCCTTGGAGCCGGGGTCCTGCGAATTGGCTTTGGCCAGCGCAGCAAAGTCGGCACCCGGCTGCTTGGCCTCGGCAGCGAGCTTGGCGGCCTTTGCCTCGGCAGCCTTTTGCGCGGCTGCATCGGCGCCGGCGCTGATCAGGATGTGCGACGCAAGACGCTGCTCCGGCTCGACGAAACGTGCCTTCTCGTCTTCATAGCGCTTGCGCAGCGTGGCCTCGTCGGCCGCAGTGGCTGGCGGCATCGTGGCGGCGTTGAGCTCCACGTATTCGATCGTCACGGTTTCCGGCTGACGGAAATCCTGCGCGTGCCCGTCGTACCACTGCTTGATCTGCGTATCGCTCACCGGCGCGGTATCTGCGGCCGGTGGCGGCAGCATCGCCAGCTCCACATCGCGCGTTTCGCCCATCAGCTTGAGCAGGCGCTCGAACTCGGACTTGGTGGCAAAGCCGGACTCCGCCACCGCCTGCGGGATGACCGACTGCTGCAGGCTATCGCGCACCAGCGCATCGAACTGCGCTGGCGTGCGCGGCGGCGTGCCCTGCGCGAGTGCGGCGCGGTACTGGTCGGGACTGAACTTGCCATCGACCTGGAATGCGGGAATGTTGGCGATGTAATCGCGCACGGTCGCATCGCCGATGACGATTCCAGCGTCTTCCGCCCCCAGTCGCACCACCTGTTCGTCGACCAGTTGGTCGAGCACCTGCAGCTTGTTTTCGCGGGACTCGAAGGTGCGCGGATCGAATTTCTCGCCCTGACGCTGACGCTCCTGCATGCGCGCCTGCTCAAAGCGCGCGCGGAAATCCTGCGTGCTGATTTCATGGTGCTGCCACAGCAAAGAGACCGGCCACCACGACGGCGCCGATTTCCACCAGGTCGGCGGCGCCTGCACCTTGGCCACGTTATTGGCGCCAATGCCGCCGAGGTAGCTGTTGTCGATGACGAACAGGAACGGAATCATCAGCAACCCCAGGATGGCGGTAGCGATCCAGCCTGACGTCTTGTCGCGAAGTTTCTGCAGCATTGGCAAATCACGGCCTGTGGGCGAGCCGCGCAGTGTAACGCGCTTGACGCCAGGCACCCAGCCCAATGCCCGTGACGATGGCGTCGTGGCGCGTTCATCGGTCCAGGGTGGACGGCGCCAGCCGGGCCAGATACCCGAGCACCTTCAGACGCAGCAGAACGCGCCGCTGGCGGATGCGCTGCAGTACGCCGCACCGGCATGCCTGCATGGACCCACACCCATCGACCGACATCCAAAAAAAAAAGCCCCCGGCACAGGGCCGAGGGCTTCGTATAACTGGCGGAGCGGACGGGACTCGAACCCGCGACCTCCGGCGTGACAGGCCAGCATTCTAACCAGCTGAACTACCGCTCCGCTTTAAACTTGGACATCTGCACCCACTCCATTCGCATGACGAATTTCGTGGAGAAAACGAAGCCCCCAATTGCTCAGGGGCTTCGCGTGTAACTGGCGGAGCGGACGGGAC